>NZ_LBIY01000009.1:0-14203 GCF_028128625.1 Bradyrhizobium sp. CCBAU 45389 | reverse complement strand
AATAAAGCTTGAAGCCGCGCTGGCGCTGCTGCTGCGAGCGGATCTGCGTGGCCCGGCCAAGCGGGAGGGCGAACGCCGCCTCCAGCGTCGCCTGGCCTTCGATCTTGCGGCGGATGTCGCGGATGATCCGCCCCAGCCGGCTGCGCAGGATACGCAGCTGCCGCTGATGCCGGTTAAACTGTTTGGCATGAGCGTAACGGCCCGCCATCATCGCCGCGCTTTTGGCCACGCGACAATAGGATTGCCGCAGCCTGACCCCGTGCTTCCTCGTCAGGCGGTTCAGCCCCCGGATCGCTGCATGCAGCAGTTTGGCGTCGGTCGGGAAGCTGATGGCCTTCGGTTGCACTGTGGTGTCGACCGTGACCCGCTTGAGGTCCTGGCTTCGTAACGCACCGGTCTCGTGCGCCACCCGAAGGCTCTCGGCCAACAACCGCTCAAGCTTGTCACCGAGCCGCTTGCGCCAATGGCTCAGGTCCGAGCGCTCGTGCGGGAAAACGTGCTGGTGAAATGGACCCGCGGAGCGGGACCGCTTGAACCGGTTTGTTAGTTGGAAACTGACCGCTCCTGATCCTTTCTATCACGCTGCCAGAGACTCTGTCTGCTGCTGTTGCTGTGGGCATGTGGTCAACGCGTCAGCGTTGTCCACCATGTCCACAGCCTTCGCGGCCTGCATCCGTTCGCGCCAGACCGCCATCGGCGTGCGATAGCCGAGGGACTGATGAAGGCGACGATCATTGTAGAAGGCGATCCAGCTCGCGATCCCTGCCTTGGCCTCGCGGCCGTCGGCATAGCCCTTGAGATAGATGTCCTCATGCTTGAGAGACCGCCACAGCCGCTCGATGAAGACGTTGTCCATCCAACGACCGCGGCCATCCATGGAGATCTTGATCTTTGCGGCCGCCAGCGCGCCGGTGAAGGCCACGCTGGTGAACTGGCTGCCCTGGTCGGTGTTGAAAATCTCCGGCGTGCCGTACTTCGCCAGCGCCTCTTCCAGAGCCGCCACGCAGAACGAGACGTCCATCGTGTTCGATAACCGCCACGCCAGAACCGCACGGCTCGCCCAGTCGATGATGGCGACGAGATAAAGAAAGCCGCGGCCGATGGGCAGATACGTGATGTCGGCCGCCCACACCTGGTTTGGCCGGTCGATCGTCATGTTGCGCAGCAGATAGGGATAGATCTTGTGGCCCGGCGCCGGCTTTGTCGTGTTCGGCCTTGGTCCCAGCGCCGCGATGCCCATCTTGCGCATCAACCGCTGCACACGCTTGCGATTGACCTGAAGCCCCTCAGCCTTCAGCATCGCGGTCATTCGCCGCGAGCCCAGGAACGGCCAGGCGGTGAACAGCTCGTCGAGGCGCCGCATCAGGGCGAGGTCGTTGTCGTTGGCCGGCCGTGGCGGCCGGTAGACCCCAGAGCGGGCGATACCAAGCAACATGCATTGCCGGCGAATCGACAGCGCCATGTCGGCGCGATCGAGCATTCCTCGACGGTCCGGCGTGCTCATCTTCCGGACCTCCGCGCTAAAAAATCGCGCTCGACTGTCAGTTGTCCAATCTTGGCGTGCAGCTTCTCGATCTCTCGTTCGCGAGCGTCCTCGCTCTCCCGCCCGACACCCGCGTCAAAGGCCCGGGCCGCCTGGTCCAGTAGCTGCTTCTTCCAGGCATAGATCTGGTTCGGGTGAACCTCATAGCGCTGGGCCAGATCGGCCACCGTCGTCTGCTCCCGCACGGCTTCCAGCGCGATCTTTGCCTTCAGTGCCGCGTCGATCTTGCGTCTCGTCTTCGTTGTCATCATGCGCTCCGTCTATCAAACGGAGCAGCCCCTTCCAACTAAGCACGTGGTCCCACAATCGGGGTCCATTTCACTTGCCGGCAAGCAGAACCAACTCGTGCTTCATGTTGATGATCTGGTCCAGCCGTGCCCGGAACAGATCGTTCGATCCCGTCGTCTTGTGCTTCTTCGGCCGCATCGTCCCTCCGGTGCACCATACAAGCACGGTTCACAGCGGAGAGGAATCCACAAAACGAATTTGCAAGGTTTGCGACCATCAAGCCTCAAATCCCTGCAATCTCAAACGCCGTCAAAACACCAAAAACAGACTCCTGCTCAATCGCTTACAGGCTTGTTCACAGCCGACTGCATTTTTGCTCAGGGCGGGCGCATTCACTTGGACGGGGCGCAGACTCTTAAGAGATCACCTTGGCTCGATTACGCGATTGCGGGCGGCGGCCTGTCGTGCATCACCGTTTTGACCGACTCCAGCGTCAACGCACAGGGGCCCGCGAACGGCCCTATGCGCTCAGGGTGCGCGAGCGGCCAAGCGCCTGATCTTCGACTACTCCTCTTCGCTCTGGCGGCGTGCAGATACACGATGAGCTGAATTAACGGCGATCAGATACCCGAAGTCTGGATTATCATCTCGAAGAGCCGTTATCCAAATCCCCTAATGCCCCTCCGACTGAAGCGCCGGAGCCGTCTCCTAACTCCTAACGGCTCCTGATTACTCCAGGGAGCGCCGGACGCACACGATCCGAATCACGCTTCCACGGACATCCGCTGCTCCCCGCCAGGTGGGAGCCCTCCTGACCAGGCCGTTTATGATCAGCCAAACCTCCCAGGCCGCATTACTCAGCACCAAACGATCCCCCAAGGCTTCCAAAACGAGACTTAGTCCGATTTGCGACCTTACGTTAGAACATGACCTTGACTGTCCGATCTCTGACATGCTGTCGGTTTGGTACACTTCCTTGAAAAATTATCCCTTACTGATCAAGCTGTCGCGGTTGGCACAGGATTTGAACAGAGAGGTCCATCTACCGCAGCCGCCACGAAGCGGCGGCTACACTAACGTCGGCTGTGGCCTTTTGACGCAATGACACGAGCTGCCACATGGAATCGGTCTCAATAGAACGTCACAAAAACTGCCCTCAATGTGGCTCTGCATTGGTCCACCCCGAGTGGCATGAACGCATCGGTGCGCGGGGGGTCCAAGATCTCTGGCGCTGCTGGAACTGCAGGAATGAATTCATGACCGTTTGCACTTCTGACGATACGGATCCTCCTGCCGCTGAGATCACGAAGCTCTTCTTTACCAGCCTGTTAGTCTGATCATGACGCCTGAGCCACTAACACTTGCATCCGAGCGGACTTGGCAATCCAAAGCAGGGCGGAGGGTCGCTTAGGCGAAAACGATTGGACCGTAGCTGCTCAGTAATACGCTGCGCGACCTTCCCGTCATAAACGCAGTTGGAATGTCCTTATGAGGCTCGTACGTGCAATCGTCGGCTTGGCCCTGTTGGCAGTGGGATTGTACGTTATTATCGGTGAGCACTTCGCTGGAACATCGGCGGATGCTACACTCAATGCGCGGCTCTACATCGTTCGCGCCCCGATCGAAGGAAAGGTAACGCTTGCCGTAAAGAGCATCGGCGCGCGCATTAGTCCCGGCGAGTTCATAGCAGAAATCAACGACCAACGCTTCGATACCGCGAGGCTTCTTGAGCTTGATCGCGATCGCACGAACCAGCAGATCGAGCTCAACCGTCTTGTTGGCCAGCGAGAGGCCTTGTCCGCATCCAGGTCTCGCTTCGATGTTCAATCAACTGATTACCAGCGCGGAAGGGTTCGGCAGATTGAGGCTCGAATTGCCGAAACGAAAGCAGCTCAAGACGCTGCGGCCACACGCCTTCGTCAAGCGGACGCAGAATTCAAGCGAGCAAACGAACTGAGCACGCGTGGTGTACAGACGGCGGCGAATTTGGATCGCGCTCGTGCAACTTACGACGTCGCGCAGCAAGAACTGGAGAGTGCGCAGCAGCGAGTGAAATATTTGGAGACGGAACTTACGTCCGCTCGCGAGGGCGTCTTCATCGGGGAGTCCTATAACGACGCTCCCTCCTCGGCCCAACGTATCCGAGAGCTCGAGCAGCGGTTGGCCGAGCTAAATGTCGACAAGGAGCAGGTGAAAGCACGTATTGTACAGCTCGACCGGCAAGTCGATGCCGAGCGTCTTCGTGTCAATAATCTGAGCTTCGCTACCCTTAATGCCAGCGTCGTTGGTCTGGTCTGGGACATACTAATAGACGATGGCCAATACGCGCGGCGCGGCCAGGATCTCGTCAAGATCGTAGACTGCAGTACCCAGATTGTCACCGCGGGCGTCAGCGAATCTCTCTACGACGGTCTCTCGGTGGGAACGGCCGCGCAATTTCGGTTGTTTCGAGATGATCGTATTTTCAATGGAACCATAACCCGCCTTGGCGGATCCGGTGCGGCCTCGCTCTACACCAATTTTGCTGTGGGTCCAAGTGCGCAACATCTCCAGCGCTTTGATGTCACAGTGACAGTTCCAGACCTTGCAGGAGAGGCAGATCTCGGCTGCGCGATTGGACGTACTGGACGCGTCATCTTCACAGCTGGCCCAATCGCACAATTCCGTCGCTTTATAACGCGGTACGGACTCTGATGATTCTGCTGTCGCCACTCGTTGCTGCCTTCGCAGGCGCCGCCTTCATAATTGGGCTCTGCCTTACCGTCTTTCCGTTTCTCAATCCGATGAAGTGGTATTGGCGCGCTCTTCTCCTGGGGACGGCTGCCGTACTGTCTTGGCGTTATATGGCTTGGCGCTTCACCGAAACGCTGGCGCCCCTCGACTGGACTGCGGACGCGCTGTTCAGTTGGGGATTCGCCATCCTCGAAGCTCTGACGATGCTTTCCTCTACCATCGCGTTTTTCATACTGTCGCGGGTGAAAGAGCGGTCGGCAGAAGCAGACCGGTACTCCGAATGGTGGCTGCCTGGAGAAGCGCCGCGTGTGGACGTCTTTATCACGACTTACAACGAGCCGTCGGAAGTGCTCGAGCGCACGATCATTGGCGCGGCGCAAATCCGCTATCCACGGCTTCGGATTTTTATCCTCGACGACGGCGCCAGGAATTGGGTGCGGCAACTTTGCGAGCTGCACGAAATCGGATATCTCGCACGCTCGGATAAGGAGCACGCTAAAGCGGGAAACATTAACCATGCACTTCGCGCGTGCGCCCGCGATCCAGCCCCCCCGGTCTTCGTCGCTGTACTTGACGCAGATTTCGTTCCCCATGCGGACTTCATCGAGCGGACGCTAGCGTTGTTTCACGAGCCAAGCGTCGCACTAGTGCAAACCCCGCAGCACTTCTTCAATCCTGATCCGATCCAACATAACCTTGGAATAAGCACCGCATATCCGGATGAACAACGTCATTTCTTTGACAACGTCGAGCCAGCGCGGGACGCTTGGGGGATTGCCATCTGCTGTGGGACATCATCCGTAATGCGGGTACAGGCCGTCGAGCAGATTGGCTGGATTCCAACACAAAGCGTAACCGAGGACTTCCTACTCACCCTCAAGCTTGCGGAAAACGGCTGGCAAACTGTGTACCTTAACGAGCCATTGACTGAAGGTTTGGCTCCCGAAGGACTGAAAGAGTATATTACTCAGCGTGGACGGTGGTGCCTCGGCTTGATGCAAATTGTCCGCAACTCATACAGCCCCTTTGGCACGCGCAGCCTTGGTCTGATGCATAGAATCGGGATCCTCGATTCATTGCTCTACTGGCTCAGCACTTTTCCCTTCAGGCTTGCCAGCCTGATTTGCCCACTGTTGTACTGGTGGTTCGGCATCACCATCGTGAACGCGTCGCTGGGGGAAATTATCAGGTACTATGTACCCTATTACCTAATGGTTCTGGTGTCCCTGAACTGGCTTTCAAAAGGGTTGTTTGTCCCGCTTCTCAACGATACGGCTCAACTGATCGCTGCCTGGCCCATCAGTCAGGCAGCGGCTCTCGGGCTTCTGACCAGCGGCTCGCATAAATTCTCGGTGACGGCCAAAGGCGGCGACCGCACCAAGGTCGTTGTTCAATGGGCGTTGATGCGACCGTTTCTACTCCTACTCGCACTTACGATCGGCGGCCTGATCGTGCCGTTGAACTCCGATTTTGTCTTCGATACGTCCGCAACAGCGGGCGACGGCACGGCTATCGTGATGTTCTGGACAGTTTACAACATTCTGGTGCTGTTCGTGGCCGTCGTGGTGTGCATTGAACGACCGAGATACGATCGACCTCAGCGCCAGATTCCAGAACCCATCACGTTGGTGATCCAAGGTGAGAAGCATCGCGGATGGCTTCTCAATCTGGGCCGAGGGGGCGCTCGAATCAGCGGTCCATCCGGACTTTCCGCCGGAGCAGCAGGGAAGCTCGACCTGCCCGGGATTACCGGAGTAGACGCGCATGTTGCTGCGACTACTCGTGATGGCTATCGAATCAAGTTCTCTCCAACTCCCGAGCAAAGGGCGAAAATTATCAAGAAGCTTCACACTGAATCGGCCATGCCAGGGGCCGATCGAGGGAACATCTTGCAAATGATCCGCGAGTTGGCGCGAGCTCTAACGAGTTAAGGAGCACGAGATGCCGAGAAGACCGAGCCTACTCTCCTTGGTGTTCTGGGGAGGCGCCTTGCTCATATTGGTGCCGGCCGTGGTGACCGCGACGATCTACACGGCCTTGCTACAGCAAGGGGGAGAGCAGCTGCAGTTCGACGCGTTAAGAATTCGCGGCGAAATGAGTTCCGCGCTGTTGGCCCGCCGGCTCTACGGAGTTTGGATGGATGTAGCTCGGTCCGCTGAGCTCATTGACCTAACTGATCTAAAGAATGCGCGAGAACACATCGACTTCTTGAGCCGCCTTGATCGACGCTACACTTGGCTCGGCGTCGCGGATCTCGAAGGGACCATTCTCGCGGCTAAAGACGGCATGCTCGAAGGAGCAAGCGTTGCACAGCGACCTTGGTTTAGGCGGGGCCTTGTCTCGCCGGCGGCTATCGATGTGCATGCCGCTCAACTACTGGCCACCCAGTTGCCTCCACCTCGTGAGCCCTATCGCTTTATCGACCTGGCAGCGCCGTTGCGCCACGCCGGCTCCGTTGCCGGGGTCATCGGCGCTCACCTCGACTGGAAATGGGTCGCAGAAGGCATGGACTCGTTACAAGTACCCGGCATTGATGTGCTGCTGCTTTCGGGAGATCGAACCGTCCTGTTTGGTCCGCCGGATCTTATCAACAAGCCGCTCAACATCGGCTCCGCGCTTGCGGCTAGTCGCGTCACGACTGCGTCTCTGCGCGAACGTTGGGCTGACGGCAGG
Organism: Bradyrhizobium sp. CCBAU 45389; assembly: GCF_028128625.1. NCBI lineage: Bacteria > Pseudomonadati > Pseudomonadota > Alphaproteobacteria > Hyphomicrobiales > Nitrobacteraceae > Bradyrhizobium > Bradyrhizobium sp. CCBAU 45389. The sequence goes on along the minus strand of NZ_LBIY01000009.1, from coordinate 7,026 downwards.
GACTACTTCACGGTGATCGTTCCGACGGTCGGCTTCGCGAACCTTCCGAGCTTCGGTTGGTCTCTTCTGGTTCGGCAGAGTGCCGACGAGGCGCTTGCGTCCACCCGTAATCTAATCCGATCATTCTGGAGTAGTTTTGGTGCTTGTGCCATTGCTACACTAGCACTGCTCTTTTGTGCGGCGCAGTGGCTGAGGACGCCCCTTCGCCGGCTCTCGAATACAGCGGAGGCCCTCTTGCACGATCCATCTGCGCGCCCGCCATATTCGGAAACACGCTTTAATGAAGCGGCGAGGCTCAGTGACGCGCTAGCTCGTATCCAGTCGAAGCTGATGGGGCACTCTGGTCGCAACTGAATCCAAGCACCGGGTGGAGACGACTAGCTGAACGATGATCAGAATGGCCTTCACGACGGAGGCCTGACGCACCGGGCATGAATTTGCGTGAGGTGTGAAATGGACTCGCGGAGCGGGACCACTTGAACCGGTTTGTTAGTTGGAAACTGACCGCTCCTGATCCGTTTCTATCATGCTGCCAGAGATGCTGTCTGCTGCAGTTGCTGTGGGCATGTAGTCAACGCGCCAGCGTTGTCCACCATGTCCACAGCCTTCGCAGCCTGCATCCGTTCGCGCCAGACCGCCATCGGCGTGCGATAGCCGTGGGCCTGATGAAGGCGACGATCGTGGTAGAAGGCGATCCAGCTCGCGATGCCTGCCTTGGTCTCGCGGCCGTCGGCATAGCCCTTGAGATAGATGTCCTCATACTTAAGCGACCGCCACAGCCGCTCGATGAAGACGTTGTCCATCCAACGACCGCGGCCATCCATGGAGATCTTGATCCCTGCGCCCGCCAACGCGCCGGTGAAGGCCGCGCTGGTGAACTGGCTGCCCTGGTCAGTGTTGAAAATCTCCGGCGTGCCATACTTCGCCAGCGCCTCGTCCAGAGCCGCCACGCAGAACGAGACGTCCATCGTGTTCGACAACCGCCACGCCAGAACCGCACGGCTCGCCCAGTCGATGATGGCGACGAGATAAAGAAAGCCGCGGCCGATGGGCAGTGGAGTAAGAAGCGCGAACGCGCTTCTCCTCCCCGAACCGTACGTGCACCTTTCAGCGCATACGGCTCTCCGTTCAAGCTTGGCCCACGGCCATAGCAAAATCATGATAGTGCGAGGTGACAGTGCTGCGGGCTTCTTTTCGGAAGATGTAGGGATTTTCCTCCGGATTGCGCCACCGGAATTGCGCCTTCGGACTTGAGACAAGCCTGTAGAGTGCTTTTCCGTGCGGTCCGCCCCGTTCATTCCAACCAAACACGAGCCAGGTTTTCGCCTTGCCCGGTTCCGGGGCTCGATACCATTTCCGCATCAAAGGTTTGATGCGAGATCGGTATTTGTGCCCCAGCCAATGCGCCATTTTCCAGAATACGACATGGTCGATGCGCCGGAATACGTGCGCGGTGAAGTCGGTGAACTTGTAGAACGCTGCCCATCCCACCAGTTGGCGGTTCAGGCCAGCGATCATGTCGACCGTGCTGACACTATGATTGCCGGAAAGGGCTTCAGTGAGCCTGCGAACAAACCCCTTCGCCTTTTCCTTGGGTATCGTTGTGACGACGGACATGCGCCCGTGCGACCCTCGCTTGCGAATGATCCTGTGCCCCAGAAAGACGAAGCCGTCATTGACGTGGGTGACATGGGTTTTCTCCATATTCAGCGTCAATTTCAGCTTGCCTTCCAGAAAGGCGCGGCATTCCTCGCGGATTTCCTCTGCTTGAGCTTTGGCCCCTTTTACGATGACGACAAAGTCGTCAGCGTATCGGCAATAGGCAACCGCCGGCTTCCATTGCCGGTTCTCTCGAACCGTAATAGGGCGGCCCAGCTTGATGCCGAAGTTCCATGCCCAGCGGTCCTTGCGAGCCTTGTCGCTCAGGTATTTCGCCTCCAGCCACGCATCAAACTCGCGGAGCATGATGTTGGATATAGCGCGACAATCAGGATGAGAGCGCGCATTGCCTCGCCTTAATTGTTACCGGATGCTGAGCCGTTGCCTCACGTAAATTGCTCCCCTGGATCGGGGACGAGCGGGGGCGCAGATGGGGCGGCTGAGCATGGCAACGCGGAAGGAACTGACGGCGGCGGCAGGCATGCGTTATCGGCATTCGGATCGCGCGAAGAAGGCGCGAATATTAGACGAGTTCGTCGACATCACTGGGTTTCATCGCAAGCATGCGATGCGACTACTTCGAGGCCAGGAAGACGCACGCCCAGGCCGACGGCCGCGACGTCGGATCTATAATGAGGCAGAACACAACGCGCTCGTGCTCCTTTGGGAAGCGTCAGACCGGATCTGCGGGAAGCGGCTGAAGGCGTTAATGCCTGCGCTGATTGAGGCGATGGAACGGCATGGCCACCTCGACCTTGCCCCCGAGATCCGCGCCAAGCTTTTGGCGATGAGTGCTGCGACGATTGACCGCGTATTGGTGCCGATCCGAGAAAAATTGGGTCGCAAGCGCCGGCGGCACACAGCGCATTCTCTGCGTCGCAGTGTTCCGATACGGACGTCGGCGGATTGGAACGATCCGGCGCCAGGATTCGTCGAGGCTGACCTTGTAGCGCATAGCGGACCATCTGCGCGCGGCAGCTTTATCCAGACCCTCGTGCTCACGGACATTGCTACTGGCTGGACAGAGTGCGCTCCCCTGATCGTGCGCGAACAGACGCTGTTGAGCACGGTGCTGACGGAATTGCGCAAACATTTGCCTTTTACGCTGCTCGGCCTCGACACTGACAATGATACGGTGTTCATGAACGAGACGCTGAAAGGCTATTGCGAGGCAGCCAACATTGTCTTCACGCGTTGCCGTCCCTACCGGAAGAATGACCAGGCGTTCGTTGAGCAGAAGAACGGCGCGGTCGTGCGCAGGATGGTCGGTTATCGTCGGTTCGAAGGCCTCGAAGCGGCCGAGCTGCTGGCAGAACTCTATCGAGCAGCGCGGCTGTTCGTAAACTTCTTCCAACCCTCGTTCAAGCTGATAGCCAAGCAGCGCGACGGTGCTCGTGTGCGCAAGACATACAGCGCGCCGGCAACACCCCACCAGCGCCTGGCCGCCGACGCCCGCACGCCTGACGCAGTCCGCCACCATCTCCAAGAAATCTATGCCGCTCTCGATCCGGTCGCGTTGTTGCGCGACATCCGCGACGCGCAGGAGCGCCTCGCGGCCCTCGCAGATACCCAACCAATCGCCCATCCTGCTGCGGCATCGCAATCGACCGATCGCTTCCTGGCAAGCCTGCGAACGGCCTGGAAGGACGGAGCTATGCGACCGACGGATCGGCCAATCGTGAAGGCGAAAAGAGGCCGGCGTCGTCCCGACCCGCTCATTCGCGCAACGCCAGATTTGCGAAAATGGTTTGAAGCCGAGCCCTGGCGGACTGGCCGCGAACTGCTCTCCCGCCTGCAGGTGGAATATCCTGGAGCCTACCCGAACAAGCTTCTTCGAACGCTTCAACGGCGGCTTAAATCCTGGCGCAGCGAGCAAGCGAATGCGCTGCTGTTCGCTCCTACGGAGAAAATGCCACCAAGGTCAGAGGTCACGACTCAATGATGTACCGGCTGCCAGCGGAGGAGGCCGGGCGCTCCGAAACCCCGGCCATCTCCGCACCCGGCCTCCTCCTCAACCCAAGCCAGGAGCAAAATAAATGAGGCAACCGATCTCGCCCGGGAACATCGCTATATGCGGCAATACGGAGTCTCACCCTGATCGACGCCGCGCAGTTGGACAAGAGCGGTGACAGCACGCCACCTTGCGGAACCCCCTCGCTGGAGGCTGTAAACAGGTCACGGTCAATGTGACCTGCCTTCAAGAACCGCCAGAGAAGATCAACAAACCGCCCCTCCTGCACGCGTCGCCGCACACATCTGATAAGCAGCCGGTGATGGACCGTGTCGAAGTAGCTTGCCAGATCACCTTCGATGATCCAGCGGCCCCTCGTCGTGTCGGCTCCATCCTGGAGCTGTATCTTCACGGTGCGGACGGCATGGTGCGCGCTCCGTTCAGGCCGGAAGCCATAGGATAGGCGATGGAAGTCGCTTTCCCAGATTGGCTCCATGGCCATGAGCATGGCTCGTTGGACGATGCGATCCGTCAGAGTCGGGATACCCAGTGGGCGTAGCCTGCCGTTGGTTTTCGGGATATAGATTCGCTTCACCGGCTGGGGGCGATAACTCTCGTCCAGCAGGCTTTTCCGCAGGTCATCCAGATGCTGTTCCTGTCTGACCTGCAGTCGTTGCTTATCTATTCCGTCGATGCCCGGTGTTCGTGCGCCACTTGACGCCAGAACAATCCGAGCGGCCTCGGCAAGCCATTCCCGGTTGGCAATCAGACGAAGGAGCCGATCGAACCTTCGGTTCGGATCGCTCTCGGCCCATGTCGCGAGCTTGTGCTGCGTTTCACCGATTGTCTTCACCTCATTCGGTCAGGTAGTTTGCACTCCAAGCAGTTTGAACTGTTCCCCTTCGCCATGTGGCAGGTTTTCCCTGCCGCGGACTACTACGGGAACTCCGCCAGCATGGTGGACATCAGGGTCAACTCCCTTGCGACGCAGAGCATCGTGGGCATTCCATCATGCCTTCCCTCGTTCATATGCTGGACGTCATCGTATTGGTGTGGCTGCCGGTCGCAGTCTTTTCCCTTGCTTTCCGCAAGTCGATGCCGATGCCATGGTCTGGCTGCGTTCTCCCCATGCCCCCCGCGAGCGTCCTTACATCTGGGCTCGCGTTCGGATGCCGACCGTCATATTGTCCAGCGACATCATCAGCATTCCACCTGTTAAGCCGTGTAGGCGGAGGCGACATTTCAGCCCACAGATGCGGGTGAACCGGTTCGTGTTCCTCAACCTTCCAATACTTCAGCCTCGGGGACCATCTCGGCTTAACGGCTTCGCCTCAATCCCCTTTACCTGCGGGCTACGTCACCCTGCCAGTTGACGACAGGTCACCGCCGCTTGGGCTCATGTCCCCTCACAGCAGGGGACAAGTCATTGTTGTATTCTTCCTCCTTTCTCTTTTGCATTCCAGTCATACGCTCCCCAAATGGGGCGAGGCGCACGATACGTGATGTCGGCCGCCCACACCTGGTTTGGCCGGTCGATCGTCATGCTGCGCAACAGATAGGGATAGATCTTGTGGCCCGGCCTCGTCGTGTTCGGCCTTGGTCCCAGCGCCGCGATGCCCATCTTGCGCATCAACCGCTGCACGCGCTTGCGATTGACCCGAAGCCCCTCAGCCTTCAGCATCGCGCTCATTCGCCGCGAGCCCAGGACCGGCAAGGCGGTGAACAGCTCGTCGAGCCGCCGCATCAGGGCAAGGTCGTTGTCGTTGGCCGGCCGTGGCGGCCAGTAGACCCCAGAGCGCGCGATGCCAAGCAACCTGCATTGCCGGCGGATCGACAGCGCCATGTCGGCGCGATCGAGCAATCCTCGACGGTCCGGCGTGCTCATCTTCCGGACCTCCGCGCTAAAAAATCGCGCTCGACTGTCAGTTGTCCAATCTTGGCGTGCAGCTTCTCGATCTCGCGTTCGCGAGCGTCCTCGCTCTCCCGCCCGACACCCGCGTCAAAGGCCCGGGCCGCCTGGTTCAGCAGCTGCTTCTTCCAGGCATAGATCTGGTTCGGGTGAACCTCGTAGCGCTGGGCCAGATCAGCCACCATCGCCTGCTCCCGCACGGCTTCCAGTGCGATCTTTGCCTTCAATGCCGCGTCGATCTTGCGTCTCGTCTTCGTCGTCATCATCCGCTCCGCTTATCAAACGGAGCCGCCCCCTCGAACTAAGCACGTGGTCCCAAAATCGGGCCATTTCAAACTGTCAGAGTGTGTATGACGACGGTCTGCCAGCTCGCATCTCGAAGTTACGAAGCAACTCATTTTAGAGTTCGGCATCAACCACCGATTGCGCATGCACGATGGTACGAGGCCGAGATGCTGCGGCGGGTCGATGAAGCATGGTCAAACTATCATGCGATCTACGGGCCGGATGCGCTGCGGGAGGGCCGAGCGGCGAATGCGCAACGAGGCTACAGTGATGGCGCTTACCCGCCATCCTCCTAGGGGCCTGGCTGCTTGCGATGATGGCACTTGTGCTGCTCTAAGCGAGTGAAGACAACGAGCTTGAAGGCCGCGCGAAACGTCGGCTCCGTTCGACGCGTTCGCGCGCCCAGAAGCGGCATGATCAACGACATCTTGCGTGAAGCGGCAACGCGCGCTTGGTACTCTTCGAGATCCACTTCGCGCGTCACATGTGCGAACGAATCTTCGAAGCTGGCGTGAAGTTCGCCTTGTTCGATCCACGCCTGACCGCCGCCCGCACTGATGCGAGGGCCGACAAATACCTCACGTCGGCGCGCCTTGCGGTAAAACATGCGTTCGATCGTCCAACTCGTCAGGGTCCCTCACGGTAGCAGCACGATTTGAGCCGAACCGCGTTGCCGCGCCCTCTCTATTGCTCCCCTGCACGCCCTGGGGAACGTCACTGGGATCTCCGTTCTTAATTCATAGTCTTTGACTGCAATACTGGGCGATATGATCCGGAAGCGCCAATAGCGGCGCCCGCTTGGCTTCTTCCCGTACTCGCGCTCCCACCGCGAAGTGTCAATCCGCACATCCGTCATGCTCGCTGATCGCCTCAAAGATTACAACCTTGCCCTAGCGACAGTGCTTCAGAGCGTCAATTCCTTCGGGCTGGTAGGCCTTGGGCTCGTCCTTGATGTTCCAACGGATATCGCAAGCCGCCGAATCTTCTCCAATCGAACAAGCGCCTCTTGGAGTAACGAGGCTCGGAATTTGCAAGTCGTCGGGGCGGGGTAGCGCTGCTCAGCCGCCCTTCGGAAATCCCTCCGTTCAATGCAGAAACACCATAGCGGCGGCACTCCTGACAGCTCTTGATTTCCGTCACCTACAAATTCTTGTAGTTGACCCGCGCAGTATTCTCCGGGCCGAATCGCGATCAACCCCACAGGAGAACAAAGCTATGTCCC
>NZ_LBIY01000008.1:0-8671 GCF_028128625.1 Bradyrhizobium sp. CCBAU 45389 | reverse complement strand
TTAACGGTGAAAGTCGGCCGAGCAAGGATTTCTGCAGCCTGACCACCGACACTGCAGCCCCTGCTAGCGAGCTCGTTGCGCAAGGTAAGTGAGTTGGCGAAGGTACCTATCGCAATCGTCTTCCAGGTCGCAACGTCGCAAGCGGACCTGATAGGCTGTTCGGAGGCCGGGGCCGAGCGCGTCTTGAGCTTCAGCTGATTCTGCAAGACATCGCGGGCGGCGCATTGAGCGGACGCGGTGCTCGCGAAGGGAATGACGCAGGCGGCTTGGAGTATGCAAGCCAAAACGTAGCTGCAAACTCGCCTTGCGCTCGAACGGCCACTACCTACCGCGCACCGGGCTCGGCTTCTGATACTAGACACATGGCGATGGCTTTTTCTAGTTGGACAGAAAAGCCCGCCTCCGAGTCAATGGGAAGAACGGAGGGAAATGACGTCAATGAACATTCTCCGGCCGACTTTGAAATGCGTCCGGAGGCGGGGCCTATGGCTAGAGTATTCCAATTTCCAAATGGCAGGCGACAGTCCGTAAGCCTGATAACCCGCCTGCCCCATCAGCCCTTAGGGCAATGATGGGTCCTCAGCTTTATAAGCCGTCATTGCGATGAACTATGCGGGGCATGTCGGAGCTGTGCGCCGCTCTCTCGGTCAAGGAGTCAAGGCAAAGGTAGAGAGCTTGATACGTCAAGCTTGTGGCCACGGATAGCCGTCGACCAACAAATTTGCTGGTGTTACCTCATTGCTATGGCGAGCGCGTCGCTGAGGGCTCACCTGGGGTAACCAAATGGGGTCGGTCAGATCGGAGGTCTGACGAGACGGACGGGCTGCTCAGAAGCAGGGCTGCAATGAAACGTCATTGATCAAAATCAGATAACAGCAGGATCCATTTGGTTGGCCAAATGCTTGGTGAACCAATCGCCGGTGACTCTGTTCACGGTTGCGAGGTGACACACATAGGGATCCTAGCGTTTATAAGCACGAGATGCTTCGGTTCGCGAGCTCGATTGTAAGCGTCGAGCTGCAAATCCGTCAAGCAGCGGGACGTCTTGCTGCGGCGGGAGGGCGAGCCATCGGGCATCAACCGGATCTACCGGCTTTATCGCGAGGAAGGGCTCACCGTCTGCAAAAGGCGGGCTCGCCGCAAAGGCCGTGGGGACCCGTGCCCCGATCCTGGTCGAGGCGAGGCCGAACGCGCGCTGGTCGCTGGACTTCGTCCACGACCAGTTCGCCAATGGCCGACGCTTCCGCATCCTCAACATCGTCGACGACGTCACCAACGAATGCCTGCCGCCATTCCGGAGACGTCGATCTCGGGGCGGCGCGTGGTCGGCGAACGACGGCAATCGTCCAGCGACGCGGCAAGCGAGAAATGATCGTGTCCGACCATGGCACCGAGTTCACCTGCAACGCCAGCAGGCCCGCCGTTCCGACAGGCTCATGACAGCCTGCAGATGCGCGATCGCAGCGCGCTTGGCGGCGGGCCTTACCATTTTTTGAAAGGAGCTCGCGAAGTGCGGCGGCATCGAGCATCTGCTCGGCCAGAAGCTTCTTCAGCTTCGCGTTCTCCTCTTCCAAGGCCCTGTCCGACTTCACCGACGTGAGCGCGCTCGGCATTAAGTAGAGCTGGTCGTCTGAATTGCGCATCAGGTGCGTCCGTGCCGTTCGAGATCATCCTCAATACGCGACCACGCACAGTGCACTCTCGCGCGGTCGCCTTAGAGCAGATCGTCAGATCGCTTTGCTGGGCAGCACGAGCCAAATGTCGTCTTGTCGATGACCTACAGGCACGCTGCGTCGACGCCAGCACGCGGGAGAGCTCGGCGCTGGTGGTTCTGTCGGTGCCAAAAAGAAGGGCATGCTGTCGCTAAGTCAGGCGAATTGTTTAGTCGTAATCCGGACACGATGCTCTGGGGAAACCCTCCACTGTGCTGCCAAGCAGGTTGTGGGAGCTGAGCGCACGAGATCCAACTTGTCATTGATGGTTCGGGCATAACAGTCGCAAGCCAGCGCCGATTCAGTGTCTCAGCAGCAAACTCTTGCGCGACGCTGTGAGGAATCGCGCATCCATGGTGCGACTTACACTCTGAGGGTCAAGTTCAGCAAAATCGATGATTGGGGTCCGATCAAACCATTCCCTTGGAACCGCCGTCGCTCGGCCAACTGCTGGACGCGGATTGGTTCGTCGCCGCCGGCCCAAGCCTTCGTTCGCTTGGAATTGCGCCTAAGTTCCCGACTGATCGTGGGTGGCGACCGGCCAGGGCCGCGCTCCTCAAGGCTGAGCATCGTCCCATCGCAACAACACCTTTAGCAGGTGTTGCACTGGCATCGTGAACCGAAGCCGCCCTTCACCTTGATCCAGTGCTTCGCGATAGGGAGCAGTGCGATCTCAGAGATCGGTTCGACGAGCCTGAACGCGCTCCGGCTTGCGGCAGCTGCAAAGCGGAGCTGCGTCGCCGCGACTAAACCGTGGAACAACCAGGATAGTGAACAAGAGCACTATCTGTCTAAGGACGGTGGCGGCGTATCCTTTGTGCGCGTTGGCAGTATAGGATATTCGATCTTGGGTAACCGGCCGGTCAATGAATTAAGAAACGCAACGATATCGTTCTTCTCCTTCTCGGTGAGCTCCGCGCCGAGCTGCACCTCACTCATAATGCCTACCGCTTCCTGGAGCGTCCAAACCTGACCCGAATGGAAGTAGGGAGCTCGCAGGGCAACGTTGCGCAAAGGGGCGGCGCGGAACACGTATCGGTCGCTGAAGGCCTTCGTGACCGCGAAACGCCCCTGGTCGGCTGCGGGAAGCAGTTTGCTGTCTGGTCTTTCAATCACGCCGAACGCGAAAAACTCCTGCCCACCAATATTGATTCCGTTGTGGCAGGAGGCGCAGCCTTTGTCCACGAACAGCCGCAATCCTGCCTTTTGGTGGTCATCCAGCGCGTTGGCATCGCCGTTCAGGTATCGATCGAACGGAGCTGCTGGTGTCGTGAGCGTCGCTTCAAAAGCCTCGAGCGCTTTCGCGAAATTGTCGAAGGTGACCGGCGGTGTATCACGCGGGAATGCTTGCTTGAACTTGCCCACATAATCTTCCATCGAATTCAGTGTGGTCGTTACGTGATCCGCAGTCGCATTCATCTCGGCGCTCGCCTGAACGGGCCCCTTGGCTTGTGCCTTAAGATCCGGCGCGCGTCCGTCCCAGAATTGCGCGACATTGAACACTGAATTGTAGACGGTCGGCGCCCGCCGCGCTCCCCGTTGCCAACCGTGACCAACTGACGTTGGACCCGCGTCTACGCCGCCGGTGCCAAGATTGTGGCAGGTATTGCAGCTAATGATCCCACTCGCCGACAGACGAGGGTCGAAGAACAGCATCTTCCCGAGCTCCGCTTTCTCGGTAGTCACGGGATTGTCCTTTAGGGCGGGGATACCAGAAGGGATCGGTTTGAAGATCTGTCTGGCTGTCATCATCAAATCGTCGTTTGCGATGGCATTGCATGAGACACACATCAGAACGGTAGTAATCGATACCTTGAGCATGACGTGAGACTTCCAGGTCTTGCCGCGCCGCTACCGAACAACAGTTCTTCAGAAGAGGCGCCTGCTGCATGGATGGCTTTTGCTATGCAGGAACTGAGCCAGCGCGCGCGAGTGAATTGGTCTAGGGTTTCTGTGTTCGATGTTGGCTTCACGACAGTTGTCGTTAGCCCGACACGAACACTTCGACTAATCACGAAGCATAGCGTTTTGCCGCTCTTCGAGGAGGCACGACGCGTCTCTCCGACGAAATGCAGGGGGGCAGTGACGTCGCAGGCACCTGTCCGGGGAGCAGATGAAACCTCCCTCCAATTGGATTCGAATCGATGTCGCAGGCGTTACACTATTAATACGAGCCCGATCGAAGCTCCGCCCCGTGCCTAGCGCAGCGCCGTCAGTCCCTCCCCAACCGGCTTTCGGTCCCATGGGCCTGAAAGGGGGCTGCCAGGCTGTCACGACGGGATGAGGCCTGGCGCTGAGCTTGATGAACTTAGCTGACTGTCTGCCGGATCGCGTCTAGTGTCCTGAACCAGAAGTTCGCAACATCGCGTCGTGTTGTACCGGGGCATTGTAACGGCAGAAGCGTTCGATGGAAGCAAGGATATCATCGGCTGACTTGGTCCATCGGAACGGCTTGGGATCAGCGTTCTGTCGTTCGATGAACGAGGCGATGTCCGCCCTGAGGGCGGCTACGCTGCGATAGACGCGGCGCCTGATCTTCTAATCGGTAAGAAGCGCTCGACCTGATTGAGTCATGACGAACTGGTCAGGGTCAGGTGCACATGCCAGCGCGGCCGCTTGGCCAGCCATTTCCGGATCAGCGGGGTCTTGTGAGTGGCGTAGTTATCCATGACGAGATGGACGTCGAGTTGGCGCGGCACAGCGGCCTCGATCTCGTCCAGGAATTTGCGGAACTCGGCGGCACGGTGCCGTCCGTAGCACTTGCCGATAACCCGTCCGGTCGCAATGTCGAGGGCGGCGAACAGCGATGTGGTGCCGTGCCTTTTGTAATCGTGACTCCTTCGGGCCGGCTGGCCGGGACGCATCGGCAGCATCAGCCGACTGCGGTCCAGCGCCTGGCCGTTTCGGGCTTAGCGGCGCGTGGCAGGGACAGCGTCCGCTCCAGCGCAACCGAATGACGCCGAGTCGCGCCCGCACTGCCTACAATCCAAGGCTGATTTCCAAGTCGCCGCCACCTACCTTGATAGTTGCGCTAGGGCATTCGTCGGGGCGAATATTCGCTGACAGCTTCTCCCGGCGAGGCTGGCAATGTTGAAGTTGGCGGCACGGGGCACGGACAGCGCTTGTCTGCAATCAGGTGCCGAGTCACGTGCCCGCTAACTTCAACCACAGGGATGAACAGTGCACGTATTCGAGCGGCACATCACAGCCTACGGTCGCAAGCGCTTGAGGTGCTTGCAGCCAAACAGGCCCGCGCGGCCGATCAGTCTCTGAGCCTGGCAGATCGCCAAATCGCGACATTTGATGCCGAGGAGGCTCAGGCAGTATTAGGCATACTCGATTGCGTGAAACTCAACCCAAGCCCACGCCGACGACTTTGATGCTGTCATCAAGCAAATGAAACACGATGCGTCCGAAGCGGAAGCACGCCTGCTGAAGCTGGACCAGGCGGACAGCGAGTCATCCGTGTTGAGCGCTGCGCTCGCAGAGTCCCGCACGGCGTTCGATCGAGCCAACCACACCGCATGGAACACCTTGAAGAGGTCAGGCTCGAAGCTGTGAGACGTCCTGCTCCAAGGATGCCGCTTCGACCATCACCTGCGTAATCGCTAGGTTTCATGAAGCCGACATGCTGATCGGGAAATATCTCGCCGGGCGGCTGTGCGCCGGCTTGGCCTGTTCGTCTTTGCCCTCGATCAGCGTCTTCGAAGTCGGCACGGCCGCCTCCCCGGATTGAGTGCTGTCCTAATCTAATCGGGACACTCGCTTCCGGGAAAATAGACCCGCGCTTCTGCGACATCCGCAAGACTCGCTCGTGGAGACTGCCAGCCAGGTAGTTAGCGTGGTAAGTTTTCTCAGCAACACGACTTGGCCGCCCCCGTGGACTACCTGCCCTGACGCACTCGCGCCTCGCCAGTGACCTTGCCCATGGGCTTAATCCAGTTTGAAGTTCGTTCTGGCCCACCACAAGGACCAGAGCATGAAACCCAGCCGCTTTTCGGAAGAGCAGATCATCGGATCTTGAAGCAGCACGAGGCCGGCGTGTCGGTCGCCGATCTGTGCCGCAAGCATGGCGTCAGCGACGCCAGCATCTACAAAGGGAAGGCGGGCTGGAGATGTTGGAGGCCAAGCGGCTGAAGACGCTGGAGGACGAGAACACGTGGCTGAAGCGGCTGCTGGCCGACGCCATGCTGGACAACGCGGCCTTAAAGGAGCTGTTGGGAAAGAGATGATGACGCCAGCAGCCAAGCGGAAAGCTGTCGCCCATCTCCGAGGCTCCTTCGGGATGAGCGAACGGCGGGCGGGTAAAGCCATCGACTGCTGCCGCATGACCGTGAGATACCGAACGACCCGGGCAGACGAAACTGGCCTCCGCCAGTGCATGAGGGCGATCGCCATGAGCGCCGTCGCTTCGGTTATCGGCGGCTGCGCGCTCTGCTCAAGCGGGAGGGCTATGTGATCAACCACAAAAAGCTGTTCCGGCTCTACTGGGAAGAGAGGCTTGCGGTGCGCCGCCATGGCGACCGCAAGCGGCCGATCGGGACCCGGTTCGCCGATGACGGTGGCGATGCGCCGAACGACCGCTGGTCGCTCGACTTCGTGTCGGATCAGCTCACCGATGGCCGCCGCTTCCGTATCCTCTCACGGTCATCGATGATTGCACCCGCGAGTGCCTGGCGCTGGTAGCCGACACCTCGCTCTCCGGCAACCGCGTGGCGCGGGAGCTGGACCGGCTGACGATCGAATGCGGCAGGCCGAAGATGGCGGTCAGCGACAACGGCAGCGAGCTCACCAGCAACGCCATCCTGACATGGGCTGATCAGAGCCGTGTCGCATGGCACTACATCGCGCCGGGCAAGCCGATGCAGAATGCCTTCATCGAGAGCGTCAACGGCAGGTTGCGGGATGAACTGTTGAACGAGACGCTGTTCACGTCGCTGGCCCAGGCCCGCGTCGCACTCGGATGCTGGCGGGCCGATTACAACTGCGCATCAGAACACCCCATCTGGCTATGTAATTGAAGAGAAGAGATTTTGTTGAGCGGGATGCGATCCCGCGGGGTGATGATTTGGGTTCTGTCGCGCTCGTTCGGCGATAGATTGAGCAGCAGTTGTTGTCAGCGAGGTGCGGGCGAAGATCCAAGGACCATCCGGCAGAGGATGGATGGATTCGATCTCGCCGACTTCAGCGGCCAGCCGGAGCGTCTTGGGCGCGATCTTCAAGAGCTTTGCGGCCTTGCCAAGGTTGAGCCATGGCTCGATCCCGTCCTCCGCGGGCTTGAACACCGGGATGTGGTAGTTCGAGCGCATTGATGTGACGCGCTCGCGGGTCCAGCGATTGCCGTTGCCGGTCTTGAGGCCGTTGCGGTTGAGGAGGCCGGCAATCAGATCGTCGCTGGCGATCACCACCAGTTGACGTACGGCCTGGATGATGTCGGCAGAGGTGCTGTTGCGTTGTCCGCGCCGGCGCTTCGGCAAGCGCAACTCGCTGTGGGCGGCACCCACCCAATGGACGATGAGAACGATCTCGGACGCCACGTCGTCGATATCGGCCACGACCTCATGAATGAGGGTGCGCACAATGCGCTTCTTGAGACGAGCATCCGTCGTCGGCGCATCCCAGACCGTTTTGAGGTTCGAGGCTAGAATGCCGAACGAAGCTGGATCAGCAAGGGGTGCGGACGTCGCCACATCATGCATGGCGATCTTGGCCTCAACCTCCGCCGCGTGAGCAAGCGCCCTGTTCCAGCGGGCTTCCAGCTCACTGGCGACCAGCCGGTTCGCGGGATCAGCGGCATCGTATTGCCGGAAAGCCCTGTCGGCGGCATAGCGCGCCGCTTCGAGGTCGCGACTGAGAGCATCGCGTACCTGATCGCGCCGTTCCCTGGCTCCGTTGGCGGCAGCGTTGCGGCGGCGACCGCGCCTGGACCGACGACTCCAAGCAGTGCTTCCTCGATGGCGTCATCGACGCGCAGTCCGCCGAAGGCGATGCAATGGGCCCGCCATTGTCCATCCAGGCACGGCTGCAGCTGTAGCGCGGGATATGGCTCTCCATGCCGGAGTACCGGAGTGTGAGCTTGCGACCGCAGCGCTTGCAGCGGATCAGACCGGCCAGCAACGCGTCACCATGCTTGGGCGCGCCGTGATGCCGACTGGTGGGAACATTACTGCTGACCATGGTGCGAATCGCCTCGAACTTCTCCCAGCTCACATACCCCTTCGTGAGTGTTGGGCTTCAGCGTCAGCCATTCGTTCCGCGCCTTGCGGCGGATCTTCACGCTCACGCCCGCGGTGCTGTATCCCGCCGCCACGGCCGTCTTACCATAGGCATAGGCGCCGCCGTAGACCGGGTTCTCAATGATCCGGTGGATGGCAGAGTAGTTTGGTCGCCGCCAGGCCGTGTCGCCGTTGGTCTGCTTCACCGGCAGATCGAGATTGTACTCGTGGAGCCAGCAGAGCGCCTGTCGCGCGCTGCCCAGTTCCTCGACCTTGTCGAACACCAGCTTGATCGCTTCCTGGACGCGCCGATCCGGGTCTTTCTCGTAACGGTCGCCGGCCTTCACAAAGCCGACCGGCGCTGTCACAACCAACTCGCCCCGGCGCGCCTTCTCGTAGCGGGCCGAGAGCGAGCGCTGGCGCAATAGATCCAGCTCGTACTCGTTGAGGCTGCCCTTGAGCCCGAGCAGCAGGCGGTCGTTGCCGTGCCTCGGCGCATAGATGGTCTCTTGATCGACCAGAACGGTATCGACCGCGCGGCACATCTCGATGAGTTGCTGCCAATCCCGGCTGTTGCGGGCAAAGCGCGAGACCTCGCGGGCGCAAACCGCACCAACCTTGCCGAGGCAAACCTCCGCCACCATTCGCTCGAATCCGGCGCGTTGTATGTAAGCGCTCCTTTCTACGCACCTATGCAGTTGAGCGCGGGGATGGGATGAGGTGTCCACCATGAACGAGGTGGAC
>NZ_LBIY01000007.1:0-5460 GCF_028128625.1 Bradyrhizobium sp. CCBAU 45389 | reverse complement strand
GCAGCGATCAGCAATCCGATCATCGTGCATATTGGTGCGGGCGGGCTCGAGCGCGCGTTCTTCTCACTTACGATGCAGTGTGGAGGATGTCTGGCGCTTTGATTGGGGAGAATCAGCGCCATGCAGCAAGCACTCCACCGCTCCAGTCTGGTGCCGCGTGGGTTCGTTGTAGAGAGCCGTGCTAGGAGGGTGACAAAGTTGTCATTACGGTCCGAGCGCCCAGAAGCGTGTGGCCTATGTCCGTCGTGGGGAACGGTTTCCCGACGTGTCCATAGCCGGTATCGACGACGCGTGACCGATCTGCCGCTCTCCGGGCGGATCGTAGAGCTCCCGGGGATCGCCCGCCGCTTCCGCTGCGACGCCGTCCTGTGTGGGCGCTATATATTTCGCCGAGGGCTTCGCCGAAGGGATACTGGCTCCGTCGGCGCGACGCACGGCAAGGTTGGGCTCGATCGTCCATCACCTTGGTCTGGCGCTTGGCGGTCGACCGGCGGCAGCCTTCGCAAAACGGCTGATGTTGCCGGTAAGTAAGGATACGCTCCTGCGCGTGGTCCGACGCCGTCGCCGTCCCCTGGCTGGCCCGCTCAGGGTTATCGGTTGATGATTGAGCCTGGCGGCGCAATCACCGATGCGCCAGCATCATCTGCAATCTGGAACGACGCCGGATCGTGACCCCGCTGCCGGATCGTGAGCCCACGACCGCGCAAGCCTGGCTTGCTCATCCCACGATCGCGATCGTCGCCCGAGACCGTGGTGGAGAATATGGCGAAGCGGCGGCCAAACCTTCCTCAAGGCGTCCGGAAATCGATGCGTCAGATCCGCCTCGTCATCGTTGCGACTACATCGGTCCCAATCTCCTGACAGCCGCCGAGCGCCTCAAGTATGAGGGCTATTGTCAATCTGCTCTTTAATTGCGGGTTGTTGTCAACTTTCTTTTTGAAGCCATAAGAAGTAGTAGCGCTCGCCCCGGCGGAGCAGATCGGAGTTGCGCAGACGAGGCGAGCGCGGCTGGTGGATCTATAGCCAGCTCCTGGTAGTAGGCTGATTACCTGTCGCCTCGTTTCAATGCGATTAGTTGCCCGTCGCTGGGGTCATGGTCCTTTCCGAGGTCGCAAGCGCCTCGTGATGATGTCCGGATCGTGTGCCTCATTGTTTGCAACGGGGTGCGGACGAGCCACCACCAGCCGATTGACCGAGGTCACCACGACCACCGTCCCAGCGGGACATCGCCAGCCCGGCGGACCGGGCCAGGAGCCCTGCAAAAAAGGTCGGGCCGGCGCGTTGCCCCCGTCGAATGATGTGCCGTCGACCCAGATGCAGTGGAGGATGACAGTGATCTTGCGGGCGATTGCGACCTTTGCCTTTTTCATGCCGATGCGCTTCGCAAGCTTCATTCCCCAGGCTTTGAGGCAGGACCATTTCTTTGTTCGATAAGTCAGAACTATCGCCGCCTCGTAAAGGTACGTTCGGAGGAGCCTGTCGCCCCATCGGGATATTTTACCCGCTAGTGTCAGTTTCACCAGATTGGTTGCGCCGAGCTGTGAGGCCAAGATGGGCGCCGACTGTCGAGGCCGATCGGAAACGAGATGGGTCATCGATCGTATGACGGAACGTCAAGGCGGTGACACGCCGACACCAGGAACTGTCATCAGGCGGCGCGTCGTCTCGTCCGACTGGCGTACCATGCGTTTACGAATCAGTTTCGTCAGCACTACCAGAAATGCATGTACTGGCCGCTCGATTTATTGTGATCGAGGGGGCTCGCCGGGGCCCTCGGTTGCGTGTACGAGCAGGCCAATTTACTTCCACGTGGAGGAGCGCACTCGCACGGTTTCGCTCTCCTGGGATTTCATGGATCTTTTGGATAAATCGGGAACGATTGATGCAGACATCATAGCCCATCATCTATCTATGAGAACGTTCTACTCTGCGCGACAGGCCTGCGCTGGCATTAATCTGCTGACTCTTGGCGCTACCTTGTACGTCGACAGATCGCAAACGTCGTTTGAGTACGGCGCGACAACTTCATCAGCCCTGAGCTCTCTGGACGAGAGGAGAGCAAATCTTGTCCTTGAATTTTCTGATACTCTTCAGGCAGTTGTTCGTTCGCGGCCCACGGCCTTCTGCGCAAACGCTGTGGAGCTGAGCGGAGGAATGGACTCCGCGTCCGTCGCAACTGCGGTTAGCGAGAGCGTAGCATCGCTAGCATGTGGACAGACAGCATTCCCAAGTATGTTGTCGTGGAGTGCACACGGCTGCTGCCAACCGGTGCCGGCCGGAATGTGGTTGGGATTCGTGGCGCGATCTGCAGCAACGTGAAGCTACCAGATCATGCGGCAAGGTCAATTGGCTGATCGATGGGCTTTGTGGCGAAGGTTGTTCAGCCATCGACGTTGCGGATGTTGATCTGGCCGGAGGCGAGCAAGGTTCAGAACAACATGGCTGCGGTGTCCGCTCATGGCAGCACGGTCTGCGTTTTGAATCCGTCGTTTGAACTCTTCGTGCAGCCGCTCGATGACATTCGCGGTGCGTGCGGTTTTCCATTGGCTCGGCGGCAGCCGGGTGAAGGTGAACAGGCCCTGGCGGCTTCCTCCAGACTGTCGGGGACCGCGCGATGCTTGAGCCGCCATTTGCGGATGAAGGCCTTGCGCCAGCCTCGATTTCCTCGCGCGTCGCCGCGCAGATCATGTCGTTGTAGTCGGCGGTGATCTACTCATGCTCGGGAGCATGTGCCAGCTTGCGGTGCTGGTGAACCGTGCAGCGCTGGACCGGAACGCCGTTCCACACCGCGGCGATCGCAGCCTCGCCCTGGCGCGCCATCGACGATGAGGAACTCGGGCCGCCGCAGCCCACGCCGGATCAGATCGGCGAGCACGGCCCGCCAGGCCTCGGTGCTCTCGCTGCCCATGGCCTTGATTGCGAGCAGGATCTTCTGGCCGTCGGCGCGCACACCGATGACGACCAGCAACGAGATGGCGGTCGCCTTGCGGTCGAGCCGCACCCGCACTACGGTGCCGTCGCGAATCAGCCGTACAATCGGTTCATTGGCCAGCGAGCGGGCATTCCATGCGTCCCAGTCGCTCTTCACCTCGCGCGACACCCGGCTCAGCGGGTCCTTGCCGACAGCGCCAGCAAACAGGGCGCTGAGCGCGCGGCGCACACGGCGCGTGTTTTTGGTGCCGGAAAGGTAGCAGCTGGCAATCAGCGCATCGGCGGCCAGCGTGCGGCGCTGGTAGGCCCGCAGGGCGCCGCTTTTCCACTCGGTCGTCCTGCCGTCGGACGTATTCAACCGGGCGCGCGGCACTGCGATCTCTACTTTCCCGAACGTGCCCAGCAGCGAGCGCGATCGATGCCCGTGACGGTGACCAGTGGCGGCGGGCATGGCCTCCGAATCGCCGCTCGCCGGCCTCGCCCGTCGGGCATACCGCGAGCGCGCCAGCACCTCGTTGAGCTCAGCTTCGAACATCGCTTGCAGGCATTCTCGGGCTCGCTCACGAAGGCCAGCTTCGATCGGACCGGTGTCGAAAAGCTGCTCAGTCCTCCGCTTTCGGGCTGGGCAGACAAGGCGTCGTGATAATCTTCGTCGTGGTGTGATCTCCACCGGCGCTGAAACGCCGGAATCGCTTGTTGGTCCAAGCTGGAGATTGCGCCGCCCTCATTTTCCAACCACTCCCGCTACAGCACCAGCCAACCTGATCAGCAGCAGCGACTGCGGTCGTACGAACAAGCGCTCCGCATCGAACATGGCGCATGGTGTTTGGCGTCCCAAGATAGCTGGAATGCTCCCATTGACACAGCTTTCGGCCGAGCTTGTTTGGCTTTCTGGCGCTAAAACGGTTCGAAGTCAGAGCCGGATTGTTAAGACAACGTCAGCTGCCCTTCGGGCAAACGAAAGCAACGCGCGGCCATACGCCAGCGATCCGTACTAATGAATACTGACCATCTTGATTGCCCTTGATAACGAGCGAAACCACAGCGATTCGTGTGTCGCCTCTTTGGCGTCTAGCATGAAGCTAGCAATGATATATTGTGGATTTCCGTGGGTCTCAGCGCGCGAGCGGACCTATCACTAGCCAAATGGGCGGATGTTCAGTCCTGAGCACCACCATATCCGGTGGGATCAAAGTCGCGAGCTGTCCATTCCTCTCCGGGTTCTAGGTCCGCTACGTCAACTAGACGGCCCGTGCCTTCAATCGTCCACCCTCCCATCTTGGCCGCTCCCTTGTGGGTGGCCATGCGCCGAGAGATAACCACTTCATCCGTAGCGATGCTGTAGAGCTCTACTTTGTAAACCGTTATCCTCGCCATCTCTATTTCCATTTGCTCTTGATCTGCGTCGTAGGCGTATCCGGGCAGATGGATCAGCACTAAGTTGCCTCGCCTGGGCAGCGGCGCAAGCTTGTCAAGGATGTACTGCGGGGCGCATTTCTTGATCTCTACGCCGTACGCGTAAACTAACCCGTCGTCGTTGGCGATCTCGTGTATCGCATACTCGATCTCATTTAATTCATCGGGCGTGAGGTCCAGGGCCGCCGCGATCGCTTCGGCTTCCTCACTGTCGTACTCATTTTCAAGCGGTCTACTGCTCATTGTCCACCACTCATCACCCGAATGCCGCTTCCTAAAGATCGACTGGGTCTGCATCGGCTCCCT
This sequence comes from Bradyrhizobium sp. CCBAU 45389, assembly GCF_028128625.1. Classification (NCBI taxonomy): domain Bacteria; kingdom Pseudomonadati; phylum Pseudomonadota; class Alphaproteobacteria; order Hyphomicrobiales; family Nitrobacteraceae; genus Bradyrhizobium; species Bradyrhizobium sp. CCBAU 45389. The sequence continues at coordinate 807 of NZ_LBIY01000007.1, read as the reverse complement.
GCATGTACTCCAACATCTTTACATAAGGAGTGAGCGGTGACATTCGATCGAGTATCCTGGGCGGCGCTCGGAGCGACTGCGGCAGTTGACGAGGGTCCAAGTTCTCAGCGACTGGAAATCAGTTCAGGTCTCGGAAGTTATTCAGCATACTGTTGCACGAATTCTCGGCGTCAGCGAAGCTTTGGAGCGGCGAGCCGAGAACCCTGATCGAGCCACGGCTCCGGTCAAGCGGGCGCCATGAGGCGACGTAGCCCAACCTGCCGCGAAAGCCATGACCAGTCGGGCTCTGGAAGCTGATCACGAACGAATAGCCGTCGCTGCTCGCACTCCATATCTCCATGTCTTTGACAAGCGCGATGGAACTGAAGGGCCATCAGGCTCCGTTCGCCTGGGTCAACCCGAGAACGAAATGCTTCGGTCGAACGACATAACGGGTCAATACACGGCAGCTCTCGCCGGCAAATTGCGTTTCCTCGTCAAGCCATGGCATAGATCTGGAGTCCCTAGCAGCTCGGCTTATGCGGTCCAGCCACCTGCCTCGATCCGCGCTTGAACCAATTTGTCCTATGTTTGTCGTTTCGATCAACTGCCTACGCGGGTAGTTGACTGTGACACGAGCATGCGCTTGATGTGACCTGCCACTGCGTATTTCCTCCAGAAGGAGTTAGAGTCCGGCCCGAAGAAGGACGGACAGATGAAGCGAGCAAGGTTCACGGAAGAGCAGATTATTGCGGTATTGAAGGAGCATGAGGCTGGGGCGAAGACAGCCGACCTGGCTCGCAAGCACGGTGTTTCCGAGGCGACGAT
>NZ_LBIY01000006.1:4489-153349 GCF_028128625.1 Bradyrhizobium sp. CCBAU 45389 | reverse complement strand
CGAGAGTGTCGGGCGCTCATCGGAGGCTTAAGCAAGCCGTTCGAAGTTGAGCTTCGCCCGCCTCATCCTGGGGCGGGCGAAATCGTCTCTGGTGCGATATGATGCGGCCGCATCGAGCCGCCACGCTTCGGCCCGTCAGCCCTCGCCGCCATGGAGATTGTCATGACCGACGACACGCACACGATCCGCAGCGGCGGGCTGACCGCGACCGTCAAGGCGCAAGGCGCCGAAATGTCCTCGCTGAGGAGCGACGCCGGCGTCGAATTCGTCTGGCAGGCCGAACCGGCCTGGCCGCGCCACGCGCCGCTGCTGTTTCCGATCGTCGGGCGTCTCGCCAAGGACGAATTGCGGCACCGGGGCAAGACGTACCGGATGACGCAGCACGGCTTTGCGCGCGACAGCCGCTTCCGGTGGGCCGAGCGCGGCGCGAGCCGCTGCGTGCTGGTGCTCGAAGACAGCGAGGCGACGCGCGCGCTCTATCCGTTCGCGTTCCGCCTGACGGCCACTTATACGATCGACGACGCCGGTCTCGACCTCTTACTCACGATTGCCAACACCGGCGGCGAGACGTTGCCGGCTTCGCTCGGCGGCCATCCCGCCTTCAACTGGCCGCTCCAGCCCGGTGTGCCCAAGGAAAGCTACGCGCTCACCTTCGCGAACGCCGAGTCATCTCCCGTCCGCCGTCTCGACGGCGGTTTGCTGCGTGCGGCAGCGGAAGCAACGCCCGTCAAAGGCACGGTGCTGCCCCTGTCCGAATCCCTGTTCGTCGACGACGCCATCATCTTCGACCGGATCGAGAGCAACTCGGTCCGCTTTGCCGCAGGCGGGGGCGCATCCACCGGGCCCTGGCTCACAATGTCATGGCGCGGCTTTCGCGAGCTCGGCGTCTGGTCAAAACCGTCGGGCGCGCCGTTCCTCTGCATCGAGCCCTGGCGCGGCCATGCCAGTCCTGCCGGCTTCGACGGCGAGTTCAGCGACAAGCCCGGCCTGATGCATATCGCGCCCGGTGCGGAAGAGCGCTTGTCGTTCCGGATCGAGGTTGCATCGTCCTGAGATCGACGGTCTTCAGACCTCGATCCGCGTCAGGTCCTCGCCGAGCACGACCGGACCCGAATAGTCTTGTCGTACATCCGCGAGCAGAGCGTTCAGCATGGCATCGTCGGTGCGGGGCCGGTGATGGGTCAGCGCGAGCTTCTTCACGCCGGCCTTGGCCGCGACCTTGCCGACGGTGTCGCCGCAGGCGATCGTGTACTTCGCCAGCCGGCGGAGGTGCTCGTTGTTGATCTCGGGCGTTGCGAGAAAGCAGACCTGGACGAGCAGGTCGGCTCCCTCAGCCAGCCGCTCGAGACCGGGGCAGGGGACCGTGTCGCCGGAGATCGCAATGACCTTCCCCTCCGCCTCGAAGCGGTAGCCGAGACACATCCAGCGGGCCAGGAATGCCGGCGAGATGTCGAGACCGTCGCCATGCGAGACGAGCTCGGCGCTGATCTTCCAGCGGCCGGTGTCGAGGACGGGTCCGGGAATGATGTCCGTTGCGACGACCGGCTTCCAGCCGCCGAATGTCGGCTCGCCCTGATCGCGCCAGGCGATGTCCTTGTCGTAGACCTGCGTGACCAGCGTGTTGACGAGACGTTCGGTATCCGGCGGTCCATAGATGCGCAGATCGTCCTTGCGACCATGCATCCATGAATTCAGCATCACGTCGTAGAGATCGCCGATGTGGTCGAAATGGTGATGGGTGAGGAAGACCGTGTTGATGGCGCCGAGCGGCACGCCGGCCTTGCTGAGCTGCACCATGACGCCGCGGCCGGCGTCGAACAGGATGTTCTCATCGCCGAGCCTGATCAGTGTGGTCGTCGCCATCCGACGCGGGTCCGGGCGCGGGCCGCCGGTGCCGAGCAGTATGACCTCCATGGCGCCTACTCCAGCGTGAATATCCTTCACAGTAGAGTCGAAGCCGGTAGCGAGGCAAGCCGCATCAGGCCCCCGACGATGGAGGCAGGGGCGTTCAGCGCGTGGCCGTCGCAGAGGCGGCGATGTCAAGCCGCATGGCTGGGCTGCCGGCGCCCGCAGACGTCAGACGGTGCGCGAGATTCTGCGCGCGCTCTTCGACCAGATGCCAGGTCGCGCGCGCAACGAGATAGCTGAGCGCGGCGGTGACGGCATAGGCGACAAGCAGCGAGACCAGCCCGTCAGCGAGCGGCCAGATCTGGCGCAGGCCGTAGATCACCGCGAAATGCGACAGGTACATCGAATAGGAGTTGCGGCCGAGCGCCTCGATCGGCGACCAGCGGATCGCCAGGCGAATGCAGCCGGCGACCGGCGCGCCCAGCACGAGGTTGATTATCAGATAGTTGAACTCGTGCGAGCCGGTGGCGCGATCGGCGATGAAGGACAGTGTGACGAAGGCGGCGAGGATCGCTGCGTCCGATTTGGCGAAGCCGTCGCGCAGCGCGAAGAACAGCGCGCAACCGACGAGGAAGACCGGAAGCTGGTTCAGGAAGCTGAGATGCAGCGCGTTCCAGACGAAGGCTTCGTGGCCCGGCCCGTAATAGGCGGAGAACAGCGCAAAGGCGTACGGCTTGAACAGGCAGACATTGACGAGATGCAGCACGATCGCCAGCACGAGATAGAGGTGGCGTCGCGCGCCGAACGCGGTGATCAGGAGCGGGAAGAGGAGATAGAACGTCATCTCTGCGGCGATCGACCAGTCGCCCGGCACGACGCTGTTGACGCTGTCCGGCCAGAAGCCGTGCAGGAACGTTGCCGTCAGGATCACCTGGAGCGGCCCGATGCCGTTGGGCGCGTTGCTGCTTGGACCGGTGCCGTTGACAGCGAGATAGATCGGGATCGCGAGCCAGAACAGCGGCGCGATGCGCAAGGCACGGCGGATGTAGAATTTGCGCGTCGGGTTGGTTTCGGTGCGCTGCGTCCACATCAGGCACATCGTCATGGCGCTGACGAAGTAGAACACGTTGACGCCGGTCCAGCCGCACATGAAGGCGAAGTCGACGACGCGGATGTTGGATGGAAAGGATTGTGAGACGTGGATCGCCATCACGCCGACGATGGCAAGACCGCGCAGGAAGTCGAGGCTATGCGAACGGCCGAAGGGCGTTGTGGCTTTCTCGGTTCGACCGGCAACTGGCCGGGGCTGCCCCTGCATCACGCCTGCTCCATCGGTTGTCCATCTGCAGGGGGACCATAGAGGCGCGGCCGGCTTTCCCGAAGCCGAAGGCAGTCTTTACGTTAACCGGCAATCGAACCCGGAGCCGGCCGTGGGATCGGCGGTGCGAGCCGGCGCCGCGGCACTCGCGGGGACCATGCCGGATTGATGGTGCGCCGGATGAGAAGTGTGCGGTAATTCATACTTAATACGGCGAGACCGTGACCAATATTGTTTGGGCAGCACAATACGCCTAGTATTGGGCAGGCAATTTCGGGGGCTCGAACCAGCTGTGAATGTTCGTTCACATGACAATGTGTTGCGCGACGGCGCGACTTTTCAGGCCGGGTCGCACGCACACAGGACATCCAACATCGTGGCTGATTCCGCACGTCAGGAGATACGTCCCGCAGGCCGCGAGCGGCTGATCGTGGTCGAGGATGATCCGGTGACGCGGACGATGCTGGTCGGCTATTTCAACGACAACAATTTCGACGTGATCGGCGCCGGCTCCGTTGCGGAGTGCCGCCAGGCGCTGCGCTCGCGCACCGATCTCGTCTTCCTCGACGTGCAGCTGCCGGACGGCGACGGCTTCGAGCTCGCCAAGGAGATCCAGGCGACCAGCAACGCGGGCATCATCTTCGTGACCCGCCGCGACACCGACGTCGATCGCATCCTCGGCCTCGAGATTGCCGGCGACCACTACGTCACCAAGCCGATCAATCTGCGCGACCTGCTCGCGCGTGCACGCAGCGTGCTGCGGCGGCGCTCGATCGACCGCAAGGCGGCGCGCAACCACAATTCGATCGCCTTCGGCGACTGGATCATCGACCTGACGCGGCGCGAGCTGCTCGGCGCCGACGGCAAGCCGGTGGCGTTGACGCGCGCCGAATTCGACCTGCTCGCTGCGCTGGTCGGCGCCGACGGCCGGCCGCTCAGCCGCGACTATCTGATCGAGGTTGTCAGCAACCGCCAGGCCGAGGTCGACATCCGTACCGTCGATGCGCTGGTGGCGCGGCTGCGCCGCAAGCTCGTCGGCAGCGGCACGCCCGTCATTGCGACCGTCACCGGCGTCGGCTACAAGCTCGCGCTCAGCGAACGGCTCTAGCGCTACCGCGCGCGGGCGCTCTGGTCCGTCGCTGGCTTCTGCGCAGGTCCGGCCAATCGGTCATTGACCGCATAGAGCGTGCAGGTCGTCGACCATTTCATGCAGGCGGCGAGCGAATCGCGCTGGGCGTCGTCAGTGGTCGTGCGCCCCGAACGCCAGCCGTAACCGCCGTTCGGCGACACCGCAAACGCCTTGTGCGGCAGCGTGCTGGCGAGATAGCGCGCGAACTCGGCGCGCGCGGCCTCGTTGAGCTGGTTCGGCGGCGGCAGCGGATCGGGCGGGCTCAGGATGTCGTGGTTCAGCCCGCGCTCGCGCAGGAACGCGTCCACATAGGGCGTCCATTGCGGGCGGCCGGCCACGGAATAGAGATAGTGTCCATCGTCGCCGTAAGTCGGCGCTGCGACGAATTTTGCGGTGCCGCCACTGCCGCGAAACCCGTCATAGAGCCGGCGCGCGAGATCGGGACCGAAATACGAATCGTTGCTGGCATAGACCCACAGCATCGGCACGCGCGACGTCTTGCCGAAGGTCGCGAAGGCCTGCACCAGCCCATCCTCGTTGCAGACGTCGTCGTCGTCGCGCGAGCCGCGGCCGCCGGCAAAGCTGATCGCGGCGACGAGGCCGCTTGGTGCCTGCGCCGTCAGCGCGACGGTGGCGAGCCCGCCGGCGGAATGGCCGGCCGCGATCATGCCCGATGTGGTGACGTCGGTTCGCCGTGCCATCGCGTCGATCGCGGCGCGCAAATCGGCAACCGCAACCGCCGCTGCCGGTAGATAGGCGGCATTGGCACAGCCGCCGACGCTGTCGACACGGCCGCCGGGCGAGGTGCCGTAGCCGCGCCGCATCACGATCAGCGCAGCGAAGCCGCGCCGGGCATATTCCAGCGCGATGCCGTAATATTTGTGCGCGGACATCGTCGCGCGGTCATCGAACTTGCGCGGCGAGCCATGGCTGAGCAGCGCCAGCGGATAGCGCTTCGTCCCCGCCGGGCGCACCAGGAACGCCTCCAGCCCCTGCGGTCCTGCCTCCGCCATCGGGATGCGCAGGTCCTCGGTGTAGAATTCCGCGGCCCGCGCCGGCGCACCGGCCACGACGAGGCCGGCGATCAGCAGGATCAGCTTGCGCGAAGGGATCATGGGACGATTCGGAAGGCGACGGTGGGGCGGAGCATAGCGGATTCCGCGCCGGTACGTGAGCGCACAACCGTCTCGCTGTCGTCCCGGCGAAGGCCGGAACCCATACCGCGTGATCTATCGATTGCGATAGGTCGTAGTACCGGACGACTATCCTCCGCCAAACGATGTCTCGTGGTTATGGGTCCCGGCCTTCGCCGGGACGACACCGCGTATATGGCGACGGCTCGTCCCTCACATTCAAGGAACGCCATCCCCCTCGCGCGTGTTGTGGTTTGGCGGACACCGTTCGGATGCTATGGTGTCCCGCACTCACGACAAGACGAGGATCATTCAGTGGCTGATGTTCATCCCGCGGCGGGCAAGCAGGCCTCGCCGGACGCGCTCACCAACATTCCACGGCTGGTGACGGCCTATTTTGCGGGCAAGCCCGATGTTGCGGACCCCGCGCAGCGGGTGGCGTTCGGCACCTCCGGCCATCGCGGCACCTCGTTCAAGAACACTTTTAATGAGGGCCACATCCTCGCGACCACGCAGGCGATCTGCGATTACAGAAAAGAGAAGGGGCTGACCGGCCCGCTCTTCATCGGCATCGACACCCATGCGCTGGCCGAGCCGGCGCTGGTGAGCGCGGTCGAGGTGTTCGCCGCCAACGGCGTCGACATCATGATCGACAAGGATGGCGGCTACACGCCGACGCCGGTGATCTCGCACGCGATCCTGACCTACAACAAGGGCCGCACGTCTGGTCTGGCTGATGGCGTCGTCGTCACGCCTTCGCACAATCCGCCCGAGGACGGCGGCTACAAGTACAATCCGCCGCATGGCGGCCCCGCCGATACCGACGTGACCGGCGTGGTCGAGAAGCGCGCCAATGCCTACCTCGCCGACGGCCTCAGGGGCGTGAAGCGAATGGACTATGCGAAGGCGCGCAAGGCCGCGAACGTGCATCCTTTCGACTTTATCACGCCCTACGTCGCCGATCTCGGCAGTGTCGTCGATCTCGATCTCGTCAAATCCGCCGGCATCAGGATCGGCATCGATCCGCTCGGTGGCGCCGCCGTGCATTACTGGCATCCGATCATCGAGCGCTATGGCCTCAAGGCCACCGTCGTGAACGAGGCGATCGACCCGACCTTCCGTTTCATGACGGTGGACTGGGACGGCAAGATCCGCATGGACTGCTCCTCGCCTTACGCGATGGCGAGCCTGATCGGCATGCGCGACCGCTTCGATGTCGCCTTCGCCAACGACACTGATGCCGACCGCCACGGCATCGTCACGCGCACCGGCGGCCTGATGAATCCGAACCATTATCTGGCGACCGCGATCTCCTATCTGTTCGCGCACCGCCCGGACTGGGGCAAGGATGCCGCGATCGGCAAGACCGTGGTGTCGAGCTCGATCATCGACCGCGTCGCCAAGAAGCTCGGCCGCAAGCTGGTCGAGACGCCGGTCGGCTTCAAATGGTTCGTCGACGGGCTCGTCAGCGGCGGCTTCGGCTTCGGCGGCGAGGAGAGTGCAGGGGCCTCGTTCCTGCGCCGCGACGGCACGGTGTGGACCACCGACAAGGACGGCATCATCCTCGGCCTGCTCGCCGCAGAGATCATGGCGAAGACCGGCCGCGATCCCAGCCAGCTCTTCAATGACCTCACCGCCGAGCTCGGCGTGCCGCATTACGCGCGCATCGACGTCGCCGCCACGACACCGCAGAAGAACATCCTCAAATCCGTCACGCCCGAGCAGCTCGGCCTGAGGGATCTCGCCGGCGATCCGGTCCGCTCGACGCTGAGCAAGGCGCCCGGCAACGGCCAGCCGTTCGGCGGCATCAAGGTCGAGACCGATTTCGGCTGGTTCGCCGCGCGGCCGTCCGGGACCGAGGACGTCTACAAGATCTACGCCGAAAGCTTCCGCAGCACCGAGCACCTGAAGCGGATTCAGGAGGAGGCACAGGCCGGGCTGGCGAAGGTGTTCGCGGTGTAAGGCGTTCTAAGAGGCAGCGCTTTCTTACCCTCCCCTGGAGGGGGAGGGTCGAGCGGGGTGGGGTGATCTCTCCTCTCGGGCAGTGCCCGTGTGGAGAGATCACCCCGCTCCGCATTCTGCTTTGCTCCATCCGAAGCGACCCTCCCCCTCCAGGGGAGGGTAAGACGCATGCGGTCATCCCCGCCTTCGCGGAAAACAACCAATTGTCTGGCATGTATACAGTATCGATCGTAAAGGTATTTTAGTAAGCATATTTCACGCTTGAACGTTTCTATTCCTTCGATATTGTATACATAACGCATACATAAGCCGTGGGAGTGAGACCAATGACAAAACCCTTCCCCATGAACGCCTGGTACGCCGCGGCCTGGGACGCCGAGGTGAAGCCGGCGCTGTTGCCGCGGACGATCTGCGGCAAGCACATCGTGATGTACCGGAAGGCCGACGGCTCGGTGGCTGCGCTCGAGGACGCCTGCTGGCACCGCCTGGTGCCGCTGTCCAAGGGCCGGCTCGAGGGCGACACCGTCGTCTGCGGCTATCACGGCCTGAAATACAATGCGCAGGGCCGCTGCACCTTCATGCCTTCGCAGGAGACCATCAATCCCTCGGCCTGCGTGCGCGCCTATCCCGTGGTCGAGCGCCACCGCTACATCTGGCTCTGGATGGGCGATCCCGCGCTCGCCGATCCCGCGCTCGTGCCCGACATGCACTGGAACGACGATCCGGCCTGGGCCGGCGACGGCAAGACCATCCGCGTCAATTGCGACTACCGCCTCGTGCTCGACAATCTCATGGACCTCACCCACGAGACTTTTGTGCACGGCTCCTCCATCGGTAACGACGCGGTGGCCGAAGCGCCGTTCGACGTCACCCACGGCGAGAAGACGGTGACGGTGACGCGCTGGATGCGCGGCATCGAGCCGCCGCCGTTCTGGGCCAAGCAGCTCGGCAAGCCCGGCCTCGTCGACCGCTGGCAGATCATCCGCTTCGAGGCACCGTGCACCATCGCCATCGACGTCGGCGTGGCGCCGACCGGTACCGGCGCGCCCGAAGGCGATCGCTCGCAGGGCGTCAACGGCTTCGTGCTCAACACCATCACGCCGGAGACCGAGAAGACCTGCCATTACTTCTGGGCCTTCGCGCGCAACTACCAGCTCGGCGAGCAACGCATCACCACCGAGATCCGCGAGGGCGTCTCCGGCATCTTCCGCGAGGACGAGCTGATCCTGGAAGCGCAGCAGCGCGCCATGGACGAGAATCCCGATCGCGTCTTCTACAACCTCAACATCGATGCCGGCGCGATGTGGTCGCGCAAGCTGATCGACAGGATGGTGGCGAAGGAAAATCCGCCGCCGCAACATCTCCAGGCCGCGGAGTAGCGGGTCATGGCCGAGCGTGAGGTCGATCGTTCCGTGTCGCAGACCGTGAAGGCGCAGCTCGCGCTGCGCGACCAGATCCTGTCGGGGTCTTTACGTCCCGGCGAGCGCATCTCCGAGCTGCAGGCGGTGGAGACCACAGGCGCCTCACGCACGCCGGTGCGCATGGCGCTGGTGCGGCTCGAGGAGGAAGGCCTCCTGGAGGGGATCCCCTCCGGCGGCTTCATGGTGAAGGCGTTTTCCGAGCGCGATATCTCCGATTCCATCGAGGTGCGCGGCACGCTGGAGGGGCTGGCTGCGCGCTTTGCCGCCGAACGCGGCGTCTCCGCGCGCGAGCTCGAGCCGCTCAAGGAATGCCTCGGCGCAATCGACGAGCTGCTGCGCCAGGTGCCGATCTCGATCGAAGCGTTCTCGTCCTATGTCACGCTCAATGCACGCTTCCACGCCCAGCTCACGGAACTGTCGCGCAGCCCGCCGCTGATCCGGCAGATCGACCGCGCCTCGGCGCTGCCATTCGCATCCCCGAGCGGCTTCGTGATGGCGCAGTCGGCGCTCCCCGAGGCGCAGCAGATCCTGATCATCGGCCAGGAGCACCATCGCGTCGTGATCGACGCCATCGAGAACCGCGAAGGCGCGCGCGCCGAAGCCATCATGCGCGAGCACGCGCGGCTTGCGGTGCGCAACTTACGGCTCGCGCTGCGCAACCGGACCCATCTCGACCTCCTGCCGGCGCTCGCGCTGATCAAGACCGCAACCGATTGAGGCAAGCACCATGCGCTTCATCGAAACCTGGACCCCGGCGACGCTCGTCTCGACGCGCGATCTCGCGCCCGGCATCCGCGAATTCCTGATCCGCCCCGATCAGTTCGACGGTGCGGCCTATCCGGTCGGCAGCCACATCAATGTCAGCGTGACCATCGACGGCCTGCCGGAGACGCGGTCCTATTCGCTGGTCGGCGAGGCTTCTTCTCAGGGCCTTCGCATTGCGGTGCGCCGCGCTGATGATTCCCGCGGCGGCTCGCGCTACATGTGGTCGTTGCAGCCGGGCGCGCGGCTCGACATCACCCAACCCGCCTCGCTGCTTGCGGTCGATTGGGCTCGCGAAAACTATTGCCTGATCGCCGGCGGCATCGGCATCACCCCGATCCTCGGTGCCGCGCAGGCGCTGGCGCGGCGTGGGGTAAACGTCACGCTGCATTATGCCGTGCGGTCGCGCCGTGAAGCCGCCTATCTCGACGATCTCGCCGCGATGCTCGGTGACCGCCTCGTCGTGCATGCCAGCGACGAGGGCAAGCGGCTCGATCTCGACGCGCTGTTTGCTTCACTGCCGCAAGGCGCGCTGGTGCTGTTCTGCGGCCCGATGCGGATGCTGGATGCCGCGCGCCATGCCTGGATCGGCGCCGGCCATCCGCTCCCCGATCTCCGCTACGAGACCTTCGGCTCCAGCGGCACGCTGCCGACCGAAACGTTTCGCGTGCGCCTGAAGGGGTCCGGCGTCGAGCTCGAAATCCCGCGCGAGCGCTCGATGCTGGACGTGCTCAACGCCAGCGGCCACGAGGTGATGTACGACTGCAAGCGCGGCGAATGCGGCCTCTGCGCCATCGACGTGGTCGCGGTCGACGGCGAGATCGACCATCGCGACGTGTTCTTCAGCGACCATCAGAAGCAAAGCAATGAGAAGATCTGCGCCTGCGTCTCCCGCGCGCGGGGCACGATCACGGTGGACACGCTGCTGCGGGCCGACGCGATCTGACCAAGTTTAGTCGGGACGTGTCACGATCAATTCGTCGCGTCCGCTTTGCCTGGAAGTCGAGCCCAGGCACCGCGGTCTCCCGACGCTCCTGTGTCAGGCGCGCTTCCCGCCGACCGAGATAAACGCCATGAGGCAGGGTTCGGGCAACGGATTGCGCCAGCGATGGCGCGTTCCGTTCTGTACGATGCAGTCGCCTTGACGCAAATGGACTTTCTGCCCGTCGTCCAGCTCCAGCGTCATCTCGCCGCGAACCACGACACCGTAGTCGATGGTGTCCGACGTGTGCATCCCCGGCGCGCCGCGCTCGAAATGGTCTCCCATGCCGGGGATCTTCTCGGACATTTCCCTGAGCCCGCTCTCGAAAGTGACGCCAGGCGGCGGTTTCCAGCCTTCGGGGCGCTTCGGCGGATAGGAGATGAGACGAAACATCGTGCCCCCGGGGCCCGGAAAAGCCTTCGTTCCCTTCAGCATCGGATCTGGCTCGCGGCCGGTGAGCTCCGGCACGCCCTCGGTCATATACAGTTCATAGAAAGTCAGTCCGGGATTTGCATCGATCTCGACAACCTTCGGCGTCGCGTCGAAAGACGCCAGGACCGACTTGCCGGCCTCGTCGCGGCCGGTCAGCGCACGTCTTGGCGGCGGCAGATCACTCGAATCTCTGGCTTCGGCCGGGTGTGATATTCCGGTCAGCGCACTGCCGGTCGCGAGGACGGACAGTGCTTGCAGCAGGTGTCGCCGATCCCTGCCTTCGAATTGTTCGGAAGAAGATTCCGCCCCGTCCGAAGCTGGCTCCGCGTTATCCCGCGAGTTTTTCTTGTGCCGTTGCCACAAGCGCCAAAGGAAGCTGCTCATCACGCGGTATCCCCTGTTTACCCGCCGACAACTTGACTTCACGACTTCAATCTAGGCGCGTGGGCCTTGCACTGCTATTCGGCTTTGGTCGGGGATGGGCGCGTGTCGATGACGAGCAGGGGGCGACGCCGGCCTTACGCTCGGAGGCTGACGTTTATGAACAGGCGCACCTACGCGGCGTAGATCGCTCGATACTTCTTCGTGTCGAGCAGCGCCCGCACGCCATCTGCCGCCACCGGCCGGCTGATGAGATAGCCCTGCACCTCGTCGCAACTGATCTGACGCAGATATTCGAGCTGGTCGGCGGTCTCGACGCCCTCCGCCACCACGCCGATGTTGAGGTCACGCGCCAGCGAGATCACCGACTTGACGATCGCGGCGCAGTCCGGCTGCACCAGCATGTCGCGGATGAAGGACTGGTCGATCTTGATGCGGCTGAACGGCAGCTTGCGCAAGTAAGTCAGCGATGAGAAGCCGGTGCCGAAATCGTCGAGCGCCACGGTGACGCCGAGTTGCAGCAGCGCGTTCAGGATCGACGCGGCCGAGCCGTATTTCGACAGCAGCATCGATTCCGTGATCTCGATTTCGAACCGACAGGGAGAGACCTTCGCATCGGCCAGAGCCTGCACGATGGTCTGGAGGATGGCCGTGTTGTGAAACTGCGACGCGGAGAAATTCACGGCGACCCTGATGTCTTCGGGCCAGTCCGCCAGCGTCGCGCAGGCGCGCCGGATCACCCAGTCGCCGATTTCGTGGATCAGCCCGGTCTCCTCGGCGATTCCGATGAACTCGCTCGGCGGCACGAGGCCCCGCGAGGGATGCTGCCAGCGCAGCAGCGCCTCGAAGCCGGTGATGCGGTTCTCGTCGAGGTCGAGGAGCGGCTGGAAGACGAGGAACAGCTCGTCCCGCGCGATGGCGCCCTCCAGGTCCGCTTGCAGCGCCTTGCGGTCGCGGGACAGCCTGTCGTCGGCTTGCTCGAAGAAGCAGACGGTGCCCGGTCCCGCCTTCTTGGCGCGATAAAGCGCGGCGTCCGCGTTCTTCATGATGTCGAGCGCCATGTTGCCGTCGCGCGGTGCCAGCACGATGCCGACGCTGGTCGCGCCGACGATCTGGCGGCCCTCGATCTGGAACGGTTCGTCGAAGGCCACAACGAAGCGCTCGGCGATCTCGAGCGCGTCATCGGGCCGCGCCAGATTGGCCATCACCAGCGCGAACTCGTCGCCGCCGATGCGCGCGACGTGCTCGGCCGCGCGGGTGCAGCGCTGCAGGCGGCCCGCGACCTGCACCAGGAATTCGTCGCCGGCGGGATGGCCGAACTTGTCGTTGACCTCCTTGAAGCGATCGAGATCGAGCAGCAGCACCGCGAACTCCTCGCCCGAGAGCGCAAGGCGTTTCAGCGCGGCATCGAGCGTCTCGTTGAAGGCGAAGCGGTTGGGCAGCTGCGTCAGCGGATCCTGCCGGACCGTGCGTTCCGCCTCGATCTGCCGCATCACGCGTCGCGCGAACGAGAACGAATTGACGAACACGCCGCGCAGCAGCACGCTGCCATAGACTACGACGAGGAAGGCGATCAGCAGGAAGGCGAGGTCGCCGTTCCTGCCGAGGCAGATGGCGATGCCGACGAAGATCGGGGCTGTGAAGGCGATGGCCGCGATCGGGACCGTGGCGAAGGCGAGCGCGCCCCCGGCCAGCATTCCCGAGCACAGGCAGGTGATGACGAGCTGGCCGCCGGTCGAGGCATTGGCGAAGAAGGCGACCGGGACGATGCCCCAGGCCGCCCCGAGCAGAAAGGCATTGCGCACCAGCCGATGCATGGCGCGCTGCGAGACGAAGTGCGGCTTGGTGATGCGGCGCGCGGCGCGGGATTGCAGGCCGAACGCGATCGCCGCTGCGGCGACCGTGACCGCCCAGATCAGGGCGAACGTCCGGTCGGGCGAGGCCCACAGCGCGATGGCCAGCACGACGGCGTTGCAGGCATTGGCGAGCATGATGCCGACCGAATAGCCGAGCACCAGCGACATCTGTTCGGCGCGGATGTGGCCGGCCACGGCTTCGTCCGTTGCAGGACCGCCGAACGCCGACAGATCGCCGGCGAACAGCCGCGCGAAATAGCTGGTCAGTTGAGTCCGCATTCCAGAGCCTAGCAGCAGGGCCGTTTATCCGGCTCGATCCGGAGAATTCTCCGCAAACCTTTGACGAACTATGAATTATCCATGCTGGCGGGGGTGGTCGTGACCACTTCTGCGTGTTCGTTACGCAGTATCGATAACAAATCGATACAAATGCGGTGCTATCCGTCGCGCCTGTGGCACATGGCCTGTTCGGTGGCGGCAAGGAAGCTGTCTGCCTCTTCGCATCAACGCATGCGCGGCTTCGGGTTCCGGAAGACTCCGATCGGCTTTTTGCCGCACCCTGGCCGGATCGAGATGCCGCCCGATCGCGTGATACGTTTGGCGGACCGGCCAGGCCACCGTGCCCCGCGTCGGCACTGGATTCATTCGAAATCCCGAGGGCCTGTCCATGAGCGAGCCTTCAGCCGATGTGTCGGCAACGGTCGAATACACGATGGACAAATGGCGGATGGACCGGGTTCCCTGGGCCATGTGGGCTTGCGTCGCCGGCCTTGCGATCGCGCTTCACGCCGAGAGCCGGGGCCAGAATGGAGCGGTTTTGGCCGCCGTCTATTTGGCTCTCCTGGGTCTGGCGTTCGCAGGCTATGCACTGACGACCCTGATCGGACGGTCCGGCCTGCCACTGCTTCCGGAATTGTTGATCGGAGCCCTTGTCCTGATCGTCTTCTCCGCCCTCATCGGTGGCATCAGCCTGATGGTCGGCGGGTCGACCGGCGGCTCCAGCTATGTCGGCGCGATGCGCAGTCTCTATTGGAGCCATCTCGTGAACCCATCGCTGAATGTTTTCGGCTGGATGTTGCTCTACTTGGGATCGGGATGGATCGCGTTCTCGTCCTACCGGCACTTCCATGCGGACCGGGCAGTCGTCTCCATGTCTGCCGCGGGCATCCGCTTTCACAGGCCCTGGCTCAAGGGTCTTTTCATCCCCTGGCAGGAAGTGCGCGGGGTGGGCCACCTCGAGGTCCCCGGCATGTCGGGGGTGCCGTATGTCAGTCCGTATGCTGCTGCCGTTACGGTCGGTCAGGATTTCTATGAGCAGCACATCGCGGCGAAGCGGAGCTTCCTTGCGCCACCCGGGTCAGAAGCCATGTTCCAGCCGAAAGGCGAGATGATGCAGGTGGTGCTCAATAGCGCCGACATGACGGTCAAGCCCGATGACTTTCTCGGGCCGGCCGAGGCGCGATGGAAAGCGTTCCGGGATCGGGCCGGATCGTCATCGCATCCCGGCGGCACGATCGTCTATGGCCGGTGGTCCATCAACGGCTCTGCATGGCAGACCATTCAGTTTGTTGCGCCTCTCGTCGGCATGGCCGCGGTCATGCTGTACCGATAGGGGCAATCCTGCTCAGCGTCCGAGTTGCTTCGGATCGTAGAAGAAGCGCTCCTCGATGATCTCATTGCCTCGCCAGGTCTGCCACGCGATCTCCTCCAGCGTCCGCGTCACGCCATCGGCGTTGGTGAAGGAGAATTTCCAGCGGCTGGCGACAATGTCGCCATCGATCAGGCTCGGGCCGAGGCGCACGGCAGTGACCTCCTTGAACGCCGCCAGCACGCCCCGTTCCTTGTCCGCGAGCTTGCCGCGCCCGACCACGGGCGCGGCGAGGTTCTCATAGGTCGCCGCGTCCGGGGTGTAGTAGTCGAGGATCGCGCCGACGAAGTCGCCATCCTCCAGCCGCTTCGCAAAGGCTTCGACGATGTCACGGGTGGGCATGGCGACCTCACAATTAAAACCGACTGGTAGTCGGTAAATACCGACCGGTGGTCGAAAAGTCAACTGGCCGCCTGTCGCGAATTCGACTAGACGAGAGCCATGGCGAAACAGGCGGAGCGGCGGGCGGCGACATCGGAGGCGATCCTGACGGCGGCGCGCCGGCTGTTCGGGACGCAGGGCTTTGCCGCCACCACCATGGACGAGATTGCCGAAGGCGCCTCCGTCGCCAAGGGTGCGGTCTATCACCACTTCAAGACCAAGGAGGCGGTGTTTGAAGCGGTGTTCGACGCTGTCTCGCGCGACCTCGTCGCCGAGATCGACCGCACCGCGCGGGCCGAGAAGGACGTGCTCGCCGCAATGGTCGCCGGCACCCAGCATTACTTTGCCGCGACCGCGAAGGGGCCGACCGGCCAGATCATCCTGCGCGACGGTCCCGCCGTGCTCGGCTGGGAGCGCTGGCGCGAGATCGATGCGCAGCACTTTGGCGGCAAGATGCCGCGTGCGCTTTCCGCGGCGATGGAGGCCGGCCTGATCGCGCGGCAGCCGGTCGAGCCGCTGGCGCGTCTGCTGCTCGGCGCCGTGACAGAGGCCGCGGTCGCCTGCGCCGGCCGCGCCGATATCGCAAGGGCGGGCGCGGAATATGCCCGTGCGTTCAAGTCGCTGGTCGAGGCGCTGCGTGCCAAGGCATGATTGTGCTAGTGACGCAACGGAAACGCCACACCAACAAGAAGAACAGTAGCGCATGAACGCAAATTCCTACCTCACGCCGTCAGATCCCGAATTCGACTACATCATCGTCGGCGCCGGCTCCGCCGGCTGTGTGCTCGCGAATAGGCTGTCGGCGAGCGGCAAGCACAGCGTGCTCCTGCTCGAGGCGGGCCCGAAGGATTCGAACATCTGGATCCACGTGCCGCTCGGCTACGGCAAGCTGTTCAAGGAGAAGTCCGTCAACTGGATGTACCAGACCGAGCCGGAGCCCGAGCTGAAGGGGCGCCAGGTGTTCCAGCCGCGGGGCAAGACACTGGGTGGGTCGAGCTCGATCAACGGCCTGCTCTATGTTCGCGGCCAGCATGAGGACTACGACCGCTGGCGCCAGCTCGGCAACACCGGCTGGGGCTATGACGACGTGTTGCCTTATTTCAAGAAGGCCGAGAACCAGTCGCGCGGTGCGGATCAATATCACGGCACGGGCGGGCCGCTGCCGGTCTCCAACATGATCGTGACCGATCCGCTGTCGAAGGCCTTCATCGACGCCGCGGTCGAGACCGGTCTGCCCTACAATCCCGATTTCAACGGCGCGACGCAGGAAGGCGTCGGCCTGTTCCAGACCACGACGCACAACGGCCGCCGCGCCTCGACGTCGGTCGCCTATCTCGGCCCCGCGAGGACGCGCGGCAATCTCAAGATCGAGACCGAGGCGCTCGGCCAGCGCGTGCTGTTCGAGGGCCGCCGCGCCGTCGGCGTCGAATATCGCCAAGGCGCTTCGGTCCGCCGCGCTCGCGCGCGGAAGGAGGTCGTGCTGTCGAGCGGCGCCTACAACTCGCCGCAGCTGCTCCAGCTCTCCGGCGTCGGCCCCGGCGATCTCCTGCGCAAGCACGGCATCGACGTGGTGCTGGACGCGGCCGGCGTCGGCCACGATCTCCAGGACCACATGCAGGTCCGCATCGTGATGCGCTGCTCGCAGAAGATCACCTTGAACGACACCGTCAATCATCCGCTCCGCCGCACCATGGCGGGCGCGCGCTATGCGCTGTTCCGCAAGGGTTGGCTGACGATCGCCGCCGGCACGGCGGGCGCATTCTTCAAGACCAGTCCGCGGCTCGCCTCGCCCGACATCCAGGTCCACTTCCTGCCGTTCTCGACCGACAAGATGGGCGAGAAGCTGCACGATTTCTCCGGCTTTACGGCGTCGGTGTGCCAGCTCCGTCCCGAGAGCCGCGGCTCCCTGCGCATCAAGAGCGCCGATCCGACCGTGCCGCCGGAAATCCGCATCAACTACATGTCGACCGAGACCGACCGCACCACCAACGTCGAAGGCATCAAGATCCTGCGCAGGATACTGAACGCACCGGCGATGAAGCCGTTCGTGGTCAGCGAGTACGATCCCGGGACGAAGGTATCCACGGATGGAGAGATCCTGGATTATTGCCGCGAGCGCGGCAGCACCATCTACCATCCGACCTCGACCTGTCGTATGGGCAACGATGCGCTCGCGGTGGTGGACCAGCGGCTGAGGGTGAGGGGGCTCGAAGGCCTTCGCGTCGTCGACGGCTCGGTCATGCCGGACCTCGTCTCGGGGAACACCAACGCGCCGATCATCATGATCGCCGAAAAGGCCTCCGACATGATATTGGAGGATGCGCGGTAATTTCGCTGCTTGAGAGGGTTTGGACTTGGCTACGCGATTCAAGATCGGCACACGCAAGAGCGCGATGGCGCTGGCACAGACGGAAGAGATCGCGCGCCGC
Organism: Bradyrhizobium sp. CCBAU 45389; assembly: GCF_028128625.1. Taxonomy (NCBI): domain Bacteria; kingdom Pseudomonadati; phylum Pseudomonadota; class Alphaproteobacteria; order Hyphomicrobiales; family Nitrobacteraceae; genus Bradyrhizobium; species Bradyrhizobium sp. CCBAU 45389. The sequence continues at coordinate 135,667 of NZ_LBIY01000006.1, read as the reverse complement.
CTGACTGCCGCCGTGCCCGGTCTCGATGTCGAGATCGTCAAGTTCGACACCACGGGCGATCTCGACCAGACCAGCAAGCTCTTGCCGCATGGCGGCAAGGGCGGCGCCTTCGTCGCGCAGATCCGCGCCGCCGTGCTGTCGGGCGAATTGCAGGCGGCGATGCATTCGCTGAAGGACATGCCGGGCAACGAGGACACGCCCGGCCTCGTCATCGGCGCCACCCTGTCGCGCGACCCGCCCGGCGACGCACTGGTGCTGCGCGACGGCGTGACGCTGGAGGCGCTGCGCCAGTCCCGCGGCAAGGGTTTTAAAATCGGCACCAACGCGGTGCGCCGGGCCGCCTATGCGCGCCGGCTGTTTCCGGATGTGGAAGTGATCCACTTCCGGGGAGCCGCCGACACCCGCGTGCGCAAGCTCGACAATGGCGAGAAGCAGCGCCTGCCGGATGGCGGCGCGGTGGGCCCGGCCGATGCGCTGATCATGGCGCGGTCCGGCCTCGACCGCGTTGGACTTGCTGATCGCATCGCCTACGAATTCACTGCGGCGGAGATGCTGCCGGCGGCCGGGCAGGGCATTGTCGCCGTCGAATGCGCCGCGCAGGACTGGCAAACGCGCAAAATCCTGTCATCGATCGACGATCCCGCCGCGCATGCATCAGCCGATGCCGAGCGCGAGGTGCTGTGGGTGCTCAACGGCCACTGCAATTCGCCGGTGGCGGGCTTCTCCACCATCGCAGGTGACCAGATGTCGCTCACGGCGTCCGTGCTCGACCTTTCCGGCAACACCATCATCGAAGCCTCGCGCACGGGGCCGGCCAACCGCCCGCGCGAGCTCGGCCGTGCGGTGGGTCTCGATCTGCTCGCGAAGGGCGCGGCGGAGATCATCGAGCGCAGCCGGCCGCGCTAGACTCTCACCAAATTTCTCAAGGGGGCGATGATGGCATTATGCCCCTGTTTTGCCCGACGGGTCAAACCTCGGCGCGATCTGGTGCGATGACGGCCCATCCCATTTCAGCGCACGCTAAGTCATTGATTGGGCATGGTCTCTCTACTGTGCATGGGGTTGTTTTCGCGGTTTTGTTTGCGGGCTTTCTTTTCCCTCAGCTCATGGTTCGAGACGCGCCGCAAGGCGGCCCTCCTCACCATGAGGAGTTGGGGGGGCCGCGAACACTAGCCTCATCCTGAGGAGCGCGCCCTTGCGCGCGTCTCGAAGGATGGCCGCAAAGCGATCCCTCAGCCCCGCACCCGCCTGATCATCTGCTCGACATGGGCAATCGGCGTCTCCGGCTGGATGCCGTGGCCGAGATTGAAGATGAACCGCCCCTCGGCGAAATTGGCCAGCACGTTGTCGACCGCGCGGTCGAGCGCGGCGCCACCGGTGATCAGCACCAGCGGATCGAGATTGCCCTGCACGGCGACGCGTGACTGCACGCGCTCGCGGATGAAGGCCGGCTCCGCGGTCCAGTCGATGCTGACGCCGTTGACGCCGGTTGCCTCGACGTAACCGGGCAGCAGCGCGCCGGCACCGCGGGGGAAGCCGATGATCTTCGCATCCGGCACCTTCGCGCGCACGCCCTCGACGATGCGCCGCGTCGGCTCGACCGACCATCGCACGAACTCGGTCGGCGGCAGCACGCCGGCCCAGGTGTCGAAGATCTGCAGGGCATCGGCGCCGGCGGCGAGCTGCGCCAGCAGATACTCGATCGAGCTGTCGACCAGCACGTCGACGATCTTCGAGAAAGCTTCGGGATGCCGGTAGGCCATCATCCGCGCGGGCGCCTGGTCGGGCGTGCCGTGGCCTGCGACCATGTAGGTCGCCACCGTCCACGGCGCACCGCAGAACCCGATCAGCGCGGTCCTGGGATCGAGCGCGCCGCGCACGATCTTCAGTGCGTCGAACACCGGTTGAAGCTTGCCGAGATCGGCGCGCGGCGCCAGCGTTGCAACCTTCGCCGGATCGTCGAGCGGCTCGAGCCGCGGGCCTTCGCCGGCCTCGAAGCGCACCGAGCGGCCGAGCGCGTAGGGGATCACGAGAATGTCGGAGAAGATGATCGCCGCGTCGAAGCCGAACCTGCGGATCGGCTGCAGCGTGACTTCGGCGGCGAGCTCCGGGTTGAAGCAGAGGTCGAGGAAGCCGCCGGCCTTGGCGCGCACCTCGCGATATTCCGGCAAATAGCGGCCGGCCTGTCGCATCATCCACATGGGCGGGACGGATTGGCGCTGGCCGGAGAGCACGTCGATGAATGGCTTTTTTGCAGGCTGGGGCACGAATGGTCCTGAACGAGGTTATGGCTCCTGATACACCGCCCCGGCGCTCAGCGGAACAGGGGAACCAGCGCAATCGGGTCGCGTTGACCAGCCAAAGGAGGAGATCATGGCTGAGAGATTCAATCCCGCCCCGCACGACAAGCACGCCGACGATCTGCGCGAGGCGCTTGCCACCGATCATCACGGCAAGCTCGATACGGGTCTGGAAGACACCTTCCCCGCGTCCGATCCCGTCAGCGCGGCCCAGCCGACGCCGTCGAAGGCCGATGCGGAGGCCGATAGCCTCTCGCTCTGGGACAAGGTTAAGGCGATCTTCAGCTAGCGGCGTGGGCCGCCGGATTCCGATAGGCCTGCTAAGGTCTTGTTAGCGATGCGTTGATCCCGGCGTCCGTAAGACTACTGGAAAGCGGGGAGATCGCCGCGTATTCCGGTAGTGATTTCAGAGTTCACTAAGAGAAGCAGCAGAGTTTCCGAACCAATCGGAGAAATTCTGCCGCATGAGCGCTGCTACCCAAAGAGCCGGATGGAGCCGCCTGCCGCTGCGTGCGGCGGCGTTCGTCGTGCTGACCTGCGCGACCATCCTCGGCGTCAGCGCCTGGCGCGAATGGGCCGCGCGCGATGCGGTGCTCAGGGGCGCCGAAACCGAGATGGCGAACGTTGCGCGTTCGCTGACCCAGCATGCCGAGGACAGCCTCGATCTGCTCGATTCCGGCGTCGTCGGCGTCGTCAGCCGGCTGGAGATGGACGGCACCGAACCCGCCACGATCGCCAAGCTCAAGAACCTCCTGGAGGCACGCAAGAAGGCGATGGAGCGCGTGCACAGCTTTGCCATCATCGACGACCATGGCAACTCGCTGACCGCGCCCGGCACGATCGGCTCGACCTTCAGCGACGACGCGTTCTTCCGCCAGCACCAGCTCTCGCCGAAGCGCGAGCCTCATTTCGGACGGCCCGTGAAGAGCCTGATCGACGGCGAATGGGTCGTCACCCTGTCGCGCCGCTTCAACAAGCTGGACGGCAGCTTCGGCGGGGTGGTGCTCGCGACCATCAGCTCCCGATATCTCGCGCATTTCTACGAGCAGTTCGAGATCGGCCGCAACAGCTCCGTGGCGCTGACGCATGGCGACGGCCTGATCGTCGCGCGCAATCCCAGCAACGACAAGTTCGTCGGCCGCAGCGTTGCCGACGCCCCGCTGTTTCGCGATCCGAGCCTGCAACGGCCGAGCGGCGCCTATCATTTCAAGTCACCGCTTGATGGCGCCGAGCGCGTCAGCTTCTTCAAGCGCAGCACGCGTTATCCGCTGGTGATGCTCGCCACCGTCGACAGGGACGAATTGCTGGCGCCCTGGCGCGCCGCCGCGATCTCCCGCATGCTCTACGTTCTTGCGCTGGTCATGCTGATCGCGATCATCGGCGCGGTGATGGTGCGGCAGTTGCAGCGCGGGCAGCGCATGGCGGCCGCCCTGGTCGAGAAGGAAGCGCATTTCCGCCTGCTCGCCGAAGGCTCCAGCGACATGGTGACCCGGATCGGGCTCGACGAGCGGCTGCGCTATGTCTCGCCGTCGTCGGTTCGCGTTGTCGGCTGGCGGGCCAATCAACTGATCGGAACGCCCGCGCTCACCGGCATTCATGCCGAAGACCTGCCGCAGGTCCAGGCCCTCGTCGACGCCATGAAGCGCGGCGAGAAGGAGGAGGCGCGCGTCACCTACCGCAACTCGCACCGGCAGAAAGGCGAGGTCTGGCTCGAATCGACGATGCGGGTGACGCGCAAGGACAACGGCCGCGTCGATGGCGTGGTCGCGATCTCGCGCGACATCACCGAGCAGAAGAAGCTCGAAACCAAGCTCGAGACGCTTGCGATCGAGGACGGTCTCACCGGGCTCGCCAACCGCCGTCGCTTCGACGAGCGCCTGAACGAGGAGTGGGCGCGCGCCTATCGCGATCGCTCCAGCCTTGCTTTGCTGATGATCGACGTCGATCGCTTCAAGGCTTACAACGACGAGTACGGCCATCCCGCGGGCGACGCCTGCCTGCGGGTTGTGGCGCAGGTCATCGCCGCCGAGGTGCAGCGTCCCGGCGATCTCGCTGCGCGCTACGGCGGCGAGGAATTCGCCATGCTGCTGCCGAACACCGATGCCGCGGGCTGCGCGCGGATCGGCGAGCGGATCCGCAAGGCGATTCGCGCGGCCGGCCTCGTCCACACCAGCAATCATGCGTCAGGCTACGTCACCGCTTCGCTCGGCGGTGCGGCCTGCCGGCCGGCACTGGAGCGCACTGCCGGCGTCGGCACCCTTGTCGAGGCGGCCGATCAGGCGCTCTACGCCGCCAAGGAAGGCGGCCGTGACCGCCTGATGATGTCGGTCCCGGTCGCGAACCTGCTGCCCAAGGCGGTTGGCCAGTAATATCGCTCAATAATGCGGCGGGCGCTCGTTGGCAGGTCCCGGTGCATGGGCCTCGGCCTGCTGCAGTCGCTCGCCGAGCTCTGCGATCTTCCGCGTCAGCGCGTCGATCTGCTTCCACTGCGCGGTGATGGTCTGGTTCAGCGTCTCGATGGTGTCGTCCTGATAGGCGATGCGCATCTCCAGCGTGTCGATGCGCTCGCTCAGCGTCCTGATCTCATTCGTCACGTGCCCGCGTCCTTGTCTCGTTCCCGCAAACCGTGGCCGAGCGCGACGCGCTCGTCGAACACAAAACATTCGCCGCGCCAACGGCTCTGCGCCTCCGGCACCACTTCCAGATATTTCAGGATGCCGCCCCTGAGGTGATAGACCTCGGCAAAGCCGCGCGCGAGCAGGTGCGCGCTCGCCTTCTCGCAGCGGATGCCGCCGGTGCAAAACATCGCGATCCTGCGGTGTTTGGCCGGATCGAGCTGCTGCGCGGCAAACTCCTTGAACTGGCCAAAGCTCCTGATGTCAGGATCGACCGCGCCCTCGAACGTGCCCATCGCGACCTCGAAGGCGTTGCGGGTATCGAGCACAAGCGTGTCGGGAGCTGCGATCAGCGCGTTCCATTCGTTCGCATCGACATAGGTGCCGACCTGGCGCGTCGGATCGGCGGCCGTATCGCCCAGCGTGACGATCTCCTTCTTCAGCCGCACCTTGAGCCGGCCGAACGGCATCGCCGCCGCGGTCGAGAACTTCAATTCGAGATTGTTCAGCCGGCCGCCGAACAGGGCGCCGTGTGCGAGCTCGTGGGCGAAGGTGTCGATCGCCTCGGGCGCGCCCGCGATGGTGCCGTTGATGCCCTCTTCGGCCAGCAGCACGCTGCCCTTCAGCGCCAGGCCGGCGCAGAACGCGCGCAGCGGCTCGCGCAGCTCGCGGTAATCGGGCAGGGCGGCGAATTGATAGAAGGCGCAGACCTTGTAAGCCATGTTCTGGGACGTCATGGCCGCTCGTTTAGCAGGCGGCCGGCGCCCGGAAAACCCGCATCGCGAGCGCCTGCAAAAGGTCTATACGCCCAGCGGATGGCTGCCATTTCCCTGGTATGCCAGCATTGCCCCGACCGGCCGGAATGTGCCATGTAGACCCGGTTTTTCCGAGACGGCGCGGCGCGCGCATCCACGGCCAAGAAAGCCTAACGAGAGCAAGAATTCGATGAGAAACTTCCATTTCCCCGGCAGGTCCACGGTCCATGCCACCAACGCCATGGTCGCGACCTCGCATCCGCAGGCCTCGCTGGCCGCGATCGAGGTGCTGCGCGAGGGCGGCACGGCGGTGGACGCCGCGGTCGCCGGCTCGGCCGTGCTCGGCGTGATCGAGCCGCAGTCGACCGGCATCGGCGGCGACTGCTTTGCGCTGATCCAGCCGCGCGGCGAAGGCAAGATCATCGCCTATAACGGCTCCGGCCGCGCCCCGAAGGCGGCCAGCGCCGACTGGTATCTCGAGCGCAAGATCAATTCCGTGCCGCTGACCTCGGCGCATGCCGTCTCGATCCCCGGCGTGATCGACGCCTTTGCGACCGTGCTGCGCGATCACGGCAAGTTCGGCTTCGACCGCCTGCTCCAGCCCGCGATCAAGGCGGCCGAGGAAGGCTATGTCGTCGCGCCGCGCATCGCCTTCGACTGGAAGAACCAGTTCGAGAAGCTGAAGGCCGGCACCAACACCGTGCGCTACCTGCTGCCGGGCGGCAAGCCGCCGGTGGCCGGCGACGTCATCCGCCAGGCCGAGCTCGGCAAGACGCTGCGCGCGATCGCCAAGGACGGCCGCGACGCCTTCTACAAGGGCGCGATCGCGGAGGATATGGTCGAGACCCTGCGCGGCATCGGCGGCCTGCACACGCTCGATGATTTCGCCGCGCACACCACCGAGACGACGACGCCGATCGGCACCTCCTACAAGGGCCATGACGTCTGGCAGTGCCCGCCGAACGGCCCGGGCGTCACCGCGCTGTTGATGCTCAACATCCTGTCGCGCTTCGACCTGACCAAGTACGCGCCCGTCAGCGTCGAGCGCTTCCATCTCGAGGCCGAAGCCGCGCGCATCGCCTACATGAATCGCGAGATGCACGTCGCTTCTCCCGAGCACATGAAGATCAACGTCGCCGAGATGCTCGAGAAGGGTTTTGCCGACGAGTACATCAGCAAGATCCGCATGGACGGCATGCTCGACCTGCCGAACGTTGCGCCCCCGATGAATCCCTCGACCATCTACATCACGGTGGTGGACAAGGATCGGAACGTCTGCTCGTTCATCAACTCGGTCGCGCATTCCTTCGGCTCGGCGATCGTCTCCAACAAGACCGGCGTCTTGTTCCAGAACCGCGCCGGCGGTTTCCGCATCCAGCCGGGCCATCCCAACTGCATCGAAGGCGGCAAGCGTCCGCTGCACACGATCATGCCGGGCCTGCTGACCAAGGGCGGCCGTTCCGCGATGTCGTTCGCGGTGATGGGCGGCCAGTACCAGCCGACCGGCCAGACTCATCTGTTGACCAACATTCTCGACTATGGCTGCGACGTGCAGGAGGCGATCGACATGCCGCGCGGCCTGCACTACGAGGGCCAGTACCAGCTCGAGGACAGCGTTCCCGCCGACATCGTCGAGGGCCTGAAGAAGCTCGGCCACAAGACCACCAGCGTGGTCGGCCCGCTCGGCGGCGCCCAGGCGATCTGGATCGATTGGGACAAGGGCACGCTCACCGGTGGTTCCGATCCGCGCAAGGACGGCTGCGCACTGGGTTATTGATCTTCGCGAGACAGTTCCTCGCAGACGATCAGGAAAAGTTGACGGAGGGCGGCGCGGCATCTGTTGCGCCGCCCTTTCTCATTCGGAACGGGGCTCATCGCTCCCAGTTAAGGGCGGAGCGGCGCAGGTGTGCGCCGCTTGATCCGAAAGCGGCGGAGGCCGTTCATGCCCGACAACTCGAGTTCCAGACCATCCGGCTTCGACCGACGCGCCTTCATGGCGGGTGCTGCCGGCAGCGCGCTTGTTCCGATCACGGCGCGCGCGGCCGCGCAGGACGCGCGCGCACCGGCTGCGCAGGATCCATCACTGCCGGTCGATGTCACGCTGCATGTGAACGGCAAGGATCGGCGCCTGCGCATCGATGCGCGCACGACCGTGCTCGACGCGCTGCGCGAGCATATGGGCCTCACCGGCAGCAAGAAAGGCTGCGATCACGGCCAGTGCGGTGCCTGCACGGTGCTGATCAGTGACCGCCGCGTGGTGTCGTGCCTGACGCTGGCGCTCGCAGCCGAAGGGCAGGAGATCACGACGATCGAAGGCCTCGCTACCGATGATCGCCTGCACCCGATGCAGCAGGCCTTCGTCGACAACGATGCGTTCCAATGCGGCTATTGCACGCCCGGCCAGATCATGTCGGCGATTGCCTGCGTCAAGGAAGGTCATGCGGGCTCCGAGGCCGACATCCGCGAATATATGAGCGGAAATATCTGCCGCTGTGCCGCCTATCCCAACATCGTCGCGGCCGTGAAGCAGGCGGCGCCCGAGATCTCGAAAGGCTAAGCGCATGCGATCCTTCCTGTATCAGAGGGCGACGGACCCCGACATGGCGGTGCAGGCGCTCAGCGCCGCTGCCGCGGCCAACAATCCGCTGACCCAGGCCGCCGCGCAGCCGCTTGCCGGCGGCACCACGCTGATCGATCTGATGAAGCTCGACGTGATGCGGCCGACCGCGATCGTCGACATCAATCCACTCGCGCGGGGTTGGTCGACGATCGAGCCGGACGGCGAGAACCTTCGGCTCGGCGCGCTTGCAAAAATGTCCGACGTCGCCGCGCATGACGAGATCCAGCGCAATTATCCTGTTATCGCCAATTCGCTGAAGCTCGCCGCCAGCGCCCAGTTGCGCAACATGGCAACGCTCGGCGGCAACGTGATGCAGCGGACGCGCTGCAGCTATTTTCGCGATGTCTCCTACGAGAACTGCAACAAGCGCAATCCGGGCTCGGGTTGCGCGGCGATGGACGGCGTCAACCGCATGCACGCCGTGCTCGGCGTCTCCGACCAGTGTATCGCGACCTATCCCGGCGATTTCGCGCAGGCCCTGATCGCGCTGGATACGACGGTCGAGATCACCGGCAAGTCCGGCAGCCGCAGCATGCCCTTCGCGGAGCTGCACAAGGCGCCGGGCAATTCGCCTGATATCGAGACCACGCTTCAGCCGGGCGAGTTGATCTCGGCCTTTGTCGTGACCGGCCGCTGGCCGCGTTCGGTCTACCTCAAGGCGCGGGACCGGCAGTCCTACGAATTCGCCTTGTCGTCCGCTGCGATCGCGCTTGACGTGCGGGATGGCACGATCCGGGACGCACGGATCGCGCTCGGCGGCGTTGCCACTGTCCCCTGGCGCGCCCGCGAGGCAGAGGCGCTGCTCAAGGGGCAGAAATTCGATGACGGCCTGGCGCAGCGCGCTGCCGATGCCGCCTTTGCAGATGCTCGCGGCCGCCGGCACAACAGTTTCAAGATCGCGCTCGGCAAGCGCGTGATGGCACGCGCGCTCCAGCAGGCCGTAACGATGGAGATTTGACCATGACCGTTGCAGCTCCCGAGCCGAAGGCGAATATGGGCCAGCCCGTGCCGCGTTATGACGCGCGCTCGAAGGTCACGGGGCGGGCGACCTACGCGTCCGACATGCCGCTGGCCAATCCGGCCTATGCGTTCCTCGTCACCAGCGCGATTGCCAAGGGCCGCATCGACAATTTTGACCTCGACGACGCCAGGGCCGTCCGCGGCGTGATCGACATCGTCACGCACGAGAACGCGCCGAAGCTGAAGGAGTCGAAGCTGTTCAGCAATGGCGGCTATGCCGGGACCACGATCCAGCCGCTGAAGTCGCCCGACATCGCCCATGACGGACAGATCATCGCGGTCGTTATCGCCGAAAGCTACGAGGCCGCGCGCGAGGCGGCCAACCGCGTCAAGGTCGGCTATACGATCGCTACGCCCAGCGCGACCTTCGACTCGCCGGGCACGACGACGGCCGCGGCGAAGGGACAAAATTCGCAGTTCAAGGAAGACCCGAAGGTCGGCGATTTCGCCAAGGCGTTCGAAGGGGCCGAGATACAGCTCACCGCCGCCTACGATACGCCGACGCAGCACCACAATCCGATGGAGCTGTTTTCGACGAGCTGCGCCTGGATCGGGGACGATCTCGTCATCTACGAGCCGAGCCAATACGTCCATGGCCTGAAGAACGGCGTCGCCGAGCAGCTCGGTATCGATGCCGACAAGGTGCGCGTGGTCAACCCTTACGTCGGCGGCGGCTTCGGTTCGCGCGGCTCGATGACGCCGCGCACCGCCATCATCGCCGGCATCGCCAGGCGGCTGAACCGGCCGATCAAGCTGGTCCCGACCCGCGACCAGGGCTTCACCATCACGACCCACCGCGCCGAGACGCGCCACGAGATCAAGCTCGGCGCCAGCCGCGACGGCAAGCTGGTGGCGCTCAGACATGAGGGCGCCGAGGTCTCCTCGCGGCCGGACGCCTATTGTGTCGGCGGCACCAAGACCACCACGCGGCTCTATGCCTGCCCGAACGTCGACAGTCTGGTGTCGATCGTGCGCGCCGACCGCAACACGCCCGGCTTCATGCGCTCGCCGCCGGAGGTGCCGTATCTGTTTGCGCTGGAAAGCGCGATGGACGAGCTCGCCGTGAAGCTTGACATGGACCCGGTCGAGCTCCGCCGCATCAACGACACCACCAATGAGCCGATCGGCGGCAAGCCCTATACGTCGCGATCGCTGATGGCATGCTTTGACGAAGCCGGCAAAGCCTTTGGCTGGGCGCAGCGATCGCTGCAGCCGAAATCGATGGCGGAGGGTGACTGGCTGATCGGCTATGGCTGCGCGGCCACCTGCTACCCGACCCAGATGGGACCGGCAGCGGCCCGTGTGCGCCTCCAGCGCGACGGCCGCACCCGCGTCGAGATCGCCGGCCATGAGATCGGCACCGGCGCCTATACGGTCATCGCGCAGACCGCGGCCGAGCGGCTCGGCGTGCCCCTGGAGAGGGTTGCTGTCTTCATCGGCGACAGCGATCTGCCGCCGGCGCCGGTTGCGGGCGGCTCGAACTCGACCGCCAGCACCTGCTCGGCGGTGATGATGGTGTGCGACCAGATCCGCCAGCGCCTGTTCAAGGCCGTGATGCCGAGCGACAGCCTCACGGAGAAGGCCAAGGAGACCGTCGGCATCAGCCAGGCGCCGAGCACGCAGGCGGCGAAGAGCGATCGTCCGCTCGATATCGAGAAGGCGTTCGATGCGCTCGGCGTCGGCGTGGTCGAGGAATATGGCGAGTGGAAGCCGGAGGGCGCGCCGCTGGACTCGTTCAAGGCCATGCATAGCGGGCACGTCCGGCTCGTCGGCGGCCATCAAATGAAGGACAAGATCGCCTACGCATTCGGTGCCGAATTCGTCGAGGTCAGGGTCAACCGCTTCACGCACGAAATCCGCTGTCCTCGCCTCGTCGGCGCGTTCGCGGCCGGCCGCATCATGAACCCGCGCACGGCGCGCAGCCAGCTGATGGGCGGCCTGATCTGGGGCATGTCCTCGGCACTGCTCGAGGCCACCGAGATCGACGAGCGCAACGCGCGCTACGTCAACGACAATCTTGCCGATTATCTCGTGCCCGTGAATGCGGACGTACCCGGCGTCGAGGTGATCCTGCTCTCCGAGCAGGACGATCACATCAACCCCGCGGGTGCGAAGGGCCTGGGCGAGCTCGCCAATGTCGGCACCAATGCGGCGATCTGCAATGCGCTCTATCACGCCACCGGTCAGCGCATCCGCAAGCTCCCCGTCAGGCTGGAAAATATCGAGGTCTAAAGGGGTGGAAACGGCGTCGGCGTTGGGTTAGACACCTCCCGCCTCAAATGGAAGGTGTCTAATGCAGCGTTTCCAGCGCGTGCTCTTCGCTATCATGTCGGCACTCGCGATCACGGTGATCGCCAGCGTGTCCGATTTCGTTTCCACCACGGCCTCGGCCCAGACCGCAGGAAAGACCATGACCACAGCTTCAGGCTTGCAGACTATCGACAGTGTCGTCGGCACCGGCGCTTCGCCGAAGCCCGGCCAGATCTGCGTGATGCACTACACCGGCTGGCTTTATGAGAACGGCCAGAAGGGCAAGAAATTCGACTCGTCGGTCGATCGCAACGAGCCGTTCGAGTTTCCGATCGGCAAGGGCCGCGTGATCGCAGGCTGGGACGAGGGCGTCGCCTCGATGAAGGTCGGCGGCAAGCGCACGCTGATCATTCCGCCGCAGCTCGGCTATGGCGCGCGCGGCGCCGGCGGCGTGATCCCGCCGAACGCAACGCTGATGTTCGATGTGGAATTGCTCGCGGTGAAATAATTCACACCGTCATTCCGTGGCGATGCGTAGCATCAAACCCGGAATCTCGAGATTCCGGGTTCGGCTCTTCGAGCCGCCCCGGAATGACAGCACAAACAAAAAGACCGGCCTTGCGGCCGGTCTTTTCATTTCCAGTTCTACGCGCGTCACTCTGCCGCGCGGCGTGCGGCAGCCGCGGCGCGATCCATCGCTTCCTTCGCGGCGTCCTTGGCGTCGCCCATGGCCTGCTGGCCCTTGCCCTTGACTTCCTGGACCGCGCCTTCGCCCTTCATGCGGTCGGAACCGGTGGCTTCACCGACACCCTGCTTGGCTTTGCCGATCGCCTCGTTGGCCGTGCCTTTGATCTTGTCGGTCGTGCTACCCATGAAAATTCTCCTTCGATTTTGCTCGCGAGGACAACGTCAGGCAGCTACGAGAGTTCCGATTTTGGTATGGCTTGCGGATGCGGCTTTGGGTTAGTTTGGCGCGCACGGAACCAACAGAAAGCAAGTCACATGACCGGCCATGACCATTCGCATTCCCACCATGACCACGATCATGACGATCGCTGGAAACATGACGGCGTGCGCGTCATTCCCGGCAACCAGCTCGACACCAACGTGCCGTCGACACCGGGCATGAACCGCGCGGCAGCCATCAATTTCGCGCGCGTCGGCGCGCAGAAATTGTGGGCCGGCACCGTGAACATCAAGCCCGACGCCAAGACCGGCGCGCATCACCACGGCCACCTCGAAAGCGTCATCTACGTCGTGAAGGGCAAGGCGCGGATGCGCTGGGGCGAGAAGCTGCAATTCACTGCGGAGGCCGGCCCCGGCGATTTCATTTTCGTCCCGCCTTACGTGCCGCACCAGGAGATCAACGCCAGCCCGGACGAGGTGCTGGAATGCGTGCTGGTGCGCAGCGACGGCGAGGCGGTGGCGATCAACCTCGACATCGAGCCGGTCGAGAAGCCCGAGACCGTGCTGTGGATCGACCCCGTGCACCGGGACCCCAGCGAGAAGAAGTAAGCCTGCCTGATCGCCTGCCGGTTCTATGCGGCAGAACCGCGCAGGCGCAGCCTCAAAAAATATCCGGAAGCTGTGTCGGGTGGCTGTTGGCCCGTCCGTCCTTGGGTGGAACCCGCCCAAGGAGCTTCCGATGCCCAGGATGATCTTCGTCAATCTGCCGGTGACCGACCTCAAGCGCGCGACCGCTTTCTACGAGGCGATCGGGGCGGTCAGGAACCCGCAATTTTGCGACGATACGGCGAGCTGCATGGTCTTCTCCGAGACCATTTTCGCCATGCTCCTGACCCACGACAAGTTCCGCCAGTTCACGCCGAAGCCGATCGCGGATGCCAGGACCTCGAACCAGGTGCTGTTCTGCCTGTCCGCGGACAGCCGCGATGAGGTCGACGACATCGTCGCCAGGGCCGAGGCCGCCGGCGGGGTGGCCGATCCCGGCCCGAAGGACGAATACAGCTTCATGTACGGCCGCAGCTTCGAGGATCCGGACGGCCACATGTGGGGTGTGAACTGGATGGACCTCGCGGCCTTCGCCGCGCAGTCCGACATGGCGCATGCCTGAGCGAAACCCAAGCCAGCTGAAGAGGAGCATTCACGATGTCCAAGCTCGTGCCCTGCATGTGGTTTAATGGCGATGCCGAGGAAGCCGCGAAGTTCTACACCTCGCTGGTGCCGAATTCGGAGATCACGCACGTTCAGCGCAATGTCTCGGACGGCCCGTCCGGCAAGACTGGCTCCGTGCTCGTCGTCGAGTTCACGGTGGCTGGGCAGCCGCTGGTCGCGCTCAATGGCGGCATGAAGATGGAGTACACCCACGCGATCTCGTTGATGATCCATTGCGACGACCAGGCCCAGGTCGACAGCGTCTGGAATGCGTTCCTCGCCGATGGCGGCAAGGAGGAGCAGTGCGGCTGGCTCAGGGATCGCTGGGGCGTGGCCTGGCAGGTGGTGCCGAAGGTGATGTTCGAATTCCTGTCGAGCCCCGACAAGGCTGCGGCCGCGCGCGCGATGCAGGCCATGATGAAGATGGTGAAGCTGGACGTGGAGGTGTTGCGGCGCGCGTTCGAGGGCAAGTCGGCGGCGTGAGGGCAGCATAGGTGCCGTAGGGGCGTCAGCACAGGTGCCGTAGGGTGGGCAAAGGCGCAAAGCGCCGTGCCCACCGTCCATCCCCGATCGCGAGAGTTGGTGGGCACGCTGTCGCTTTGCCCACCCTACGAGACCGGGCCCGCCGGCTAATAATTGATCCTCAGCCCCACGCCGCCATGAATCGTGTTGCCGACCGGCTGCGGACCCAGCGTGCCGTTGGCGAACAAATCCACGATCCAACCCTTCTGCACGCGGAAGCCGAGGCGGCCGCCATATTCGAACCAGCCCTGGTTGCCCATGGTCGGCACCACCGTGCCGTTGCCGGTCACCGTGGCGACGATGCCGCTATGGCTGGCGAACGACTGCACCCAGCCGCCGTTGATGTTGGTCTCGATGTTGCTGCCGTAGAGATGCGTCCACTGGCCGCCGATCTTGACGAGGCTGGTGCGGTCGGTGCCATCAGCGATGGTGGCGTCGAATGGATTGAACGCCACCGCATTGTCGCTATAGCCGGAGACGCGCTGCCAGAGCTGCCAGACCTCGATCGAGGCTGCGACCTCGTCGCGCGGTGACACGCGGCTCATCCAGCCGGCGCGGCCGTAGACCGCGTAGTTCGAAGCGTTGGTCGAGCTCGTGACGCTCACCGGACCGAGGCTGGTGTTGTAGCTGCGCGTGTAACGCGCCTTCTCCCATGGCGTCAGGATGGTGCCGACGTCGAAGAATGGGCGCGAGGAGCCCCAATCGGTGAAGTCGTAGCGGAGCGCGAAGGCGCCGATCGGCGCGCTGGTGATCTTGTAGCCGCCCTCGTTGTATTGCGTGTAGGCGATGCCGGCGAGCAGCGAAAGATTGTTGGTCAGCTCCTTGCGGCCGTGGATGCCGGCCGAGAACGAGCCGGCCGAGCCGAACGCGCTGATGCAGTCGCTGCAATTGATTTGCTCGTTAACGCCGAGCAGCACCGTGCCGAGCACCCGGTTGGTGATCATCTGGTTGAAGCGCTGATTGGCGAGGCCGCCGATCGAATTGCCGCTGGAATCCGCGCCCGTCGGTGTCGGGCTCGGCGACGGATACGGATTCGGCGAGGGAGACGGTGCCGGTGTGGGCGTCGGTGCCGGTGTCGGTGTCGGTGTGGGCGTTGGGGACGGCGAGTAGGTCGGCGACGGGTAGGGCGTCGGCTCGCCGCACTCGGACTCGCACTCCGCCGACTGGGCCGCTGCCGAACGCGTATCGAAAGCGAGAAGCGAAAACGCAGCGGCTGCGGTCAGTGCAGCGGCGAGGATGAGGCGCCTGAAGTCGAACTTTACCATCGTCACCGCCCGCACAGCATGCCGTCGTCATGGACGGCGGGCGTGATGGTCGGCGAGGCGTCGGCGTATTGGTTGACCGCGCACAGCCCGGCGCTCGCGGCGCAGTTGGCGGCGAAGGTCCAGGGCGGCGTGCTGGTCTTGGTGATGGAGACCTTGCCGCCGGTCGAGGTGATGATCGCGGTGTCGCCGGGCTGGGTCAGTTGCACGCATTGGAAGCTCAGCGTGCAGACGCTCGCGGCTCCATCCTGAAGCACGACGACCGAGCGGCCGCGCTGGGAGAGGATGTCGAGCGTGGTGCCGCGCACGCCGATGGTCGCGAGCGGCGTCGTGATCTTGTAGGCGGTCTTCTCGGAATGCCCGGTGACGAAGCGGAATGCGCCCGTCGTCATCCGGATCGCGACGTCGCGATAGCTGTGCTCGTCGTTGAAGACGGTGCGGTCGAGCTTCAGCGTGGCGCTCGGGCCGAGCGACAAATTGGTGCTGTCGGCCATGACGAAGCGCGCTGCGCTGTCGGCGCCGGTGCGTACGGTCTCGTCGCGCAGCATGCTGTCGCCGACGCTGATCGGCGTCGTGGTCGCGGCCACCCGCACCACCTCGTTCTGGATCACGACGGCTTCGCCGACGCGCGTCTGCGCCTGCGCGCAGGGCGCGGCGCACAATGCGGCCGTGAGCAGTGTGGGGAAAAGCCAAAAACGCAAATTCATTTCGCAACCGATCGATGTGCCCCTGATCGTACCGGACCGCGCGCGCTTCTGATGTAGCGAAATTATCACAAGCGGCGTGGACGTGCGTTATGCTTAGTGACACTTGCGGCGGATTGCGTTCAATGAGAAGAGTGACTTTCGTTTTTGCCCGCGGTGACGCAAATTTGCCACGCAAAACATCCCCAGAAGTGCCGATCAAATTGCCTGCGGTTCCGAAGGTGTCGCGGAGCGCAGTGATTGCTGTCGCGATTTTCCTGATCGCGCATCTGGCGCTGCTGATCGGTCTCGCCGCGCCGGAAAAATTCGTCTTCGACGAGGTACATTACGTACCGGCCGCACGGCAGATGCTGGCGCCCGCGATGTCGCAGCCGATGCTCAATCCGATGCATCCGCCGCTGGCCAAGGAGCTGATCGCGGCGTCGATCGCGACCTTCGGCGACAACGCGTTTGCCTGGCGCTATCCCGGGGCATTGTTTGGCGCACTCGCCATCGTCGCGATCTATCTCTGCGGCCTCGCGCTGTTCGCCGCGCAAGGGCCGGCGATCGCCGCCGCGCTGATCGCGGCGTTCAACCAGATGATCTACGTGCAGGCGCGCATTGCGATGCTCGACATCTTCGCGCTCGGCTTCGGTCTGCTCGCGACCGCCGCCTTCATGCATGGCTTCCGCAAAGAGCGGCCGCATGCGCAGTTCGCATTCGCGGGCTGCCTGTTCGGCCTTGCCGCGGCCTGCAAATGGAGCGGCCTGTTTCCGCTCGGCGTCTGCATCGCCATCGTCGCGGCGATCCGCCTGATGCAGGGCTGGCGCACGCTGTTCGCCGACGCGAAGCCGGACGATTGGTACCGGCCCGACCTCTGGCCGGACTTCAAGGCGCTCCATGTCGCGCTTTGCTTCGCCGTACTGCCGGCGATGACCTATCTCGCCGCGTTCGTTCCGCTCTACGGATTGTCGCTGCCGGATCTGGTCGAGGCGCAGCGCCGGATCTTTGCCGACAACACCACGACTGCGATCGCCGGGCACACCTATATGAGCTCGTGGCCGTCCTGGCCGCTGCTTGCGCGCCCGGTCTGGTTTCTGTTCGACAAGACGGCGGAGGACAATATCTCCGCGATCGTCTTCCTCGGCAATCCACTGGTGTTGTGGCCGGCCCTGCTCGCGCTCGCCGTCGTGCTGCGCGATTTCATCGTCATGCGCCGGTGGGATGCGTTCCTGATCGCGGCGTTCTACTTCGGCCCGTGGCTTGCCTGGGCGCTGCTGCCGCGCACGCTGGGATTCATCTACTACTACCTGCCGGCCGCGACCGCGGCTTCGCTTGCGCTGGTCTACGTCTTGCGGCGGGGCGGCCTGCCGGGCTGGCTGCTGTGGGCCTATGTCGGTGTCGCCGCGATCGGCTTTGTCGTCATGCTGCCGATCTCGGCGGCCTTCATCGGCACGTCGCTGCAGACGTTCAATCGGCTGATGCTGTTCCAGAGCTGGATCTGACAACAGAAAGCCGCCTGCCGTTCGAGCGGCAGGCGGCTTGCTGGCCGGCAGTTGCTTATCAGATCATTTCGACGCGGTCTTGGTGTCCATGTTCACGACCTGGACGCGGCGATTGATCGGGTCGGCGCCGTTGGCGGTATCCTTCAGCTTGGTCTTGCCATAGCCGACGGTGACGAGATCGGTGCCGTTGAGGCCGTAGTTCTGCACCAGGTACTTCTTGATGGTGTCGGCACGCCGCTCGGAGAGCCCCTGGTTGTACTCTTCGCCGCCGATCGCATCGGTGTGGCCGGCGACCACGAAGGTCGAGCCCTTGAGCGCCGGATCGGACAGCGCCTTGCCGAGCGCCTGCACCGACGGCACCGAGGTCTTGGCGATGTCGGCCGAGTTGTAGTCGAACTGGATCTCCAGATCGATCTTCGGCTTGGTCGCAGCTAACTCGGCGATCTGCTCGCGCTCGCCCATCGAGAGCGAGCGGGTCGAGCGGTTGCGCACCGTGTTCAGGAACGTCGCTTCCTTGGCTTGCGTGGCCGTATCGGCCTGCGGACCGACGGACAGGCCGCGGGTCAGCGGCTTCGGCTTCAGCGCGTCAAGGATCTTGTCGGTCGAGACGTTGTTGTCGCCGGCCAGCGCAAAGCTCGCCGTCATCGATAGCGCCGCGGTAAGAGTGATCGCCTTCAGTCCAAAAAACTTATCAAAACGGGTCATTGTCGTATTCCTCGCTGTAACGCCTGATGGCGATTTGATGCTGCGAGCATAGGGGAGGTTCAAAAGCCAAAGTGTGATCCTGGTCACGGTGGTAATGGCAGCTTCTGTGGCGATCCCAGCGCGTTTTGCGGCGGTTCGGCTGCGGGAAGCAGGCGGCCAGTGCTCAACTCCCCGAATCTGTACGGTG
This sequence comes from Bradyrhizobium sp. CCBAU 45389, assembly GCF_028128625.1. Taxonomy (NCBI): domain Bacteria; kingdom Pseudomonadati; phylum Pseudomonadota; class Alphaproteobacteria; order Hyphomicrobiales; family Nitrobacteraceae; genus Bradyrhizobium; species Bradyrhizobium sp. CCBAU 45389. Next base: position 117,128 of record NZ_LBIY01000006.1, on the reverse strand, counting down.
GGTGAACTGCGATTGTCGTGCCCGCTCCCCGCGCGGGTTCGGGGCGCCGCAGCTTTGGCGTGATCCGGATCACTTTGGGCCTGGCTCGCTTGCAGAAACCTGCGCACACCGATCGTCGCAAAGCCGTCGCCGCCCCGCCTGCTCGCGAACAAGAAATCGGCCAGATGCACGCCTAGCAGGATTCCTCGCCACCAACCGCAGACGAGGGGAGCCGAGTACCGTCCCGTGCCGAGGCCGAGTGAGTACCAGTTCTATCGCAGTGGTCCGCCGGATCGGACTGTGTCCCTGAGTTCCATGCCCATCTATATCGGCGCGGCGATGATCGCGCTGGCGATCCTGCTGTCGACGCTGGTCACGAGCCTCACCTCACGCTATGTCGGCCTCGAAACGCCGAACGACGAGAACATGTGGCTGGTCGACCGTCTCACCGGCAGCGTCTATCGCTGCCAGGCCGAAGGGCGCGGCAGGGCGTCGTGTGAGCCGGACGTCGCCACAGGCAGTCTCGGCGGCCGGTCCGGGGCGACGAAGGAAAGCCGCTGACCGCGTCTGCCTTCGCGCTGCAGCAAGAAAATTGTCTTCTCTGCGAAACGTCTGCGCGAGAGAATACGTAATTGCGAAGGCCGGCATGACGCCGGTTTCGTTTTACGGAGGAGACTTTTTGATGAAGACCTTGCTCACGGCTGCAGCCTTTGTCGCGTTTACTCTTTCGCTGTCCCCCGCATCCGCCGCCATGATGGCGTGCACCAAGGATAACATGATGAAGACCGCCGCCACGATGGGCGGCACCCCCGACACGCCGGCCAAGATGGCAGCCAACAAGGAAATGGCGATGGCCAACACCGACATGAGCAACGGCAAGATGAAGAGCGCCTGTGCGCACTACATGAAGTCGCAGAAGGCGATGTCGATGAAGTAGGCGCGCCGCGCGCCATCCGGCCGCGCTGGCAGCAGATGGCAGCGCGGCTTTTCTTTGACGGCGGCTTTGCCCCGTTCTTTCTCTTGGCGCGAATCCCGCTACATTGCGTCTTGCAATGTCACGCGCGCCAAAACCTCTCCCCCTCACCACCACACAGGCCCGGCAGATCTGGCTGCATGCCCAGCGGCTGGATGAACGCACGCCGTTCGGCGAGGGCGCGCAGGCCGTTGCGGATGCGGTCTCCCATCTCGGCTATGTGCAGATCGACACCATCAACGTCATCGAGCGCTGCCACCACCACATCCTGTTCAGCCGTATCCCGTCCTATCGGCGCGCCGATCTGCGCCAGGCCCAGAGCGCCGACAAAAGCGTGTTCGAATACTGGACCCATGCGCTCTCCTACGTGCCGGCTGGCGACTTCCGCTTTTTCCTCCCGGCGATGCGCGAGCACCGCCGCGAGGGCCACAAATGGTACGCCTCGGTCAAGCCCGCAGACACGCGCAAGGTGATGAGGCTGCTGCGCGCCGGCCCGCTGACGATCCGCGACATCGAGGACGACGTGCTCACCGAGAAGGAGCACCTCTGGCAGAGCCGCAAACCATCGAAGCGGGCCCTGCAGCTCGCCTTTTATACGGGCGTTGCGACCGTCAGCGAGCGCCAGGGCATGCTCAAGACCTACGAGCTGATGACGCGCCATTTCGGCTGCGACAAGCTGCCGAAACCTGCCTCGAACAAGGACATCACGACCTATCTGCTCGACCGCGCGCTGCGCTCGCAGGGAATCGTCAGCCTGGATTCGATCTGCCATCTCGATGCGCCGCGCAAGAAGGCGGTGGCGGGCATGATCGCCTCGCGCGTCCGCCGCGGCGAGCTCGTTCCCGTCGCGATCGACGGTGCCGGCAAGCAGGAGCATTGGGCGAGGCCTACGGTGCTGGAGGCGGGCGGCGAGAGGCCTCCGCCGGATCTCGTGCACATCCTCTCGCCGTTCGATCCCCTGATCATCCAGCGCAAGCGCACCAGCCTCATCTTCGGCTACAACCATCTGTTCGAGGCCTATGTGCCGAAGGCCAAACGCAAGCTCGGCTATTTCGCGCTGCCGGTGCTGGTCGGCGACGAGATCGTCGCCGCGCTCGACCTCAAGACCGACCGGCAGGCGAAGAAGCTCCTGATGCAGAAATGGACCTGGGTCGGGCAGGGCAGGAAGACGACGGGACGCAAGGAGCTGAAGCGCGTGATCGAGGAGGAGCTCGATCGCTTCGAACGGTTTCAGCTCTCGGAGTGAACCTCGTCCTGTCTATAGTCTCTCGTCGATCTCGCCCGAGGCGGCTACGGCATGCGCATATCGGTCCAGCACCTCGTCGGCCGAATAGCTGGACCGTTGCGCAAATTCGTCTCGCAGGCCTAGCTGTGCAGAGACCTTCAATCGCGCCGCCGTGGCGGTGGTCATCACGGGATCGAAACCTAATTCCCGCAAGCCTGCGGCTACGCCATCCATTTCCACCGCGCGGCGCCCGGCGTGCAGCACGTCGGAACGGACGCACATGTCCAGGAATTTGCTGAAGGGGGTGGCATCCATCGACGTGCAAAGCCCGTGCATGGCTTCGTCGCGCACGCCGGCGAGCGTCGCGGCGGTCAGCGCCTCGACCAGCAGCGCCTCCATGCCTTTTGTCACCACGCTTCGCAGCATCTTCACGGCCGCTGCCGTTCCGGCTTCGGGGCCCGCGACCTCGATACGGAAGCCGAGCGGCCTGAACATCTCCGCGAAGCGCTCGGCGCCGCTGCCGGACGTGTAGAGCGTAACCGCGGCACCGTAGAGATCGACCGACCCCATCAGGTTCGCATCCGCAAACAGACCGCCGCGGGCCTCCACGGCTGCGGCGACGCGCCTTTTCGTCTGCGGGGTCGCGGCGTTGATGTCCACGACGAGGCAGCCGGGACGGACGATCCTGGAAATGGCCTCACCCGTTTCAGCCGCAACGGCAACGACGACGGCGGAAAAGATCACGTCCGCGTCCGTGAGGTCCTCGAGCCGCTCGACCAGGGTCACGCCACAACCGGCCGCCATCGCACGGAAGGCCTCGGAGTAGGGTGGTGCGTTGGTCTTGCCCTGACAGAACGCGACGATCGGGGCCCCTGTCCGCGCCGCCAGATGCGATGCAAAGCATCGCGCGGCCTCGCCAAATCCGACAAAGGCGATCCTGGGCTGCGGCATGGCTGAGGCCTCCTTGCGTGGCGTTTCACCGCCGACGGCCATTGTGCCGGGTTCTGTGGTGGAGTCAATGAACCGGTTCATAGCAGGTTCGATAGTTGAATGGCCATGGCGGTGCTAATTGGCTAAAATTTCGGCAAAATCAGATCGCCTCACCTTGCTCAGGTAAGTGAACCGGTTCATAAAATGACATGCCGTCACACGCTCCCCGATCGCAAACCGTGAAGGTCAAGGACGTCGCCCGCGAGGCTGGCGTTGCGGTCGGCACGGTCTCCCGTGTGCTCAACGATCATCCGGCGGTGACCAGGGAGCTGCGCGAGCGCGTCGAAAAGGCGATGGCGCATCTCGGTTACGAGGTCGATGTCACGGCGCAGAGCATGCGCGCGGGCCGGTCGCGGCTCGTGGCCTGCGCCATCCGTGATTTCGACATCCCGCGCTTTGCACTGTTCATCAAGGAAGCCGAGGCGGTCTTGCGCGAGGCGGGATACACCTTGCTGCTGGCGAGCACGACCAACCGCTCCGACGTCGAGATCGCCTTGCTGCGTGCCTTCCGCAGGCGCCGCGTGGACGGCGTGATGATGACGCTGAGCGACGAGCAGCACCAGGAGGTGCGCGAGGCGCTGCTTGAGGCGCCGATGCCGGTCCTGCTCATCGACCGTGATCGCATTGAGGCGCTCGATCGCGTCACGGCCGATCATCGCGCGGGCGCGCGCCTTGCGACGGGCCATCTGCTCGGTCTTGGACACCGGAAGATCGCCATGCTGGTCGGCGACCTCAAGGCCTTTCCGTCGCGAAGCCGCCTCGAGGGCTTTCGTGCGGCGTACGCGGCGGCGGGCATCGCGCCGGATCCGCGGCTGGTGCGAGACAATGTGCTGTCGAGCGAAGACGCCTATCGGGCGACGGCGTCGCTCATGGGGCTTGCAGAGCCTCCGACAGCGCTCTTCGTCGCGGCCATGGACATGCTCGGCGGCTGTCTGCGCGCGCTGCGGACGATGGGCGTTGCCGTTGGTGACGGGATTTCAGTGGTCGCGGGTAGCGACTCGGACCTCGCCGAATTGCACACGCCGCCCATTACGGCAATCGCGTGGGATCTGGCAGCCATGGGCCGCCACGCCGCGACCATGCTGCTGGAGCGGATGCGCGGCGATGAGATCGAGCGCGGCCGCGGTCTCGCCGTGCCGACGGAGTTGATCATTCGCGGGTCGAGCCGGCCGTTTCCGGGTTGAGCGTGCGCGATCGGGCGGCGCAGCCGTCCAGCCAGATGCCGAACACGATCCCGACCGCATAGGCCGCCAAATTCCACAGCGAGAAGATGCGCCCCAAGAGCAGCGCGCCGGCCGTGGTCAGCCGGAAAGCATCGAGCCACGGCACATGCACCAGCCGGGAGAATTCCACGACAACCGCGATCACCACTGCGATGGCTGCAATCTGCGCCCGCGTCAGCCCCGGCAGCAAGACCCCGACCAGCAACAACACCATCGTGGCCCACAGCAGCGAGCCGCCGTACTTCACCACGAAGGCGGGGAGCCCGAGCGGAAAGCCGTACCAGCGCAGGGACAGCCCGCAGGCGATCACGACCAGTGCGAGGGCGGCGCGGACCAGCGATGTCCGCAGCGGCGCAACAGGTTTATCCGGCTGCGTCCCGTGCATTGCTTGTTCCATTGACTCTTCGCCCGCGATGCTCAAAACCGCCTGCCAGAGCGTTTTCAAGCGAAGTGGATACCGGTTCGCGTCAAGAAAACGCGTCAGAACAAGAATCTCAAGCCGTTCCGATTCGGAACGGCTTGAGCCCATAAAAGCAACAACCCCGGGGGGAAGCGATGAGCCAGACCACGACCTATGCCGGTTCCGCCGGCGCCGCCAAGAGCGAGATCGAGACCTCGACGATCCGCGCCATCTCCTGGCGCCTGATTCCGTTCCTGGTGCTGGCCTACTTCTTCTCCTACCTCGACCGCGTCAATCTCGGCTTCGCCGCGCTGACCATGAATGCGGAGCTGAAGTTCACGCCGCTGATCTTCTCCTGGGGCGCCGGCATCTTCTTCATCGGCTATTTCATCTTCGAGGTGCCGAGCAATCTGGCGCTGGAGAAGTTCGGCGCCAGCCGCTGGATCGCCCGCATCATGGTGACCTGGGGCATCATCTCGGCGCTGATGGCGATGGTCAGCGGCGTGACCAGCTTCTACGTCCTGCGCTTCCTGCTCGGTGTCGCCGAAGCAGGCTTCTTTCCCGGCATCATCCTCTATCTCACCTATTGGTATCCGGCCGAATATCGCGCCCGCTTCCTCGCGGCCTTCGCCGTCGCCGTGCCGGTCTCGACCGTGATCGGCGCGCCGATCTCGGGCCTGTTGCTCGGGCTCGACGGCATGATGGGGCTGAAGGGCTGGCAGTGGCTGTTCATCATCGAGGGCATCCCCTCGGTGCTGCTCGGCATCGTCACCTGGTTCTATCTCACCGACAGGCCGGAGAAGGCGGACTGGCTCTCGGCCGAGCAGAAGGCCTGGCTCAAGGCGAAGCTCGATTCCGAAATTGCGGCCAAGCAGGCGGTGAAGCACCTCTCGCTCGGCGAGGCGCTGTCCTCGCCCAAGGTGATCGCGCTCAGCGTGATCTATTTCGGCTTCGTCGGCGCGCTCTACGGCATGCAGTTCTGGCTGCCGCAGATCGTCAAGGCGTTCGGCCTCACCAATGCGCAGACCGGCTTCGTCACCGCGATCCCGTATCTGTTCGGCACCATCGCCATGATCCTGTGGGCACGGCATTCCGATGCGACGCGCGAGCGCGTGATGCATGTCGGTGCGCCGCTGCTGCTCACCGCGGTCGCGCTCGGCGTCTCCTCCTACCTCACCGATCCCACGGCGACGATGGTGGCATTGACGGTCGCCGCAATCGGCGTGTTCTGCTGCTTCGGCGTGTTCTGGACCCTGCCGACCGCCTGGCTCTCCGGCACGGCCGCGGCCGGCGCCATCGCGCTGATCAACTCGATCGGCAACCTCGCCGGCTTCGGCGGTCCGTATCTGATCGGCTGGGTCAAGGAAGCCACGGGGCAGACCTCGACCGGCCTGCTCGTCCTCGCGGTCCTGCCGCTGCTTGGCGGCATCCTGGTGTTTGTGGGCGGCCACGACACCAAGCACGAGTTTGCCGAGCAGGGGCGGTAGAGCCGCGCAAACGGTCCCGTAGGGTGGGCAAAGCGCAGCGTGCCCACCAGACCGTTATTGCTCAAATTAGAGATGGTGGGCACGGCGCTACGCGCCTTTGCCCACCCTACGGCATCTCGCCTGAGGCTCCGGATTGCGCTGCGCTCCATCCGGGTTGCGGGCCTTAGCCCGCCCTACAATCACACCGCCCTGCAACCATCCTCCAATCCTTACCACCCCTTAACGATCACGCTTTCCTGATGACTGACGATTATTGACTTTTATCAGTGATTAGTCGACATTCCTCTCATTGCAGCCGCAGGAGTGTCCTCCGATGTTCGTCCGGTCCGTTTTGTCCAGCTATTCCAAGCTTTTGGCGGGTGTGTCGCTGGCCCTGATGGCCGCCGCCCTGGCCGGGTGCAATGACACCGTCGCCGAAAAGGCCGAGCCGCCGCGGCCGGTTCTGGTGGCGACCGCCCATTATGATGCCGAGACCCCGGAGCGCAGCTTCGTCGGCACCGTCCGGCCCCGGATCGAGAGCGATCTCGGCTTCCGTGTCGCCGGCAAGGTCGCCAAGCGCCTGGTGGAAGTCGGCCAGACCGTCGAAATCGGCCAGCCGCTCGCCACCCTCGACGAGGTCGACCTGAAGCTCCAGGCCGAGCAGGCCCTGGCTGAACAGACCGCCGCGACCGGCGTGCTGGCCCAGGCCGCCGCCGCCGAGCAGCGCGCCAAGGACCTCAAGGCCAAGGGCTGGACCACCGACGCGCAGATGGATTCGAGCCGGGCTTCCGCCGACGAGGCGAGGGCCCGCCTGAACCGCGCCGAGCGCGCGCTCGAGCTGAGCAAGAATTCCCTTTCCTACGCGACGCTCGTTGCCGACGCCCGTGGCGTCGTCACCGCAACGCTGATCGAGCCCGGCCAGGTGGTCGCCGCGGGCCAAGCTTCGATCCGTGTCGCCCGCTTTGCCGAGAAGGAAGCGGTCGTCGCGATCCCTGAGACGCTGGTTGGACGCGCCAAGTCGGGCGTCGCCAGCGTCACTCTTTGGTCGGAGCCGGACAAGAAGTACGCAGCGAAGCTGCGCGAGATCGCGCCGGCGGCGGATCCCGCCACCCGCACCTATCTCGCAAAATTCTCGCTGCCCGAGGCCGACGACAAGGTCGCACTGGGCATGACCGCGACGCTGACGCTGTCGGACGCCGCCACCGAGCGCGTCGCGCGGCTGCCGCTGTCGGCGCTGTTCAACGAAGGCGGCAAGCCCTCTTTTTACGTCGTCGACGAGAACGGCGGCGTCACGCTCAAGCCGGTGACGGTGAAGTCCTACGAGAGCAACGACGTCGTCATCACCGGCGGTGTCGAGGAGGGCGCCAAGATCGTCGCCCTCGGCGTGCAGAAGCTCGATCCGGGCCAGCGAGTCCGGGTGGTGTCGTCCCTGTCTTTCTAGGTTTTTTACAAGTTACGTCGTGTGAGGTGAGTTTCGGCCTTTGTCCCTAAGCAAAGGCTGAAGCGGCGAAGCGATCCAGAACCTGCCCAGCCCCCTGGATTGCTTCGCTGCCTCGCGACGACGGTTTGAACAGAGCGGCTGTCGTTGTTTGCAACTGGATCGTCTTTCGGAGAGTGCGATGAAGCGCTTCAACCTTTCGGCCTGGGCCGTCAGCCATCCGACGCTGGTTCTCTTCCTGATGCTCATCCTCGGCGTCGCCGGCTTCTTCTCCTATGAGAAGCTCGGCCGCGCCGAGGATCCGTTCTTCACGGTGAAGGTGGTCAACGTCTCCGTGATCTGGCCCGGCGCGACCGCGCAGGAGATGCAGACCCAGGTCGCCGATCCCATCGAGAAGAAGATCCAGGAGCTGCCCTATTTCGAGAAGGTGCAGACCTACTCCAAGCCGGCCTTCACCGCGCTGCAGGTCACCTTCCGCGACAACACGCCGCCGAAGGACGTGCCCTATCTCTTCTATCTGCTGCGCAAGAAGCTGGTCGACGTGCAAGGCCAGCTGCCGTCAGGCATTCTCGGGCCCGTCGTCAACGACGAGTTCTCCGACGTCGATTCCATCCTCTACATGATGACCGGCGACGGCGCCGACTATGCCCAGCTCAAGAAGGTCTCCGAAGGTTTCCGCCAGCGCCTGCTGAAGGTGCCCGGCGTCACCAAGGTCGACGTCTACGGCAACCAGGATGAGCGCATCTTCGTCGAGTTCAGCCACGCCAAGCTCGCCACCCTCGGCATCACGCCGCAGGCGCTGTTCGATTCGCTCGCCAAGCAGAACAATGTGACCCCGGCCGGCACGGTCGAGACCTCCTCGCAGCGCGTGCCGCTGCGCGTCACCGGCGCCCTGGACGGCGCCAAGGCCGTCGCCGAGACGCCGGTCGAGAGCAACGGCCGCGTCTTCCGCCTCGGCGATATCGCCACCGTCACCCACGGCTATGTCGATCCGCCGAGCTTCGTCGTCCGCCAGGAAGGCAAGGCCGCCATCGGCATCGGCGTCGTCACCGCCAAGGGCGCCAACATCCTCGAGCTCGGCAAGGAGGTCGAGAAGGCGACCGCCGAGTTCATGAAGGCCGTGCCGCAGGGCATCGACGTCAAGCTGATCGCCGACCAGCCCAAGGTGGTCGAGCATGCCGTCGGCGAGTTCGTGCATTCCTTCATGGAAGCGCTCGTCATCGTGCTGTTCGTCTCGTTCCTGGCGCTCGGCTGGCGCACCGGCATCGTGGTCGCGCTGTCCGTGCCGCTGGTGCTCGGCATCGTCTTCATCGTCATGAACACGATGTCGCTCGACCTGCACCGCATCACGCTGGGTGCGCTGATCATCGCGCTCGGCCTGCTCGTCGATGACGCCATCATCGCGGTCGAGATGATGGTGGTGAAGATGGAGCAGGGCTGGGACCGCATGCGTGCGGCGTCCTTTGCCTGGGAATCAACTGCGTTTCCGATGCTCACGGGAACGCTGGTCACGGCCGCTGGCTTCCTCCCCATCGGCTTTGCCAATTCCGCGGTCGGCGAATATGCCGGCAGCATCTTCTGGATCGTGGCGATCGCGCTGGTCGCCTCCTGGTTCGTGGCGGTGATCTTCACGCCCTATATCGGCGTCAAGCTGCTGCCCGACATGAAGGCGCACCACAACCACGATCCGCACGCGGTCTATGAGACGCGCATGTACCGGGGCCTGCGCGCCATCGTGCAATGGTGCGTCAACCACCGCATCACCGTGGTGGTCGCGACCGTCGGCGTCTTCATCGCCTCGATCGTCGGCTTCGGCCATGTCCAGCAGCAGTTCTTCCCGCTGTCGGAGCGGCCCGAGCTGTTCCTGCAGCTGCGCCTGCCCGAGGGCACCGCCTTCAACGTCACCGAGAAGGCGGTGAAGAAGGCCGAGACGCTGCTGAAGGACGACAAGGACATCGAGACCTATACGTCCTATGTCGGCCAGGGTTCGCCGCGCTTCTGGCTCGGCCTCAATCCGCAGTTGCCGAACGAGGCCTTCGCCGAGATCGTCATCGTCGCCAAGGGCGTCGAGGCGCGCGAGCGCATCAAGGCCAAGATCGAGGGCGCGGCTGCCGATGGCTTCCTGTCCGAGGCGCGCGTCCGTGTCGACCGCTTCAATTTCGGCCCGCCCGTCGGCTTCCCCGTCCAGTTCCGCGTGATCGGCCCCGATGCCAACAAGGTGCGCGAGATCGCCTATCAGGTCCGCGACGTCATGCGGCAGAACAAGAGCGTCAAGGACGTCCAGCTCGACTGGAACGAGCAGTCGCCTTACCTCAAGCTCGTCGTCGATCAGGATCGCGCCCGCGCCATGGGCCTGACCCCGCAGGACGTCTCGCAGGCGCTGGCGATGCTGATCTCGGGCTCGCAGGTCACGACCGTGCGCGACGGCATCGAGAAGGTCGGCGTGGTCGCCCGTGCGATCCCGTCCGAGCGCCTCGACCTCGGCGGCGTCGGCGATCTCACCATCACCTCGCGCAATGGCGTCGCCGTGCCGCTGCAGCAGATCGCCAAGATCGAGTACGCCCATGAGGAGCCGATCATGTGGCGGCGTAACCGCGACATGGCGATCACCGTGCGCTCCGACGTCGTCGACGGCGTGCAGGCGCCCGACGTGACCAACCAGATCACGCCGAAGCTGAAGGCGATCAAGGACCATCTCGAGCCGGCCTACCGGATCGAGGCCGGCGGCGCGTTCGAGGAATCCGCCAAGGGCAACGCCTCGATCTTCATCCTCTTCCCGGTGATGGTCATGGTGATGCTGACGCTGCTGATGATCCAGCTGCAGAGCTTCTCGCGCCTGATCCTGGTGTTCCTGACCGCGCCGCTCGGCATCGTCGGCGCCTCCTTGGGCCTCAACGTCGCCAACGCCCCGTTCGGCTTCGTGGCGCTGCTCGGCCTGATCGCGCTCGCCGGCATGATCATGCGCAACACGGTCATCCTGGTCGACCAGATCGAGACCGACGTCAGCCATGGCCTGACCCGCCGCGAGGCGATCGTGGAGGCGACCGTCCGCCGGGCCCGTCCGGTGGTGCTGACGGCGCTCGCCGCCATCCTCGCCATGATCCCGCTGTCGCGCTCGGCCTTCTGGGGCCCGATGGCGATCACCATTATGGGCGGCCTGTTTGTCGCGACATTCCTGACGCTCCTGTACCTGCCGGGCCTCTATGCCCTGTGGTTCCGGAAGAGCCTGGACGAGGCGGGGACCCCCGAGCAGCCTGCCGCGCCGCAGCATGGGAGCGATGACCAGCACGCAATTCCGCTTGCCGAAGCGGCTGAATAGATGAGAAGACTGCTGACCAACGAGTCCTGACTGATGGCCCTTGTTTCGGAACATATCGAAGTCGACACCCGGGATCGCATCCTCGAGGTGGCCGAGCGGCTGTTCCGTCAGATCGGCTACCAGAAGACCACGGTCGGCGACATCGCCAAGGAGCTCAGGATGAGCCCCGCCAACGTCTATCGCTTCTTCGAATCGAAGAAGGCGATCCACCAGGCGGTGGCGCGAGGCCTGATGGGCGAGGTCGAGCTGGAGGCGCAGCGGATCGTGACCCGGCCGGGTCCGGTACTCCCGCGCTTCCGCGAGCTGCTCACCACCATCCACCGCATGAACACCGAGCGCTATGTCGGCGACAACAAGCTGCACGAGATGGTCGCGATCGCGATGGAGGAGGACTGGGACGTCTGCGTCGCCCATATGGAGTGCATCGCCGGCGTCATCGGCCAGATGATCGCGCAAGGCGTGGCCTCCGGCGAGTTCGAGGCGCCCGATTTGCCGCTGGCCTCGCTGTGCGCCTGCACCGCGATGATCCGCTTCTTCCACCCCCAGATGATCGCCCAGTGCGCCACCAAGCCGGGCCCGACCATCGACCAGATGATCGATTTCGTCATCGCGGGTCTGTCGCCGCGCCACTGACGGGCAGGCGGGTTTCTTCCTATAAGCTGCTTCGCAGTCATTCCGGGGCGGTCCGCAGGACCGAACCCGGAATCTCGAGATTCCGGGTTCGATGCTTTGCATCGCCCCGGAATGACGGATAGCGGAGAAGCAAGCGCGTGACCGATAAAGACCTTTACTTCTACGAGCCCTCCAAGGGGCATGGCCTCAAGCACGATCCCTTCAACGCCATCATCGCGCCGCGCCCGATCGGCTGGATCTCCTCGCGTGACACCAAGGGCCACGTCAACCTCGCGCCCTACAGCTTCTTCAACGCGTTCTGCTACGTGCCGCCGATCATCGGCTTCTCCTCCACCAATTGGAAGGACACGGTCGCGAACATGGAGCAGACTAGGGAGTTCGTCTGGAATCTCACCACGATGGACCTCGCCAAGCACATGAACGCGACCGCCGCGCATGTCGCCCCCGAGGTCGATGAGTTCAAGCTCGCAGGCCTCACCGCCGTGCCCGGCAAGCTCGTCAACGTGCCGCGGGTGGCTGAGAGCCCCGTCGCCTTCGAGTGCAAGGTGTCCGACATCGTTCGCCTCAAGGGCGCCGACGGCAAGGAGGCCGACGCCTGGCTGACGCTGGGCGAGGTGGTCGCCGTCCACATCGACAAGGCCATGATCAAGGACGGCGTCTATCAGACCGCCGCCGCCCGCCCGATCGTGCGCGCCGGCCGCCGCGGCGATTATTTCGAGATCAAGCCGGAAAACATGTTCGAGATGGTGCGGCCGGATTGATCTGGCGCCTCTCTCTCCACACGTCATTCCGGGGCGACGCACAGCGTCGAGCCCGGAATCCATTCATCGACTAACGCTGCCGCACGATGGATTCCGGGCTCGCGCCTGTCGGCGCGCCCCGGAATGACGCTTCCCCCTCCCGGAACTGCCACCACGCCCCGGCCGTTATGGCCTGGGCGGCCGCCCGGCCGCGTCAATTCGCTTCGATTTGCCCGCGAAGTGTTCACGCACCCCGGTCACTTTCCGCTAAAATGCCCTGTCACCGCGCCGATGCATGAGGTCCGCCATGAGCTTCCGCCGCGACACCATCACAAAGCCGATCTTCTCCTGGGCGCGTGGCGTGCTGCCGGCGATGTCCGACACCGAGCGCGAGGCGCTGGAGGCCGGCGACGTCTGGTGGGATGCCGATCTCTTCACCGGCGATCCCGACTGGTCGAAATTGCTGAAAATCGCGCCGGCCAGATTGACCGACGAGGAGCAGGCCTTCCTGAGCGGCCCCGTCGACGAGCTCTGCGCCATGCTCGACGAGTGGAGGATCTTCTGGGAATGGCGCGACCTGCCGCAGGACGTCTGGCACTTCGTCAAGCGCGAAAAGTTCTTCGGCATGATCATTCCGAAGGAGTTCGGCGGCCTCGGCTTCTCGCCCTACGCGCATTCGGAAGTGGTGCGCAAGATCTCGACCCGCTCGATCGCCGCCGCCGTCACCGTGATGGTGCCGAACTCGCTCGGGCCCGGCGAGCTCTTGATGCGCTTCGGCACCAGGGAGCAGCAGGAGCGCTGGCTGCCGCGCCTTGCCGATGGCCGCGACATTCCCTGCTTCGGCCTGACCAGTCCCGAGGCCGGCTCGGATGCCGCCTCGATGGTCGACACCGGCATCATCTGCAAGGGCAATTTCGAAGGCCGCGAGGTGGTCGGCCTCCGGCTCAACTGGCACAAGCGCTACATCACGCTCGGCCCCGTCGCGACGCTGCTCGGTCTCGCCTTCAAGGCCTATGATCCCGATCATCTCGTCGGCGATCAGGAAGAGCTCGGCATCACCGTGGCGCTGATCCCGACGAACTTGCCCGGCGTCGAGATCGGCCAGCGCCATCTGCCCTCGATGCAGGTGTTCCAGAACGGCCCGAACTGGGGCCGCGACGTCTTCATTCCGCTCGACTACGTCATCGGCGGCAAGGAGCGCCTCGGCCAGGGCTGGAAGATGCTGATGACCGCGCTCGCCGCCGGCCGCGGCATCTCGCTGCCGTCGCTGTCTGCGGCCGGCGCCGCCTATGCCGCACGCACCACCGGCGCCTATGCCCGGATCCGCGAGCAGTTCGGCATCTCCATCTCCAAGTTCGAGGGCGTCGAGGAGCCGCTCGCGCGCATCGTCGCCACCGCCTATCAGCTCGATGCCGCACGCCGGCTGACTTGCGCGGCGCTGAATGCCGGCATTCATCCCGCCGTCATCTCTGGCATCATGAAGCTGCACGCGACCGAGCGGATGCGCACCGCCGTCGATGACGCCATGGACATTCACGGCGGCAAGGCCGTGATCGACGGTCCGCAAAACTATCTCGGCAATCTGCATCGCGCCGTGCCCGTCGGCATCACGGTCGAGGGCGCCAACATCCTCACCCGCAACCTGATCGTGTTCGGGCAGGGCGCCATCCGCGCCCATCCCTATCTGCTCGACGAGATGAACGCGCTGGCGGACACCGATCGCGAGCGTGGGCTCACCGCCTTCGACGCGGCGTTCTGGAAGCATGTCGGCCACAGTTTTCAGACGCTGTTCCGCGCCTTCGGCCGGAGCTGGACGTTTGGCGCTTTCGCAATGGCGCCCGACGCCGGCGATGCCACGCCATTCTACCGCCAGCTCTCGCGCTATTCGGCGGCCTTCGCGCTCTGCGCCGATATGGCGCTGCTGACGCTCGGCGGCGCGCTCAAGCGCAAGGAGATGCTGTCGGCGCGCTTCGGCGACATTCTCTCCGAACTGTATCTGCTTTCGGCCGTCCTGAAGCGCTGGCAGGACGAGGGCCGGCAGAAGGAGGATTTTGCCGCGTTGGAATGGTGCATGGCGACCGGCTTCAAGACCATCGAGAACCGGCTTGCCGAAATCCTCGCCAATCTGCCGAATCGCTTCGTCGCCGGCTTCCTCAAGTTCGTGGTCCAGCCCTTCGGCGCGCGCGTGCTCGGCCCGTCCGACCGTGTCGTGCACCAATGCGCTGGCATCGTGCTGGAGCCGTCGGCGGCGCGCGAACGGCTCACGCCGGATCTTGCTGATGTCGACGACGACGGCGGCTTTGCCCGGCTGGAGCGTGCGTTCAAGCTGGTCGCGGCGGCCGACGCCATCGCCAAGCGCCTGCGCTCGGCTCATATCCGAGACTGGAAAGACGCCGTCGCGAAGGGCGTGATCACGCAGGCCGAAGGCGAGCAGCTTGCGGGGGCTCACGAAGCCGTCACAAAAGTCATCGAAGTCGACGATTTTGCACCGGAGGCGCTGTCGCCGATTTACAGGAAAGCCGGCGACGTGCATCAGTTCTTCCAGGAACTCGGTGAGCAGAGGGCGGCAAGCTGATGGCACGACCGGTTTTCATCGTCGACGGCAGCCGGACGCCGTTTCTGAAGGCACGCTCGGGTCCGGGCCCGTTCACGCCGGTCGATCTCGCCGTGCAATGCGGACGGCCGCTGCTGGCGCGCCAGCCGTTTTCGCCCGCTGATTTCGACCAGGTCATCCTCGGCTGCGTCAACGTCATCGCCGACGAGATGAATCCGGCCCGTGTCGCCGCGCTCCGGCTCGGCATGGGCGAGGACATGGTTGCCTTCACCGTGCAGATCAATTGCGGCTCGGGCATGCAATCGATCGACACCGCCTATCGCTACATCCGCGAAGGCCATGCCGACATGATCCTGGCCGGCGGCACGGAGGCGCTGAGCCACGCGCCGCTGGTCTGGCCGAATTCCGGCGTGCGCTGGTTTGCTGGCCTCGCCACCGCCAAGGGCGTGGCGGCAAAGCTCGCCGCCGCGTTCAAGCTGCGGCCACGTTATCTCAAGCCGATCATCGGCCTCGAGCGCGGGCTGACCGATCCCGTTACCGACCTGAACATGGGCCAGACCGCCGAGGTCGTCGGCCATCTCTTCGGCATCACCCGAGCACAGTCGGACGCCTATGCGGCCGAGAGTCACCGCCGGCTCGCGCATGCGCAAGGCGCGGGTTTTCTGAAGGGCGAGGTCGAGACCGCGTTCTCCCGCGACGGCAAGTTCTTCGACCATGACGACGGCGTGCGGCCGGACTCGACGGCCGAGTCTCTCGCGAAACTGAGGCCGGTTTTCGAACGTCCCTGGGGCCAGGTCACCGCCGGCAATTCCTCGCAGATCACCGATGGCGCCTCCTGGGTGATCCTCGCGTCCGACGCGGCGGTGGCCAAGCACAAGCTCGAGCCAAAAGCTGTCATCGTCGACAGCCATTGGGCCGCACTCGATCCCAGCATCATGGGGCTCGGTCCCGTGATGTCCGCGACGCCGCTGCTCCAGCGCAACGACCTCACCATCAAGGACGTCGAGACCTGGGAGCTGAACGAGGCGTTCGCGACGCAGGTGCTCGGCTGTCTCGCTGCCTGGAACGATGACAAATTTTGCCGCGAGATTCTTGGTCTCGACGGCGCCGCCGGCGAGATCGACCGTGACAAGCTCAATGTCGATGGCGGCGCGATCTCGCTCGGCCATCCCGTCGGCACCTCCGGCAACCGCATCGTGCTGCATCTCGTCAATGCGATGAAGCGGCTCGGCACGCGGCGCGGCGTTGCCACCGAATGCATCGGCGGCGGGCTCGGCGGCGCCATGCTGATCGAGGCGGTGTGACCATGGATTCCAAGATCATGACCGCGCTGGGCGATCGCGTCCTGACGCTGGGGCCGCAACCTGCGACCGATGGTCCCTACAAGCATTTCAAGCTGACGCGCGATGCCGACGGCGTTGCCTGGCTGCTGTTCGACCGTGACGGCGCCAGCGCCAACACGCTGTCCTCGGACGTGATGGAAGAGTTCGACGCCGTGCTCGCGGCGATCGAGACCGAGCGCCCGGCCGGTCTCGTCATCCGATCCGCAAAACCGTCTGGCTTCATCGCCGGTGCCGATGTCAACGAATTCCGGGGCGCAGCCGATCCCGAGATGGTGGAAACGCGCATCCGCGCCGCCCATGCCGTGGTCGACCATCTGGAAGCGCTCAAGCTGCCGACGGTCGCGGTCATCCACGGCTTCTGTCTCGGCGGCGGCCTCGAGGTCGCGCTGGCCTGTCAGGCACGCATCGCCATCGACGGCGCGCGCTTCGGCTTCCCGGAGGTCATGCTGGGCCTGCATCCCGGCCTCGGCGGCACTGCGCGCTTCACCGCACTGGTGAATCCGACGCAGTCGATGGCGCTGATGCTGACCGGCCGCACCATCGATGCGCGCCGCGCCAAATCGCTCGGCCTCGTCGACACCGTGACGCAGGAGCGCCACGTCCGTGGTGCCGTGAAAGACGTGTTGTTCGGTCGCCTGAAGCGGGCCAAGCCCGGCCTGCTGACCCGCGCGGCCAATCTCGGACCGGTGCGCGGACTGCTGGCCAAGCGCATGCGTGCAGAGGCGGCGAAGGCCGCATCCCGCGAGCACTACCCCGCGCCTTACGCGCTGATCGATCTCTGGGAGACCCATGGCGGCAGCAAGGCCGCGATGCTGAAGGCCGAGCAGGCCTCATTCGCCAAGCTGATGGTGACGCCGACGGCGCAGAACCTGATCCGCGTGTTCTTCCTGCGCGAGCAGATGAAGAAGGCGGCAGGCTCCGGCAACACGGTGAAGCATGTCCATGTCATCGGCGCCGGCGCCATGGGCGGCGACATCGCGGGGTGGTGCGCGGGGCAGGGGCTGCGCGTCTCGCTGGCCGACATGAAGGCGGAGCCGATCGCCGGCGCGGTGAAGCGCGCGGCCGACCTCTACGGCAAGATCATCCGCAAACCCACCGACGTGCGCGACGCGCTCGATCGCCTGATCCCCGACATGGACGGCGAGGGCGTCCGCAACGCCGATCTCATCATCGAAGCGGTGCCGGAAAAGCTCGATCTGAAGCAGAAGGTCTATGCCGGCCTCGAGCCGCGGATGAAGCCGGGCGCGATCCTCGCGACCAACACGTCGAGCATTCCGCTGCAGGATCTGCGCACCACGGTGGCGCGGCCGGAGCGGCTGGTCGGCCTGCATTTCTTCAATCCGGTCTCGCGGCTGCAACTGGTCGAGGTCGTCAGTCATGACGGCAATGATGCGCAGGTGCTGAAAGAAGCGCTCGCCTTCGTCGGTGCGATCGATCGCCTGCCACTCGCCGTGAAGAGTTCGCCCGGCTTCCTCGTCAACCGCGCGCTGACGCCGTACATGCTCGAAGCCATGGTGATGCTGGACGAGAAGACCGACCAGCGCCTGATCGACGCCGCGGCTGAGCAGTTCGGCATGCCGATGGGGCCGATCGAGCTCGCCGACCAGGTCGGGCTCGACATCTGCCTCGATGTCGGCGACATGCTGCGGACCAAGTTCGGCGATCTGCTGCCGCCGACGCCGGCCTGGCTGCGCGAGAAGGTTGCCAAGGGCGAGCTCGGCCGCAAGACCGGCAAGGGCTTCTACACCTGGAAGGACGGCAAGGCGGAGAAGGCGCCGTTGCCGGAGACCGGCCCGCGCGTCACCGACCAGATGATCGACCGCCTGGTGCTGCCGATGTCGAATGTCTGTGTCGCGGCGCTTCGTGAGGGCATCGTCGATGACGCCGATGCGGTTGATGGGGCCATGATCTTCGGCACGGGTTATGCACCGTTCCGCGGCGGTCCGCTGAACTATGCGCGCACGCGCGGCGTGGAAAACATTGTATCCACCCTGCGCGCGCTGGCGGAGCGATTCGGCGAGCGCTTCGCGCCCGATCCGGGCTGGGACAATTTCAAGTGAGCAATCGCAAGTGAGCAAGGCATGAACGAACAGGCGAACACTGGGCCGAGCGGCGATCTCTGCATCCGCACGCTGGCGATGCCGGCCGATACCAACGCGAACGGCGACATCTTCGGCGGCTGGCTGCTCAGCCAGATGGACGTCGGCGGCGGCGTGTTTGCGTCAAAGGTCGCGAAGTCGCGCACCGTCACGGTCGCGATCGAGGCGATGAATTTTCGCAAAGCCGTCTATGTCGGCGATCTCGTCTCCGTCTACGCCAACCTCGTGCGTGTGGGGCGCACCTCGATGACCGTGCATCTGGAAGCCTGGGCATTGCGGCGCGGGGAGGAGCATCCGTTTCTCGTCACCGACGGCAATTTCACCTACGTCTCGATCGACGAACATGGTCGCCCGCAGGCGGTTCGTTCGGGCGACGCTGTCATCGCGACTTAATCGCGCGCGACGCTCTGTCTCGTCTCACGAAAACTTGCAGCACACGAAACGCGGCGCGCGCGAGTCATCGCGTCGCGGCTTCGCCAAGAACGGGTCATAAAACGGATGAGGTCCCGGCGTACTGATTTGCACGTCGATTCGGGGTGGAAACCGGTTGATTTGCCCTAGGAACCAAAGGGCAGAGATGCCGTTATCTGCCCGCACTGAGGATCTATGGGCATGCCGGATAGCTACATCATCGAAGTGAATTCAGAGACCGCGGGCATCGTCGTTCGCGGTCAGGGCGGTTACTGCTTCTTCGCCTCGTCTCACCTGTTCAATCGCCTCGAAGGCCAGCTCTTCCGCAACGCACGCGAAGCCGAGCGCGCCGCGCGCAGGCTGTTGAATGGCGATGTGAAGGAGGCGGCGTAAGTAAGCGCCTGCCGCGGGTAATTTCTGACGCGCGAAGCGTGGTCGGAATTTTTTGCAGCCCCTTCCTTCTCCCCTTGTGGGAGAAGGTGGCGCGAAGCGCCGGATGAGGGGTCTGCTTCCGCAAATTCAACTGTGAGAGGTCAATCCCTCACCCGTCTCGCCGCGTTGCGGCGAGCCACCCTCTCCCACAAGGGGAGAGGGTAAGAACTTCATCACAACTTCGTCGCGGAGCGGGACAACAGCTTCCAATCGTCGCCCTGCTTCAGCCAGTTCATCAGGATGTGAAGGCTGTTTGCCACTTTCTGTCCGCCGGTCATCATCTCGGCCAGCCAGTGGAAGCGTACGATCGCGGCGGGACCGACGATCTTGATGGTTGGATCCTTGTACGTAATCGACAGGAACTCGGTCTTGCCGTCGGTGGCGTTGGCGATGAAAGCCGCCTTGTCCTCGAGGAAGCCGCTGGAATGGCTGTAGCTCAAATCGTCCGCGCACAGCGCGCCGAGCGCCTTCGGATCGGCCGCGATCTGGGCGAGGCGAAATGCCTCGACGTTCTTTGCCACCGCCTCGTAGTCCGTCGTGGCAGCATGATCGCGATTCAGTGTCATCATATCCTCCGTCCCTTGATCTTGCGCCCACTGTTGCAGCCGCACTTGATTTTGTCGAGCGTCAGGTCGCAATACGCTGCATTGCGCCAGGCAGCGCGATTTCTGACACGCGAAGCGTGGTCGGAATTTTTTGCCGCCCTTGATGCCGCTGCACTTTCTTCTCCCCTCATGTCCGCCGAAGCCCTGGCGAAGGCGGATGTGGGAGAAGGTCGCATAGGCCGCCTTCGGCGGCCGTGCCTTAAGAGAACGCCGAAGCAAAGCTCCGGCGTTTTTAAGAACGGCGGCCAAAGGCCGCCTATGCCACCCTCTCCCACAGGGGGAGAGGGTGAGAACGCCATCACAACTTCGTCGCGGCCCGCGACAAGAGCTTCCACTCGTCGCCCTGCTTCTGCCAGTTCATCAGGATGTGAAGGTTGGTCGATACTTTTTTCCCATCGGCTGCCATCTCCTGTTCTCCCAGCCAGTGGAAGCGCACGATGGCGGCGGGGCCGACGACCTTGATGGTCGGGTCCTTGTATTCGATCGACAGGAACTTTGATTTGCCGTCGGTGGCGTTGGTGATGAAGGTCGCCTTGTCCTCGACCTTGCCGCTGGAATGGCTGTAGCTCAGATCGTCCCAGCACAGCGCGCCGAGCGCCTTCGGGTCGGCCGCGATCTGGGCGAGGCGGAAGGCCTCGACCTTCTTCGCCACGGCGTCCTCGTCTGCTGAAGCGGCCAGCGCCGATGTGGTGAGAGCGAGCGCGGAAACCGCCAGAGTCGAGAGAGCCAGATCGCGTCGGTTGATCGTCATCGTTTCCTCCTTTTTGATCTTGGCGAGAGTGTTGCAGCCGCGCGCCGCTTTGTCGAGTGTCGCATTGTCGTCATGTGGATGCGTCATTGCACGATCGGGGCCGTATTGATACGTCTCGCGCATCGATGCATCGCACATTTGGGAAAGTACGGAAATGATCGAGGCGAAAAGGGAGAAGATTGGCCGGGCGTTGCTGTTCGATATCGACGGCACGTTGGCGGACACGGACCCCCTTCATCGCGAGGCATTCCATCGCGTGTTCGCGCCGCGCGGTCATGTCGTCGATGACGAGCGCTTCAAGCGCGAGCTCCAGGGCTTTTCCAACGTGTCGATCGGCGAGCGATTTCTGCCCGACGAATCGCCGGAACGGCGCCTCGCGATCCTCGACGAGAAGGAGACGATCTTTCGCGACCTGGTGGCTGGGCAGATCGTGCCGCTGCAGGGCCTGATGGCGCTGCTCGACCGGGCCGACAGCGCCGGCATTCCCATGGTGGCCGTGACCAACGCGCCGCGTCTCAACGCCGAGCTGCTGCTCTCCGGCCTCGGCATTACGCACCGTTTCAAGGCGCTCGTGATCGGCGCCGAGCTGCCGCACGGCAAGCCGCATCCGCTGCCCTATCAGGAAGGCTTGCGCTTTGTCGGCGCCAGCGCGCAAGCCTCGATCGCGTTCGAGGATTCCCGCACCGGCATTGAGTCGGCGACGGCCGCCGGTATCCCGACCATCGGGATGCGCACCACTCTCAGCCATGCTGACCTTGTTGCCGCCGGCGCGGTCGCTTCCGCGAGCGCCTACGACGATCCGGACCTGCTCGCGCGTCTTGCCGCCGCCATGACTTGGTAAGAAATGGCGTGGTGAGAGCCCTTCGTCCGTTAACCGTGATTGGCGCCCGCATTGACCGAAGGCGCGAACCGCCGCACCATGCATCATTCTGATTTGAGGGCGTTGCCGTGACCGGATTGACCCACCGCCAAGCCGAAATCCTCAACATCGCACGCGCGTCCGGCCGTGTCATGGTCGAGGAGCTCGCACGCCGGTTCGAGGTCTCGGCGCAGACCATCCGCAAGGATCTCAACGATCTCTGCGAGCGGAGATCGCTGACCCGCATCCATGGCGGCGCCATCATCGCCTCCGGCGTCGAGAACCTTGCCTATGAGGCGCGCCGCTTCGTCGCCGCCGACGAGAAGAAGGCGATCGGGGCCGCCGCTGCGTCGCTGATCCCGAACGGCTGCTCGCTCTTCATCAACATCGGCACCACGACGGAGGAGGTCGCGAGCGCGCTGACCTCGCACGAGGATCTGCTCGTCATCACCAACAACCTCAATGTCGCGATGCTGCTGTACCGCCATCCCCGCATCGAGGTTGTGGTCGCCGGCGGCACGGTGCGGCGCGCCGACGGCGCCGTGGTCGGCTCGACCGCGACGCAGCTGATCGGCCAGTTCAAGGTCGACTACGCCATCATCGGGGCGTCCGCGATCGACGAGGAGGGCGCGCTGCTCGACTTCGACTATCGCGAGGTGCAGGTGGCGCAGGCCATCATCGCCAATGCCCGCAGCGTCATGCTGGTCGCCGATTCGACAAAGCTCCGCCGCAGCGCACCGGTGCGCATCGCCCACATCACCCAGATCCAGACCTTCGTCACCGACCAGGAGCTGCCCGAGCGCCTCGCCACCATCTGCCACAGCAAGGGTATCGAGGTGGTCGAGGCGATGCCGAAGGGGGCCGACATCGATGATCCGCAGGCCGATGCCCAGGATGCAGCACCGGAAGCCGCACCGGTGGTGCGGCTGAGATAGGGTCCTATACGTCGTCCCACGGATTGAGCAGCGGGACGCCGAACGTCGCAAAATCCTTTACATTGCGCGTTACCAGCGTGAGGCTGTTTGCGAGCGCGGTCGCCGCAAAGAAGCCGTCCATCACTGACAACGCAACGCCGCTCCTGCGGCTCTGAGCCATCAGATCGCCCCAGCGCTCCGCCACCGCATGGTCGATCGGTAGGACTCGTTCGGCAAACCGCGCCGGCAGATCGTGGGCAAGCCAGGCGGCCAGCGCGGTGCGCCGGCGGCCATCCTCCAGCAATGCGATGCCGCGGCGAAGCTCCGCGATAGAGGCGACGCTGATGAACGCGCGATCCTCATCGACCGTATCGAGCCATGCCAGAACTTTCGGCGAAGGTGCGGGCCGCTGAATCTCCGAGAGCACGTTGGTGTCGAGCAACAGGTTCACGGCATTTCGTCGCGTGGTGCGTCGGGCACGCGTTCAAGGTCGAGGTCGGCGCCGCGCAGCGGCGAGGCCAGCAGAAATTCGGCGAGCGTGCCTTTGCGTGCGGTCTTGCGCGCCCATTCCTCGGCGGAAACGACCACCGCGTTGGGCTTGCCGTGTCGGGTGATGACCTGCGGGCCGGCTTGGGCGCGGTCGATCACCTCGGACAGCCGCGCCTTGGCGTTGGCGAGCGTCCAGGTGTCATCAGTCGGAAGTGCGTCGGGTGCAGTGTTTCGGTCGGCCATGCAAGCTTAAAACCAATATGACTATTATGACTATAATTCTGTGAATTGGATCATTCAAGGGCGCTGCTGCTTCTCGAATTGCCGTCGAAGCTGCTCATTCCCGCAGCCTTTTGCCCACCAAAAAGTTCCTCTTTCACTTCCTTTCGCCTCTCTTTCATCTTGCTTTCGTTTTTCGGTGTGATCTAATCAAAAACGAAAGTAGCCGCTCGAAGGAACGAGCGGTCGCCGGGGGATGCGTCTGTTGGAGCGTATTTTCGATCTCGCCATCATTGGAGGCGGTGTTAACGGCTGCGGCATCGCGCGCGACGCGGTGGGCCGGGGCAACACGGTTTTCCTGTGCGAAATGAACGACCTGGCGTCCGGGACGTCGTCCTGGTCGACCAAGCTGGTGCATGGCGGCCTGCGCTATCTCGAATATTACGAGTTTCGGCTGGTCCGCGAGGCGCTGATCGAGCGCGAGATTCTCTGGGGCATTGCGCCCCACATCATCCGTCCCCTGCGTTTCGTTTTGCCGCATCACGCCGGTCTGCGTCCGGCCTGGCTGCTGCGTCTCGGCCTTTTCCTCTATGACCACATCGGCGGCCGCCATCTGCTGCCCGCCACGCGCTCGGTCGACCTCAAGCGTGACGAGGTCGGCAAGCCGCTGATCCCGAATCGCTACAGCCGCGCCTTCGAATATTCGGACTGCTTCGTCGACGACGCCCGCCTCGTCGTGCTCAACGCGCGCGATGCCGCCGACAAGGGCGCCGAGATCCGCACCCGCACCCGCGCCACCGAGATCCGTCAGGCCGACGGCGTCTGGACCGTCAGCATGCTCAACACGCTCACCGGCGAGCGCTCGCAGATCCGGGCGAAGGCGCTGGTCAATGCCGGCGGCCCCTGGGTCGAGGACGTGCTCGGCCGCGGCGCCGGCGTCAATGCGAAAGCCAAGGTGCGCCTCGTGCAGGGCTCGCACATCGTGGTCAAGAAGCTCTACGACCACGACCGCGCCTACATGTTCCAGAATGCCGACGGCCGCATCATCTTCGTGATCCCGTACCAGGACGATTTCACGCTGATCGGCACCACCGACCGCGACTATGACGGCGATCCCGCCAAGGTGAAGGCGACGCCGGAGGAGATCCAATATCTCTGCACCGCGGCGAGCGAATATCTGGCCAAGCCGGTGACGCCGGAGGACGTGGTCTGGACCTATTCCGGCGTGCGTCCGCTCTATGACGACGGCGCCAGCGAGGCCAAGGCCGCAACGCGCGACTACGTGTTCGAGCTCGACACGCCCGGCGGCTCTCCGCTGCTGTCGATCTATGGCGGCAAGATCACGACCTATCGCCGCCTCGCCGAGGAGGCGCTGGAGCGGCTTTCGCCCTATCTCCGCAGTGCGAAAGCGCGCGAGGGCTGGACCGGAAAATGGCCGCTGCCGGGCGGCGACATGAACGTGTCCGATATCGACGGCCTGATCGTGGAGTTGCAGCGCGGCTATCCCTTCCTCGGCCATGAGCATGCGCGGCGCCTCGCGCGCGCCTATGGCACCCGCGCCATCAAGCTGCTCGGCGATGCGAAGTCGGCCGCCGATCTCGGCCAGGCCTTTGGCGCCACGCTGACCGAGCGCGAGGTCCGCTACCTCATGGCCAACGAATGGGCCGTCACCGCCGAGGATATCGTCTGGCGCCGTTCCAAGCTCGGCCTGCGACTATCTGCCGACGAGATCGGGGCGCTTGACGACTGGATCAGGGCCCACTCCGTGTCGCAAAGTCCCCTGCTCGAAGCGGGAGGACGCTCATGAGCGTGACACTCGATCACGTGACCCGGACCGTCGACGGTGTCGAGCACATCCGCGACGTCTCGCTGACGCTCGAGAGCGGCACGCTCAACGTGCTGCTCGGGCCGACGCTGTCGGGCAAGACCTCGATCATGCGGCTGCTCGCCGGCCTCGACAAGCCGACCACGGGGAGGGTGCTGGTTGGCGGCAAGGACGTCACCGGCGCCGACGTGCGCCAGCGTTCGGTCGCGATGGTCTATCAGCAGTTCATCAACTACCCCTCGCTGACGGTCTACGAGAACATCGCGTCGCCTTTGCGTGTGCAGGGCAAGCCGCGCGAGGAGATCGAGACGCGCGTGGCGGAGGCCGCGAAGCTGCTGCGGCTCGAGCCGTTCCTGAAACGGACGCCGCTCCAGCTCTCCGGCGGCCAGCAGCAGCGCACCGCGATCGCGCGCGCCCTGGTCAAGGGCGCCGATCTCGTGCTGCTCGACGAGCCGCTCGCCAATCTCGACTACAAGCTCCGCGAGGAGCTGCGCGCCGAGCTGCCGCGCATCTTCGAAGCCTCCGGCGCGATCTTCGTCTATGCCACCACCGAGCCGACCGAAGCGCTGCTGCTCGGCGGCAATACGGTGTGCATGTGGGAGGGCAAGGCGCTGCAGATGGGCGAGACCGCCAACGTCTACCGCCGGCCGCAGACCTTGCGCGTCGCGCAGGTGTTTTCCGATCCGCCGCTCAACCTCGTCGGCATCGAGAAGAAGAACGGGCACGTCGCCTATGCCGGCGGCACCGCGTCCCCGGCCTCGGGACTCTATTCGTCGCTCGCCGACGGCACCTACCGCGTCGGCTTCCGCGCCCATCAGCTCGGGCTTGCCAATGGTGAGGCCGACCGCCACGCCTTCCATGCCACGGTGACGGTGACCGAAATCACCGGTTCGGAGAGCTTTGTGCATTTGACCCGCGACGGATTGAACTGGGTGGCGGTGCTGCACGGCGTGCACGAGTTCGAGCCGGGCCAGACCATCGATGCCGTGCTCGATCCCAATGATGTCTTCGTCTTCGATGCCGCCGACCGTTTGGTCGCGGCACCGGGCTCGTAAGGGGGAGATGCGCGATGGCCCGCATTGACCTCGTCGATCTCGCCCATTCCTACGGCGGCAATGATGCGCCGCAGGAGAGTTTTGCGCTCAAGCCTGTCACCATGACCTGGCGGCAAGGCGGCGCTTATGCGCTGCTCGGCCCAAGCGGCTGCGGCAAGACCACGCTGCTCAACGTCATCTCCGGCATCATCACGCCGTCGCGGGGGAAAATCCTGTTCGACGGCAAGGACATCACACCGCTGTCAACCCAGAAGCGCAACATCGCCCAAGTGTTCCAGTTTCCGGTGATCTACGACACCATGACGGTGGGGCAGAACCTGGCGTTTCCGCTGAAGAACCGCGGCGTGCCGAAGGCCGATATCGACAGGCGCGTCGCCGAGATCGGCCGCCTGCTCGACCTCGAGCCTTATCTGAACCGCAAGGCCACCCGCCTGACCGCCGACGCCAAGCAGAAGATCTCGCTCGGCCGCGGCCTCGTGCGCAACGACGTTGCCGCCGTGCTGTTCGACGAGCCGCTCACCGTGATCGATCCCGAGCTGAAATGGCAGCTCCGGTCCAAGCTGAAGGCGCTGCATCGTGAGCTCGATCTCACGATGATCTACGTCACCCACGACCAGACCGAGGCGCTGACCTTCGCCGACACCGTCGTCGTGATGCATGACGGCCGCGTCGTGCAGAGCGGCACGCCGGCCGAGCTGTTCGACAAGCCGGCGCATACCTTCGTCGGTTATTTCATCGGCTCGCCCGGCATGAACATCCTGCCGGCGGAGGTGAGGGGGCGCGAGGCGCTGATCGACGGCCACGTCATCGCGCTGAACCGCAGCTACGACAACCTTCCGGTCGGCGCCAGGATCGAGATCGGCGTGCGCCCCGAATTCGTCGAGGTGGTCGCACCCGCGCCCGGCCTGCTCACCGCCAGGATCGAGCGCATCGACGATCTCGGCCGCATCCGCTTTGCCCGTGCGCGCCTCGGCGATGCCAAGCTCGCGGCGCGCGCGCCGGCGGGCTTCACGAGTTCGGACGGCAGCGCCGGGCTGAGATTCGATCCGTCGCACGTGCACGTCTATGCCGACAGCCTTCTGGTGGAGGGAGCCGCCTGATGGACAAGACCGTCAACCAAAAAGCCTGGTTCCTGGTGCTGCCGGTGTTCCTGGTCGTCGCCTTCTCCGCGGTGCTGCCGCTGATGACGGTGGTGAACTATTCGATGCAGGATACCTTCGGCAACAACCAGTTCTTCTGGAACGGCGTCGGCTGGTTCAAGGAGCTGCTCGATCCCTCGACCGATCTCGGTGGCCGCTTCCTCGCCTCGCTCGGCCGCAACCTGTTCTTCTCGATGGTGATCCTCGCCATCGAGGTGCCGCTCGGCATCGTCGTGGCGCTGTCGATGCCGCGCGAGGGCTGGACCGTGGCGGCCTGCCTGATCATCCTCGCGCTGCCGCTGCTGATTCCGTGGAACGTGGTCGGCACGATCTGGCAGATCTTCGGCCGGCCCGACATCGGCCTGCTCGGCTATGTGCTGAACGCCATCGGCATCGACTACAATTACGTCTCCAATGAAGTCGATGCCTGGGTCACGGTCATCGTGATGGACGTCTGGCACTGGACCAGCCTCGTCGCGCTGCTCTGCTATGCCGGCCTGAAGTCGATCCCGGATGCCTATTACCAGGCCGCGCAGATCGACGGCGCCTCGCGCTGGGCGGTGTTCAAGGCGATCCAGCTGCCGAAGATGAACCGCGTGCTGCTGATCGCGGTGCTGCTGCGCTTCATGGACAGCTTCATGATCTACACCGAGCCGTTCGTCGTCACCGGCGGCGGACCCGGCAACTCCACCACCTTCGTGTCGATCGAGCTCGTCAAGATCGCGCTCGGCCAGTTCGATCTCGGCAAGGCCGCGGCGCTGTCGCTGGTCTACAACCTGATCATCCTGATCGTCTGCTGGATCTTCTATACCGTCATGACCAATGCCGGTGTCGAGCGGAAGGTTCAGGCGGAGAGCGAGCCGGCGGCGGAGCCGAAGCCTTCGGCCGCGCTCAAGCCCGTGCCAGCGCTCAAGCCAAAGGAAGGAGTGGCCTGATGCATTCGATCCCCGGCCGCCGCCTCATCATGGGGCTGTTCCTGATCTTCCTGCTGCTGCCGATCTACTGGCTCATCAACATGAGCTTCAAGACCAACAGCGAGATCGTCTCGACGATGACGCTGTGGCCGCACACCCCGACGCTGCAGCATTACAAGCGCATCTTCACCGACGAGAGCTGGTATTCCGGTTACATCAACTCGCTCGAATACGTCGTCCTCAACACCATCATCTCGATCTCGGTGGCGCTGCCGGCGGCCTATGCATTCTCGCGCTACCGCTTCCTCGGCGACAAGCATCTGTTCTTCTGGCTGCTGTCCAACCGCATGGCGCCGGCGGCGGTCTATGCGCTGCCGTTCTTCAACCTCTATTCGGCGATCGGGCTGTTCGACACGCCCTGGGCCGTCGCGCTCGCGCACTGCATCTTCAACGTTCCGCTGGCGGTGTGGATCCTCGAAGGCTTCGTGTCAGGCGTGCCGCGCGAGATCGACGAGACCGCCTTCCTCGACGGCTATTCCTTCCCGCGCTTCTTCATCAAGATCCTGGTGCCGCTGATCGCGAGCGGCATCGGCGTCGCCGCCTTCTTCTGCTTCATGTTCTCCTGGGTCGAGCTGCTGCTGGCGCGCACGCTGACCTCGGTGCACGCCAAGCCGATCGCGGCGATCATGACGCGCACGGTGTCGGCCGCGGGCATGGACTGGGGCCTGTTGGCTGCGGCCGGCGTGCTCACCATCATTCCGGGCGCGCTGGTGATCTGGTTCGTCCGCAATTACATCGCGCGCGGCTTCGCGCTCGGCCGGGTGTAGGGAGGTTCTTATGGAATCCATCGCATGGATGGCCTGGACGCTGCCGACCGCGATCTTCTTCGCCGCGCTGGCCTGCACGCTGGCGGTGATGACGTGGCTCGCCGCGGTCTATCCCGAGGCCGAACGCGTCGGCGTGCTCAGTATTCCGACCACGCGCGGCGACCGCCTGTTCGTCTCGCTTATTGCGGCAGCCGTCATCCATCTCGCGTGGATCGGCCTCGTCGGCACCGACGCGCTCGCGACGCTGCCGATCGGTGAGGAGGGGTTTGAGATCTCGAGCCTGTGGCTCGCAAGTGGAATTTCGCTGGCCACGGCCGTGCTCATTTTCCGCACGGTCTGAAGCTTGCGAAGGGACGGCCAGATCCGGGGGCAACCCGGGCCTGTATAAAAGTTTGTCGCTGCAACGGAGGAACAACATGCGACAGTTTAGGAGAAGGAAAGGTCCATTGACCAAGAGCAGTTTTCTGACCATGTCCAGCACTGCCGCGCTTCTGGCGGTGTCGTTCACCGTCTCGGCGCCGGTCCGCGCTGCCGACGACGCCGCGATCCAGAAGTGGATTGCGGAGTTCCAGCCCTCGACGCTGTCGAAGGAAGACCAGAAGAAGGAGCTGGAGTGGTTCGCCAAGGCCGCCGAGCCCTTCAAGGGCATGGAGATCAACGTCGTCTCCGAAACCATCACGACTCACGAATACGAATCGCAGACGCTGGCCAAGGCGTTCTCCGAGCTCACCGGCATCAAGCTCAAGCACGACATCATCCAGGAAGGTGACGTCGTCGAGAAGCTGCAGACCCAGATGCAGTCCGGCAAGAACGTCTATGACGGCTGGATCAACGACAGCGACCTGATCGGCACGCACTTCCGCTACAATCAGACGATCGCGCTATCGGACTACATGACCGGCGAGGGCAAGGACGTCACCGATCCCATGCTCGACGTCAACGACTTCATCGGCAAATCGTTCGGCACGGCGCCGGACGGCAAGCTCTACCAGTTGCCCGACCAGCAGTTCGCCAACCTCTACTGGTTCCGCTACGACTGGTTCACCAACCCCGACTACAAGGCCAAGTTCAAGGCCAAGTACGGCTACGAGCTCGGCGTGCCCGTGAACTGGTCCGCCTATGAGGACATCGCCGAGTTCTTCACCAACGACATCAAGGAGATCAACGGCGTCAAGGTCTACGGCCATATGGACTATGGCAAGAAGGACCCCTCGCTCGGATGGCGGTTCACCGACGCCTGGCTGTCGATGGCCGGCAACGGTGACAAGGGCATTCCGAACGGTCTGCCGGTGGACGAGTGGGGCATCCGCATGGAAGGCTGCCGTCCGGTCGGCTCCTCGGTCGAGCGTGGTGGCGACACCAACGGTCCGGCCGCGGTCTACTCGATCACGAAGTACCTCGAGTGGATGAAGAAGTATGCTCCGCCGCAGGCCCAGGGCATGACCTTCTCCGAGTCCGGCCCCGTGCCGGCCCAGGGCAACATCGCCCAGCAGATGTTCTGGTACACCGCCTTCACCGCCGACATGGTGAAGCCGGGCATCGCCGTGATGAACGCGGACGGTACGCCGAAGTGGCGTATGGCTCCGTCGCCGCACGGCGCCTACTGGAAGGAAGGCATGAAGCTCGGCTACCAGGACGCCGGCTCCGTGACGCTCTTGAAGTCGACCCCCGCGGATCGCCGCAAGGCGGCCTGGCTCTATCTCCAGTTCATCGTCTCCAAGACGGTCAGCTTGAAGAAGAGCCATGTCGGTCTCACCTTCATCCGTGAATCCGACATCTGGGACAAGTCGTTCACCGAGCGTGCGCCGAAGCTCGGCGGCCTGATCGAGTTCTACCGCTCGCCCGCGCGCGTGCAGTGGACCCCGACCGGCAACAACGTGCCCGACTATCCGAAGCTCGCCCAGCTCTGGTGGCAGAACATCGGCGATGCATCGTCCGGTACCAAGACGCCGCAAGCCGCGATGGACGCACTGGCCGCTGCCCAGGACTCCGTGATGGAGCGCCTGGAGAAGTCCGGCGTGCAGGGCGCCTGCGGTCCGAAGCTGCACAAGAAGGAGACGGCCGAATACTGGTTCGCCAAGGCCCAGAAGGACGGCACCATCGCCCCGCAGCGCAAGCTCGCCAACGAGAAGCCGAAGGGCGAGACGGTGGACTACGACACCCTGATCAAGTCGTGGCCGGCCACCCCGCCCAAGCGCGCGGAAGCAAAGTAAGCGGCGCGTAGCGTCATCAAATGCGAAAGGCCGGGAGCGATCCCGGCCTTTTTGTTTGTGGCGCAGCTGTCACCACAACGTCATTGCGAGCGCAGCGAAGCAATCCAGAGTCTTTCCCTGGAGGCAGTCTGGATTGCTTCGTCGCAAGAGCTCTTCGCAACGACGGAGGATGGAGCTACGGGGCCGCTACTCCGCCGGCTCGGCCGCCAGCGTCGGGTAGTCCGTATACCCCTTCGCGCCGCCGCCGTAGAACGTGTTCTTGTCCCAGTCGTTCAGCGCCGCACCCGCCTTCAGGCGCTCGACGAGGTCGGGGTTGGAGATGAACGGCTTGCCGAAGGCGATGAGATCGGCCGCATTCGCGTCCAGCACCTTGCTGGCGAGATCGAAATCGTAGCCGTTGTTGGCGACGTAGGCGCCGGCAAAACGCTTGCGCAGGCTCGCATAGTCGAACGGCGCGATGTCGCGCGGCCCGCCGGTGGCACCTTCGACGACGTGGAGATAGACCAGCTTCAGCGCGCTGAGGCCGTCGACGATGTGGTCGTACAGCGCCTGCGGATTGGAATCCGAGATGTCGTTGGCGGGCGTCACCGGCGAGATGCGGATGCCGGTGCGATCGGCGCCGGCTTCAGTCACGACGGCCTTGGAGACTTCCAGCATCAGCCGTGCGCGGTTCTCGATCGAGCCGCCATAGGCGTCCGTGCGCTTGTTGGCGCCGTCCTTGGCGAACTGCTCGAGCAAATAGCCATTGGCACCATGGATCTCGACGCCGTCGAAGCCCGCTTCCAGCGCATTCTTCGTCGCGCGCTTGAAGTCGTCGATGATCCCGGGAATTTCGGACAGCTCGAGCGCGCGCGGCTCGGAGACGTCGGCGAAGCTGCCGTTGACGAAGGTCTTGCCCTTGGCGCGGATCGCGCTCGGCGCCACCGGGGCCGCGCCATTCGCCTGCAGATCGACATGCGAGATGCGGCCGACATGCCAGAGCTGGATGAAGATCTTGCCGCCACGCTCATGCACCTTGTCGGTGACCTTGCGCCAGCCGGCGACCTGCTCCTTGCTGTAGATGCCGGGGGTGTCCTGGTAGCCCTGGCCCTGTTGCGAGACCTGGCTCGCTTCGGTGATCAAGAGGCCCGCGGAGGCGCGCTGGCCGTAATAGTCGGCGGCGAGCGCGCCGGGGACGAACGTGCCGGGCACCGCGCGGTTGCGCGTCAGCGGCGCCATGACGAGGCGGTTGGCCAGCGTGATCGGGCCGAGCTTGTAGGTCTCAAACAATTTGGTCGAACGGCTCATGAGAATGCTTCCAGGCGGTGAGAGGTCCCGAACACTTGTGCATCGCGACATCAGGCGCAAGAGACGAGCCATACGGAAAGTGCAGGCGAGCTACGCGGCAAAGCCCGCGTAGCACAATTCATGTGCAATTCCGGCGACGGCAGCGGATTTTGACTGCCGCCGCCGTGCGATTTGACAAGTCAGTTCGCGCCCATGAAATCGCGCTTGCCGATCTCGACGCCGTTGTGGCGCAAAATGCCGTGAGTGGTCGCCGCGTGGAAATAGAAGTTCGGCAGCGAGAACGCGCTGAAGAATTGCTGCCCCTTCATGGTGATGGATTTGTCGGGGCCGGCCGGGAAGGTGACGTCCTTGGTCTCGGCACCCTCGAACTGCTCGGGCTTGAACGATTTGACGTAGTCGATCGTCTTCGCCAGCCGCTGCTTCAGCTCCTCAAACGTCTTTTCCGTATCGGGGTTCGACGGCACCTCGCTATGGGTCAGCCGCGCGCAGCCCTTGGCAGCGAAATCGCTGACGAGCTGGATTTGCTTCGACAGCGGCAGCATGTCCGGGAACAGGCGCGAGCCGAGCAACACGCTCGGATCGATCTTCTTCGCCGCGCAATGCGCCTCGGCTTTGGTGAGCAGGCCGGTCAGGCTGTTCAGCATTTGCAAATAGGCGGGGACGACGGCGTCGTAGAAGGACATGTGATGCTCGCTTCAATGAGTGGAATTCTCAGGAGAAAACCTGAGCCACTCACATGGGAGCCTCATGGAAAAATACAATCGCGAAAGCGGCTTGTGCGATGCGAAAATTCTACCGCACAATTCCCGCCGGCTGCGCCTGTGCCGTGCCGCCGCGCATGCGGGCGAGCAGTTCGGCGGTCGGCCAGGAATCCGCGGGAAGGCCGAACTTGATCTGCATCGCCTTCACCGCTGCGCGGCTCTGCTGGCCGAGCACGCCGTCGACCTTGCCGACATTGTAACCGGCCTGGACCAGAAGCTGCTGCAATTGCTTCAGCTCGTTGAACGGCAGTTGCGCGACCGGCGCGGCCGGCTTGCGCATCGGCGGCGCGCCCGCGATGCGGGTGGCGAGATAACCTGCGGTGGTCGAATAGATCAGCGAGTTATTCCACTCGGTGTAGGCCGCGAAATTCGCATAGGCCATGAAGGCAGGGCCGGTCCGTCCCATCGGCAGCAGCACGGAGGCGGGCAGATTGTCGTTCGGCAGCGGCCGTCCGTCGGGATAGGTGACGCCCAGCTGCGCCCATTTCGAGCGTGGTTGTTGTACGGTGAGATCGGTCTGCTCCCATGGCAGGTTTTGCGGCACCTTGATCTCTTCCAGCCACGGCTCGCCGCGCCGCCATTTCAATCCATTGGCGATGTAGTTCGCGGTCGAGCCGATCACGTCGTCCTCGCTGCGCAGCAGATCGCGCCGTCCGTCGCCGTCATAGTCGACGGCATAGTTGACGTAGTGCACCGGCAGAAATTGCGTCTGCCCGAGCTCGCCGGCCCAGGATCCGACCATCTCCTCGGGCGTGAGATCGCCGCGATCGATGATCTTCAGCGCGGCGATGGTCTCGTTCACGAACATCTCCGAGCGCCGGCAGTCATAGGCGAGCGAGACCAGCGATTTCAGCGTCGGCAGATTGCCCATGTTGGCGCCGAAATCGCTCTCCAGGCCCCAGAACGCGGCGATCACCGCCGGCGGCACGCCATACTCCTTTTCCGCGCGCGCGAATGCAGAGGCGTGGTTCTTGATGTGCTGCTGGCCGTTCTGCATGCGATAGGGCGCGGCCATGCGTCCCGCGAACTCGGTGAAGAGCTGACCGAACACGCGCTGGCCGCGGTCGCGGTTGACGATGCCCTGGTCGTAGACGAGGTAGGGCGAAGCCTCCGCGATCGTTCGCTGCGAGACGCCGGCCGCGACGGCTTGTTGCTTCACGTCGGCGAGGAAGCGGTCGAAGCTCGCGCCGTTATGGCACGAGGCCGCGCGCGGCGAGGGCGCGCTGGCCTTGGGCGCCACAGGCCTTGCGGGCGGCGGTACGAATTGGGCAGAGGCGGTGGCGGAGCATGCGAGGAGCGCGACGGCCGCGATCGCAAATCGGGTCTGGAGCATAGGGGTTCCGGCGGGGAGGCGGGCGTGGATTCGCCCGAAGTTTATGTGAAGTGACGGCCCCAGGCCATCCCCTCAAGGCCAGGCCGGCTCATCCAGTCTGGTTCGCGACCGGGCGCTCGCCGTGCGTTTACCGGACGGCTTCGGCGATCTTCGGTCCGGGTGACAACATCTGCGCGTTGGCTGCCAGGGGCCGCTTCGACGGCGATGCCGGGTCCGGCAATCGGAAAGCGGCGTCGGGCGTCGGTCCCTGCGATGGTCGGCGGGCAGCCGTTGCCGGAAGCACGATCACTTTCGCTCCGACTTTCACGCGCTCATAGAGGTCCACGACGTCGTCATTGGTCAGCCGGATACAGCCGGATGAAACCTTCTTCCCGATCGTATCGGGGTTGTTGGTGCCGTGAATGCGATATTCGGTCTCGCCGAGATACATCGCCCGGGCGCCGAGCGGATTGCCGGGGCCCCCCGCCATGAACCGCGGCAGATAAGGTTGACGCCCAACCATCTCGGCAGGCGGATGCCAGTCCGGCCATTCTGCCTTGCGGGCTACAGTCTGTTCACCCGACCACGTGAAACCTTCGCGGCCGACACCGATGCCATAGCGCATCGCCTGCCTGTCGTTCAGCACGAAATAAAGGAATGTGTTTCCGGTATCGATGATCACGGTGCCCGGGGCCTGACGGCTGGCGTAGTCAACCACTTGCCGAGCAAGTGCTCCGGGAACGCCGGCGTCGGCTTTTGGCGGCTCGACCAGCGGTGCCGGGGCGGGAGCCGGAATCGGAATCGCAGCCGTAGCCGCGGCCGCAACCGGCGCCGATGCACGAGCTGGCGTTGCCACGTAGACCGGCGTTGACGAGGCCTGGGCCTGGAGCGCGGACGGCTTCCGCGCCGGCTGCACGCTCGCGGGGTGAAACAGCAAACCGTATCCCGCTGCGGCGACAGCCACGGCCGCAATTGCAACTCTCGCAGCCATGGGTATTGCGAGGGCCTCTGCCTTCTTGCGTTTGGCCCGCTTGCTCATGTCGTACCCCAGGTCATCATGCCCAAAAGAGGTACCCAGCAAAATTTAACAAACTTCGAAGCGATTCCGCTCGGAAGGGAATCGTTAACCGTGAGACGCCGACGTTCACGCGTGCAGACCCTAGCCGAACAGCCGCATCAGCAGCGCTTTGCCGACCGGCAGCGCCCGGACGCCCTGATAGGCGCGCACATACTCGCCGGCATAGAACGCCCGGATCGCGTGCACGCGCGTGTCCATGCCCTCCTCGAACCGGACTGCGAATCCGTCCGTCGTCCGCCGCACCACGATCGCGGCGATCGAGCGGCCGTAGATCTGGCATTCGATCGTGCTACCGGGCCTCGGCGGATCGGGATCGATCAGCCGGGCGCCGGTGATGGAGATGTCGGCGAGCCGCGCCAGATGCGACCTGCCGTCCTGGCGCAGCAGCACCGGCTCGTTGCGATGGAAGCGCTCCGCCTTGCGCTTGCGCGGCTGCTCGATGCAGACGAAGCAGACCACGGTGAGGATGACCGCGTTGTAGAGGCTCCATGCCAGGGCCAATCCGCCATAGGCGATGTTCTCGCCGCGCAAATGCAGGATGAAGGCATAGGCGATGGCAGCGAGCGTGATGACAAGGGCGCTGCCATAGAGCCGCAGCAGCGGCCATTCGACGAACCGCCTGTCACGGTCGCCGCCTTTCGCGGTGACCTTGAACTTGTGTCCTTTCGGCTTCAAGAGGCCGGTTGCCACCGCCTTCAGCACCGCAGGCGCGGCGATGAGTTGCGAGACATCCGTCATCATGGCGAGCGAGCGGCCGCGCGACAGCCAGGCCATGGTGAGACCGTGCCAGACATAGAACGGCAGAAAATAGCGCAGCAGCTCGGTCAGGTCGGCCCGGACCGCCTTGATGCCGAACAGCAGGAACAGCCAGGGCACCACGAGCCCCGCCACCTTCGACGTGTAGACCGCGGCCCAGCTCATGAAGGCATCGGCCAGCGAGAGCCGGTCGATGAAGGAGAGCTCCGACGTCCGCGACAGCGGTCCGCTGCGGCCGCGCACGATCTGCATCAGGCCGAGGCACCAGCGGGCGCGCTGGGTGATGTATTCTTTCAACCCTTCCGGCGCGAGCCCGATGGTCAATCGCTCGTTGAGATAGATCGTGTTGAGGCCGTATTCCTTCAGGCGCAGCGTGACGAGATAATCTTCCGTCACCGAGTCGGTCGGAAACCCGCCGATCCGCACCAGCCCGGCATAGCGGATGAGCGACGAGGTGCCGCAGCAGAAGGCGACACCCCAGGCATCCTTCGCCGGCAGCAGGATGTCGAAGAAGAAGCGTTGCTCGTCCGGCCAGACGTCGGTTGCGGCAAGGTTGGTCTGGATCGGGTCGGGATTGATGAAGTGTTGCGGCGTCTGCACCACGCCGACCGAGGCATCGTCCATCAGCGAGACGGTGCGCGAAAGGAAATCGGGCCGCGGCACGAAATCCGCGTCGAGAACGGCGATGAATTGCGGCGGCTCCGGCAGCGCGCCGACATGCCGGAGCGCATGATTGATGTTGCCGGCCTTGGCGTGGCGGTTGTCGGGCCGCGTCAGATAATGGCAGCCGAGTTCGCCGACGAGCCGCCGCAGCCAGGGTCGCCTTCCGTCGTCGAGCACCCAGACGCGATAATTGCCGTACGCCATGCCGGTCGCGCCGATGATGGTGCGCTCGAGGATCGATCGCTCCTCATTGTAGGTGCAGATGAAGACGTCGATCAGCGGCGCGCGCGGATCTCTGGCGCGGCCATCGATCCTGGCTGACTTGGTGCGGTCGAGCGTGCGACTGAGGAACAGCAGCGACAGTGAGACCGCAACCAGCGAAGCCGCCTCCAGCAGCATGAAAGGATAGCCGATCACGGCATCCGCCGTCAGATGCGGCGGAGGAAGGGTCGCGGTGACGCGCCATTGGAGATAGCGCAGCAGGAGAACCAGCGACACGACGGCCAGGAATGAGCGTGCCATCGTGCTGTCGCGCCGGAGCAGCGGCACGATCGCCAGGAAGGCGCCGAGCGCTATCAGGCCGGGCGTCAGCGCGCTCGTCACGGCGCGGTCTCATGCCTTGCGAACACGACGCGGCCGGTGCGTCCCACCGTGCAGCCGTGGGCGGCGGCATCGGCAAGCGCAACGGTCACGCGATACGGCTCCTTGCTCAGCGCGTCGGGATTGATGGCGAGATTGGCGGGCGCGCCGGCGGCGCCGGTCAGATTGACCACGGTGCCGGAGATCGGCGCACCGCCGTCGTTCGGCTCGAACGTCGCGTGGTCGCCGAGCTGCAGGCGGTTGTAGACATTCTCGGTGACGTTCGCGGTGATGACGGCGCTGCTGCAATCGAGCACCTTGAGCAGGGGCTGGCCGGCCTGCACGTCCTCGCCGGGCGAGGTCATCATCTCCCAGACGCGCCCTGAGACGGGTGACGTGATGTTGGCCTCGGAGAGATCGGCGAAGCGGACCTCCTCGACGATGATCTCGCTGCCGAGCCAGGCGATCTCGGTGTCGATGCGTGCGAGGTCGGCCTCGAGATCGCTGGCGCGCTGGCGCATCTCCTCCTCGCGCTGCACCGAGCTCGGACGATCGTTGTAGCTGTCGCCGAGAAACGAGCCGTTCCGTGCCGCAGTGAGCTCGACCTTCGCGGCGTCCAGCCGCTTACGCGCACCGAGCTCTGTCTGCTGCGACACCGAGAGCTCGCGGGTCAGCCGCGCCAGCTCGACGGTCGAGACGTTGCCGGTTTTCGCCAGCGAGGAGGCGCGCTCGACGGCGGCGCTGGCCTCGTCCCGCCGCGCCGCGGCCGCCTCGATCGAGGTCTGGATCTCCGCAATGCGGGCCTCGAGCTGAAGCACCCGCCCGTCGCGGAATTGCGCGGCCTGCCGCGCCAGGTCCTTTTGCGCGGCTTGCGCGGAGGCGAGCTTGGCGGCGAGGCTCGGCCGCTCGTTCTCCAGCCGCGATTTCTGCCGCCGGAGATCGTCGAGCCGGGTGCGGTCGCCGCGCGAGTTCACCACGCGCAAGACCACGGCGCCGGCGTCTAACCTGGCCTGATCGGTCAGGCGCTGGGCGGCCACCACGCGACCGCCGATCGGCGTGCGCAGGGTGACGAGGCGGGAATTCAGCACGGCCTCGACGCTCGAATATTCCCAGATCGCGCGCAGCGGCAACCAGCCGAACACGGCAAGGATGGCAAGGCCGATGGCGATCTTGGCGCCACGTCGCAGGTGCGGCCAGCGCCGCTGCGGTTCCGCCGGCGCCTGCGCCTCGGGCGAATGACCGTGGTCGTCATTGGCGAACAGCTGCTCGTGCAGCGCCTCCTGCAATCCCTTGGCGTCACCTTTGGCCTCCTTGGCGTCGTGAGGCGGGGCAGCGGATGCTGGCTCGGTGGAAGCGGCGCGAGAGCGATCGATCATGACGGTCACCGTGCTGACGCAATGTCAACGGAACCGGGTCAATGCACGACAACCATGCGGTGTGCCCGGCTACCGCCGATTTAGCCGAGCCTGCGCTTTCCAGGTTGCTAAGCGCCGACGCGCGTTTTTGTGTAAATCCCGGTCAAGATTTAGCGAGGAGGGAAAGGCTGGCCGTACCGCAATGAATCTGCGGCCCGGCGACGCACGAACCTTGCAGCGGCTGCCTGCATCCATACCTCGAAGGGGCCGGCCGGAGGCTTGCCCGCGGCCGTTCCAGGAGACGGCCATGAACTATCTTCGTACCGCAATGCTGCTCGCAGGCCTCACCGCCCTGTTCATGGGGGTGGGCTATCTGATTGGCGGGGCCTCCGGTGCCATGATCGCGCTCGTCATTGCTGCCGCGACCAATCTCTTCACCTACTGGAACTCCGACCGCATGGTGCTGTCGATGTACGGCGCCCATCAGGTCGATCGCGCAAGTGCGCCGGAACTGGTCGGACTCGTTGCGGAACTTGCGGGCCGCGCTGGCCTGCCCATGCCGCGCGTATTCGTGATGGACGAAGCGCAGCCGAATGCGTTCGCGACGGGGCGCAACCCCGAGAACGCCGCAGTCGCCGTCACCACCGGTCTGATGAACCAGCTCAGCCGCGAGGAGCTCGCCGGCGTGATCGCGCACGAGCTCGCGCACATCAAGCATCACGACACGCTGCTGATGACGATCACCGCGACCATTGCGGGTGCCATCTCCATGCTCGCCCAATTCGGCATGTTCTTCGGCGGTCATCGCGACAACAACAGCGGCCCGGGCATCGTCGGCTCGATCCTGCTGATGATCCTGGCCCCGCTCGGCGCCATGCTGGTGCAGATGGCGATCAGCCGCACCCGCGAATATGCAGCGGACAATCTCGGCGGCCGCATCGTCGGCCAGCCGATGTGGCTCGCCTCGGCTCTGATGAAGATCGAGGGCGCCGCGCACCAGGTCCCGAACTTTGAGGCCGAGCGCAATCCCGCGACCGCGCACATGTTCATCATCAATCCGCTGTCTGGGCATGGTATGGACAATCTCTTCACCACCCATCCCTCGACGCAGAACCGCATCGCGGCGCTTCAACAGCTCGCGGCCGAGCTTGGCGCGCATGCGGCGCCGTCGCTGGGCGCCAACGAGAACTATCCGCCACAAGGCCCGTGGGGCCGCTCGTCCTGGCGCGGTCCCTCACGTGGCCCTTCGCGCGGTCCCTGGGGCTGACGGAACCGGGCAGGATTTGCGCGGGGCTTTGTGACCTGGCGCACACAGGATCGTCGCGGCGGGTGCTAACACCTCGCCGTGAGATTTCCTTCGAAAGGGGATGCGTGGCCGGCGCAATGCCGGCCGGCGTCGAAGATGACCAGAGTTGCCGTACCATTGCTGATCGTCCTGGCCGTGCTCGTCGGCCTGTCCACGCATATGGTCGTCAATTGCGGGGACGAGGACGATCCCGATATTTGCGCGGCCGTGATCGGCTTCTCGCCGCTGCGCGGCTCGCTGATCGCCTTTGCCTATGAGGGGCGCGGACGGATCGCGCTGCGCCATGGCGACTTCCGCCGGGCGATCGCCGATTTCGACGAGGCCATCAACCTCAATCCCAACCGCGCCTCGCTCTATCGCGACCGCGCGCTCGCACGCCGGCAGAACGGTGATCTGGAGCTGGCCATCGAGGATTACGACGAGGCGATCGCGCATGATCCCAAGCACGCCGCGCCCTATCACCAGCGCGGCCTCGCGCTCGCGGCCACCGGCGATCTCGATCGCGCCATCCTGAGCTACAACACGGCGGTGCGCCTCGATCCCTCCGATGCGCAGGCGCGCCTCGACCGTGGTCTGGCATTTCTCGCCCGCGGCCAGCTCGACGACGCGCGCGCCGATTTCGAAGCAGCGCTGGCGCTTCCGCCCGGCAAGGACGTCCGCACCCGCGATGCCGCGCGCGCCAAGCTCGCCGAACTCGCCAGTGCCGAGCCGACCCGGCTCACCACGCCAAGGCGGTAGGGATACCTAAAGCGGCATTCGCCGCTGCACCCTCTTCCCTTGCGGGAGAGGGTGGCTCGCCGCGTAGCGGCGAGACGGGTGAGGGGGTTCTATCCTCACGAACAATCTTGCGAGTGGAGAGAACCCCTCATCGGGCGCTTCGCGCCACCTTCTCCCGCAACGGGAGAAGGGAAGGGACCGCGCTTACTTCGCCTTCTTGGCCTTCGCCTTCTTGGCTTTGACCTTCTTCGCCGGCTTCTCGTCCTTTGCCTTCTTCTCCACCTTCACCGTGACAGGCGTGCTGGCGGCGAGGCGCATCGCGCGGGCGTAGCTGTCGGCGACGTTGTCGGCGGACATCTGCAGGCGCTTGGCGGCGGCGGTGGCCTGCTCCATGGTGGCCTTGGCCATCATCTTGAAGCGGTCGCCGGTCTCCTTGCCCTTGGCCTTGGCCGCAAGGCCGTTGAAGCGATCCCGCCGCTCCTTGGCGCGGGTCATCAGGCCCGTATGCAGCTGTCTGGCCAGTTGCCGGATCACGACATCCAGGTCGGCGTCCGCCATGTTCTTCCATCCTCTTGAAAACAGGTATCGATGCGGGCGGGACTATGCAGATCGGGCCCCACCTTGGCAATTGGCGGCCGCCCGTCATCCGCAGCTTCCGGCACCCAAAACAAGAAAGCCGCGCATTTTGCGCGGCTCTTCTGCGTTCTGGCGGTGTTTCGCCTCACTTCAGCGAGGCAACCGGGCCGCTCGATCCTGCCGGGTCGGGGTCGAAGCCGAATACGCCGACGAGGTATTTGTAATAGTCCGGCATCTTTTCCTTGAGCGTCTCGCGCGACTTGGGATCGTGGAATTCGCTCTTTCCGGAGAGGAAGATGCTGGCGGTGACGGCGAAGAACTCCATCGGGTTCTTCATCGCATAGGATTCCTTGGGCAGCATGTCCTTGGACTTGGCCAGGGCATAATAGCCGATCACGCCCTTGTTGGCGTAGCCGTCCGGCAGCAGCCGCGCGTGGAAGGCGTGCAGCATCTCGTGCAGCAGTACGGCCTCCTTCTCGTAGCGCATCATGTCCGGCCGCAGCATGATCACGCCGAGGCCCGAATCGACCGCGAGGTCGACGGCATTGGGATTGGTCCAGCGCTGCTTGGCGGGGTCCCAGACCGTCAGGGCCCGGGGCGCGGTGCGCTGCATGTCCGGCGTGACCCGGCCGTAGCAGGCGGTGGCGGCGCCTTCGTCGAGGCAGGCGAGCTCGCTGGCGACGATCGGAACGGTGTGGAAGAAGCGCAGCACGCGCGGCGAGAGGCCGACGCCTTCGACGACGTCGATCTGGCTCTTGAGGTTCTCGGTGAGCTTGTCGACGTCCTTGCGGTCGCGGTTCTCGGAGATGTCGAACATGTAGCCGCGGTAGCTCTGGAAGCCCGGCGGCAACGCTTGCGCCGCGTCGGCATCGAGCGAACCGGCCCTGGACGGATTGGCAAAGAGCGCGCCGACGATGGTCGCGGTCAGCAGCAACGCAATGCGCATGATGAACCCCCTGATGTCACTTCGCCCGGCAGGATAGGCCGCCGTTGTTTGCGAAAAGTGAGTGGGGCGAGACTAAGGCAGCGATGTTGAGGCGTGCTTAACCGTTGGTTGCGGATCGCGGAGACGGATTAGGGCGGGGTTAACCAAGGATGACGGGGTTTGCTGTCAGGTGTAAGCTCACAGCACCAAGCTTCAAACAGCCGGAAGGGGAGGATGCCATGTATGCCGCCATCCGTCAGGCCAAGGCGAAAAGCGGGAGTGCGGAAGAGCTGACGCGTCGCATCAAGGACGGCGCCGTTCCGATCATCAGCGATGTCGACGGTTTCCGCGCCTATTACGTCGTCTATGCCGGCGACGACACGGTCACC
Source organism: Bradyrhizobium sp. CCBAU 45389 (assembly GCF_028128625.1). Classification (NCBI taxonomy): domain Bacteria; kingdom Pseudomonadati; phylum Pseudomonadota; class Alphaproteobacteria; order Hyphomicrobiales; family Nitrobacteraceae; genus Bradyrhizobium; species Bradyrhizobium sp. CCBAU 45389. Next base: position 74,389 of record NZ_LBIY01000006.1, on the reverse strand, counting down.
GCGATCTCGATCTTCGACAAGTTCGAGCAGGCCGAGGAGGCGAACAAGCGCGCCATCGCCTGGATCGAGACGAATCTCGGCCCGCTGCTCGCCGGCGACGCGCACGCCGCCGCGGGGCCGGTGATCGTGCATACGCTGGCGTAGGGCTGGCGCGAACTCCCTCAACGAGTCGTCCCGGCGAAGGCCGGGACCCATACTCACAGGCAGGAGTTGTGGCGCGAGATCGGAGTTACCAGTCTTCGCCAAACTACGGCCTGTGGTTATGGGTCCCGGCCTTCGCCGGGACGACACCGAGTTTGTATTGCCCGTCTTTTGCTAAACCCGCAGCCGTCCCTCACAACTCCCTCGCATTCGAGAACGCAAAACTCGACACCCGCCGCGTCGTCTCGTCCAAAATCAGCGTGCGCGTGATCGGCGGCTCGGCGCGCTGGGCGCAGTTTTCGCGCTCGCAGAGGCGGCAGTTGACGCCGATCGGCGTGCCCTCGGTCTTCTCCAGATCCATGCCGGCGGCGTAGGTCAGGCGCGCGGCGTGGCGGATCTCGCAGCCGAGGCCGATGGCGAAGCGCGGCTGCGGCAGCGGATGCGGCGCGACCGGGCGGCGCACCATCTGTGCGATCGAGAAATAGCGCGTGCCGTCGGACAGCTCGATCACCTGCTTGAGCAGGCGGTCCGGCGTGTCGAAGGTCGAGTGCACGTTCCACAGCGGACAGGTGCCGCCGAATTTCGAGAACGGGAACGTGCCGGACGAGAAGCGCTTGGAGACGTTGCCGGCATTGTCGACGCGCAAGAGGAAGAATGGGATGCCGCGCGCGTTCGGCCGTTGCAGCGTGGTGAGGCGGTGGCAGACCTGCTCGAAGCCGGAATTGAAGCGCTGCGCCAGCACGTGGATGTCGTAGTTCAGCGCTTCGGCGGCGGCGAGGAAGGCCGGGTAGGGCATCATCACGGCGGCGGCAAAATAGTTGCCGAGCGTGATCCTGAACAGCCGCCGCGGCGCATCGTCGAGCGGGCCGGCGCGGCCGATGATGGTCTCCAGGGCTTGCGCGCATTCGCCTAAGCCCAGCTGGAAGGCGAGCTGGAACGCGCGGCCGGGCGGGTCGACCAGCTCGGAGATCAGGAGCTGCCGGCGGTGGCGGTCGAAGCGCCGCAGCGTCTCGCGCATCACATCCACCGGCATGATGCGGGTCTGGATTGAATGCTTCTCGCGCAGGCGCTCAACGAGCGCCGCATAAAGCCCCTCGGCCGGCACGTTCAGTTCATCGCGCAGATTTTCCGCGGCCTGCTCGAGTTCCGGAAAATAGTTGCGGTTGGCCTCGATCAGCTCGCGCACGCGTTCGACCGGATTGGCTTCATAGCGCGTTCCGACGTCGCGGTCGGCCATCTGGGCGGCGGCCAGCGTCTCACCCTGGCGGGCCTCGGTATAGGCCGCGTAGAGCCGCTGCAGCGCATGGGTGACGCCGGGGCAGAGCTCGGCGAGGTCCCGCAGTTCCTGCTTGGGAACGTCGATCTGGCGGAACAGCGGATCGGAGAAGATCTCGTTCAGCTCGGCGAAGAAGCGGTCCTCGTCGGCGGTGGCGAGGTCGCGCAAATCGAGGTCGTAGGTCTCGGCCAGCCGCAGCAGGATCTGCGCGGTCACCGGGCGCTGGTTGCGCTCGATCAGGTTGACGTAGCTCGGCGAGATCCCAAGCCCCTCGGCGATCTGGGTCTGCGACAGCCCCAATTGCTGCCGGATCCGCCGGAAGCGCGGGCCGACGAACAGTTTCTTCCCGGATTCGGCGGGCATGTTTCAGATCTCCTGACGCATCAAGGACAGTCTTACTGACCTATATTTTTACAAACTTTACAAAATAACATCTATTACATGTTCTGATGTTACATGACATCACCAATAAAAAACAAGCCATCTATACGAAGTTTCGGTTTTCGCGTTTAGCTCCTGACACGCATCTCGCAATGCATTGTCAAGAATGTCGATGGCCAGCCATCGGCCGTCGTCAGCGAAAGGATAGGCACATGAATTACCAGCCCCGCGGCATCAACGCGCTCCAGCGCCCGGCTTCGTATCAGAGCGAGATCGAGGCAGCCCAGGCGCTCCTCAAGAACCAGCCGACCTGGAACGGCGTGTCGGCCGAGGCTGTCGCCCGCATGCGCCTGCAGAACCGCTTCAAGACCGGTCTCGACGTCGCCCGCTACACCGCGGCGCTGATGCGGGCCGACATGGCGGCCTATGACAAGGACCCGACCAAGTACACGCAGTCGCTGGGCTGCTGGCACGGCTTCATTGCCCAGCAGAAGCTGATCTCGGTCAAGAAGCATTTCGGCGGCAAGACCGATCGCACCTATCTGTACCTCTCGGGCTGGATGATCGCGGCGCTGCGCTCCGAGTTCGGACCGCTGCCCGACCAGTCGATGCACGAGAAGACCTCGGTGCCGGCGCTGATTGAGGAGCTCTACACCTTCCTGCGTCAGGCGGACTCGCGTGAGCTCAACGACATCTTCCGCAACCTCGACAAGGCGCGCAAGGAAGGCGACAACATCCGCGAGAAGGAGCTGATCGAGAAGATCGACAACTTCCAGACCCATGTCGTCCCCGTCATCGCCGACATCGATGCCGGCTTCGGCAATGCGGAGGCGACCTATCTGCTCGCCAAGAAGATGATCGAGGCGGGCGCCTGCGCGCTCCAGATCGAGAACCAGGTCTCGGACGAGAAGCAGTGCGGCCACCAGGACGGCAAGGTCACCGTGCCGCATGACGTCTTCCTCGCCAAGATCCGCGCCTGCCGCCACGCCTTCCTCGAGCTCGGCATCGAAGACGGCATCGTCGTGACCCGCACCGACTCGCTCGGCGCCGGCCTGACGCAGCAGATCGCCGTCAGCCACAAGCCCGGCGACATCGGCGACCAGTACAACAGCTTCCTCGATTGCGAGGAAGTGACGCCGGAGAACGCCCGCAACGGCGACGTCATCATCAACCGAAACGGCAAGATGATGCGTCCGAAGCGGCTGCCCTCCAATCTCTACCAGTTCCGTCCCGGCACCGGTGCGGATCGCTGCGTGCTCGACTGCATCACCTCGCTGCAGAACGGCGCCGACCTGCTCTGGATCGAGACCGAGAAGCCGCATATCGAGCAGATCGCCAGCATGGTCGATCGCATCCGCAAGGTCGTGCCGAACGCCAAGCTCGCCTATAACAACTCGCCGTCGTTCAACTGGACCCTCAACTTCCGTTGGCAGGTCTACGACGCGATGAAGGAAGCGGGCCAGGACGTCAGCAAGTACAACCGTGCCGAGCTGATGAAGGCGGAGTACGACGATACGCCGCTGGCGAAGGAAGCCGACGAGCGCATCCGCACCTTCCAGGCGGATTCGGCCAAGCGCGCCGGCATCTTCCACCACCTGATCACGTTGCCGACCTATCACACGGCAGCGCTCTCGACCGACAACCTCGCTCGCGAGTATTTCGGCGAGCAGGGCATGCTCGGCTACGTCAAGAACGTCCAGCGCGCCGAGATCCGTCAGGGCATCGCCTGCGTGAAGCACCAGAACATGGCCGGCTCCGACATCGGTGACGACCACAAGGAGTACTTCGCGGGCGAAGCCGCCCTGAAGGCGGGCGGCGCCCACAACACCATGAACCAGTTCGGCTAACGCACCACGAGCTTCGACAGGAGACTGACAATGACCAAAGGCAGCAATTTCTGGGTGATCGGCGGCGAGTTCGGTTCGATGAACTTCCACAAGCTCGTGGAGGGCTCGGCCCAGGTCAAAGGCCCCTTCAAGACCCGGAAGGAAGCCGAGGACTGCTGGCGCGAAGTGTCGGAAGAGAGCCGCCACAAGGCCGGCGTCCGCTTCTCGATCGTAGAAGAGCCCTCGCGCGTCTCGGCCTAAAGGCCAGGCTGCCAATCTGAACTAAGAAGACGTCCAAGGACGGATGGTCCCATCCAGGCTCTGCCTGGGTGGGATCGTCTGTTTTTGGCACAGGTGACGCGCCTGTGGGTGCCGTAAGTATCTGGAATTATGGACCCTTTGCGGGCAGCTTGGTTGCTGATAGGTTAACGGCGATAAGTCGAGGACGAGGCCGACAATGTCAGAGCCGGAGACCAGCGGGACCCATCCCAGCCAGCCGCGCCCGGTGCGGCTGCGCGATGCGCTGCTGCGCGCGCGGATCGAGGCCGCCGACCGGACCGGCGTCGTCGTCGACCTCAGGGACGCCGAGGTGGCGCGGCTCGAGATCCTCAATGACGCGCTCGACCCGCTGTTCGCCCAGGTGCCTGACAAGATCGACCTGTTCGACCGCGGCATCAGCCAGGGCGATACGCCGCGGCTCTGGATCGATGTCGTCGCGCACATCATGATGGGGCGCGACAAGCGGATGTACCGCTTCGTCCAGGACACCCGCTTCGGCCGCATCGTGCTGGCCGAGTCGCACGACACGGAGGCAATCGTCGAGGCCGTCACCGACTATGTCGCCCGCCGCATGATCGAGCGCGAGCATGCGATGGTCGTGCCGCCCGAACCGCAAGCCCCGGCCACGGAGCCGCCACGCCGGTCGCGCGTCTGGCCGTTTCTATTCGGCTTCATCCTCGGCGCCGCCGCGCTGTTCGGGCTTGCCGTGCTGGCGGTCTTGCGGAGCTGGTGAAAATACTCACTGTCATTCCGGGGCGCGCGAAGCGCGAGCCCGGAATCCATTTATCGTCACGTACCGCGGTCCGATGGATTCCGGGTTCATGCTTCGCATGCCCCGGAATGACGGCAGGGACTAGATCAACCTCGTATGCTTGATCTGCCCGATCTGAAATCCCGCCCCCAGCGCCCGCACCGTCTGCTCGCAGCGCCAGCCGGCATTGTCCTTCTCGATTGCGAACAGATTGTACGCCGCCGCCGGATAGCGTCCGTGTGCGAGCGCGGAGGCCGAGGGCACGCCCAGCGCGGGAATGTTGCCGTTGGGACCCTCGAACCACATCGTCGAATGAATGTGGTCGTGTCCGTGCAGGATCAGCTCCACGCCGTGGCGCTTCAAGAGTGCCAGGAGATCGGTGGAGTCCGTCATCCGCTTCTGGCGCGCGGCGGACTTCAGGGGATGATGCACCAACAGCACGCGGAAGACGTCCTCAGCCGCGAGCCGGTCGAGCACCTGCTCGAGGGCGGCGAGCTGATCGCGCCCGAGCGTGCCCGTCGCCATCAGCGGCAGGGTCGGCACCGCCGTGGACAGGCTGATCAGCGCCAGCGGCCCGCGCCGGCGCACGCTCGGAAAACCGATGCGGCCGTCGTCGCCCGCGAGATAGGGTGCGAAGGTCTCGCCGAAGCGATGAGAGGTGGCGCGGACATAGGCGTCGTGATTGCCGGGAATCGTGGTGACGCGGTCGGGCGGCCCGACCTCGTCGAGCCAGGCGCGTGCGGGGGCGAACTCGGCCTCCAGCGCCAGGTTGACGAGATCGCCCGTCACTGCGATGTGGTCGGGCGCCTGCGCCTTCATGTCGGCGACGAGCGCGTCGAGCACCTCGCGGCGCTGGTATTTGTGGCGGTTGCGCGTCCAGTTGACGTAGCCGAGCGCGCGCTTGCCGGCGAGCTCGATCAGCCGCGGCTTCGGCAGCGGCGCCAGATGCGGGTCGGACAGATGGGCGAGCGTGAAGGGGGCCATGGCGCGCGATTGCCTCGCTATTCCTCCGCTGTAATGGCAAGGTCGAAAGGACTGTGCAAGCGTGGTCCCCACAGGGGCCTGTTGGGAGCCTGATGGGGGATCGTCTGAACCGCGTTCGACGCAAATTCGAGCCGCTGCTGCGGCGGATCTTCCACGTCTATTTCCTGCTAGTGCGCGGCATGACGCTTGGGGTCCGCGCCGTGGTGCTGGACGCCGAGAACCGGGTGTTTCTGGTCAGGCACAGCTACATCAGCGGCTGGTATCTGCCCGGCGGCGGCGTCGATCTCGGCGAGACCATGGAGCAGGCGATGCGGCGCGAGCTCAAGGAGGAGGGCGACATCGATCTCACCGGCGAGGCCGTGCTGCACGGCATCTTCTTCAACAGCCACATCTCCCGGCGCGACCACGTCGCGGTCTATGTCGTCAGGCAGTTCAGGCAGGATCGGCTGCCCGAGCCCAACCGCGAGATCGTCGAATGCGGGTTCTTCGCGATTTCCGCATTGCCCGAAGGGACCACGCTCGGTACCCGGCAAAGACTCGCGGAGGTGCTGGATGGCCGGCCGCTGATTGCGACGTGGCGGTGAGGGCGGCCTGTGCTAGTAACCTGCCCCAAAGCGCGCCACGGAAACCGGATGAAGATTGCCAAACTCGCCTTCGGTCTGATCTGCCTTGCGATCCTCGCCAGCAACATCGTCACGATGTCGCGCTGGAGCGAGGCACGCGGGGTCTATGACGACATCTGCTATCTCCGGCAGGCCCATCTGTTCCAGCGCCTCGGCATCGCCGGGCTCAACACCAATGTTGTGCTGGATGACGATGACTATGCCAAAGGCAGGTGGAAGGCGATCGCGTATGCCGAGTGGAGCGATTCGACGCGCTGGCCGTGCCACAATCCGATGCCGAGCGGAAACATCGTGATACAATATCCGCCCGGCACCGGATTTTTGCTGGCGCTGTTTCCGGAAGACCATCAGGTCGTGCCGCTCTACGTTGCCGCAAGCCTGATCGTCTGCGGCCTCGCGCTATCGGCCATTGCCATGGCGCGCACGCAGTCGTCGATCGTCGGCGCCGGCCTGTTCGGCGCGCTCGCGGTCTATCTCATGATCAACCCGGCGAAGGCGAGCTATTCGGTCGCGCCGACCATGGCGATCTGCGCCGTCGCGGGCTTCCTGACCGCGCTATGGCTGAGCAGGGACAGGCGCAGCGTGCTACTGATTGCACTGATCGGACTTCTGCTGGGCGCGTCGGTCAATTTCAGGTTGCCGAACGCGCTGCTCGCGGCCGGCTATTGCCTGTTTCTGGCTGGTGCATTCCTGTCGGCGCGGACGCTTGCGACCTTCATGCAGGGCCTCGGCTTCGGCGCCGGCGTGCTCGTCGGCATGAGCCCGACATTGATCGCGCAGGCCATCAACGCCGGCAGCCCGCTGGCGACGACATACGGCAGCGCCGACGTGGTCGCGCCGGCCTTTGATCTCGCCATTCTCGGCCAGTACCTGCGCGACATGCAGTTCGTGCTGATCGTGCTGGCGATCGGTTCGACGGCTTGGCTGCTGCGGGCGGGCAAGGGGACCGTGCGTCAGGTCGCGCTCGTCGTCGCCGGCAATCTCCTCGTCAATCTCGTCTTCTTCCTCAGCCATCCGATCTTCACGCCCTATTACATCGTGCCGATCGCGATGCTCTCGCTGTGGAGCGTCTGGTTCGCCTGGCTGATGCGGGAGCCGGGGTGGCAGGTCGCGGCACTCCGGCCGCAGCCGGGGCGGCTGGAGGCGCTGCCGCAATGACATCCGCGCCACTTCGAATCGCGGTGCTGGTGCCCTGCTACAACGAGGAGGCGGCGGTCGCGTGCGTCGCCGCCGGATTCCGTGCCGCGCTGCCGTCGGCGGAGATCTACGTCTACGACAACAACTCGCGCGATCGCACCACGGCCGTTGCGCGCGAGGCCGGTGCCATCGTGCGCAGCGAGCGTCGGCAGGGCAAGGGCCACGTGGTGCGCCGCATGTTCGCCGACGTCGAGGCCGACATCTATGTCCTGGTCGACGGCGATGCCACCTATGACGCGCCGAGCGCGCCGCGCATGATCGACAAGCTGCTCGACGAGCACCTCGACATGGTGGTCGGGCTCCGCATCGACCAGTCGCAGGCGGCCTACCGCCTCGGCCATCGCACCGGCAACCGCATGCTGACCGGCTTTCTGGCCTGGACCTTCGGCCGCGACTTCCAGGACATCTTGTCCGGCTATCGCGTGTTTTCGCGCCGCTTCGTCAAGTCCTTCCCCGTCCTGTCCGACGGTTTCGAGATCGAAACGGAGCTCGCGGTTTACGCACTGGAATTGTCGCTGCCGGTCGCCGAGGTCGAAACGCCCTATTACGCACGACCCGAGGGTTCGTTCTCGAAGCTCAACACCTGGCGTGACGGCTTTCGCATCCTCGGCACCATGCTGAAGCTGTACCGCGCGGAGAAGCCGCTGCGCTTCTTCAGCGCCATCGCAATCCTGCTGGCCGCTGTGTCGATCGTGCTTGCGATCCCGATCGTGATCACCTTCATCGAGACCGGGCTCGTGCCGCGTTTCCCGACTGCCATCCTGTCGATGGGGCTGATGATCATGGCGATGCTGTCGGTCTCGTCCGGGCTCGTGCTCGACACGGTGACGCGGGGGCGGCAGGAGATGAAGATGCTGGCCTACCTGTCCCAGCCGGCGCTGAAAAGGAACTGAGGTTGGCTGCAACGCCCATGGACCTCAACATTCGCAAATGCTACTCCGCCAGACGATATGAGCGATCTCTCCCTGACCATCCTTCCCGAAGCCGCCGGCGACGCCCAGGCGATCGAACGGCTGCATGAGCGTACCTTCGGCCCCGGCCGCTTCGTGCTCAGCGCCTACCGCATCCGCGAGCACGTCGACCATCTGCTCGACGTCTCCTTCACCGCCCGCATCGGCACGCTGCTGGTCGGCTCGGTCAGGCAATTGCCGGTGCTGGTCGGTGACACGCCGGCGCTGCTGCTCGGGCCGCTCACCGTCGAGCCGCCGTTCCGCGACCGCGGCATCGGCCGCTTGTTGATGGAGCGCGCGCTGAAGGACGCCAAGGCGAGGGGCCACCGCCTGGTGCTGCTGGTCGGCGATGAGCCCTATTACAGCCGCGTCGGCTTCAAGCCGGTCCCCAAGGGCCGCGTCACCATGCCCGGCCCGGTCGACGCAGCCCGCATCCTGGTGTTCGAGCTCGTCGACGGCGCCTTCGAGGGCGTGTCGGGGCAGGTCGTGCCCGACTGGAGCAAGGCGCGGGGATAGCTGCTACTGGAGCTTCGACCATGCAGGTGCGGCCCGCCGATGCCAGTGAGATCGATCATCTCGCACAGCTATGGCACGATGCCTGGCACGGGTCGCATGCCTCGCTTGCGCCGCCCGAGCTGGTCCGCCTCCGCACCCTCTCGAGCTTTCGCGACCGGCTCGCGGTCATGCTTCCCAATATCAGCGTTGTCGGCCCAGCCGGTGCGCCTCTCGGCTTCTGCGCCATCAGGGACGGTGAATTATACCAGCTCTTCGTATCATCCGAGGCGCATGGCGCGGGCGTGGCCGCAGCGCTGATCGTCGACGCCGAGACCCGCCTCGCTGCGCGCGGTGTAGAGCTGGCGTGGCTGGCATGTGCCGTCGGCAACAACCGCGCTGCACGGTTCTACGAGAAAAGCGGCTGGCGCAACGCCGGCACCTTCGTGATGCTATCGGAGACCTCGAACGGGCCGTTCCCCGTCGACCAGTGGCGCTTCGAGAAGCGGCTGGCGTGCTCGACGTGAGCATGTCGGGGCCCGCAGACGCAGGCCCCGACGAGAGCCGAGGCTAAAACTTGAAGTTCGCGAACGCCCGCACGCCGATGCCCGGCATCAGCACCTCGTCCTTGGTGTAGGACACCGAGTTGCGGATGCTTTCGTTGAGGAGATTGTTGCCGACGATGCCGGCAATCATCTCGCGCGCGCCGAACCAGTTGCGATCGAGCTTGGTCTTGTAGCTCACCTCGGCCTTCAGCAGATTGTAGCCCGGCGTCGGCGTCTCCGCGATCGGGGCGATATTGTTCTGTGCGAAGGCATGCAGCAGATTGACCCGCATCAGCCAGTTGTCGTCGCGCCAGAACACGCCGCCGCCCAGCCGCACCGGCGGAATCCGCGGCACGTTGGTGCCGTCGGTGAAGGTGGCGCGGACGAAATCGAGCTGGTTCTCGATGCCCCAGATGCCGCCCTGGAACGCGCCGATATCGAGCTGCGACTGGAATTCGCCGCCGCGGAAGTTGGCATTGCGTTGCGAATAGACCGCCTGGTTCAACTCCGCGCCGGGTGTGCCGCAGGAGGCGAAGTCGTCGTCGCACATCACGCCGGTGAGGCGGCGATAGATGAAATTGTCGAAATGCGTGTAGTAGACGGTCGCCTCGAAGCGGAACGGTCCCGTCGCCTTGCGCACGCCGAGCTCGACGGACTTGGCGGTCTCGATGGCGAGGTTAGGATTGCCGATGTCGAAGGTCGCCGTCGCGTCGTGGCCGCCGCGGGAAAACAGCTCGGCCGCCTTCGGCGCGCGCTCGACATATTGCGCGGTGATGCTGCCGACCATGCCGCCCGGCAGGTCCTGCAACAGGCCGATGCTGCCGCTCTTCGGCGTGTAGGACGGATTGCGCGCGATCGCCGTCTGCGGCGTGCCGTCGGGCAGATAATCCGCCGGGAAGTTCGGCGTCGTGCCGTGCAGCTCGACATGCTCGATGCGCCCGGCGATCTGCGCCCGCGTCGCTTCCGTGAACTTGAACTCGTTGAAGGCGTAAGCCGCGACGCGCGTGTTGTTGTTGGGGTCCCACAGGCCGTTGAACAGCGTGCCGGGATTGTCCGGGCTCGGCGCGCTCAATTCCTGATGGCCAACCTGGAAGCCCAGCGCCGTCGTCACCTCGGCGAAGCGCGCGTTGAACGGCATCAGCTGCACCTCGGTGCGGATCTCCTGCTCCTTGTTGGTGAAGGTCTGTCTGATGCCGTCGCTGTTGAGATCGGCGGGATCGGCAAGGCCGATCTCGTTGTGCCGGTAGTCGGTCGCGCCGGCCCAGAAGCGAATCGTGTCGATCGCGGTCGCATCGGGGCGGTACTCGCCCTTGACGTTGATCTTGGTCTGGTGGCCGTCGATGCGCGTCTGGTGATCGGCGCCGTCGATGCCGGGGATGTGGTAGAGCGAGTCGTTCTGCGTGATCGCAGCCCCGATATAGCCGCCCTGGAAGAAGTAGGAGCCGCCGATCGAGGCGCCGTCCGAGCGCGTCGCCGAGTTCGGCTGGCGCCCGTTCACGGGCCGCGTCTGGTCGTTCAGGTAGGGGTAGCTCGGGATGTTGTAATCGGAGGTCGTGCGGCCATAGGCATCGGCATGGAAGGCAAAATTGCCGCCGCCGGTGTCGAGCAGCACGCCGCTCTCGACGCCGCGATCGACCGAAGAGAACGCGGTGCGCGTCTCCGCGGTGACGCAAGGCGATGTCGCGGCTGATGCGAGCGGCGCCTTGGTCGGCATTCCCCAGGTCTGGAACGACGGCGCGCAAGACGGCAGCGCATCCGGGATGCGGTTGTTGGTGGCGCTGACGACGCCGCCGATCGAGGTCGAGCCGTAGCGCAGCGCCGCCGGCCCGCGCACCACCTCGACCTGGTTGGTGGCGAGCGGATCGATCGGCACGAAATGATCCTCGCCGAGATCGGAGGCGCCGCCGCCATTGGTGCCGTTCTCGACGATGCCGACGCGGTTGACGTCGAGACCCCGGATGATCGGCCGGCTGGAGGCGCCGGGTGCGAAGCTCGAGCCGGTGATGCCGGGCTTGGAGAACAGGAGATCGCCGAGCTGGCCGCCGCCCTCGCGGCGGATCTCGTCGTTCGGCACCACGGTGACGGTGGCGAACTGGTTGGTCACGATTGGCAGCACGCCCTGCTGAGGCGCGGCCGCCGCAGCCGCCGCGGGCGCTGCCGGCGTCGCTTCCGCCGTGCGCTGCTGGCTGCGGGAGCGTCCGGTGCGGGCGACGCGGACCGGGCTGCGGGTCGGCACCACCCTGCGCACGATCGGGCTCGGCGCCGTCACGGTGACGGCGGGGATCTCCGTCGATGACTTGTCTTGCGCAGGTGCTTGTGCAGGCGCCTGTGCGAGCTCTTGGGCGAACGCAGATGTGGCGGCGGCGCCGAGCAGGAGCAGGCTCGCTCCGGCGAGACGCTGCGCGCGTCGCAATTCAAATGACATGGTCCTGATTCCACTCAGGCGCCGTCCGGAAGATTCTTTGCTGATCGGAGGCGGCCTGCCGTCGCAGCGCGACGGAATTCGACTTCAAACTTTCTCCCGGCCGATCGCCTGAAGCGGCGAGGGCGGGCGTGATCTAGCGATGTCTGGAGTCAGGACGCGGGAGGGGCGCGCGGCTGGAACGCCGTGCCGGCCGATTTCAGATGGATGAACTCGGCATCAGTGGTGCGGTAGAGCAGCTCGATCGCCTGCGGCAGCTGCAGCAGCGGCGGCGTCGCGAACAGGACCGTGCCTGCCATCGCAACGACGGCGCAGATCGCGCAATTGTCGTCGCCCGGCTGCTCCCGGTCCGGGGCGGAGGGCGATTGCTTCTGGACCGAAGCATCGTCGACCGAAGCGATGTCCTTGCTGCTGTCGGTCTGCTGAAGCGAGGCTGCCGCGAGGGGGGCGGCCTGGGCGAACCAGTGGCTATGGCCGAAGGTCAGCGCGAATTGCACCAGCATCGCGAACAACGCGAGCCGGGCACCGTGCCTGATATTCGACCGGAACCACTTCATCTGCAGACGCCACCCCGCATCGCGAGGCGCCAACCCTGGGGCATCGCGATGTTATAATGTAACATCGCCTGACCGGTCGGTGGATGTCAACGGCAGGGCGGGCCGCGCGTACAGGCAGCCGGCCCGATGTGTCCTTCGGGCAACTAGCGCCCCTCGCGCACCCAGGTCGCAGCAAACGCGCCGAGCAGCAGCAGCAGGCCGATCAGGCCGGCGAAGATCGGCAGCACGCCGACGCCCTTCACGACGCTGGCGTCGCGCATCCGCACGCCCATCCAGCCGTCGCCGGCAAAGACGCTCGCCGAGCGCGACGGCACGATGCGCGGCAGCTCGACATTGTTGCCGTCGACGACGCGCACGGCATTGCCGCCGGTCGCCTGCGTCAGCGGCCTCAATGTCTCGGTGGTGGAGGTGACCTCCGAAAATTCCTTCGGATTGGTCGGGCCGACATTGATGAGCGCCTTCAGCGTGCCGTCGGTCGCCTGCCACAGGCCGAGCTCGTTCGCCGGCAGGCTCGCGCGCCACTCGCCGGGATCGCCGGCGCTGAGCGTCAGGTCTTGCGACACGCCCGACGGCGAGGTCACGCTGACGGGCTGGACGCTGTCCGCCATGGTCTGGCGCACCACGACGAGATTCTTGCCCTGCACCTGGAGGCGCAGCGCTTCCTCGTCGAGATCGGGCTGCTTCATCAGCCAATGCGACATCCGCCTGAGCAAATCGAGATGCGGGCCGCCGCCCTCATAGCCGCGTGCCCACAGCCAGATGTGGTCGGAGAGCAGCAGCGCGACGCGCCCCTCGCCGAAGCGCGACAGGAACAGCAGCGGCTTGCCGTCGAGGCCCGTCATCACCGGCGGGTTGACGGAATTGCGGGTGTCGACGGTGCGGAAGAACCGGCTCCAGCGCGGCGGCTCGGATCCCGATCCCTCCAACCCACGCGTGACCGGATGGCGTTTGCCGATATCGGACAGATGCGCATAGAACGGTTTTTCGGTCACGCCGACCGGCTCGGCCGGCAGCACCGAATCCAGCGGCGTGCGCCAGATGCTGGTGTTGGAGGCGTAGTCGGGGCCGGCCGAGACCAGCACCGCGCCGCCGCCGCGCACATAGCGCGCGATGTTGTCGAAATAGGCGATCGGCAGCACGCCCTGGCGGGCGTAGCGGTCGAAGATGATCAGCTGGAATTCGTTGATCTTCTGCTGGAACAGCTCGCGGGTCGGAAACGCGATCAGCGACAATTCGTTGATCGGCGTGCCGTCCTGCTTCTCCGGCGGCCTTAGAATCGTGAAGTGTACGAGGTCGACGCTGGCGTCGGACTTCAGGAGGTTGCGCCAGGTGCGCTCGCCGGAATGCGGCTCGCCCGAGACCAGCAGCACGCGCAGCTTGTCGCGCACGCCGTCGATGGCGACGACGGCGCGGTTGTTCACCGGCGTCAATTCCTTCTCGAGCGGCGAGGCCTCGATCTCGACGATGTTCGGCCCGGCATGCTTGATGTCGACGTCGACGCTCGCGCTCTGGCCGCTGGAGAGCGTGCGCTCGTTGATCACCTCGCCGTCGCGGCGCACCGTGACCCTGGCGCGCTCGCCGGAAACGCCCTGGTCGTCGAGCCGGTAGCTGATGGTCTGCATCTGGCCGACGATGCCGAAGCGCGGCGCCGCCGTGATCGCGATGCGGCGGTCGCGCTCGTCCTTCTGTCCGGTGATCAGCGCGTGCACCGGCGCCTGGAAGCCGAGCGCGGCGGCGCTCGCGGGAATATCGTGAACGCGGCCGTCGGTGATCAGGAACGCGCCGGCGACGCGGTCGACCGGCACGTCCGACAGCGCCGAGGCGAGGGCGCCGAACAGTCTCGTGCCGTCGGTCTCGCCGTCGGCCTGGCCGGCGTCGACGACGCGGACCTCCAGGCCCTTGATCTTCTTCAGGCCGTCGACCAGCGCCTCCTGCGCCTGGGCGGCCTCGCGATTGCGGTTGCCGAAATTCTGGCTCGGGCTCTTGTCGACGACGATGGCCGCGACCGAGGTGAGCGGATCGCGGTCCTCGCGGGTGAAGGAGGGATTGGCGAGCGCCAGCAGGAACAGCGCCAGCGCGGCCACACGCACGGCCGCACCGCGGGCACGCGCCACCAGCAGCAGGATGGCGATGACCACGATCGCGGCCAGCGCGAGCCACAGGACGATCGCGGGAACAAGCGGCGTGAACGCGATGCCGTAATTCATATCGAGCTTCTATTCGTTGAGAGCATGATCTCGCCGGAAAACCGGCTTCCACTTTTCCGGATCATGCTCATTGCCCCAGCCGTTCGATCAGGGCCGGTGCGTGCACCTGGTCGGCCTTGTAGTTGCCGGTCAGCGTGTACATCACGATGTTGGCGCCGGCGCGGTAGGCGAATTCGCGCTGGCGGGTGTCGCCGCTGGTCACCGGCAGCATGTACTGGCCGTCGGGGCGCACGGCCCAGGCGCCGGCAAGATCGTTCGAGGTGATGATGATCGGCGAGACACCGTCGCCGCCACGCGCCGGGCGCTGCGCGCTGTCCTCGTCCTCGTCGCGCGGCAGGGTCTCGACCCAGGTCTGGCCGGTGTTGAAGCGGCCGGGGAAGTCGCGCAGCAGGTAGAAGGTCTTGGTCAGCACGTGCTCGCGCGGCACCGGCTCGAGCTCGGGCACGTCGAGCGAGGACAGGATCTCGCGCAAGGCCCGCATGCCCGGCGTCTGCGAGGCGCCGTTGTCGCCGGGAGGCGCCTCATAGGCGTCGCGGGTATCGAACAGCACGGTGCCGCCCTGCTTCATATAGGCGTCGATCTTGTTGATGGCGTCCTGCGGCGGCTTGGGCGCACCGGGCACGATCGGCCAGTAGATCAGCGGGAAGAAGGCGAGCTCGTCGCGCGCGGGATCGATGCCGACGGGATCGCCGGCCTCCAGCGCCGTGCGCTGCGCCAGGAACAGCGTCAGTCCGGTGAGGCCGGCCTTGACGATGGAATCGACGTCGGCATTGCCGGTGACGACATAGGCGAGGCGGGTCTGCGACACCGCCTTCATCGCGAACTCGTCCGCGGCGCTGTCGGCACGCAACGGCGTCGGCGACAGTGCAATGGTGCCCGCAAGCGCGAGCCCGAGGACGATCATCGCCGGCGCAGCGCGGCGGCGCAGCAGCGCGGCGAGGCCGCCGCCGAGCAGTGCGACGATGATGGCGTCGATCAGGAACAGCCCGAGCGCGGTCGACAGCAGCCAGCCGCGCAGATCGCGCGGTTCGGCATTGGTGTAGGTGGCGTGCCGGGCGCGCAGGCTCGCGGTGTTCAGGGCGGCGATGCGGTCGGCGCTGGCAAGCGTGTTCACGGCGAGCGGTCCTTCTGCGGGACCATAGAAGCCCGGCGGATGATCGGGTGTGGCGCGGTCGCGATAGTCCGCAGGCAGCGGCTTTGCGGTCGCCGGCGGCGGGCCGAACGCACCGAAGCCGTCGAGGATGTGCAGCGGCGCCACCGTTTCAGTGGTCGCCTCGCTGGCAACGCCGGGGCCGGGCTTGCTGGTGTAGCCGGACATGTCGACGACCCGCCTCAGCATTTCGACGAAGATGCCCGACATCGGCAGATCCGACCAGCGCATGTCGGCGCTGACATGGAACAGGCTGACGATGCCCTTGCCGCGATGCTCGCCGGTGACGAGCGGCGTGCCGTCTTCCAGCGAGGCCCAGCTCTTGGTGGCGAGCACCGCGTCGGGCTCGGCCAGCACCTGGCGGCTCACGGTGACGTCCTTGGGCACCACGACGCCGGCGAACGGGCCGTCGCTCGCGAAAGAGGCGAGATGCTGCGGCTTCTCCCAGGTCAGGCTGCCGCCGAGCGTGCGGCCGCCCTTGCGAAGCTTCACCGGCACGAGATCGTCCTCGGCCTGCGCGAGGCGGGGACCTGCGAAGCGCACCAGCACGCCGCCCTGGTCGATCCAGGCGTTGAGGCGCTCGCGGATTTCGGGGGCGATGGTGCCGACATCGGCGAGGATGATCATCGGCAGCTTCTGGTCCAGGAACTGCGTGATGCCCTGCTGCGGCGAGCCCTTGTCGGCGAGCCGCACGTCGGCGAACGGCGCCAGCGCCCGGGTGAGGTAGAAGGTTGGCGCCAGCAGCGGCTGCGCGGTCTCGCTGGTCGAGCCCGAGACGATGCCGATGGCACGGCGGCGCCAGCGCTTGTCGAGCAGCTGCACCGCGCCGGCCGAGCGCTCGCCCGAGATCTCGAGCCGGGTGATGTCGTTGCGCAGCTCGACCGGCAGGTCGAATGCGGCGTCGGTCTCCTTGTCCTGCGGGCCGAACGAGAAGCGCGCTTCGCCGATCGGCGAGGCCTTCTGGTCCAGCGCGCGCACGGTGCCGACCGCAATGCCGCTGTCGGTGCGCAGCACCTTCACCGTCATCTTCGCCGCGGCGTTCTCGGCCGCGACCAGCGCCAGCGGCGAGGAGGTGCCGCCTTCGAAGATGGTCAGGCTGCGATCCCCTAAGGTCTTGCCGAGGCCAGCTACGAATTCCTCGCCGCGGCCGGTGTCGACGCCATCGGACAGCCAGGCGATCTCGCAATCGCCGGTCGCCTTGAGGAAGCGGTCGACCGCGGCGAGCGTCTCGACGCGCTCGATCGAATAGGGCTTTGGCGCGAGCTGGCGCAGCGCCACGCGCGCCGCGCCCGCCGGCATCAGGGTGATGTCGCGGTTCGGCTCGGACAGCGGCACCAGCGCGATGGCGCGGCGATCATTGTCGGCATTCGCGATCAGCTCGTCGGCGGCCCTGATCCTGACGTCCCAGTTCGAGGCCGCGCTCCAGCCGTCGTCGAGCATGATCATCAGTGGCGCCTTGCTGCCTGCGGCGCCGACCTGCGGATTCCAGATCGGGCCGGCGGCGGCGAAAATGACGAGGGCCGCAGCCAAAAGGCGTAGCGCGGTCAGCCACCACGGCGTCCGCGAGGGCGTCTCCTCGCGCGGTGCGATGTCGAACAGCAGTCGTGTCGGCGGAAACTCGATGCGGCGCGGCCGCGGCGGCATCACGCGGAGCAGCCACCATAGCACCGGCAGGCTGACGAGGCCGATCAGGAGCAACGGTTCGGTGAAAGCGAGCGGTAATCCCATCATGCGGCCGGCCCCGCCTTGATGGTCGTGGTGCGCGCGCCAGATTTGCTCACCTGCATGCCGGCGTGCAGATACAGCAGCAGCTCGGCGGCGGAGCGGTCGGTCGCATGCGTCGTGAACAGCCAGTCGAGCTTCGAGGTCTCGGCGCGGATCTGGTCGCGATGCAGCGCAAGGCGCGCGGTGTAATCCTGCGCCCAGCTCTCGGCGCGGCCGGCGGTGATCACGCCAAAGCCCTCGGGCTCGACGAACTCGATGCGGCCGGAATAGGGGAACGACTCCTCGGCGGGATCGACGACCTGCACCATCGTGCCATGCGCGCCGGAGCCGGAGAGCCCGGCGAGCGTCGCACTGATCTCGGAGATCGGCGACCAGAAATCCGACAGCACGATGATCTCGGCGAGCGCGGACGGAACGAAGGAGGGCGGCAGGCTGAGACGGTCGGCATCGTCATGCAGCATCGCCTGCGCCATCTTGTCGATGACGCTGCGGCTCGCGGTCGGCGCCATCAGCCCGGGAATGCCGACGCGTTCGCCGCCCGACACCAGCAGCTCGGCCAGCGCGAAGGCGACGATCAGCGTCCGCTCGAGCTTGGATTCGCGCGCGGCCTTCGAGGCGAACGCCATCGAGGGCGAGCGGTCGGGCCAGATCCAGACGGTGTGCGAGGCTTCCCATTCGAGCTCGCGGACATAGAGATGGTCGTCGCGCGCCGAGCGGCGCCAGTCGACGTTCTGCGCCGGCTCGCCGGAGACGAAGCGGCGGTATTGCCAGAAATTTTCGCCGGAGCCGGCGCGGCGACGGCCGTGCAGGCCGTGGATGACGTTGGCGGCAACGCGGCGGGCTTCGAGGACAAGGCGCGGCAGCGAAGCGGCGAGCGTACGGCTTTCGCCATCGGCACGTCGGATCGCAATGATCTCCTTCGCTGTGTGCCCGGTCTCTGCGGCCATCAACCGATCCGTGTCTTCAATTGCCGGATCACGTCCGGAATCGTGCGCCCTTCGGCGCGCGCCTGGAACGTCAGCGCCATGCGATGCTTCAAAATGGGCTCGGCAAGGTCGAGCACGTCGTCGATCGAGGGTGCGAGACGCCCGTCGATCAGCGCGCGGGCGCGCACGGCGAGCATCAGCGATTGGCTGGCGCGCGGGCCGGGGCCCCAGGCGATGAACTTGCCGGCTTCGCCGCTCTCTTCGCCCGGACGGGCCGAGCGCACCAGCGACAGGATCGCTTCCACCACGGAATCGCCGACCGGCAGGCGGCGGACCAGCCGCTGCGCGGTGATCAGCGCATCCGCACTCATCGAGCCCTTCGCCAGCGTCTCCTCGGCGCCGGTGGTTTCGAACAGGATGCGTCGCTCGGCCTCGCGGTCGGGATAGTCGACGTCGATCTCCATCAGGAAGCGGTCGAGCTGCGCTTCCGGCAGCGGATAGGTGCCTTCCTGCTCCAGCGGGTTTTGCGTGGCGAGCACGTGGAAGGGTTTCGGCAGATCATGACGCGCGCCGGCAACGGTGATGTGCTGCTCCTGCATCGCCTGCAGGAGCGCGGACTGCGTGCGCGGGCTGGCGCGGTTGATCTCGTCGGCCATCAAGAGCTGCGCGAACACGGGACCGGCAATGAAGCGGAAGGCGCGCCTGCCCGCGGTGCTCTCATCCAGCACCTCGGCACCGAGGATGTCCGACGGCATCAGGTCGGGCGTGAACTGGATGCGCTTGGCGTCCAGACCGAGCGTGACGCCGAGCGTCTCGACCAGCTTGGTCTTGGCAAGGCCGGGCACGCCGATCAGCAGCGCATGGCCGCCGGAGAGGATCGTGACCAGCGTGTTCTCGATGACGCGGTCCTGGCCGAAGATGACGGATGCGATCGCCTCCTTCGCCGCGCGAACCTGGGCCGACACCTGCTCGGCCGAACGGACGATCCCGTCCTCGAGTTTCTCGACACTCTCCGCCATTTCGCTCGCTCCTTCAGCCTGCCATGCGGCTTGCTTGCGTCGTCACTTTCCTGCGTCGTCACGCCAGCACATGGGCCCTATGCTAGACTTGCAGGAAGGCCATGTATTCGTTGAATTAACCTATCCCCACCTTATCGGCTTAAGGGTATGTAGGGCATCACGAAGTGGCGACCTGCACACCGGACTAATCCGGGGTGGAACCGAGCACCAATCTACGACGTAGACCTGCACCAATCGTGCCAGATGACAAAGTCAGGGCAAACCATGGCGAACCAAGGGCAGAGCGCCGAGCGCGGTCTTGAGGGGCTGACTGCCGCCGCCAAAAGTGCTGCCAGTGCCGAAGGCGCCAAAAAGGGCCTGCCTCCGGTGCATCTGTGGAATCCGCCGTTTTGCGGCGATCTCGACATCCGAATCGCTTCCGATGGTACTTGGTTCTACATGGGGACGCCAATCGGGCGTCACGCCCTCGTCCGCCTGTTCTCGACTATCCTGAAGCGCGAGGGCGACAAGCATTTCCTCGTGACGCCGGTGGAGAAGGTCGGCATCCGCGTCGACGACGCGCCGTTCATGGCGGTCGAAATGCAGAAGGAGGGCGAGGACAACCATCGCGTGCTGAGCTTCCGCACCAATGTCGACGACTGGGTGATTTGCGATGCCGCGCACCGGCTGCGCTTCGAGCAGGCGGCGGACGGCGGGCTGACGCCTTACCTGCATGTCCGCGCCGATCTCTGGGCCAAGGTGACCCGTGCGCTCTACTACGATCTGGTTGACATGGGCGAGGAGCGGATGGTCGATGGCCAGCCGATGTTCGGCGTCGAGTCGGCCGGCGAATTCTTCGCCATGGCCGACGCGGAGCAGGTGAGGGCCGCGCTTTGAACAAGCCTATCCCCGATAGCAAGCCTGAGCGCGAACCCGTCGCGCTGGGAGCTACGGATTTCTTCGCCCGCTCGCGGGCTCGGCTCGGCTTCGACGTGCCGCCCGGCCTCTACGACCCCAACATCATTCCCGCCTCGGGCGATCCCGGCACCGACAAGATGCTGGAGATCATCGCGCGCGAGCAGCCGGTGCGCCCCGCAGCGGTGCTGATCGCCGTGGTCGACCATCCCGAGCCGACCATTTTGCTGACGCAGCGCTCGGCCCATCTCAACGATCACGCAGGCCAGATCGCCTTTCCCGGCGGCAAGATCGACGCGACCGACGCGTCGCCGCTCGATGCCGCGCTGCGCGAGGCCGAGGAGGAGGTCGGTCTGTCCAGGGATTTCGTCGAGCCGATCGGCTATCTCGATCTCTATGGCACCGGCTTCGGCTTCCGCATCCTGCCGACGGTCGCCAAGGTGCGGCCGGGCTTTGCGCTCACCATCAACCATTCCGAGGTTGATGACGCGTTCGAGGTGCCGCTATCTTTCCTGATGAACCCGGTGAACCATCAGCTGCACAGCAAGGAATTCCGCGGCATGGAGCGGTTCTACTACGCGATGCCGTTCGCGGAGCGCTACATCTGGGGTGCGACGGCCGGAATGCTGCGTGTGCTGTATGAGCGGATCTATTCATCATGATCCGGACGGTTCTGACCGAGATCGGAATCTTCCTCATCCCCTTTGCTGTCTATGCGTTGTTCCTGGCCGCTACCCGTTCCGGACTGTTCGCGCGATCGTCCTGGCCGGTCACCATCGTCTCCCGCCTCGCCCTGGTCGCGGTCGCGCTGGTGATCGCGGGCCTGATTGGCCTTGCACAATTCTCCGGCGGCGGACCGGATTCGACCTACGTTCCCGCTCATATCGAGAACGGCAAGTTCGTGCCGGGCACGGAAAGATAGGATCTGGATGATGAGCGCGGAGCCGATCCTTGCCGATGCGCCCTGGCTGACTGCAGGCGGGACCGCGCGCGTCCTGCAATTGCTCGGCGCTGATGGCGAGGAGGCGCGGGTGGTCGGCGGCGCCGTGCGCAACGCGCTGCTCGGCCTCGTGCCCGGCGACATCGACATCGCGACCACGGCGTTGCCGGAGGAGGTGATCCGCCGCGCCAAGGCCGCCGGCATCAAGAGCGTGCCGACCGGCATCGACCACGGCACCATCACGCTGGTTATCGACGGGCATCCTTACGAAGTCACGACGCTGCGCGAGGACACCGAGACCTTCGGCCGCAAGGCCAAGGTCGCGTTCGGCCGCGACTGGGTGAAGGACGCCGAGCGGCGCGATTTCACCATGAACGGCCTGTCGGTCGACGCACGGGGCGTCGTCTACGACCATGTCGGCGGCATCGCGGATGCGAAAGCACGCCGCGTGCGCTTCATCGGCGATCCCGACCAGCGCATCGCCGAGGACTATTTGCGCATCCTGCGCTTCTTCCGCATCCACGCCGCCTTCGGGGTCGGCGTGCCCGACCGCGACGGCTATCTCGCCTGCATCCGGGGACGCGCGGGCCTTGCCAGCCTGTCGGCCGAGCGCGTGCGCATGGAGATGCTGAAGCTGCTGGTGGCAGCTCGCGCCTCCGCGGCCGCATTGGCCATGGCCGACGGCGGATTGCTGCAAACGCTGATCGGCGGCGTCGCCTATACCGGCCCGCTGGAGATGATGATCGCGATCGAGCGCGAGCTTGGCCTCAGCCCCAGCAGCACGCGGCGCCTCGCCGCGCTGACGGTCGCCGTGACGGAGGACGCCAAGCGCGTCGCCGTGCGCCTGCGGCTCTCCAATGCCGAAGCCAAGGCGCTGGATTCGATGGGCCATCGCTGGTGGCGGTTTGCCGCCAAGGACGAGGCCCATGCACGGCGGCTGCTCTACCGGCTCGGCCCTGAGCGCTATCACGATCGCGTGTTGCTCGCCTGGGCGCGCGCCGCCGGTGAGGTGCATTCGCCGCGCTGGCGTGCGCTCGCCGAGTTGCCGCAGCGCTGGACTGCGCCGAAATTCCCGCTGCGCGCCGCCGACTTCATCGCGCGCGGCCTCGCGGAAGGACCCGCGCTCGGACATGTGTTGACGCTCGCCGAGGACGCTTGGCTTGCGGCGGATTTTCCCCTAGAGGAAGCCGCGCTCGCTTCCATCGCCGATCAAGCTGCGGCACGCGTCAGCCGCGACGGGAAAACGTGACCATCGTTTCAGGCTTCGCCGACATCTCGATCCTTCAGCTCCTGCTGGTCGCGTTGATGGCGTTGTTTGCTTCGATCATCGGTGGTCTCGCCGGCTACGGCACCGGCGCCTTGATGCCCTTGGTGCTGGTGCCGCTGGTCGGCGCCGAGCCGGTGGTGCCGATCATCGCGATCTCCGCGATGCTGACCAATGCGAGCCGCGCGCTTGCCTATGTCCGCCATGCCGACCGTCGCCGCGCGCTGATCGTGCTCGCCTGTGCGGCGCTGACCACCGCGCTCGGCGCCTACGGCTATACGCGCCTCACCAATGCCGGCGCCGCGCTCGTGATCGGCACCATGCTGATGCTGAGCGTGCCGCTGCGCCGCGTGCTGCGACGGCGCCAGGTCAGGATCGGCGACACCGGCCTTGCCGCCGGCTCCGTCGGTTACGGCGTGCTGGTCGGCGGCACCTCCGGCTCCGGCGTGATCCTGCTCTCGCTCTTGATGGCCGCGGGCCTCGAAGGCGCCGCCGTGATCGCGACCGACGCGATGATCTCGCTCGGCACCGGCCTCATCAAGATCTCGGTGTTCGGCCTCGCCGGCGCCGTCACCGCGCAGGTGCTGGCCTTTGCACTTCTGATCGGCGGCATCGCGATCCCCGGCGCGTTCCTCGCAAAGGCTTTCGTCGAGCGGATGCCGGTGCACATCCACACGGCGATCCTCGACGTTGCGGTCATCACCGGCGGGCTGGTGATGATCTCGGCGGCGGCGAGGCAGCTGATAGGGTAGATGCGGATCGAAGCCTGTCGGGGCGCATAGCCACAAACGCCGCCTTCCGAGTCCAAACTGGAAGTCGCCGCGCTTGGCTGTCACGGCGTCTCATGACCCATCGCCCCCCACAAGCGTCTCCCACCAGGGGCCGCTTGTGACACAAAAGGGGAACAAATCGAGTTGCGAGGCAGAAAGCCTGCTCTGGTTCACCACATTTAAACCTTAAGATTCTACGAAGAGGGGTCACCCACAGGGCGCAGGACCATGCGAACAGCCTTTGTACAGAAGCCATCCGTGGACTTCGGGCGGTGAAGGTTTGGCAGACCAGCTGCATCGTGGCTGTCATCGCATCCGTGGGATTTTATCTGGCTGCCGGTAACAGACCGGCCGCGACGGTGCCGGATGTCATGCCGGAAGCGACAGCGAGCATGGCGGCTCCTGCGAACATGGTGACGCCTGACTTGTACGCAGAGGCATCCGCCAGACTTGCGGCAGCGCTTCGGACAGAAAGAGCAGAGCTTGGCTCGGTGACGTCAGCAGGTACCGGGCCGTTGAGCACTGAAGCCGAGATCGTCGATGGAGCCGTCGCGCCAAAATTGGCGTCGTTGGGACAGGATGTCGTCCAACCGCTGCCGCCAGAGCGCGATGCGTCCAACGATGCTCCGAAGGCGGCGTCGGCGCAGGATTTCCGTTATCTGGTCTACTACGTCTGGTCCGAACTGCCGCCCGCCGAGAAACCGGCGGAGATCGTCTTGCGTGCGTTCAAGGATATTCCGGTCGGTACACCGGCCGAAGAGATCAAGCGCGCTTCCGACGCGTTTGGTCTCGATTTCAATTTCATGATGGCGGTTGCCAAGATCGAATCCGGTTTCAACCCCAATCAACGCACCGGGTCGTATATCGGGCTGTTTCAGCTGAGCCAATATGAGTTCGGGAAGTTCGGCTTCGGGCAGATTCGCAGTCCGCGGGACAACGCCGTTGCGGCTGCCTACAAAATCATTACCGAAGGCGTCCAGTTCGCGTGGATCACGCACCGGACGCCGGACATGAGCGATCTCTACCTGATCCATCAGCAGGGCTGGGAAGGCGCCGCTGAGCACATCAGCCGGCCCGCTCGCACCGCCTGGAAATCAATGTGCGCCACCAGCGAAGGCAAGGAGAAGGGTGAGAGGTGGTGCAAACGCGCGATTTGGGGCAATGCACTTCCGGCCTTCAAGCGCACCTGGAAATCGGTGGACAACGTGACGTCAGAGGCGTTCGTCGGCATGTGGCGCGGCCGGGTCGCCGAATTCTACACGAAATATGTGGCGACTGCTGCAGCGGCGGCAAGCCAATAGTTCGGGCAGTATCGTCACCAACCTCGTTCCGCCGATCCTGGGACCCCTGGGCTCCATGAACGCTTCTGACAGTGTCGTCCTGATCGGCTACGCGGTTGGCGGCGGTGTCGAATACGCCTTGGGGGCGGGGTGGTCGATCAAGGGCGAATATCTGCACATGGGCTTCGGAACGAAAAGCTACAACTTGACTGGCTCGCTTCAATCTCCGGCCGGGTTGACGGGCGTCATCGCGACTCACGTCGATATCAAGTCGAGCTTCGACATCGCCCGCATTGGTGTGAACTATCACTTCTAACCAGCAGATCCGAATTGGGGGTGGAATGGGAGGCATCAAGTCTCCCTTTTCGCAAGCGCGCGCCGATTGCGCGCAAGTGTCGAAGCTAACTCGAAGCTGACGTTTTCCGTGCTCGCACTAGCGCTCGCGCCAGGCGCGCATCAGCTGATCGGAGAACGGCTTAACGAGGTACGACATCACGGTGCGCTGACCGGTCTGAATGAAGGCTTCGACCGGCATGCCGGCGATCAGCTTGAGGTCGCCCAGCCGTGCCAGCTCGGCCTCGGGAACGGCGATGCGGGCCACATAGAAGCTCGTCGTGCTCTTCTGGTCGACAGCGACGTCGGCGGACACGTGGCTCACTTCGCCGTTGAGCTGGGGCGTGGTGCGCTGGTTGAAGGCCGAGAAGCGCAACAGCACCGGCTGGCCGACCGACAGACGATCGATCTCGTGCGGGGGAATCCGCACCTCGACGACCAGCGCGTCGTGGGCGGGGACGATGAGCATGATCTGCTCGCCGGGGCTGATCACTCCGCCGACGGTGTGCAGCGCCAGCTGATGCACGGTGCCGTCCTGCGGCGCGCGGATATCGATGCGCTTGAGCTGATCCTCGGCGGCGACTCGTTTCTCGACCAGTTCCGAGGTCTTGGCGCGAATCTCGGCGAGATCCTTTCCGACCTCGGTGCGCAGATCCTGATCGATCTGCATGATCTGCAGCGTGGTCTCGGTGATCCGGCCTCTGGCTTCGGCAATAGCGGCGACCAAGGCACCGCGTTCGCCGTGCAGACGCACCGCGTCGCGCTCGAGCGTCGTCAGGCGCGTGATCTGGACCAGATTCTTCCGCCACAGATCGCGCACGCCCAGAAGCTCCTGGTCGATGAAGGTGGTTTCGCGGTCTTTCGCCTGGATCTGCTCGTCGAGTCCGCGGATCTGCTCGCCAAGCTGGCCGATGCGCTCGTTGAGCTGCGCCTTCTTGCCGGCGCGGGCGGCGCGGCGCAGCTCGAACAGCTTGCGCTCGCCGACGATCAAGCGAGCGACATCCGGATCAGCGGCACGCCCGACGAGGTCCACGGGAAAGCCGAGCCAGTCCTGGCCGTCGCGCTCCGCCTCGAGCCGCGCCCGGCGCGCCGTCTGCTCGTCCAGACTCTTCACGACGATCAGGAGATTGGCCCGCGTCACGGTCTCGTCGAGGCGCACGACCACGTCGCCGGCCTTCACCCGCGCCCCCTCGCGGACGTTGAGTTCTCCGACCACGCCGCCGGTCGGGTGCTGCACCTTCTTGGTGTAGCTGTCCACCACCAGCGTGCCGGAGCCGATCACGGCGCCGGCCAATTCCGTGGTCGCCGCCCAGCCGCCGACGCCGCCGGCGAGAACGATGACCCCGACGAGGCCGGCGCAAAGATGCCGGCGGATCGAGCGCGGAACCACGTTGATCGGCTCGCGGGTCATGGACCAGCTCCCTCGGTCACGACCTTGAGCGGCACCGGCCCCGCTCGCGGCTGCACCATCTTGGTCAGAAGCGCGTCCTTGGGTCCGGACGCCTGCACGCGCCCCTCGGCCATCACGATCAACTGGTCCACGGCCGCGAGCGCGCTGGTGCGATGCGCGACGACGATGACGATGCCGCCGCGCGCGCGCACGCCGTGAATGGCATGCGTCAGAGCCTGGTCGCCCTCGGCGTCGAGATTGGAGTTGGGCTCGTCCAGCACCACCAGGAAGGGATCGCGGTAGAGCGCACGGGCGAGCGCGATGCGCTGCCGCTGTCCGGCAGAGAGCGCCGCGCCGCCTTCGCCGATCGGGGTGTCGTAGCCCTTCGGCAATCGCAGCAGCATCTCGTGCACGCCCGCCGCCCGCGCGGCGGCGATCATCGCCTCCGCGTCGGGGGCCGGTTCGAAGCGGTTGATGTTCTGCGCCACCGTGCCGGCGAACAGCTCGACGTCCTGCGGCAGATAGCCGATGTGGCGGCCGAGCGCCTCGGAGCTCCATTGGTCGAGCGCGGCGCCGTCCAGCCGCACCTTGCCGCGCGCCGACACCCACACGCCGACGATGGCGCGCACTAGCGACGACTTGCCCGATGCGCTCGGACCGACGATGCCGAGCCCCTGTCCCGGGGTCAGTGCGAAGGACGCTTCCTGGACCACGAGGGTCTGTTCGCCCGGCGGCACCACGGAGACGGCCTCGACGGCGAGCGCTTTGCACGGCGGCGGCAACGGCGTCTTCTCCTCCTCGGCCGGGAGTTGCGCCCAGTGCTGCTGCAGGCGTTTCCAGCTCTGCCGGGCCGCAGTCATGCTCTTCCAATGGGCGATGGCGAGCTCGACCGGCGCGAGCGCGCGCGACGCGAGGATCGAGCCGGCAATGATGATTCCGGCGGTCGCCTCCTGGATGATGACGAGATAGCCGCCGACGCCGAGCACCGCCGATTGCAGCACCATGCGGAGCACCTTGGAAACGGAGCCAAAACCGCCGGTGATATCGGCGGCACTGCGCTGGGTGGCCATGTAGCTGTCGTTGGCCTCCGCCCAGCGCGCAGCGAGGCGCCCGCGCATGCCCATGGCCTGCAAGACCTCGGCGTTCCGGCGGCTGGCCTCGGCGAGCGCATTGCGCTGCGCGATCTGGCCGGCGACTTCCTTCATGCGCGCACGCGTCAGCCGGTTGGTCAGAAGGGTCAGGGACACGAGCACCAGCGAGCCGATCGTCGCCGTGAGCCCGATCAGCGGATGAAACAGGAAGCAGATGGTGAGGTAGAACGGAATCCACGGCAGGTCGAACAGCGCGGTGGGGCCGAGCCCGGAGAGATAGCTGCGCACCTGGTCGAGGTCGCGCACCGGCTGCAGCCCGTCGCCGCTCGCGCGCGCACGCAGCGGCCAGCGCGCGACGATGTCGTAGGCGCGCGCCGAAAATGCGCGGTCGAGCCACTCGCCGATGCGGACGAGGATGCGTCCGCGCAGAATGTCGAGGAATGCCTGGAACACGTAGAGGGCGCCGACCAGCGCGGCGAGGCCGATCAGCGTCGGCACGCTGTGGCTCGGCACCACGCGGTCGTAGACCTCGAGCATGAAGAACGAGCCCGTCAGGTACAGCACGTTCAACATGGCCGTGATCAGGCCGAGCCCGACCAGCACGCCGCGGCAGGCCTGAAGCGGCGAGGACATGTTTTGTGGTTGGGCCGACGGGCCGGCACGATCGCCCGCTTGCGCCGGCGTGCGCGCGCGAACGCGCCATGCCAGCAGGCTCAGAATGAACGCGGCCGTAACGAACGGGCTCACCTGGATGGCAAATTCCACCGCGCTGGTGCCGCGCAGGCCCTCGACGTAGCCGATGATCCGACCGCACCAATCGGTCGGATCGCGGCACCACGAGGCGGATGCATCCGACATCAATCTTGCTCCGCTAGCGGACGGCACGGCTCCGGGAGATCGAAGACCGTGGCCGTGGGATCGCCGCTGGGCCCCCCGAAAGGGGCCCAGCCGACGAGTCCGCGATCACACGTTGAGGACACCGTCGAGATTGCTGTCGATCTTGACCGTGAACGTGTCACTTGCCGTGTCGGCATCACCGTCGGTGGCCTGCACCGTATAGTCGAGCGCGAAATCGGGGATGTCGGCCTTCTCGATCGTGGCCACTTGGTGGATCCGCACGCCGCTCTTGTCGGCGAGATTCAGGCCGATGTAGAGCTCGTCGAAGTCATGGGCCGGGTCCGGAGTGAACGTCACGGTCGTTGTTGCACTGCCTTTCGGCGCTGCGAGGTTACTGAACGTGATGGTGTCGACAAGCACACCGTCGTCATAGGCCTCGAACGTGGCACTGAACGTGTTCCCGCCGCCGGTCGCTCCATCGAACACGACCTGAACGCCATCCACATCCTGGCTGAAGCTCATCTTGAGAGCCTCGTCCAGGGTACCGCTGACGTTGGGATCCATCTGGTTGTCCTTCAGGCCGATCCCTTGCGTGCTGACGTTGACATCTTCAATGGGATTGGCGTTCTGGTCGCCGCTGGCTGCCCCAAACTGAGCCTTGAGGGAGGTAGGGCTGCCATCAAAATCGCTGGCGAGGAAGCCATCGAAGGTGACGCCGGTGCCCCCTGGCGCATTGATCGTGATCTCCTCGACCGGGCCGCCCGGATTGACCGAACCGAAATCGAGGAAATTGAGCACGTTCGGGACATCTCGCAGCACGGTGAACGTGTAGCCGCCGGGCTCCGTCGCATCGAGCGTCAGGCGGAACAGGTCGCCGTGAGTCGCGCTCGAGTACGTCAGCACCGTATCGCCTGCCGACAAGGTCTCGGTGATCGTCCCGAGCGGGGTATTGTCCGGCATCGCCTCGAAGCTGGTGATCTTGAAGGGACCCGCCGAGGCGGGGCCGTCTGCGCCATAGTCGAGGAAGCCTGTGTCACTGTCGGACGAATTGGCGGTGAAGGCGACCTGTCCGTCCGCAATGGCCGGGTTGATCGTCGGCCCGTCGTCGTCGAACTTGACGAGCAGGCCGATGTCGTTGCCGGAGTCGGTGGCGGTGTCGCCGTCGCCGTCGGTGCGGGTGACGCTCATCTGCACCGCTCCCGCCGCCAGCGTGATCGTCTCGTCATGCGAGGCGCCGCCGGTCGGATGTTTCAGTGACAGGTACTGGGAGAGGAAGACCTCTCCATTGGTTGCGTTCGTCGCCAATGCGAAAGCCACCGTGCCGGCGGCATTGGCAGTATCACCGCTCGCGTTCTCGGTGCCGACCCTGCCGAGGATCAAGCCCGCGGCCGTGCCGGTGCCGTTGTACATGAAGATCTTGGTGCCGCCGGTGGTCTCCACCCCCGAATCGGTGCCGTTGACCACGCTCAGCGCGTAGCTGAGCTCCTGCGCCGCCGGTCCATCGGCCCCGGCATCGCCGCCGGTCACCGTCGCCAGGGGGTTGGTGCTGCGGGCGAAGCCGATCGCGCCGGTGCTCGGCACATCCGGATCATCGCCCGGCGACGGTACGTTGGTGAACAGGCTCGCGATGGTTGCCGCGCCGAAGGCGATCGCCGTGCCGTCGACGTCGGTGTCCGCCTGCACCCCGACGGTTTCGTCATGGCGCACAGAGGCGGTGCCGCTCGCTGCAGCGGTGATTGTCGGCCCGTCATCGTCGAACTTGATGAGCAGGCCGATGTCGTTGCCGGAGTCGGTGGCGGTGTCGCCGTCGCCGTCGGTACGGGTGACGCTCATCTGCACCGCGCCCGCCGCCAAGGTGATGGTCTCGTCATGCGAGGCGCCGGGAGTGGGATGCTTCAGCGACAGATACTGGGTGAGGAAGACCTCGCCATTGGCCGGGTTGGTCGCCAGCGCGAAGGCCACCGTGCCGGCGGCATTGGCGGTATCACCGCCCGCGTTCTCGGTGCCGACCCGGCCGAGGATCAAGCCTGCGGCGGCGCCGGTGCCGTTGTACATGAAGATCTTGGTGCCCGCGGTGGTCTCCACCCCCGAGTCGGCGCCGTCAGCCACGCTCAGCGCATAGCTGAGCTGCTGCGCCGCCGGCCCGTCGGCCCCGGCGCTGCCCGTCACGGTCAGTAGCGAAGCGGTGCTGCGGGCGAAGCCGATTGCGCCACTGCCCGTCACATCCGGATCGTCGCCAGCCGACGGCACGTTGGTGAAAAGCGACGCGATCGTCGTCGAACCGAAGGCGATGGCCGAGCCGGCCACATCGGTGTCGTCCAGCCCGGGCGTCTCATCGTGGCGAACCGACGCCGTGCTCGCGACCGCGGCGATCGTCGGCCCGTCATCGTCGAACTGGAGTTGCGTGCCGGCAAACTCGCTCGCGCCCGTGGAGCTCAAGATCGTGAATCCGCCGATGTCGAGGGTGATGTTCGAACCCGGCCCCTTCGTCGGTTGGACGTTTTCGATCAGCACCCGGGTGTGGGCGCTGGTGGTGGTGTATTCAACAACATCCCCGTTCTTGACGCCCGAGACGACCGCCGTATCCCCGTTGAGGTTCGCAGCGACCACAACGCCATTGACCTTCACCTGGGTGATGTTGACCGCGACGTCATCAGCGAATCCCTCGACAAAACCTGTGCCTGTTTCGGCCGCATTCGGATCATTGAAGGCGGAAATCTTGACTGTGACTACGCTACCGGTCGGGTTCACCTGAGCGACCGTGAACGAGGCCGAGGTGACGCCTGGGGTATAGCCGCTAAACTGGATGTTGCCTTCATGGTCGGCCTCTGTAGCGTCGAGACCTGCGGGCGCGTGTGGGTCGGGGTTTGGGGCCACCGTGAAAGATTCGGCTGGATCATTTACGAAAGTGAAACTTAAGCCATTGCCCGGCGCGAGATGCTGGCCGTTCACTCCAACGGTCGCGTGGGGGCCGGCCTGGCTGCTGCTGACCGTGTCGCCTTTATTGTCATTGTCCTCGGTGTTCGGGTCGGGGCTGCGCCCGGTCACCACGATGCCGCTGGTGCTGACGCCCCCGGGATTGTTGCCGAACATCATGAACTCGTTGGCGCCCGATGGTGCATTGTCGAAGACGAAGGTCGTTGATTGTGTCGCCGCGACCTTGATGTTGTTGTCGAGATTGACAGTGAAATCGTGATCGTTGGCGTCCGTGTGCTTCAGCGGCTCGAAAAGCGCGGTCCAGAACTTGCCGCCGGTGACCAGTGTTCCGGTCTTGGTCTCTTCGAGATAGATCGCAAAAACTATGGCGCCGTTCGCATCCGCCCCCCCTCCGACCGCCGCGCCCTCTCTGCCGAGGACGACGTTGTCGTTATTGGGATCGGCGTAGAGGAAGATCTGCCTGCCCTCGAGGGTGTAAAGCCCGCTGGGATCCCCGTTAAGCGCACCGTTGGTTGCGTCCACAAAGCCGAGGCCATTGATGGTGAAACCAGTGTCGGGCGTGACGGTGACATCATCGCCCCCTCCGCCTGCGACTTGAATTGCATTCGCGAGGTTGACTCCCGCGTCGCTGAACGCGGTCGAGACATTCGTCGGCACGCTGGCTAGCGCGATGTCATCATCCTGCAAGCCGGCCGTTTCGTCGATTTTCGTGCTTCCGCTGACATTGATGGTCAGTGCCATTGTCGTCTCCTATCGGTTCCGAATTGGATGCTGAGAGCCATAAGATCCCTATTTGGGTGGTCGCCGGATCGCACCCTGGCCTGCGAGCGGTGCCGAAAATTCCTGCGTGATCGACATTCCATGCGCCCGCTCTCCGCCGAGCTGTCGCGCTCGCCGTGAGGGTCGTCAGTTTCTGGCAGTCCATGAAAAGGGGGCGTAACGGGTTGAAGGGGCCGTCGGAGAGAGGGGTACCGGCAAGAAAATGATCAAACGCTTTTGCATGCTATGCTCCCTCGATCTGCTGCAAACTGCTGCGGACGACTCGTGGAGAAGCAACCGAAACATTGTCGCTGAAATCGCGACACCTGCACTACGCTGCGGCTGAGCGTAGTGCTCACGAAAGAAATGCGAGCAACCTACGAATTAAGTTCCCTAGTAAATGGGCGGGAAAGTTCCCGGTAAATGGGCGAAGAGGTGGTACTACCTTTGGAGTGGGGGCATCGCCGTACCGTCGGCGATGCGGATGCCGGGGCATATCCACACTGCGATCCTCGACGTTGCGGTGATCACGGGCGGGCTGGTGATGATTTCTTCGGCGGCGAGGCAACTCGTCGCGTAGATGATCACGGCGCAATTGGCATTCGTGCCACCAACGTCGGCTCCGAGCACAAACCGGAAGTCGTCCGGCAGCTTATGACCCCAAAGCGGCCATCGTGCCCAGTTATCGAAACTCGCGGTCGAGCAACCCCATGATGAGGTCGTCATGCCACCGGTCGTTCACCCAAGCAGACTCTCGCTCCTGCCCTTCGACTGCGAAGCCACACTTTCGGTAAGCGCGAATGGCTCGGTGATTATGAGCGAGCACTCGCACCGAGATTCGGTGCAACTTTATCCTCTCAAACGCAAATCCAAGAGCGAGACGCATTGCCTCCGTTCCGATGCCCCTCCCGAGATACTTAGGATCAAGAATACCGACAGCAAATGACGCGCGGCGATCCTGCATATCGACGCGATCGAGGCGGACTTCACCGATCACCTTGGAGGCGTGCTCAATTCCCCATGCAAACG
Organism: Bradyrhizobium sp. CCBAU 45389; assembly: GCF_028128625.1. Classification (NCBI taxonomy): domain Bacteria; kingdom Pseudomonadati; phylum Pseudomonadota; class Alphaproteobacteria; order Hyphomicrobiales; family Nitrobacteraceae; genus Bradyrhizobium; species Bradyrhizobium sp. CCBAU 45389. Next base: position 41,414 of record NZ_LBIY01000006.1, on the reverse strand, counting down.
GGTGATCGGATAAGCGCTTGACGATCCCTTCGGCCACCGATCGCGTCATGGGCCGATAAGTGTCACGGCTTCCCCCAAACATTTCGTGAATTTCTGGATCGCCTTCAAGCGCTAGGAAGCCTTCGACATCTTCAGCGCGAACTCGTCGAATAGTCGCCTTGTCGCCGGCAAGTGTTGGAAGCTCATTTTGCATTCACTCAAGATAGCGCACGAAGAAGCTGATGTCTCCTCTATGGCTGACGTATCATCGTTATTCGCCGAGAGGTGCGCTACTGGACGGCGCAGGGCCTCGCCAATCTGCGCTAATACTGGCGCCTGAAGAACATGAAGAGCATCGACGGCCTGCCCACCGACTTTGCCCCCGACAGCATGGCTCCGCCAAGCTGACAGACACTGTCGCCGCTCGTGATCGCGACCGGCGCGAGGGATATCACTCGGCACCGGCGTCTCCGCCGCCCTTCGTCCGGATGGGACGGCGCCTGTCGTGCTGGGCGATCGGGGGATTATTGTTGGGCTTCCAAGTCTGCCGCCTGAGAGCTACGCTGCTGTCGTCAGTCCAAACCAGCAGGGGGCAGCGGTGGTCACGGCGCGCGTTGAGAGGCGGTTGGCGGCGGTGTTGGCAGCGGACGTTGCCGGCTATTCGCGGTTGATGGGCGCTGATGAAGTCGGCACGCTCGAAGCCCTCAAGGCCATTCGCCGCGAAATCGTTGATCCAGCCATTGCGGAGCACAAGGGCAGGATCGTCAAGACGACTGGCGACGGCCTCCTGGTCGAATTCGCCAGCGCTGTCGACGCGGTGACCTGCGCCATGGCTGTTCAAGAGAAGATGGCTGGCCGGGAAGGGCAGATTGCCTTTCGCATCGGCATCAACATCGGCGACATCATCAGCGATGAAAACGACATCTTTGGTGATGGCGTGAATGTCGCCGCGCGAGTCGAGAACGAGTGCCCGCCGGGTGGCGTGTGTCTGTCCGGAAGTGCGTTCGAACAAGTCAGGGGAAAAACGAAATTCGAGTTCGACGATCTCGGCGAACGATCGCTGAAGAACATCGACCGGAAGGTTCGACTATATGGCGTCAAACCTGGTAACGCGCCGAAGGCAAACATTGCGGACAGCAATCGGCCGCTGCCGTTGCCGGAAAAGGCCTCGATCGCAGTTCTGCCGTTTCAGAACATGTCCGGCGACCCCGAGCAGGAGTACTTCGCTGACGGCATGGTGGAAGACATCATCACTGCGCTGTCGCGTTTCAAATGGCTGTTCGTGATCGCCCGCAATTCGACCTTCACTTACAAGGGGCGGTCCGTCGACATCCGGCAGGTTGGACGGGAGCTGGGTGTTCGTTACGTGCTGGAAGGCAGCGTGCGACGGGCAAGCGACCGGGTACGGATCACAGCGCAGCTCATCGACGCCGAGACCAGGGCCCATATTTGGGCGGATCGCTACGACCGCGCCGTCGACGACATCTTCGCCTTGCAGGATGAAATCACCTTGAGCACGGTCGCCGCGATCGAGCCTAGCCTGCGCCAGGCCGAAATTGAACGGGCGAAGCGCAAGCGTCCTGACAGTCTCGACGCCTACGACCTTGTGCTTCGTGCGACGCCTCTGGTGGATACCGGGATGCCGGAGGGCGCGTCGCAGGCTGTGCCACTCCTCGAGCGCGCACTTGAACTCGAGCCGGACTACGCGCTCGCGCACGGGCAGACGGCGTTCTGCAATGAAATCCTGTATCTGCGAGCGGGCAGGCGTGAAGAAAATCGCGCAGCTGCGATACGGCACGCGCACACCGCAGTGGCGCTTGGCCCCGACGATGCCCCGGCACTTGTCTACGCCGCGATCGCGATCGGTCTTGTCGAACACGACCGTGTGCTGGCTCTCGAAACGTTCGAGGCTGCCCTCGCAATTTCCCCATCGGCAGCGTGGGCGTATTCCTGGGGCGCGTTGATTTTGGGCTGGGGAGGGGAAGCCGAGCGTGCCATCGAATGGGGCGAGCGGGGTATCCGGCTCAGTCCGCTCGATCCGTGGATCACGGCGGCGCTGCATGGCATTTGCATGGGCCATTTTCTTCGCGGCCGCTATGAAGATGCTGCTGCGGCGGCGCAACGGGCCATTCGGAGCAAGCCAGGTTTTAGCGTCTCGCACATGTTTCTGGCCGCATCGCTCGCCAAGCTCGGACGAATGCAAGATGCGAACGCGGCTGCCGAACGGGTCATGCAGCTTCAACCCAACTTCAGCAGCAATGGTCAGTGCTCCGCCATCGGTTGCGTGCCGGTGCTTGCAGCACCTCTTATCGAAGCAATGCGCGCTTCAGGTCTTCCCGACTGATCCGGCGATTACGGTGACAGTGCTTTAATATCACCGTCAGACAGCGCGGCTTCGATCAGCTTGCTGAGCTTAAGCGGGTCGGCTCAACTAAGTGCACGTCATCGCAATTCATGGCTTGCATATGATTAGCCTGCCATACTTTTGCGTCAGGCCCGACGCTGGTCGGATCGACGCCCGCTCTTGCCCAGGATGCGGTCGTCGCAACGCTTCCTCAGGACATTCATTTCGAGGGACATGCCGGAGCGGTGGGGCTCGCGACCCTGTATGGCGACCCGAAGAAGGCGGGAGTGTTTTTGGAACGGGTGAAGATCCCGGCTGGCTACAAGATCATGCCGCATTGGCATGGTGAGACACGAATGGCCATCGTTCTGTCCGGCACCTTGTACTATGCGAACGGCGATCAGTGGGATGAGAGCAAATTCAGGGCATACCCGCCCGGCTCGTTCCTGATTGAACCAGCGAAAATCTCTCATTTCGCGATGGCAAAGGACGGCGAGGTCGTTCTTCAAGCGACGAGTGTCGGTCCGAGCAGCACGGTCAGGATTGAACAAGCGAGGAAGTAGGTCTGTGCTGGCGCACGCCTCAGCCTGAATGTTCGCTTCCGGCCGATCTGCGAAGTCCATTGTGGTCCGCTTGGCAGGGCGGAGCGGACTTGCTCCCTCCGAGGTCTCCGCGTTTTTGTCCAACGGCCGCGGCGGAGCAGCTCGTCGCGTAGATGATCCCGGCGCAATCGGCATTCGCGCCGGGGACTATGAATCGAACGCTATACCCATAGCGTCGGCTTGCGAGCCCAAACCGGAAGTCGCCCGGCATGGCCGTCATCGACGGCTTGTGACGCTAAGCAGAAGTCGCTACTGGGCACACGCGTAGTCCGGCGTCGCTGCTGTTGATCTAAGTCAATGATCACCCATCCTTTGGCTTCACACCACTACGGTCGTCCTCTCCCTCCCGATCCTGCAGAAGGCCTCCTGAAGGTTCGGCGACCAAAGTGAGAGATTGCTCATGATAACGATCCCAGAACTGACGTCCCAGGCGCTCGGTGCGTTCCTGATCTCGGAGACAAGCGGTCGCTTCGGCTCGTCCCACGCCAACTTGCCGGAATTGCTCCCCTATGCAGCAAAGCTGGCCCTGGAATGTATTGGTAACAGCGATGCACTCTACCACAACGTCGAGCACACCTTGTTGGTCACGCTGGTGGGGCACGACATCCTGATCGGGCGCTCCCTTCTTAGGCCAACGACGGCTAGCGACTATGCTCACTTCATCCTGGCGTGCCTGCTTCACGACATTGGCTACGTTCGGGGAATAGTTCACGGAGACGAGGACGGTACCTATGTGGTTGATGGTACCGGCCGAACGGTTAAGTTACCGATCGGCTCCTCCGATGCAGCGCTTGCGCCCTATCATGTCGACCGCTCAAAATTATTCGCCGTGGAGCGTCTTGACGCAGTTGACGAAATTGACGCCGCTCGCGTTGCCCAAGCCATCGAATACACTCGTTTTCCTTATGCAGAGGCATCAGCGAACGAACTCAAGGATGATCTTGATGAAGAGGAAGGTTTGTTGCTTCGCGCCGCCGACCTGATCGGACAGCTCGGCGATCCGAACTACATGAGGAAATCAAATGCGCTGTTCTACGAGTTCGAGGAGATAGGACTCAACAAATCGCTCGGATACGCCACGCCCGCGGACGTGGTGTACAAATATCCTCAGTTCTACTGGACCAAGGTCGCACCGCACATCCAAACTGCCATTCGCTATTTGAATGTAACCTCGAGCGGAAGACAATGGATCAGCAGTCTCTATGGCAATGTCCTTCGCGCTGAGCGAGAGGTCGGACTTTCTGGTCCGGAGCTATAGGCGTTCCAATACTGTGATTTCGGGTTGATCCCGATCAATTCTCCGACGCTCAGAACTGACGATAGCTGACATGGCCGGTGGCTCCGTCCCGATGGAATCGGAACGGAGACACTCCTTCTTCGAGCGAACCGGAATGCACGTCGCTCGAAAATGCTTTCGCGCTAGCGCTTCGATCGCTTGAGCTCGGCGACCTGAAACTTGTTGCCGGCGGAGAGGCTGCTGCAGACCCAGTAGGCTCTGTTCCGATAGTCGCCCAGGAACACCCTGGTCTCGACGCAATCCACGTAGCTCTTGTGAGTGATGGTGTCCGTGCAGGTCGGCGAGAAAGGTGCATTGGCTTGTCCGCCGCCCGACTCGCTGCACCCGACCCAGGGATCCTTGCCGTGTCTGAAGCTTGTTTGACAGCCACCGTTGCAACTGCTGGCGACTTTCTCCAGCGCGGCAAGCCTCGCCAATGGTGAACCCGGCGCCGGCGCTGGCGTTCGGCCGGTTGACGGTTCACCGGTTGCCGATCGGATGCGGCGGGTTGACGAGGTCGAGCGAGATGCCCCGGTGTTGACCGCCTGTTTCGGCCTTGCCGCCTGCTTCGGCGCTTCGACCGTGACGGAGGGGACCTGGGTGGCGGGGCTTGTGGCCGTTTGCGACACGGCCGGGCCGCACAGCAAGACCGTTGACAAGAAAGCGAAGGCTGAAGGCGCGACAAATCCTGGCGACAATCTCATGATATGTCCTTTCGCGGACGGACAATCCGTCCCAATCAGGCACGCCGCAAAATGCTAGCCGAAACTTCCGAACCTGACTACCGGGGGTTGAAACGATTTCTGCGGATGACTGCCATGCACATGGTGACGGAGGAGAATGCGAACTACACGCTCCAGGCGGCTGCCATGTCAGCTCCATGTCAGCTCCTGGCCCCTCCGCGACATCCACCGATGTCCGCTATCGCGCCGTGATCGGCCGAGAAGCGGACAGCGGGAGCGCCGGAGCGGAACGCTCCGATCCGACGAGGATGCGGTTTTAGTGGTGTCTACTCCTCGTCGTCGTCCTCGTCTTCGTCGTCTTCTTCCTCGTCCTCTTCCACCTGCACCAGCGCGGCCAGCGGCAGCGTCTCGCGGAAGAGATCGCCTTCCATGCCCATCCAGAGGCAGAGCGCCTCGTCCGCCTTCACCTCCGCAACCGTCAGCGGCTGGCCGCCGGATTTCAGCATCACGACATCGCCGGCTTTCAAGTCCATGGATTGTCCTTTCGGGTTGATCGACCCGGCGGAGGCTAGCAGGCGGTCATGACACGCCGAACACGGGCGAGGGGGCATGCCGGGCGCGTCGGTACCGCACGGCACCTTCCCTGCGGCCATCCTTCGAGACGCCCGCTTTGGGCGGGCTCCTCAGGATGAGGACGGAGTGCGCGGCCGTTGTTTCAGCGGCGCCGATGCTGATGAGCCTCATCCTGAGGAGACCGCTGGAAGCGGTCGTCTCGAAGGATGGGGCGTGCGCGCAGGCCGTCCAAAGTGCCATATGCGATTGCCCTGGACGGGGGGTGCCGAGACTTGAGCGCGGGTTCAGCTCCGCGGGAGCTTGTCCATCGCAGGTTTCGACGATGGCATTATGCCCCTGTTTTGCCCGACGGGTCAAACGCGTTTCGTAAAATCCGTAAGCTTTTGATTCTGCAGCAGCCGGCTACTGTGCATGGGGTTGTTTTCGCAATTTTTGTTTGCGCCCCGTTACGGCTGGTCCGGCACCAGTTCGGTCAGCGAGCGGATGATGCGGTCGGGCTTGACGGTCGAGCCCTCGGGCAGGCCCTCGCCGTGCACGTCCATCCAGATCGCATAGATGCCGAGGCGCTGCGGCGTCACGACCTCCCATTCCAGATTGTCGCCGATCATCCAGGTGTCCTTGGCGGTGACGCCGAGCGCGTCCATCGCGTGCAGATAGGCGCGCTCCTCGGGCTTGCCGAAGCCGTGCTCGCCCTCGATCTGGATGTGGTGAAAGCGGTGTGCCAACTCGAAGCGCTCGACCTTGGCGCGCTGCATGTCGGCGGCGCCGTTGGTCACCAGCGCGAGCTTGATGCCGAGCGCCTTCAGCCTGTCGATCGCCTCATGCGCGCCGGGGAAGACGAACATCTCCTCCTCGCGATAGGCGGTGAAGCGGTCGGCGAGGCGGATGGCGAGATCGTCGGGAAGGGCGCGATGGCCGGCCGCCGCAAGCGCGGCAAAGCCGCCCTTGACCGTCAGGTGCCGCGCCTCGGCGAGCTTCATCCGCCAGGCGGCTTCCGCATTCGCCCAGAAGTTTCGCGCGAAGGCCAGCACGGCGGTCGCGACCTCAGCCGGCGGCAGCGGCGCAAGCTCCTCGGCGAACTCGTTCGCGATCGTGTTCCAGGCGATCTCGGGCCGGCCATAGGCCGACAGGATGGTGTCGTCCATGTCGATCAGCATGGCGCGCGGCAGCGGTCTCACAGCGCTCATGGCCACTTCACCTCCGGCGGCAGCGACGACAGGATCGAGTCCACATTGCCGCCGGTCTTGAGCCCGAAGATGGTGCCGCGGTCGTAGAGCAGGTTGAACTCGACATAGCGGCCGCGCCGGATCAATTGCTCCTCGCGGTCCGCAGCGGTCCAGGCGCTCGCGAAATTGCGCCTGACGATGTCAGGATAGATCTTCAGGAAGGCGCGGCCGACATCCTGGGTGAAGGCGAGGTCGGCGTCCCAGTCGCCGCTGTCGTGCCAGTCGTAGAAGATGCCGCCGATGCCGCGCGCCTCTTTCCGGTGCGGCAGGTAGAAATATTCGTCGCACCATGTCTTGTACTTGTCGTAGTCGGCAACGCCGTTCGGCTGGTCGCAGGCTTCCTTCATCGCAGCGTGGAAGGCGATGCTGTCCGCATCCTCCTGCGTGCGCCGGCGCTCCAGCACCGGCGTCAGGTCCGCGCCCCCGCCGAACCAGGCTTTTGTCGTCACGACGAAGCGTGTGTTCATGTGCACGGCGGGGACGTGCGGATTGCGCATATGCGCGATCAGCGAGATGCCGGAGGCCCAGAATTTTGGATCCTCTGCGGCGCCGGGGATCTGCGCGCGAAACTCGGGTGCGAATTCGCCGTGCACGGTCGAGCAGTGCACGCCGACCTTCTCGAACAGCCGGCCTGACATCATCGACATCACGCCGCCGCCGCCGGCCGCGCCGGTGTGGTCGGTGCGCTGCCAGGGCGTGCGTTCGAAGCGGCCGGCCTCGCCGGGATAGAGGCTTCGCGGCGCATCATCCTCGAGGTGCTCGAAGCTCGCGCAGATGTCGTCGCGCAAGCGCTCGAACCAGGCGCGAGCACGCGTCTTGTGGTCTTCGATCGTTGAGGCGTCCATATCCAAATCCCAAACCGGCTCTCGTAGGGTGAGCAAAGGCGCCCCTGCGCCGTGCCCACCAATTATCATTGTCGTCCTCGATCGGTGGGCACGCTTCCGCCTTCGCTCTACGAGCTACGGCGGACAAGGCGCTTTGCCCACCCTGCGAGACCGAGATCGTAGCTATCCTTGCGGACCGTAATAGGTGCAGCTCTCGTTGCAACTGTCGCGGTGGATGCTGACGCGGGTCAGCTTGCCGATATGCTGTAGCCGCTCCCAGACGAAGCGCGAGAGGTTTTCCAGCGTCGGCTTGCCGAGCGCCTCGATCTTGTTGAGATACTTGTGGTCGAGCGTGAGCCGGACATCCTCGATGGCGCGCTGGAGCAGGCCGAGATCGACCACCATGCCGGTGTCGGGGTCGGGCGTGCCGCGGACGGTCACCTCGGCGCGGAAGGAGTGGCCGTGGATCTCTTCGCTCGCCGCGCCAAAGGTCGTTCCCGACAGCGAATGCGCCGCCTCGAAGCGGAACGATTTCGTCAATTCCCACATCTGTTCGAAAACCAATCCTATCTGATGCCGAGCGATTTATGCGTCTGCACGCTGAGCCGCCATTGCGGATGCTGCAGGCAGTAGTCGATCGCCCGTGCGGTGTTCTCGGCGACCTCGGGCCCGTCCATCGGCTGCAGCGAGAAGCGCTCGAAGGCGAGGTCCGCGAAAGTCTCGGGAGCGGCGAGGGCCTGCGGATAGACCAGCTTCAACTCGTGGCCGCGGCGCAGCACGAGCTCGCTGCCGCCCTTGGGGCTGACGCAGATCCAGTCGAGCCCTTCGGGCGCCTCGATCGTGCCGTTGGTCTCGACGCCGATCTCGAAACCTCGCGCATGGAGCGCCGCGATCAGGGCGTCGTCGACCTGGAGCAGCGGCTCGCCGCCGGTCAGCACCACATAGCGGTTGGCCGCTGAGGCCGTCCATTGTGCGGCGATGGTGTCGGCGAGGTCCGCGGCCGAGGCATAGCGGCCGCCCAGCGTGCCGTCGGTGCCGACGAAATCCGTGTCGCAGAACTTGCAGGTCGCATCCATGCGGTCGGCCTCGCGGCCGCTCCAGAGGTTGCAGCCGGCAAAGCGGCAGAACACGGACGCGCGCCCGGCATGGGCGCCTTCGCCTTGCAGGGTCAGGAAGATCTCCTTGACCGCGTAACTCAATTGTCTCTCCTCAATCCTGTGGACCGCTGGGGTTCCGGGTCTGCCGCAGCGCCTCGCCTGCGGCCATCGCCACGCTCATGGCGACATTGAGCGATCGCAGCCCTGCCGCGATCGGGATCACCAGCCGCGCATCGGCGGCCTCGACCACCGCGTCGGTGACGCCGGCGCTCTCGCGTCCGAATAGCAGGATGTCCGACGTCTGGTAATGAAAATCGCGGTAGTCGGTGGCGGCCTTGGTGGTGAACAGCAGCAGGCGGTAGCCTTGGCCTGCGCGCCAGTCCTCGAATTTCGCCCAGGAGTCGTGCCTGACGATACTGACATGGTCGAGGTAATCCATTCCCGCCCGGCGGAAATGCCGGTCGGAGACCGGGAACCCCGCAGGTTCGATGATATGGGCGGCCATCCCCAGGCAGGCGCAGAGCCTGAGAATCGTGCCGGTGTTCTGGGGGATGTCGGGCTGGAAAAGTGCGATCTGCATGGGCGGCGGCGGGTTGGTTGCGGGCCGGAAATGTCTCAATAAAACATCGCCTGCCCGGGAATTCGTGCATTGCACGCTTCCCCGCCGTTAGCGGGCTTGCGCTCGCCCGGCAAGGGTGCCAATAGAACGATTCTGGACTGCTGTTTTCGCCCTGTTTTGGTGGGGACAAGCGAAGTTCTGCCGCCGCGGGGGGCCGCGGGCGCCGGCAGCACTGTTCCGGGGACCTTTGGGGGGCTCCTGGAACGGTTCCACCGGCAGCATAAGAAGAAAGGGTTGGAATCGTGACGACAGCGTCTTCGGCGGACCATCCGACACGCCGTGATTTCTTATTCGTTGCAACGGGGGCAGCTGCAGCAGTAGGGGGCGCGGCCGCGCTCTGGCCCTTCATCTCTCAAATGAATCCTGATGCCTCGACCATCGCCGCCGGTGCGCCGATCGAGGTCGATCTCAGCCCGATCGCCGAGGGCCAGGACATCAAGGTGTTCTGGCGCGGCAAGCCGATCTACATCAGCCACCGCACCAAGAAGCAGATCGACGAGGCACGCGCGGTCAACGTGGCGAGCCTGCCCGATCCGCAGTCCGACGAGGCCCGGGTCAAGTCCGGCCACGAGCAGTGGCTGGTCGTGATCGGCATCTGCACCCATCTCGGCTGCATCCCGATCGCTCATGAAGGCAACTACGACGGGTTCTTCTGCCCCTGCCATGGTTCGCAATACGACTCGTCCGGCCGCATCCGCCAGGGGCCCGCGCCCGCGAACCTGCCGGTGCCGCCGTACCAGTTCGTTTCCGACACCAAAATCCAGATCGGCTGAGCTTCGGGCCTTCGTCCGAAGCTTCGCGCCGTCTCGTCGTAGTTATTTCCTCAGGATCGCATCATGAGCGGACCATCCGACTACCAGCCGAGCAATCCGGCCCTGCAATGGATCGAGCGGCGTCTGCCGATCTTTGGTCTCATCCATTCCTCCTTCGTCGCCTATCCCACCCCGCGCAACCTGAACTATTGGTGGACCTTCGGCGCCATCCTCTCCTTCATGCTGGGGATGCAGATCCTGACCGGCGTGATCCTGGCGATGCACTACACGCCGAATGCCGATCTCGCCTTCAAGTCGGTCGAGCTGATCGTCCGTGACGTGAACTACGGCTGGCTGCTGCGCAACATGCACGCGGTCGGCGCCTCGATGTTCTTCGTCGCCGTCTACGTCCACATGTTCCGCGGCCTTTATTACGGGTCGTACAAGGAGCCGCGCGAGGTGCTGTGGATCCTCGGCGTCATCATCTACCTCCTGATGATGGCCACCGGCTTCATGGGCTACGTGCTTCCCTGGGGCCAGATGAGCTTCTGGGGCGCCACCGTCATCACCAACCTGTTCTCCGCCATTCCCTATGTCGGCGAGAGCATCGTGACGCTGCTGTGGGGCGGCTATTCGGTCGGCAACCCGACGCTGAACCGCTTCTTCTCGCTGCACTATCTCTTGCCGTTCGTGATCGCGGGCGTCGTCGTGCTGCATGTCTGGGCGCTGCACGTGGCCGGCCAGAACAATCCTGACGGCGTCGAGCCGAAGACGGAAAAGGACACGGTGCCGTTCACGCCGCACGCGACCATCAAGGACATGTTCGGCGTCGCCTGCTTCATGCTGCTCTACGCCTGGTTCATCTTCTACATGCCGAACTATCTCGGCGACGCCGACAACTACATCCCGGCGAACCCGGGCGTGACGCCGCCGCACATCGTGCCGGAATGGTATTACCTGCCGTTCTACGCGATCCTGCGCTCGATCCCGAACAAGCTCGCCGGTGTCATCGCGATGTTCGGGGCGATCATCATCCTGTGCTTCCTGCCCTGGCTCGATGCCGCCAAGACCAGGTCGTCGAAGTACCGCCCGCTGGCCAAGCAGTTCTTCTGGATCTTCGTCGCGGTCTGCATCCTGCTCGGCTATCTCGGTGCGCAGCCGCCGGAGGGCATCTACGTGGTCGCCGGCCGCGTCCTGACGGTCTGCTACTTCGCCTACTTCCTGATCGTGCTGCCGCTGCTCTCGCGCATCGAGAAGCCGCGGCCGGTGCCGAACTCGATCTCGGACGCGGTGCTCGCCAAGACCGGCAGCCGATCGACGCCGATGGTGTCGACCGCGATCGTGCTGGCGCTCGCCGGCTCGCTGTTCGCGGGCTCGATCGACAGCGCGAAGGCCTCCGAAGGCAGCGACACGCCTCCGGGCAACAAATGGTCGTTCGCCGGCCCTTTCGGTAAGTTCGACCGCGGTGCGCTCCAGCGCGGCCTGAAGGTCTACAAGGAGGTCTGCGCCAGCTGCCACGGCCTGTCCTACATCGCCTTCCGCAACCTTTCGGAGCCCGGCGGGCCCGGCTATTCCGTGGCGCAGGCAGCTGCGTTTGCCTCCGACTACAAGATCAAGGACGGTCCGAACGACGCGGGTGACATGTTCGAGCGTCCGGGCCGGCCGGCGGACTATTTCCCCTCGCCGTTCCCGAACGAGCAGGCCGCGCGCGCGGCGAACGGCGGCGCGGCGCCGCCCGACCTGTCGCTGATCACCAAGGCGCGCTCCTATAAGCGCGGCTTTCCCTGGTTCATCTTCGACTTCTTCACCCAGTACCAGGAGCAGGGCCCGGACTACGTCGCGGCGGTGCTTCAGGGGTTTGAGGAGAAGGTGCCGGAGGGCGTCACCATCCCGGAGGGCTCGTACTTCAACAAGTACTTCCCGGGCCATGCCATCAAGATGCCGAAGCCGCTCAGCGACGGCCAGGTGACCTATGACGACGGCTCGCCGACCACGGTCGCGCAATATTCGAAGGACGTCACCACCTTCCTGATGTGGACCGCCGAACCCCACATGGAGGCCCGCAAGCAGCTCGGCTTCCAAGTGTTCGTGTTCCTGATCATCTTCGCGCTCATGATGTACTTCACCAAGAAGAAGGTCTGGGCCGACTCGCACTGAGCGGCGCGCGACGAGAAACGAAGAAGCCCCCGCAAGGGGGCTTTTTTATTGGCTGTCATTCCGGGGCGATGCGTCAGCATCGAGCCCGGAATCCATTCATCCACCAACTCCGTGGCCCAATGGATTCCGGGTTCGCGCTTCGTGCGCCCCGGAATGACAGGAGTGTGGATTGCGTCATCGGCTCTCACCCGCCAAAATACCGCCAACCGCTCCCCCAGAAACTCACCCGGAGGACACCATGGGAACCGCCATCACCTTCAAGCGCCCGGACGGCAAGGACGCCTCGGGCTATCTCGCCAATGCCGCGCGCGGCAACGCGCCGGGTGTGGTCGTGATCCAGGAATGGTGGGGTCTGTCGGACCAGATCAAGGGCCTGTGCGACCGCTTCGCGCTGGCCGGCTTTGATGCGCTGGCGCCCGATCTCTACAAGGGCAAGGTGGTGCCGTATCACGACACGGATTCCGCCAACAAGGAAATGAACTCGCTCGACTTCATGGACGCCACCACGCAGACCGTGCGCGGCGCCACGCAGTACCTGTCGCGCAATGGCGCCAAGGTCGGCCTGACCGGCTTCTGCCTCGGCGGCGCCGTGACCATCATCGGCGCGACGAAAATCCCGGAGCTTGCGGCCGGCGTCGTGTTCTACGGCATCCCGCCGGAGCAGGCGGCCAAGCCCGCCGACGTCAAGATCCCGCTCCAGGCCCATTTTGCCAACAAGGACGATTGGTGCACGCCGGAGCTGGTCAGCGGCTTCGAGAAGGCCATGAAGGCCGCCGGCAAGTCGCTGGAGCTGTTCCGCTATGACGCCGAGCACGCCTTCGTCAACGAGCAGCGCCAGGCCGTGCACGACCGCGAAGCCGCCGAGCTCGCCTGGGGCCGGGCGACTGAGTTTTTCAGGAAGCATCTGGGGTAGGGGGTGCGCTAGTCGCGCCGGTGTAGTCCCGGCGAAGGCCTGGACCCATAACCACAGGATCTTGTGGCTGAGGCGGGCTGCCACTTCGAGTCGTCGCCGAACTCAGTTCGGTGGCTGTGGGTCCCGGCCCCCCGTGCGCAATTGCGCACTAGGCCGGGACGACGGCGGAGATCGACGTTGCTCCATCCGGGCTACGGCATGGGGCCCACCCTTGACGCCGCCCCCGGGCCATGGTGAGTATCGCGCCCATGAGCACCGCCGTCCGCCCAGCCCGTCTTTGGTGGCGCACCTCCTGACGAGGTGGCCGGTGCGATTTCTTTTCTCAAAATCGTCGAAGGTCGCCAGCACAGCGCGGCGGCCTGATCGTTTGTCCTGTGTGGCGTTCCCTCGGCAAGTCTCGTAAGAGGACCCCAAGAGGATCACATGAACAGGACAGTCTTTGCCCTTCCGGCCAGAAGTGAGTACGCGACCCGCGCGGGTCTCGCGATCACGCGCGTGGCGGAGCAGTTTACCGGCGGCGCCAACAGGCTCGACGATCTCGTCAACCTGCTCGACCGCCGCCGCGGCGTGGTGCTGTCCTCGGGCACGACCGTGCCCGGCCGCTACGAGAGCTTCGACCTCGGCTTCTCCGATCCGCCGCTCAAGCTCGAGACGGTTGGCGTCAATTTCAAGCTGGAAGCGCTGAACGAACGCGGGCAGGTGCTGATCGCCTTCCTCGGCGATGTGCTGCGCGAGCCCTGCGTGGTGATCTCCGAGAAGTCGACGACGCGCCTTGCCGGTCACATCATTCGCGGCGATGCCCCGGTCGAGGAAGACCAGCGCACCCGCCGCGCCAGCGTGATGTCGCTGGTGCGCGACCTCGTCGCCGCCTTCTCCGCCAATGACGACGGGCTGCTCGGCCTGTTCGGCGCCTTCGCCTACGACCTCGTGTTCCAGATCGAGGACCTCGTGCAGAAGCGCTCCCGCGAGGCCGACCAGCGCGACATCGTGCTGTACGTGCCCGATCGCCTGCTGGCCTATGACCGCGCCACCGGTCGCGGCGTGGTGCTCTCCTACGATTTCGCCTGGAAGGGCAAGTCCACCGAGGGCCTGCCGCGCGAGACCGCCGACAGCCCGTATCTGAAGACGCCGCGCCAGGGTTTTGCCGATCACGCCCCCGGCGAATATCAGGCGACCGTCGAGACTGCTCGCGCGGCCTTTGCCCGCGGCGACCTGTTCGAGGCCGTGCCCGGCCAGCTCTTCGCCGAGCCCTGCGACCGCTCGCCGGCCGAAGTGTTCCAGCGCCTCTGCGTCATCAACCCGTCGCCCTACGGCGCGCTGATGAATCTCGGCGAGGGCGAGTTTCTCGTCTCGGCTTCGCCCGAAATGTTCGTGCGCTCCGACGGCCGCCGCGTCGAGACCTGCCCGATCTCCGGCACGATCGCGCGCGGCCTTGATGCGATCGGCGATGCCGAGCAGATCCGCCAGCTCCTGAACTCGGAGAAGGACGAGTTCGAGCTCAACATGTGCACCGACGTCGACCGCAACGACAAGGCGCGCGTCTGCGTGCCTGGCACGATCAAGGTGCTGGCACGCCGCCAGATCGAGACTTACTCGAAGCTCTTCCACACCGTCGATCACGTCGAGGGCATGCTGCGCCCCGGCTTCGACGCGCTCGATGCCTTCCTCACCCACGCCTGGGCGGTCACCGTCACCGGGGCGCCCAAGCTGTGGGCGATGCAGTTCGTCGAGGATCACGAGCGCTCGCCGCGGCGCTGGTATGCGGGTGCGATCGGCGCGGTGAATTTCGACGGCAGCATCAACACCGGCCTCACCATCCGCACCATCCGCATGAAGGATGGCCTCGCCGAAGTGCGCGTCGGCGCCACCTGCCTGTTCGATTCAGATCCGGCTGCGGAAGACCGTGAATGCCAGGTCAAGGCTGCCGCGCTGTTCCAGGCGCTGCGCGGCGATCCGCCAAAGCCGCTCTCGACCTTTGCGCCCGATGCGACCGGGTCGGGCAAGCGCGTGCTGCTGATCGATCACGACGACAGCTTCGTGCACATGCTCGCCGATTATTTCCGCCAGGTCGGCGCCGAGGTCACCGTGGTCCGCTATGTGCATGCGCTCGACATGCTCAAGCAGAAGAGGTGGGATTTGCTGGTGCTGTCGCCCGGCCCGGGCCGACCTGAGGATTTCGGGATCAAGAAGACCATCGATGCGGCGCTGGAGAAGAAGCTGCCGGTGTTCGGCGTCTGCCTCGGCGTGCAGGCGATCGGCGAATATTTCGGCGGTGAGCTCGGCCAGCTGACCCATCCCGCCCACGGCCGGCCCTCGCGGGTCCAGGTACGCGGCGGGCGGCTGATGCGCAATCTGCCGAACGAGATCGTCATCGGCCGCTATCACTCGCTCTATGTCGAGCGCGACAGCATGCCGGACGTGTTGTCGGTCACCGCCAGCACCGAGGACGGCGTCGCCATGGCGCTGGAGCACAAGACCCTGCCGGTCGCCGGCGTGCAATTCCACCCGGAATCGCTGATGTCGCTCGGCGGCGAGGTGGGCTTGCGTATTGTCGAAAATGCGTTCCGGCTGGATGCCGGGGCGAATTGAGTGCATGCTTCATGCTCGTCATTCCGGGGCGATGCGCAGCATCGAACCCGGAATCTCGAGATTCCGGGTTCGGCTCTTCGAGCCGCCCCGGAATGACAACGAAACGAGAAACGAATGACCTTTGACCACGACATCAAGGCGAGCGTCCGCACCATCCCCGACTATCCCAAGCCGGGCATCATGTTCCGCGACATCACGACCCTGCTCGCGGACGCGCGCGCCTTCCGCCGCGCTGTGGACGAGCTCGTCAATCCCTGGGCCGGCAACAAGATCGACAAGGTCGCCGGCATGGAGGCGCGCGGCTTCATCATCGGCGGCGCCGTGGCGCACCAGCTCTCCGCCGGCTTCGTGCCGATCCGCAAGAAGGGCAAGCTGCCGCACACCACCGTGCGGATCGCCTATTCGCTCGAATACGGCATCGACGAGATGGAGATGCATGTCGACGCGGTCGCGCCCGGCGAGCGCGTGATCCTGGTCGACGACCTCATCGCCACCGGCGGCACCGCCGAGGGCGCGGTGAAGCTGCTGCGCCAGATCGGCGCCAACGTCGTCGCCGCCTGCTTCATCGTCGACCTGCCCGAGCTCGGCGGCGCCGCCAAGTTGCGCGCGATGGATGTGCCCGTGCGCACGCTGATGTCGTTCGAGGGACATTGACTTCTTGTCGTCCCGGCCTAGTGCGCAATTGCGCATTAGGCCGGGACGACGGTCAGGACCGCTGCAGGATCAGGCTGAGCTCGAGCTCCCGGAAAGCGATGTAATTCCTTCGCGTCCACTGGTGCAGCTCGGTGGAGTGGTCCTTCTCCTGGCGCAGATAGCCGGTGAAGGAGAAGCTCAGCCGGTCGATATAGGTCTTCAGGAAGCCCGGCAGCGCGGGCAGGCGGAACAGCCGGCCGCCTTCCATTGCAGGCGGCAGCTCGCCGCGCACGACATACTCGTTGTCCACCGTGATCAGGTTCATCCGCGGGATCTGCCCGCGCAACATCTCATGGGCGCGGGCCGAGACGCGGTCAGTGTCGGCGACGAACAGGATCTGCGGCGCGACGTGGCGGCGTGCCGCCTCCTTGAGCAGGCCGATCTCCTCGCTCATCTTGAAGAACTCGTCGAAGGCGTGGAAGCCGAGGTCGATCACCTTGGAGAGCCCGTCATCGACGATGACGCGGTCCATCAGCTGCATCTTGCCGTAGGTGTCGATCACGTCGGCGGTCTCGGTGATCTTCGGCAAATAGTCGAGCAGCGACGGCTCCTTCAGATTGACGTCGAAGGCCGCGACGTTGCCGTTCTTGAGCAACAGGAATTCGCTCAAGAGTCGCGCCAGCAGGGTCTTACCGACCTGCGGGCGGGGCGAGCAGATGATGTAGACGGGCGTAGCGGGCATCAACAGCTATATCAGGCCAACTCACCGCCCAATCCAGCCGTATCAGCCCTGCTTGCGCAACTATTTTTCGGTGTTGCGGGTCGCCGGCTTCGAACCGACGATGTCGGTCAGCCGGATGCGGTCGAACTCGCTCCAGACGTTGGCCAGCCAGTGCCGGACATAGCCGCGCAGCACGAACGAATAGTTCGCGGCCTCGTCGCTGATGCCCTTGTTGGCGACGAACTTCAGGAACGGAACGGAGGACACCTCGACCTGCTCATAGGCCATTTCGTTGAGCTTGGGGATGGTCAGCTCGGTCGCGTCCTTGATGCGGTGGAAGTAGGAATTATAGGTCGCCTGGTCCCACTGGAAGAACTGGGTGTCGTTGATGAAGTTCTTCACCAGGAAGTATTTCGCACCGGTCATGAAGCCCGCGGTCTCGGCGATCTCCTCCAGCGAGGCGATCGATGGTCCCAGGATATGGAACACGGCGAAGGTGATCTGGCCGGCCTTGGCGGCGTCGAGGAAACCGATGTCGCGCAGCGAAGCCAGCGCCGGCGAGAGCAGGCCGGCGCGGACGTCGATGACGGTGACCGACGGGCTGACAGCGTTGAGCGTGTCAAAGATCTTCATCTGGTCGGCCGTCGTCGTCATGTCGACGATCTCGGTGATGTCGGGGTGGAAGCGCTTCAGGGTTCCGCGCGGCGACTCCGTGTCGAACGCGCGGGTCGGCACGTTGTTGGCTGAGAAATAATCGAGCAGGGTGCGCGATACCGTGGTCTTGCCGACCCCGCCCTTGTCCGCGCCCACCACAACCACTGCCGGCTTTGCCATTGCTGTCCCCTAACGCGCGCCCCCGATCGCGAGGTCGCAATCGGCCGGGCCCCAAATCGATGTCCGAAAGGACGTCCCAAGTCTGCTGTTGGGCGCGAACATGGCAGAAACAAGGGAGAATTCAATTCCTTGCGCCCAGGTTGCGGCAATTCCCGAGGTTTTTCCCGATCGGTGTCAAACCCGCCACGAACCGCGGCCGATTGCGTCGCTCAGTGGCGGCCCCATGGTCCCATCGGATTGCCTGCCGGGGCGCCTGAGGGGTGTGGTGCGGGAACGGGCGGCGGATTGGCCGGACCGGCTGCATCGCCCCATGGCCCCTGCGACGGCGGCGGCGGGGTATCCTGCGTCTCCGGCCGTTCCGTCTCGCCCTGATCCGTCTCCTCAGTGGGGTCCGGCAGCGGACCGGGGTCACGGCCGCCGGCGAATTTGACGAGGGCATCGACGCGGGACTGCACGGAAGGGTGGGTGGCGAACAGGTCGGCAAAGCCCTCGCGCGGATTGTCGACGCAGAGCTCCATCACCGCCGAGGTCGCGCCGGCAGCTCGCCGCGATTCTCGATCTTGCGCAGTGCCGAGATCATGGCATCCGGATCTTTCGTCAGCTCGACTGAGCCAGCGTCGGCGAGATATTCGCGCGAGCGCGACAATGCGAGCTTCACCACCTGCGACATCAGCCAGGCCACCACGATCAGCACGACCGCGATGATGATGACGATCACCGCGCCGCCGCCCGAGCTCTTGCTGTCGCTGCTCGAGGAGGACGAGCGCGACGACGAGGAGGAGCCCGAGGACCACGAGCCGCCCGAGTTCCAGCTCAAATTCGTGAACAGTCGGAAGAACAATTCGCCGAAGAAGCCGACCACGCCGGCGATGATGACGGCGACCACCATCAGCTGCACGTCGCCGTTCCTGATATGGGTCAGCTCGTGGCCCAGCACCGCCTCGATCTCCTTGTCGTTCAGCGCGTTGAGGAGGCCGGTGGTGACGGTGACCGAATATTGCCGCGGGTTGAGGCCGGTCGCGAACGCGTTCAGCGCCGGGCTCTCCATGATCTTCAGCTTCGGCATGGTGATGCCGCGCGAGATGCAGAGGTTTTCGAGCAGATTGTAGAGCCGCGGCTCCTCCTGCCGGGTGACGTCATGGCCGCCGGTCACCGCGTCGATCATCGACTGATGGAAGAAATAGGCGATCACGACCCAGAGCGCCGTCACGACCGTCGCGACGGGCGCAGCGACGATCAGATCATGGAAGGCATGGCTCAGGTAGAAGGCGACGGTCCGGTTGCTGTCGATGAGAACTTCGGCGACCAGCGCGCCGGCATAGACCAGCACGTAGACCAGCGCGAACAGACCGCCGAGCAGCAGCATCGAACGAAACTTGTTCGAGGCGATGTGCGTGTAGAGACCATACGCGGCCATGACTGCTTCCGTTAGCTTCTGTCATTCCGGGGCACGCCAACGGCGTGAACCCGGAATCCAGAGCTTAGTGTCGCGGTCGAGGTTCCGGGTTCGCGTCTTCGACGCGCTCCGGAACGACGAAGGTGAGGGTCATGCAGCAATCAGAACTTCACCTGAGGCGCCGCCTCGACCTCGGTGCGGCTGGCGCCGAGATCGAAGAAGTCCTTCCTGGTGAAGCCGAACATGCCGGCGAACAGCGCGGCGGGCATCTGCTGGATGCCGGTGTTGTATTCCTGGACCGCGTTGTTGAAGAAACGGCGGCTCGCCGCGATCTTGTTTTCGAGGTCCGACAGCTCGCTCGCGAGTTGCTGGAAATTGGCGTTGGCCTTGAGGTCCGGATAGGCCTCCGACAGCGCGATCAGCCGGCCGAGCGCGCCGGAGAGCTGGGTCTCGGCGGCGGACACCTGCGCCGGGCCCTGCGCCGACATCGCCGAATTGCGCGCCTTGATGACGTCGTCGAGCGTGCCGCGCTCATGCGAGGCATAACCCTTCACGGTCTCGACCAGGTTCGGGACCAGGTCGTGGCGCTGCTTGAGCTGCACGTCGATATCGGCAAAGGCCTGGCCGACGCGCTGACTCAGCGCCACCAGGCGGTTGTAGGCACTGAAGGCCAGGAACACGAGGACGACGATGACGCCGAGAACGATCCAGCCGGTCGACATGGAGAACTCCTGAAGAGGGAAAGAAGTCGGGCGCTAGGGTAGACCAAATTGGCACAGGGCGAGAGCCCCGGCGCGGAGAGGAGGTAAGACTTGGTCGGATCAGGAACCGTCCGAGTTCAAGGCAAAAGCGCGGATCGGGGTTAACTTTCGGCAATGGCGGTGGCTGCCGGTTACGCCACGGTATCGAACCTGGGGATGCCGGTGGCACGCACCAGATGCGATACGGCGAGACTGACATCGCGAAGCGTCCCGTTTGGTAGGGGAATGGAATATTTCCCACCTTGCTTCAGTTCGACATAGGCACCGTAACTGGCTCCGCCGTCGTTGCGGTATTCCATCGTTCCAACTCGGATGCATTCGTCGAGCGGACAATCGAAAACGATCGTGTTCGGGCGGCCAAGCAGGCTTTGCGCAATCGTCAACTTTTGACCGGTGAGATCGAACTCCACTGTCCAGCGTCGCATGACCGTCAGAAGCAGAGAGATCGCGAGCACGACGAGGGCGATGAGAAGCCCAGCCGCGCCTGCAGGCGTCACGACCGTTCCGGTCGCGCCATTTGCGAAAACCAACATTAAGCCGAGGGCAATGACGGTCCCGCCGATGGCTGCGCCCAAACTGGGTTTGGACGAAACGTAGGTGAGCTTTCCGTCCAGGACGGTTGGATGAGGTTCGACCATTGTGCGGTGATCCGACCGAAGTGCGGCCCATGATAGCCGGTAATCGACAAGAGTTGTAGCCGGCACCAGTCTCAATCTTTGATACTTAGTCCGCCGTATCTCCCCAGCGCCAGCGACGGGCGCTCGCGTAGGCGGCCTTGTCGCGGCGCGGGATCTTCGCCAGCACGACCCCGTCCTCGGTGCAGAGCTTGGCCGTGATCTCGGCCTTGCCGACATCCGGCGGCGCCAGCACGCGCGCGGCGCGGGCCTCTGGCGCCGCGCGGGTCAGGGCGACGTAGATGAAGCGCTCGTCCTCGAACGGCACCTCGGCGCCCTTGATCTGGCGATGCGCCTGCGAGCGGGGCAGGCGCTGGGAGAAATGGCACCAGTCGGGCGCGGTGAGCGGGCAGGGCTTTTCGTGCGGGCAGGGGGCGGCGATGTAGGCACCAGCTGCGATCAGCTGCTGGCGCAGCGCGAGGATGCGGGCATAGCCGGCGGGCGTGCCGGGCTCGATCACGACCAGCGCATGGCTGGCTTTCGCCCACATCGCCTCTGTCAGCGCGCGCTGGTCGCCTTCATTGAGTTCGCCGATGATGTAGCTGGCAATCACGAGATCGGCTTGCGAGACCTCGGCGAGGTTGCCGCCGGCATCGCCCGGCAGATAGCGGCACTCCGCGAGGCGCGTGCTGTCGCGCGCCAGCTCGAGCGCGAGCCGGCTCAGGGTGGCGTTGGCGTCGAGCAGCGTAAAATCCTGCAGCGATGGAAAGGCTTCCGCGGCGGCCCAGCTCGCGGTGCCCGGGCCTGCGCCGACGTCGAGCAGCGTTTCAGGCGCAAGGCTTGGTGCGATCTCGGTCAGGGCATTCAGGCTCGCGGCCACGGCCGCGTAGGTCGCCGGCATGCGCGCCAATGCATAGGCGAGAGCATCGGCCTCCGACTTGATCGTGCCGGAGCCGCCGCCGGCGCGGTAGGTGGTCGAGATCTTCTGCGACCGCTGTGCGGCGTCGGTGCGGGAGAAGCCCTGGAGCTTGCCGTCGAGCGCGGCTTTCAATTCGGCGGGGAGGGTGGGGGGGATCATTAACAACCTCGCGTCATTCCGGGGCGCGCGACGCGCGAACCCGGAATCCAGAGATTGTAGCGCGAGATTCCGGGTTCGATGCTGCGCATCGCCCCGGAATGACGGTCAATCTTCTCAAGCCACGTTCTGGTCGAGAATGTCCACCGCCTCGGCCAGGCTCACCGACACCAGCTGCGAGACGCCGCGCTCGGCCATGGTGACGCCGAACAGACGGTTCATCCGCGCCATCGTGATCGGGTTGTGGGTGATGATGATGAAGCGCGTGTCGGTCGAGCCGGTCATCTCGTGCAGCAGGTTGCAGTACCGTTCGACGTTGTGGTCGTCGAGCGGTGCGTCGACTTCGTCCAGCACGCAGATCGGCGAAGGGTTGGTCAAGAACACCGCGAAGATCAGTGCCATCGCGGTCAGCGCCTGCTCGCCGCCCGAGAGCAGCGACAGCGTCTGCGGCTTCTTGCCCGGGGGCTTGGCGATGATCTCGAGACCGGCTTCGAGCGGGTCGTCGCTCTCGATCAGGTGCAGTGCGGCCTCGCCGCCGCCGAACAGCTCGACGAACAGGCGCTTGAAGTGGTTGTTGACGACCTCGAACGAGGTCAGCAGCCGCTCGCGCGCCTCCTTGTTGAGGCTCTGGATGCCCTGGCGGAGCCGCTTGATGGCTTCGACCAGGTCGTCGCGCTCGGTGACCAGACCCGTGTGCTGGGTCTCGACCTCGCGCAGCTCTTCCTCGGCGCGTAGGTTGACTGCGCCGAGGCGCTCGCGGTCGCGGCGCATCTTTTCGAGGTCTTCCTCGATGTCGTGCAGCGGCGGCAGCTCCGCGCCGGGCTCGATCTCGGCGAGGCCGGCAACGGCCTGCGGCTCGACCTCGAGCATGTCGCGGATCTCGCGCTCGATGTCCTCCAGCCGGCGGCGGGCGCCTTCCATGCGCTCCTCGGCGCGGGCGGTGGCCTCGCGCGAGCTGGACAGCGCCTCGAGCGTCAGCTTGGCGACGCGATCGGTTTCGGCCATCGCGGTCTCCGCGGTGGCGAGCGCGTCGGCGGCCATGCGGCGGTCGTTCTCGGCGTATTCGATCTCGGTGATCAGCGCGCTGCGCTTCTCGGCGAACACCTGCGGCGCGTTTTCGAGATCGCTGCGCTCGATCGTGAGTTCGGCGATACGGGCCTGAATGGTGTCGATGTGGGAGGCCGCGCTCTCCTTGCGGTTCGCCCACTCGGTGCGCTCGGCGAGGATCGCCTGCACGCGGCGGTCGGCAAGCTCGGCCTCGCGCGCCAGCGCCTGCGCCTCGGCGCGGACCTGCGCGGCCATGCGGCGATGGGCTTCGATGTCGCTGCGGACGGCGGCGAGACGGGTCTCGGTGTCCTCGCTCGACGGCAGCTCGCTGATGCCGGCCTCGGCGTATTCGTAGGCGGCCTCGGCCTCGGCGCGGTCGGCGGCGAGACGGCTGTGCGCTTCCGACAGCGTCGCCTTGCGCGCGGCGTGGCGGCTGATCTCGCGCTCGGCGGTGGCATGACGCTCGCGCGCGACGTTGAGCTCGCGCTGTGCGGCGCGCCAGGCTTCGCGGCTGGCACCTTCGGTGCTGGCCGCCATCTGCAGCTCGGACTCGGCATTCTCCAGCGCCTGGCGCTTGATCTGCGCGTCGATGCGGGCCTGCTCCAGCTCGTTCTCGATGTCGACGAGACGGGCGCGCTCGGCAAGCCGGCGGGCGGCGCCGGTCGGAGCGTGGGCGGCGGCGACAAAACCGTCCCAGCGCCAGACGTCGCCCTCGGGCGAAACCAGCCGCTGGCCGGTCTTGAGCTGCGAGACAAGCTCGGCGCCGCGCTCGCGCGGCACCACGCCGATCTGCGCCAGACGGCGGGCCAGCTCGGCCGGCGCCTGCACATGGTTGGAGAGCGGAACGGCGCCTTCGGGAAGCTCCGGATCGCCCTCGGTGTGTCCGACATTGGTCCAGCGCATCGGCGCCGACGGATCGATCGGCGCGTCGAGGTCGTCGCCCAGCGCAGCGCCGATCGCTTTTTCAAAACCCTTGTCGACGGTGATGCCGTCGATGATCGGCGGCCACAGATTCTTGGTCTCGCCGTTGACGATCTTGGAGATCGTGCGCGCCTCGGTCTCGAGGCGCTGCACGCGCTTGTCGGCTTCGTTCAGCGGCGAGCGCGAGGATTCCAGCGTCTGGCGTGCGGCGACATGCGCGGCTTCGCTGGCCTGCGCCGCGGCTTCCGAGGCCGCCAGCGTCTGCTCCGCGGTCTCGACCAGAGCGGTCAGCTCGTCGAGATCGCCGAAGCCGCCGGTCGCCTCGGTGAGCTTCTGCTCTTCGGCGGTGACGTTCGCGATCTCCTGGTCGAGCCGGGCGAGCTTGTCGCGATGGGTGCGGACATTGGCTTCGAGCTGGTTGCGCTTGGCGGTGAGGTCTGCGAGCGCGGTGGTGAGCTCGGCGAATTGCTGCTCGGTCTCGGTCAGCACCGCCTCGGCTTCGCCGACACGCTCGTCGACGCCGGAGCGCTTCTCGACGCGCGACTTGATCTCTTCCTTCAGCTCGGCGTCTTCGGTGTCGAGCCGCTGCAGCGCGACGTCGGCGTCCATGGTTTGTTGCTGAGCACGGGAAATGTCGCCTTCGAACTGGGCGAGACGGCGCTCGAGCTCGGCGACGCGCTCCTTGGCGCGCTCTTCCTCGCGGTCGAGCAATTCGCGGGCATTGGTCAGGCGCTGGAGGCCGGCGGCAGCGCGCGCTTCGGCATCGCGCAGCGCCGGCATTTCGGCGGCGCGGATCGCCTGGATGCGGGCGGCTTCGGCCTGGTGCTGGGTGCGCTCGGCCATCTCGCGGACGGCGAGATCATGAGTCTGGCCGGACTCGTTGACGTCGGCATGGGCGCCGATCCAGCGCAGGTGGAACAGCGTGGCTTCGGCCTTGCGGACCTTGGCCGCGACCTCGCGGTAGCGCACGGCCTGGCGAGCCTGTTTCTTCAGGCCTTCCATCTGGCCGGCGAGCTGGCCGATCACGTCCTCGACGCGGGTGAGGTTGGTTTCGGCCGCCTTCAGCCGCAGCTCGGCCTCGTGGCGGCGGGCGTGCAGGCCGGCGACGCCGGCGGCGTCTTCCAGCACGCGGCGGCGCTGCTCGGGCTTGGCCTGGATGATCTCGCCGATCTTGCCCTGGTGGACGAGGGCGGGCGAGCGCGCGCCGGTGGCGGCGTCGGCGAACAGGATCTGCACGTCGCGGGCACGCACGTCGCGGCCGTTGATGCGGTAGACCGAGCCGGCCTCGCGCTCGATGCGGCGGGAGATTTCAAGAAGCTGGCTGTCGTTCATCGCCGCCGGCGCGGTGCGATCGGCATTGTCGATCGTCATCGTCACTTCGGCGTGGTTGCGTGCCGGACGGTTGCCGGAGCCGGCGAAGATCACCGCGTCCATGTCGGCGGCGCGCAGCGACTTGTACGAGGTCTCGCCCATCGCCCAGCGCAGCGCTTCGACGAGATTCGACTTGCCGCAGCCATTGGGTCCAACGACGCCGGTCAGGCCGGGCTCGATGACGAAGTCCGTGGGCTCAACGAAGGACTTGAAGCCGTGAAGTCGCAGGCGGGTGATTTTCATAAGCACGCATCTCTGTTGGCAGGCGCGAATCCCCCTGCCGGGACACTACCATGGAAGGCAATGTCGCTATCCGGGGCGAGTCGCGCGAGGCGCCTCATGCGGCTGGACAATGGCCGCGGTGCGCCGCGAGGGCAACCGGCGAAAGCTGCTTTTCCCAAGGGATTTATGCCGGGAAAGATACGGCTTTCGAGATGCGAATCAGGATCTTGACGAGCGAATCAGCTCTTCAGCAGCGGGTTGATCTTCTTGGCGAACTCCTCGAACGAGGCCTCGCCCTTGATCTTCTCGCCGTTGATGAAGAAGGTCGGCGTCGAATCCACCTTGAGCACGTCGCTGGCGTATTTCTGGTCGGCGGCGATCTTGTCGAGCAGCGCCTGGTCCTTCAGGCAGGCTTCGACCTGCTGCTGGGTGAGGCCGGCCTGCTTGCCGATCCGCGTCAGGGTCTCGGTGGTGTTCTTCAACACCCAGTCGCTCTGCTGGCGGAACAGCATGTCGGTGACGGCGAAGTATTTCGGCGCATCGTCCTTGGCGATGCAGCGCGACAGCATCGAGCCGGCTGCCGCTTTGATGTCGAGCGGGAACTCGCGGAAGATGTAACGCACCTTGCCGGTGTCGATGTATTCCGACTTGATCTTGGGGAACACCTGCTCGTTGAAGGCGGCGCAGTGCGGGCAGGTCATCGAGGCATATTCGGTGATGGTGACCGCTGCGTCCTTCGGGCCCAGCGCCATGTCGGGCAGCGACACGGGCTTCGCCACATCGGCGGCAGACTGCGCCATGGCTTCCGAGATGAACCGCAGCGGCGAGAGCCCGGCGACCGCGGCAAGCCCGGTCAGCGACAGCATCGTGGTGAAGGCGCGGCGGGTGATGATCAAGGTCGGCTCCCGAATTGGCAAGATGTCGCCCAAGGGATCGGGTCAAGGTTCCCGCCCGGGCGGCCTGTCGCTAGCTTGAAACGTCGCCTGAGGCAATGGCGGGCCGCAAGCACGGGTCCAGATTGCCCGCGAAATGAGGCTCAATTTCGCTTGATGGCGGCCCCGAGCCGCGCCAGCGCGGTCTTCAATTGTTCATCTTCGATGTCGGTCAGGCTCTCCGCCACCTTGGCGACCGCCTTGGGGTCCGGTGGGCTGGGCCGCTTCCGGGCCCTTGGCCGCGACAGGGGGGCCTGGCGGAAGGCCAGCTTGCCGACGGCGCTCCAGCCGAAGAAGCGGTTGACCCGTTCCAGGATCACGTCCGCGGAATGCTGGATCTCCAGCGCCATCGGCCCCTCGACCCGCAGCACCAGCGTCGCCGGCTCCTGCGGCTGGCCCTCGACCGGCCGTGGCCATTGCATCTTGAGCGGCTCGGCATGGGCCGCGATCTCGGGCCCCGCAATCTGCGCCCACCGCGTCACCAGCTCGCGCGCGGCAAAGCCCTGCTTGGCATAGGCCTCGGCAAAGACGTCGTTGAGCAGGATCCCGAGCGGTTTTGCGCTGATGGGACCGGGCTTGAAGATGGGACCGGATTTGGACATGGGCCGTGTCCGCTAGGCCGCCGCGCGAGGCCGGATGGCCTTGAGGTCGCGATCAATCTCCCGCCGTCGCTGCATCAGATCGTAGTCCATCTGGAGCCCCAGGAAAAAGCCCTCCGACAGACCAAAATAGCGGGCGAGCCGCAGGTCGGTATCGGCGGTGATGTCGCGTTTGCCCAGGACGATCTCGTTGATCCGTCGCGGCGGCACACGCACGGCCCGCGCCAGCGCGTTCTGGCTGAGCTCCATCGGCTTCAAGAACTCCTCCAGCAGGATCTCGCCGGGATGGGGATTGCGGAGGAGCCCGTTCCTAGTCGTGGTAGTCGACGATTTCGACATCTCTCGGTCCTCCGTCATCCCAAACAAAACAGATGCGCCACTGATCGTTGATCCGGATCGAGTGCTGACCTTCTCGGTCGGCCTTGAGGGCCTCCAGCCGGTTGCCAGGAGGAACCCTAAGGTCAGCCAACACTCGCGCCTGGTTCAACAAGCGCAGTTTTCGCAAAGCCACATTCTGAATGTCGGGCGGCAGTTTTCGGCTTCGCCGCCCGGACCAGATCAACTCTGTCTCGGAGTTGGCGAAACTCTGGATCATGCTTGTGTATAACGCAAGACGTTATAGTGCGCAACGGTTCGGTCCCGCTGGCCACGCGCGAAATCCTCCTCTAGTAAAAGCGCATGCCCTCCACGACTGCGCGCAAGAAGGAACAGAGCACGGCGGCAGGCACGTCGCCGGCTCGTCCGACATTGCTGCTTGCCTGGTACGACCGCCACCGCCGCCGCCTGCCTTGGCGCGCCGCGCCCGGCGAGGTGTCGGATCCCTATCGCGTCTGGCTCTCCGAGATCATGCTTCAGCAGACCACGGTGAAGGCGGTCGGGCCGTATTTCGAAAAATTCGTCGCGCGCTGGCCTGACGTCACGGCGCTGGGGCGGGCTTCGCAGGACGACGTGCTGCGGATGTGGGCCGGGCTCGGCTATTATTCGCGTGCGCGCAATCTCTATGCCTGCGCGGTGGCGGTGACGCGCGAGCATGGCGGCGTCTTTCCGGACACGGAGGAGGGCCTGCGCGCGCTGCCGGGCATTGGGCCGTACACGGCGGCGGCGATCGCCGCGATTGCTTTCGACCGCCACACCATGCCTGTTGACGGCAATATCGAGCGGGTGGTGTCGCGGCTCTTTGCCGTTGAAGAGGAACTGCCGCAGGCAAAGCCCTTGATCCAGCAACTGGCTACGACCCTGCTCGCCAACTCGCGCGCCGGCGACAGTGCGCAGGCGTTGATGGATCTCGGCGCCTCGATCTGCACGCCGAAGAAGCCGGCCTGCTCGCTGTGCCCGCTGAACGAGGACTGCACGGCGCGCGCGCAGGGCACCCAGGAGACCTTTCCGCGCAAGGCGCCGAAGAAGAGCGGAACGCTGCGGCGCGGCGCCGCTTTCGTGGTGACGCGCGGCGCCGAGCTGCTGGTCCGCTCGCGGCCGGAAAAGGGCCTGCTCGGCGGCATGACCGAGGTGCCGGGCTCCGACTGGCTCGCGGGACAAGAGGATGCGACGGCCAGGCAGCAGGCGCCTGATATGAAGGGGCTGTCGCGCTGGCAGCGCAAGGTGGGCGTCGTCACCCACGTCTTCACGCATTTTCCGCTGGAGCTGGTGGTCTACACGGCGAAGGCCGAAGCCCGCACACGCGCGCCCACAGGCATGCGCTGGGTGCCGATCGCGACCCTCGCGGACGAAGCGCTGCCCAACGTCATGCGCAAGGTGATCGCGCACGCGCTCGGCTGAAACGCCTCAGGCGGCGCGCGCGGCGCGCTCGTCTTCGGCCGGCATCAGGAAGGTGCGATTGCGCCCTGTCTTCTTCGCGACATAGAGGCCCTGGTCGGCGCGCTCGATGATGTCCTGCACGTCGCGGTCGTGCTCGTCGAACAGCGCAAGCCCGACCGAGACGGTGAGGGGAATGACGGTGTCGCCATGACGTATTGTGGCGCTCTCGATCGACGTCCTGATGCGCTCGGCGAGCAGCACGGCGGTCTCCTGGTCGATCTCGCGCAGCAGCACCACGAACTCCTCGCCGCCGAAGCGGGCGGCCTTGTCGGTGGTCCGGATCGACTGGCTGACGATCTCGGCAACGCGCTTGATGGCGTCGTCTCCGGCGGCGTGGCCGTGAGCGTCGTTGATCTTCTTGAAATGATCGATGTCGATCATCAGCGTCGCCATGTTGCGCCTGTAGCGGCGGCAGAACGCGACGGCGTCGTCGGCGACGGCGAGGAAGGAGCGGCGGTTCATCAGGCCGGTCATGAAATCGGTGTCGGCGAGCTGGCGCAGCTTCAGCATGTCCTCCTGGAGCTGCATCGCGTTCTCGCTCGCGCGCAGCTCGGCTTCCTTGGTGCGCTCCTCGGCGAGGCCGATGCGGCGCAAGAGCGAGCGCAGCGCGCGCGAGAGCTGGACGACCTCGGCCGAGCCGCTCTGCCGCGCCAGCATGGTCGGGCCATGGGCGCGTCCGATGCGATCGGCTTCCTGCGTGATGGCGAGGATCGGGGCGGCGATCCGGCGAGAGACCAGTACGGCCAGCGACAGCGCGATCAGCGCAGTCACGGCGCCGATAGCCAGAATCGTCTGCGCCGACGAGATCGCTGCCGCGAGCGCGACGCTCGCCGGCTGGCTCGCGGTGACGATCCAGTTCAGCCCCTGATAGTCGCGGAAGCCGCGACCGACATGGAACGCGGTCAGCATCTGCCGTCCGTCCCTGGTCTCGTGGAAGGTGCCGTCGCCCGCCTTCAGGATGCCGGCGAGGTCGTCGCCGTCATAGCGGATGGTTTCCTTCTGTGGCCCCACCAAGACCATTCCGCCCTTGCTGATGATCGAGAGCGTTGCATCGGCATTGCCGTCATTGGCTTCGACGTCCTTGATCAGGCTGGTCGCCCAATTCCAGTCCAGATGTCCGCCGAGCACGCCGAGCAGCTTGCCGCCGGCATCACGCACGGGAACGGCGATGTCGACGAAGCGATAGGGTTCGTTGTTGGCGCGTTGCGTCAGCAGCGAGGCGAGCAGGAGGGCCTCGTGCACGTCGCCGACGGCGACTCGCTCGAGGCCTTGCTTGAACCATGGGCGTGCAGCCACGGACTTGCCTTCCAGCAGGCCGCCGGTTGCCGCGACGACGTTCCCGTTTATGTCGGCGAAACCAATCCAGGCGAAATCGAAGGAATGCTGAAGTGCCTCGAGCGAGCTGCGCAACGCGGCCGGGTCGCCCTGCCATAGCTGCTCCATCGGTTGCAGCTCTGCGAACAGCTTCATTTCCTGCCGCCGCGTCGCCATGACGCGATCGAGCCGGCCCGACACCATGGCCGCGGTCCCGGCCAGATTGTTCTCGATGAGTGTTGCGGTGTTTCTGTAGCTGACGAGGGCCGCACCGGCGGCGAGCGTGCCCACCAACACGATGGACATGGCAGCGACGGCCGCGGCGATCTGCGTCCGTACGGCCAGTCGATCTTCGATCGCGTGCAGGCGGTCTGCTGCCTGTTGCAGGAAGGTCCGCATGGAGAGGCTCCGGTTGTGCCGTCGCTTGTCCCATGAGGTAACTTCCAACCGCTTACCGGCAGATTTCCCAATTGGATCGTATTGAATCGGTCGTGAAGCCGTTTGGTTGAAGCGAACCTAATTCCCTTCGGATCCCCCAGGTTCCATAATCCCGCGGATTGCGTGCTCCGGGCTCCCCCTGCTGACACCAGGCTGTCAGCAGGCTTCCGCTATCGGTGACGGCAATGGAGGTCCCCCATGGTCAAGACCGCGCTCGACGAGTTTCCAAGGCCGCCTTGCGCCGAGCTGCTCGGCTGGCGCCTGCTCGATGCCCGCCCGGAGGAGGGCTGGATCAGGCTCGGCTTCGACGGCAAGCCCGAATTCTGCAATCCGGCGGGCTTCATCCAGGGCGGCATGCTTTCGGCCATGCTCGACGACACCATGGGTCCCGCCGTGCTGGTGATGAGCGAGGGGCGGCTCTACACCACCACCATCAGCATGACCGTAAATTTCCTGGCGCCCGCCAAGCCCGGGCCGATCATCGGCGAGGCCAGGGTGACGCAGCTCGGCAGGACGATCGCCTTCGTCGAGGCCAAGCTGATGGCGGCGGACGGCACCGTGCTGGCGACGGCAAGCGCGAGTGAGCGGCTGCTGGAGGCGGCGAGGGTGGTGGGTAAATAGTCTGGCGCTTTCTTCCTTCTCCCCCTGTCTGTGGGAGAAGGTGGCATGGGCGGCCTTCGGCCGCCGTTCTTAAAAACGCCGAAGCGAAGCTTCGGCTATGGCGCCGGATGAGGGGTATCTCTCCGCGGATTCAAACTGCGAGTTGGATTCGCGGAGAGACACCCCTCACCCAAGTGAACTCGCATCTCCCAGCGTCGCTGCCCTCTCCCACAAGGGCGAGGGCACATTCATGCGCATCTCGCTTCGAGCGAGCACGTCACGCCCTCGCGCGCGCGTCCTTGCTCACGATCGGCGGCTTCGCGTTCAACGCCTCGACCTGGAATCCCGCGACACGCTTGTAGTTCGCAGCGATGTCCTCCAGCTCTTGCTGCGACAGCACGTCGGTGACGACTTTGTAGCCGTCGGGCGCGCGCTCCTCGACGAGCTGCATGACCTGCTCGGGCCCGTTCTTGCGGTTGAGCAGCACGAGGTCGGTGGTCGCGGGCCGGCGCTCGGCTTCATAGGCCAGCAGCGCCGCCTGCGTCGGGCCGTGCGCCAGGATCTCGCGGGTGATGACGCGGGCATCGAGGATCGCCTGCGAGGCGCCGTTCGAGCCTATCGGGTACATCGGATGGGCGGCGTCGCCCATCAGCGTGACCTTGCCAAACGTCCATTGCGACACCGGATCGCGGTCGACCAGCGGATATTCATAGGCGTGCGGGCAGTTCCTGATCAGGCCGGGCACGTCGAGCCAGTCGAACGTCCAGCTCTCGAACCAGGGCAGGAACTCTTCCAGCCGCGCGGTGCGGTTATAGTCCTCGCGCCGCCACTGATAGGTCGGCGGCATGTGGCGCTCGGCGACCCAGTTGATCAGATGGTTGCCTGCCGCATCCGGCTCCTTCGAGATCGGGTAGCAGACGAATTTCAGGATCTCGTGTCCGGCCATGATCATGGTGCGGCCGCTGAGGAAGGCATTTGCTGGCGTCACGCCGCGCCAGAGGATGCGGCCGTTCCAGATCGGCGGGCCCTCGTTCGGATAGAGCTTCTCTCGCGCGGCGGAATGGATGCCGTCGGCGGCGATCAGGATCGCGCCTTCGTAAGTGCCGGCCGCCTTGCCGGTCGCCTTGTCGACGAAGTCGGCGCGCACGCCATTCGCCGTCGCGGTCCATCCGGTCAGATGATGGCTGGTGAGGATATTCTCGCGGCCGAGCCGCTCGACCGCGGTGTCGAGCAGGAGCTGCTGCAGCGTGCCGCGATGGATCGAGAATTGCGGCCATTTGTAGCCGGCTTCCAGCCCGCGCGGCTCGCTCCAGATCGGCTTGCCGTGCTTGGAGAAATAGGCGAGCTCGCGCGTGCGCACGCCGCTGGCATCGAGCTTGTCCATCAGCCCGAGCTCGATCAGCTCGCGCACCGCATGCGGCAGCACGTTGATGCCGACGCCGAGCGGCTTCAGCTCCGCGACGCTCTCGAACACTTTTGCGGGAACGCCGATCTGGTGCAGGCTCAGCGCGAGCGTCAGTCCGCCGATGCCGCCGCCGGCGATGAGTACCGTCATGACAAAACCCCTCCGATTGCGGGCGTCTTGGCACAGGCGGGCGGATGTGGGCAACTGCGAAGAGCAAAGCACGTCGAACAGCGTGCTATGGACCTCGCGCCCGACAGCCGTTAATTTCGAGCTTTCCCCATGAGGTCAGACATGCTCAAGCTCTACTACGCAACCGGCACCTGCGCGCTCGCCACCTACATGACCCTGGAGGAGGCCGGCGCCGACTACACGGCCGAACGGCTGAGCTTCAAGGACAACCAGCAGAACAGCCCGGACTATCTCGCCATCAACCCGAAGGGCCGGGTGCCGGCGCTGGTGACCGACCGCGGCGTCCTGACCGAAACGCCGGCGATGCTGGCTTACATCGCGCAAACCTTCCCCAAGGCGAAGCTCGCGCCGCTGGACGATCCCTTCGATTTCGCCCAGGTGCAGTCGTTCAACTCCTATCTCTGCTCGACCGTGCACATCAACCACGCCCACAAGATGCGCGGCGCGCGCTGGGCGACGGAGGAGAGCTCGTTTGCCGACATGAAGGCGATGGTGCCGAAGACCATGGCCGCCTGCTTCAAGCTCATCGAGCAGAAGATGTTCAAAGGGCCGTGGGTGATGGGCGATCAGTTCACGATCTGCGATCCCTACCTCCACACGCTCTCGCACTGGCTCGAAGGCGACAGCGTCGACATCAATGCCACGCCCAAGATCGCCGATCATTTCAAGCGCATGTCGGATCGCCCGGCCGTGGCAAAGGTGATGGCCGCGCAGAAGGCGTGAGGCTCTCGTAGGGTGGGTTAGCCTGCGGGCTGCGCGAAGCGCAGTCCGCCGGCGTAACCCACCTCTGTTTGTCTCCGCAGATGCAGAAGTTGGTGGATTACGCCTTCGGCTAATCCACCCTACGAAGCCCCCCGCTTCTCCAGCTCCCGTCCCGTCTCCAGCATCAGGTCTCGTAGGGTGGGCAAAGGCGCGAAGCGCCGTGCCCACGATCTTTTTCCGGCGGCGACGGATGGTGGGCACGCTTCCGCCTTCGCTCTTCGAGCTTCGGCGGACAAGTCGCTTTGCCCACCCTACGAGAGTTTGCGCCTGGCTTGCTCCAACTCCCGCCCCGTCGCCAGCATCAGCCGCCGCAGCCAGATCGAGCCCGGGTCCATCTGGGCCCGGGTCGGATGGAACATGAACTGCTCGTCGATCCCTGGGTCGAGCGGCGGCGTCACCGTGACGAGGCCGAGCTGCTTCGACAGCGCCGCGATTAGCCGGCGCGGCACGAAGGCGACGAGGTCGGTTCGCGCAGCGACGTGCAGCGCTTCGAGATAGCCCGACACGACCAGCGAGATGTGCCGCTCGATGCCTTTGGCGCGCAGCCATGTGTCGATCAGATCCTCGCTGTTGCCGCGGATGATGACGCCGACATGGCGTGCGGCGAGGAACGTCTCGCGCCGCTTCAGCTTCGCTCCGGCAGGATGGCCGCGCCGCACCGCCAGCGCGTCGCTGTCGGTGTAGAGCAGCTGGCGATGAAAGCCTTTGAAGGCATTGCCGATCGAGATCACGAGGTCGATGGTGCGGGCGAACTCGGCATGGAAGATCGCAGGTCCCCGCCACGGCACCACGTCGATGCGGACGTTGGGCGCAAGGCGCGTGACCTTCTCCATCAGAGGCGGCATCAGCAGCTCGACCGCGAGGTCCGGCATCATCAGACGGAACTGCCGCTCGCTGCGCGCGGCATCGAATTCATCAGGCACGAACAGGCCGCGGACCTGATCGAGCGCCTGCGCCAGCGGTGCGCGCAGGGCCTGGGCCCGCGGCGTCAGCTCCATGCGCGCGCCGGTGCGCACCAGCAGCGGATCGCCGAAGATGTCGCGCAAGCGCTGCAACGCGTGGCTCGTCGCCGGCTGCGACAGGCCGATCCTCATCGCCGCGCGGCTGACATTGGCCTCGCGCAGCAGCGCGTCGAGCGCGGTCAACAGGTTGAGGTCGAGAGAATTCAAATTCATAAGGCGAATAGATATCATATTCTCTATCGATTTGAAGAATGCTGATCGACCGACGATGATCTCCGCGTTGCCACCACACGGAGATGCCGCCATGAGCGCGAGCGCCAACAAGAAACTGATGCAGGATATTTTCGCCGCCGCCGCCAATCCCGATCCGGCTGCGCGCGACCGCGCACTCTTCACCGCAAGCCTTGCCGACGATGCCAGATGGGTCGTCACCGGCCAGTATTCCTGGTCGCGGACCTTCACCGGCAAGGAGGCGATCCTCAACGATCTGCACGGCTATGTCCGCACCCGCCTGCGCGAGAGGACGCGCACCGTGGCCCACCGCTTCATTGCCGATGACGACATCGTCGTGGTGGAAGCCAAGGGCGACAACGTCACGCCCGACGGCGTGCGCTACGACAACGACTATTGCCTGGTGTTCCGCCTCGAGGACGGCAAGATCAAGGAGATCCGCGAGTATTGCGACTCGATCCTGACCGAGAGGGCGCTGGGCCCGTTTCCGCAAGCACCCGTGAGGGCCGCGAGCTGACCGGATTGGACGATATCACGTCCGCCGGCCGCCCCTGTCCATCGCGCCCCGCGATGCTCGTGCGGGCCTGGCGGACGCTGGTGGATCTCATGCGTATCAGGCGGGAGCGGTCCCGGGCCCGACGCCAGCTCGCTGCCATGACTGAACGGGAACTTCAGGATTGCGGAATGACCCGGTCGGAGATCGCCTACGAGCTGAAGAAGCCCATTCGGCGGAAGTAGAAGCCCGGAGCAGGCGGGGCGCCATGTGGTCGGGCGCCCTCGGCAAATTGACGCAGGCGGTGCGCCTGACAGACGTTGATCGTCGAAATGCTTGCGGCGTGCTGGCCGCAGGCCAAATCCCTGCGCAACTGGCTATAAAATCAGCAGAAGTTGTGCGCGTCGCCAAGAGTCTGCGCGAAAAATTGGAAGGTTCAATTAACGAGTGTCCCCCATTGTATCGCGGTGCAGCGTGGGTCGTCGCGAAACGACGCGCGGCTGCCGGGGTGGCCGGGGTGACGATCGCCGGACGTTCGGCCGCTCGAAGTCACATGCATCTGGGTGGACAGTGGGAATGCCGAAATTTCGTTTGCGGATCAGGGGACGCCTGTACGCAGGCTTCATGGCCCTGGTGGCGGTTGGTGTCGTGATGGCGGTGGTTGCCGTCTGGAATTTGCGGGCCGTGCAGGATCAGGTCGCAAAGCAATCGGCGCTCTCGGACAGCACCGCGCGGGTGCTGGAGATATCGACCCACCTTCAGGCGATCCAGCGGGCCAATCTGCGCTACATCTACGACGCCAGCGAGCCTGCGATGAAGGAGGCTTCGGAACGGGAAACCGCGGCGACCGAGCTGTTGAAGGTCGGCGCGAACGGGACGGCCTCGGAAGAGCGACGAAAACTCTACAACGACCTGATCGCCGACATCGCCAAGATGAAGGCCTTGCGTGACAATCTCGGGGACGCCGTCAACGAGGCGCGAACCGGCAAGGCGACGCTGCTGCCGAGCGGCGATGAGCTGACCGTCAAGGTGGGCAAGCTGGTCGATGTGGCCCGCGCGGCCGTCGATGAGGACACCGCGGCCCTCGTCGCGGACCTCGAATCCCGGCTTCTGCAGGTTCAGATCGCCAACTGGCGTTTCCTGGCGCTGCGCGACACCAAGGGCCCCGCCAATTTCAGGACCAATGTGGACAGGGCGATGCAGCGCCTTTCGGCGCTCGAAAAGAGCCCGCAGGCGACGGAGCTGGGCGCCACGCTCGCGCCGGTGAAGACCTCGCTCGGCATCTACAAATCCGCGTTCGAGACGACCTCCGCTGCGATGCTCCAGGCCGACGAGATCTACCACAAGAACCTCGCCCCGCTCATCGTCGAGAGCATCGGCAAGCTCAAGGTCGCGGAAACCACGCTGAAGAAGGACTACAAGGAGTCGCGCTCCGCCGCCGAAGCCGTGATCGAGGGCACGACGTCCGTGCAGGCGATCGCGGGCGGCCTCGCGGTCCTGTTCGGACTGATCGTCGCCTTCCTGATCGCCCGCAGCATCGTCGGTCCATTGACCTCGATGACGCGCGCGATGGGGCTGCTTGCCGGCGGCAATCTCGCGGTCGAGATTCCCGGCCGTGGCAATCGCGACGAGATCGGCGACATGGCCAAGGCGATCGCGGTGTTCAAGGACAATATGGTCGAGACCGAGCGCCTGCGTCACGAGCAGGTGGAGGTCGAGGCGCGGCAGGCCGAGAGCCGCAAGGCTGACATGGTCAGGCTCGCAGACCAGTTCGAGCAGGCCGTGGGCGAGATCGTGAATACCGTGTCGTCGGCCTCGAACGAGCTCGAAGCCTCTGCCGGGACGCTGACGGCGACCGCCTCGCGCGCCCAGGATATCTCCACCGAGGTGGCGTCCGCCTCCCAGGAAGCTTCGGCCAATGTTCAGGCAGTTGCCTCCGCGACCGAAGAGCTCTCC
>NZ_LBIY01000006.1:2122-4247 GCF_028128625.1 Bradyrhizobium sp. CCBAU 45389 | reverse complement strand
CACCATCGAGGCCGCACGCGCGGGCGAAGCCGGCCGCGGCTTCGCCGTGGTCGCCTCCGAGGTCAAGGCGCTGGCCGAGCAGACCGCGAAAGCGACCGGCGAGATCGGCCAGCAGATTTCCAGCATCCAGGCCGCCACCGAGCAGTCGGTGGGCTCGATCAGGGAGATCAGCGGCACCATCGAGCGGCTGTCGGAGATCTCGTCGGCAGTCGCCGCGGCCGTGGAGCAGCAGGGCGCGGCGACGCAGGAGATCTCCCGCAACGTCCAGCAGGCCGCCCACGGCACCCAGCGCGTCTCGACCAATATCGGCGATGTGCAGCGCGGGGCCTCCGAAACGGGATCGGCGTCCTCGCAGGTGCTGTCGGCGGCGCGCTCGCTGTCGGCGGACAGCAACCGGCTGAAGCAGGAAGTCGCGCACTTCCTGAGCTCGGTCCACGCCGCCTGAAGTCTCAAAAACAGAGGTCCACGCGCATGCGCGTGGACCTCAAGCGATGCTGTGGCTTGATCAGGCCACCGCCGTGCCGCCAGTGCCCAACTCTTGTTCATCGGAGCAGACGAGGGCGATGCCTTCGTCGGCTTCTCCGTACTCGGCACCGGTAAAATACAGCCTCAATTAACACTTGTTCCGCATTGTACGGCAGTGCAGCACGATTCCTTGGGGGACGTGGGTTGCAACGAGTCGTCGTTGCGATCGCGAGAACGCCGTCGGCTGCTTGTCTTTTCTTCCTGCTATGGGTGGACAGTGATGCCGAGCTTGCGTTTGGGAATTCGGGGGCGTCTGTACGCCGGATTTTCGGTTCTCGTGGTCCTTGGCCTGGTGATGGCCGCGGTCGCGGTCTGGAATCTGTGGGCGGTCCAGGGCCAGATGGAGCGCCTGTCCGTCCTCTCGGACAACACCGCGCGCGTCCAGGAAATCTCGATCAATCTGCAGGCGCTGCGGCGCGCCAATCTCCGCTACATCTATGACGCCAACGAGCCGGCCTTCAAGGAAGCCGCGGAACGGGAGGCGGCGACGGTCGAGCTGTTGAAGGCTGCGGCCAAGGCCACCCTCTCCGAGGAGCGGCTCAAGATCTATAACGGCCTCACCAGCGACATCGAAAAGTTGAAGTCCCTGCGCGAGCGCATGGGCGCCGCCGTCAATGAGACGACCAAGGGCAAGGCCATCCTGCTCGCCGGCGGCGACCAACTGACCGCCAACACCGGCAAGCTGGTCGACGCCGCGCGTGAAACCGGCGATACCAGCGTGAGCGCTCCCGTCGCCGATCTTGAATCCAAGATCCTGCTGGTTCGGGTCGCAAACTGGCGCTTCCTCGCCGTCCGGGACGCAAAGGGGCCGGCGACCTTCAGGACCAATGTCGATCGGGCGCAGCAGGCGCTCAAGTCACTGGAGGGGGCCGGTCTGCCGGACGAGGTCAAGGCCGCGTTCGGGCCGATCAAGAGCTCGCTTTCGGCCTACAAGTCGGCCTTCGAGACGACCTCGGCCGCAATCCTCCAGGCCGATGAAATCTACCGCAACGAGATCGCTCCCCTGATCGGTGAAAGCGTCGACAAGCTCAAGGTGGCGGAGACCGCACTGAAGGCCGACTACCAGAAGTCGCGCGCGGCTGCCGATGGCGTCATCGCCAATACGACCTGGATTCAGGAGGTCGCCGGCGGTCTTGCGATCCTGTTCGGCGGCATCGTCGCCTTCCTGATCGCCCGCAGCATCGTCGGTCCGCTGTCCACGATGACCCGGGCGATGGGGCTGCTGGCCGGCGGCGATCTCAAGGTCGAGATCCCCGGCCGCGGCAATCGCGACGAGATCGGCGACATGGCCAAGGCGATCCAGGTGTTCAAGGAAAGCATGGTCGAGACCGACCGCCTGCGCCACGAGCAGGTCGAGGTCGAGGCCCGGCAGGCCGAGAACCGCAAGCAAGACATGAGAAACCTGGCCAATCAGTTCGAGCGTGCGGTCGGCGAGATCGTGGATACGGTGTCGTCGGCGTCCGGCGAACTCGAGGCGTCCGCCGGCACCCTGACCACGACGGCCACGCGCGCCCAGGACCTGTCGACGGAGGTCGCCAGCGCTTCGCAGGAAGCTTCGGCCAATGTTCAGGCGGTCGCCTCGGCCACCGAAGAGCTCTCT
>NZ_LBIY01000006.1:0-1885 GCF_028128625.1 Bradyrhizobium sp. CCBAU 45389 | reverse complement strand
GACCATCGAGGCCGCACGCGCGGGCGAGGCCGGTCGCGGCTTTGCCGTGGTCGCCTCCGAGGTGAAGGCGCTCGCCGAGCAGACCGCGAAAGCGACCGGCGAGATCGGCCAGCAGATTTCCAGCATCCAGGCCGCCACCGAGCAGTCGGTCGGCTCGATCAGGGAAATCAGCGGCACCATCGAGCGGCTGTCGGAGATCTCGTCGACGGTTGCCGCCGCCGTGGAGCAGCAGGGCGCGGCGACGCAGGAGATCTCCCGCAACGTCCAGCAGGCGGCCCATGGCACCCAGCGCGTCTCGACCAATATCGGCGACGTGCAGCGCGGGGCATCGGAGACCGGTTCGGCTTCCTCGCAGGTACTCTCTGCGGCGCGCTCGCTGTCGGCGGACAGCAACCGGCTGAAGCAGGAAGTCGCGAACTTCCTGAGCTCGGTCCACGCTGCATAAAAGCAAAAGGCCACGCGCATGCGCGTGGCCTTCAAATCGCGGCAAGGTGTGATCAGGCGACCTTGGTCGTCATGTGCTTGAACATGTTGCTTCGCGCTTCGTCGTCCATCTCGGCCTTGAAGGTGAACTTGTCCTTCAGCGCGATCGCGCGCGCGGCTGCGGGCCGCGCCGAGATCTCGTCCACCAGCCGCTTCACGTTCGGGTATCGCGCAAAGGCGTCGTCGCCGAGCTTGAACGGCACCATCCGCGCCCAGCCCCACAGCGCCATGTCGACGATCGAATAGGCGTCGCCGACCAGATAGCGGCGGCCTTT
The DNA here is from genome assembly GCF_028128625.1 of Bradyrhizobium sp. CCBAU 45389. Classification (NCBI taxonomy): domain Bacteria; kingdom Pseudomonadati; phylum Pseudomonadota; class Alphaproteobacteria; order Hyphomicrobiales; family Nitrobacteraceae; genus Bradyrhizobium; species Bradyrhizobium sp. CCBAU 45389. The sequence goes on along the minus strand of NZ_LBIY01000006.1, from coordinate 1,127 downwards.
AAGGTGAGCGTCGAGGATCTTGTAGTGGCGATCAGTCTCGTACTGGTAGCGGTTATGGGCGTAGTCGTGGTTCTGGTCCTTCGGCGCGAAATGCTTGAAGTGCACGGCCTGGCCCGAATACGGCCCGACACCGGTGGCGATGAACATCAGCCATGACAGCGTCTCGCCGCGCAACGACGCGGCGGGCAGGAACTTGCCGGTCTTCTCGGCGAGATAGAGCAGGATGGCGTTCGAGTCGAACACGATGGTGCCGCCATCGTCGATCGCCGGCACCTTGCCGTTCGGATTGATCTTGAGGAATTCCGGCGTGAACTGCTCGCCCTTGCGGGTGTCGATCTTCACCGGCTCGAAAGGCAGGCCGGATTCTTCGAGATAGAGCGCGACCTTGGTCGGGTTCGGCGAGCCGTTGAAATAGAATTTGAGCATCACCCATCTCCCCAGTGTTTCGTGCCGAGAGCGAACGCAGCGTCATTGCCGCTGGCGCCCTTCTCTTGCCTGAACCGTGTCGGAGAGAGCAACCGGCGAGTTTGCCGGGCGGTATCTGCGCCCCGCGCAGATCAGCCGGCGTAACAAAGGCCGATCGCCGCCGTAAGGATCATCGCCGCGCCGACCGCCTCCAGCCGCAGCCCGAGCCGCGCGGCCAGATGCATGTCGGAGGCGCGTGCCGCGCGCTCCGATCCGCGCGAATAGCCGTGAACGATGACGTCGTGATTGAAATTGTCGTGGGCCTCGTTGCTGCTGGCGAGCCCGACGCAGACCACGAGCACGCCGAACAGCGCGAGGCCGAAAAATCCGAGCAGGGCGATCAGGAACATCGGAAACATGCCGAGCAGGAAGATCGGCAGCAGCGGCACCAGCAGCAAAGTCTCGGACTGTCGTCGCATGGGGCCCAACCGGTCAGGACGGGGCTGATCGAGCGAATCTAGTCCTGACTGTCGCGGCATTCAAGACGCCGTAGGGTGGGTTAGCCAAAGGCGTAACCCACCACCTTTATCGCCGCACGAGAAGTGGTGGGTTACGCCGAGCAGATGCGCTTCGCGCATCTGCGGGGCTAACTGTGGAATCTCAGGAGATCGTCCATCGGTAGGCCGAGGCGGCTGATGGGTGGTTTGGCTTTCAGACTACCG
>NZ_LBIY01000005.1:52291-141390 GCF_028128625.1 Bradyrhizobium sp. CCBAU 45389 | reverse complement strand
CGGTCTCGGGCCGCGGCGTCGGCATGGACGTGGTGCGCACCAATATCGACCAGATCGGCGGCACCATCGACATCAAGTCAGTGGCGGGTGAAGGCTCTTCCGTCACCATCAAGATCCCGCTGACGCTCGCCATCGTCTCCGCCCTGATCGTCGAGGCCGCCGGCGACCGCTTCGCGATCCCGCAGCTCTCGGTGGTCGAGCTGGTCCGCGCCCGCGCCAACAGCGAGCACCGCATCGAGCGCATCAAGGACACGGCTGTTCTGCGCCTGCGCAACAAGCTGCTGCCGCTGATCCACCTGAAGAAGCTCCTGAAGATCGACGATGGCGCCGCCTCCGATCCCGAGAACGGCTTCATCGTGGTGACCCAGGTCGGCAGCCAGACCTTTGGCATCGTCGTCGACGGCGTCTTCCATACGGAAGAGATCGTCGTGAAGCCGATGTCCACAAAACTGCGTCACATCGACATGTTCTCCGGCAACACCATTTTGGGCGATGGCGCCGTGATCATGATCATCGACCCCAACGGCATTGCCAAAGCGCTCGGCGCCGCCGGCTCCTCGGCCCATGACATGGGTGACGAGAACGGCGCGCACCACATCGGCTCGGGCGAGCAGACCACCTCGCTGCTCGTCTTCCGCGCCGGCTCGTCGCAGCCCAAGGCGGTTCCGCTCGGCCTCGTCACGCGCCTCGAAGAGCTGCCCGCCGACAAGATCGAGTTCTCGAACGGCCGCTACATGGTGCAGTACCGTGAGCAGCTGATGCCGCTGGTGGCCATGGAAGGCGTCACCATTGCCAGCCAGGGCGCCCAGCCGATCCTGGTGTTCGCCGATGACGGCCGCTCCATGGGCCTCGTCGTCGACGAGATCATCGACATCGTCGAGGAACGCCTCAACATCGAGGTCGGCGGCTCCAGCCAGGGCATCCTGGGCTCGGCCGTGATCAAGGGCCAGGCCACCGAGGTGATCGACGTCGGCCACTTCCTCCCGATGGCGTTCGCCGACTGGTTCACCCGCAAGGAGATGAAGCCGTCGATGCACTCGCAGTCGGTGCTGCTGGTCGACGACAGCGCGTTCTTCCGCAACATGCTGGCGCCGGTGCTGAAGGCGGCCGGCTACCGCGTCCGCACCGCGCCGACCGCGCAGGAGGGCCTGGCTGCGCTGCGCGCCCAGAGCTTCGACGTGATCCTGACCGACATCGAGATGCCCGACATGAACGGCTTCGAGTTCGCCGAGACCATTCGCTCCGACAACAACCTCGCCGCGACGCCGATCATCGGCCTCTCGGCGCTGGTGTCGCCGGCGGCGATCGAGCGCGGCCGTCAGGCCGGCTTCCACGACTATGTTGCCAAGTTCGACCGTCCCGGTCTGATCGCGGCGCTGAAGGAGCAGACCGCGGGCGCCGCCGGCGCCTCCGAGCTGAGCCGGGCGGCGGCGTAAGCAGGACAGGGATCAGGAGATACGCTTATGACCAAGAAGACCCAGTCCAGCGAAGGCGCCATGGTCGAGTACGTCACCGCGATGATCGGCGGCCAGCTGTTCGGCCTGCCGATCTCCCGCGTCCAGGACGTGTTCATGCCCGAGCGCGTCACCCGCGTGCCCTTGTCCTCGCGCGAGATCGCGGGCGTCTTGAACCTGCGCGGCCGCATCGTCACCGTGGTCGACATGCGCGCCCGTCTCGGCCTGCCCAGGGCCGAGGACGGCAAGACCCCGATGGCGGTCGGCGTCGATTTGCGCGGTGAATCCTATGGCCTGCTGATCGACCAGATCGGCGAGGTGCTGCGCCTGCCCGAGGCCGGCATGGAAGAGAACCCCGTCAACCTCGATCCCCGCATGGCCAAGCTCGCCGGCGGCGTTCACCGTCTCGACGGCCGGCTCATGGTCGTGCTCGACGTCGATCGCGTCCTCGATCTCGAAACCAAAGTGCAGATGGCAGCGTAAGCCAACGAAAACATCGAAGCCGGAGAACCAAAATGAAAACGTGTTTGGTGGTCGATGATTCCAGCGTCGTACGCAAGATCGCGCGCCGGATCCTGGAAGGCCTCGAGTTCGAGGTCACCGAGGCCGAGGACGGCTCGAAGGCGCTGGAGATCTGCCAGCGGCAGCTGCCCGATGCGGTGCTGCTCGACTGGAACATGCCGGTCATGGACGGCTTCGAGTTCATGGGCCACATGCGCCGCCTGCCCGGCGGCGACCAGCCGAAGGTGGTGTTCTGCACCACCGAGAACAACGTGGCTCATATCGCTCAGGCGCTCAGCGGCGGCGCCAACGAGTACATCATGAAGCCCTTCGACAAAGACATTATCGCCGACAAGTTCGCTGAAGTTGGTTTGATCCCGGTCGGACAAGCCATGGTCTGAGTGTGTCTGGCCTAAAGTGTTTGGGCCAGAGTGTTCCAGTACAGCTTTCTGAGAGGCCATCCGTGACCCCGACCGAGTACGAGTATCTGCGTAAGTTTCTGAAGGATAATTCCGGTCTCGATCTGTCCGCAGACAAGCAATATCTGATCGAAAGCCGCCTGCTGCCGCTCGCCCGCAAGGCCGGGCTCTCCGGCATCGCCGAGCTCGTGCAGAAGCTGCAGGCCGGCTCGCGCCAGCTGATCACCGACGTGGTCGAAGCCATGACCACCAACGAGACCTTCTTCTTCCGCGACAAGGTCCCGTTCGATCATTTCCGCGACCACATCATGCCGGAGATCATCAAGGCCCGCGCCGGCAAGCGCAGCGTGCGGATCTGGTGCGCCGCGGGCTCGACCGGGCAGGAGCCCTATTCGCTGGCGATGTGCCTGAAGGAGATGGGTGCGGCCCTCACCGGCTGGCGCGTCGAGATCATCGCGACCGATCTGTCGCAGGAGGTGCTGGAGAAGGCCAAGGCCGGCATCTACAGCCAGTTCGAGGTGCAGCGCGGCCTGCCGATCCAGATGCTGGTGAAGTATTTCAAGCAGACCGGCGAGACCTGGCAGATCAATCCCGAATTGCGGGCGATGATCCAGCACCGGCAGCTCAACCTGCTGCACGATTTTGCTCAGCTCGGGACGTTCGACGTCATCTTCTGTCGCAACGTGCTGATCTATTTTGACCAGGACACCAAGATCAACATCTTCAACCGCTTGGCGCGCCAGATCGAGCCCGACGGCTTCCTGGTGCTTGGCGCGGCGGAAACCGTGGTCGGATTGACCGATACGTTCCGGCCGATTCCGGACCGGCGCGGCCTCTACAAGCCGAACGATCCGCGTGCGGCGGCTGCCAAGCCGGCTCTCGCCGGCGCGGCGCCGCGCATCGCGGTGATGGCAGGACGATAGGCATGGCCGAGGATGGCAAGGGCGCCGAACGCGTGACGTTCAGCCGCGGCTATGATGTCTGCATCATGGCCATCGACGGCACTTGGCGTCGCGACTGCAAGCTCAACGCCATTTCCGACACCGATGCCATCCTGACGGTCGAAGGCTCGATCCAGGGGTTGAACCTGAAGGAGTTCTTCCTGCTGCTGTCGTCGACCGGCCTTGCCTACCGCCGCTGCGAGCTGGTGCGGGTCAACGGCGCCGAAATGGACATCCAGTTCCTGCGCGGCAAGAACCGCAAGAAGCGCGGCGCATCCGGCGGTCACGACGCGGCAGCCTGACCGGCACGCGGCGCGGCCCGGCGCTTTCCGCCACGTTGCTTTATATTTGCTGAAACATCCGAACGAATTTGCCGCAGCGGCTTTACGTCACCTAAGCGCGCGCCGTGTATCCATTGCCTGTCTCAATCTCAGGATCCGGCAATGCCCAGAAGTTCCCTCTCCCCCGTCACATCGAACCTGCCCGACGTCGCCGAGCGGCGTGCGCTTCAGCTCCTGGTCGTCGATGACGACGCCACGCAGCGCAGCCTGATCACCGTCGCCGCCAAGCAGGCCGGCCACGAGGTCACCGTGGCGCCGTCGGTGGCGGAGGCAATCGAAAAGCTCCGCGCCGCGCGCTTCGACTGCGTGACGCTGGATCTCGTGCTGGAGGATGGCGACGGCATCGACGTGCTGCGCGAGATGGCCGAGGCGAAGTTCGCCGGTGCGGTGATCGTCATCAGCGGCATGGACGGCAAGCGCCGCAGCGCCGCCCGCAGCATCGCCCGTTCGGTCGGGATCGAGCTCCAGAGCCTGCCGAAGCCGCTCGACCTCGCAGCCCTGCGCATCAGCCTCGCCAATCTCGGCAAGACCGCGATGGGCCTGCCGGCGATCCATACCTGGGGTGGTGTCGCGACCGACGCGATCGTGGAGCGGCATCGCGCCTGAAGCATGACCCGGAAAAGTGCGACGCGGTTTTCCGGAAAGATCATGCGTAAACAACAACCTAAAGCGCGACGACGATCCATCCAAATCTCACCGCGCTTTAGGCTGCGGAGCTGTCATGCAGAGGGTCGCGGCAGGCAGCGCGCGGTTGCGGCTTACGCGGGATTGTCCGATTCCGACAGTTGCTGCAGGGCGTGATCGAGCTCGGCCCGGCAGGCGTTGAGGGCGGCGCCTGCCGTGGCAAAACGCGGCGTGACGTCGTCGAGCACGAAGATCCTGTTGGAACCCGCGGTAGCGCTGTCGTCCTCCGGCTCCATGTCGTCCGCGGTCATGGCCGCGTCGATGAGACGCATACTGAGGTCGATGCGCGCGATCAGAGAGCGAAGTTCAGCTGCGATCAACTGACGGCTGTCGGCGTCAGCCATCGCGGCGAGCGGGGGTGTGCCTGCGTAATTTAGCATGGATATTCTCCGTCTCCCGCAATAAGGCACCTCCCCGCTACTTGTGCGTTAAGTCCATGTCCCGTACAAATACGGGTGGGCCGAATCCGCGCCGAACGCCATAACGGGAGGGCGCGGACGCGAGTCCTTCATGCCAACTGGATGTGGCACATGGCCGAACAAAGCTCTCGCGGTGAAATCTTCGTAGTCGACGACGACCCTGCCGTTCGCGACACCTTGTCGATGGTGCTCAAGGCGGCGGGCTATGAGGTGATCTGTTTTGCGGACGGTGCAGCGCTGCTGTCCGTTGCGCGAAACCGCACACCGGCTGCGATCCTGCTCGACGTGCACATTCCCGGAAAGTCGGGTCTCGACATTCTGAAGGAGCTGCACGGCGAGGATTATCCTGCGCCGATCTTCATGATCTCCGGGCAGGGCGACATCACGATGGCGGTGAGCGCCATCAAGAACGGCGCGCTCGACTTCATCGAGAAGCCGTTCCGCGGCAGCGAGATCGTCGGCCGGCTCGACGAGGCGATCGGCGCCTATGCGCGCCGGCAGGCAGAGAACGCGTCGCCGAAATTCGGCTCGCTGCATTTCCCCGGCCGCGAGCCGTTGACGCGCAGGGAGCGCGAGGTGCTCGAGCAGTTCGCCTCCGGTGCCTCCAACAAGGAGGCCGGCCGCACTCTCGGCATCAGCCCGCGCACCATCGAGGACCACCGCGCCAACATCATGAAGAAGCTCGGTGCGCGCAATGCCGCCGACCTGATCCGCATCGTGATGACTGCGGCCCAGCGCGCGTCGTAAAATGGTCTCGTGCCCCGGACGCGGTGCATCATGAAATGATGCGCCGCTGAGTCGGGGCCCATCCTCCAACTCCACGGCTGACAGCTCTGGGTCCCGGCTCTGCGTCGCAGCGTTTACACGCTGCGCCTTGTTCGGGACACGAGATCGCGGCTCACCCGTTCAGCGCCTTGCGGATGATCCGCGCCAGATCCGACTTGCGATAGGGCTTTGCCAGCAGCAGGACGCCGTAATCCAGCCGGCCGTGATGGATGATCGCGTTCTCGGTATAGCCTGACGTGTAGACCACCTTGAGATCGGGGCGGGTCTTCATCAGCTCGTCGGCGAGCTGCCGCCCGTTCATCTTGCCGGGCATGATGACGTCGGTGAACAGCAGGTCGAACGGCTTTCCGGCGGCGACGATTGCGAGCGCCTCCGCGGCGTTCGCAGCCTGCAGGGTGACGTAGCCCAGCGAATGCAGTTGCGCGAGCACGTAGTCGCGCACCAGCCGATCGTCCTCGACCACCAGGATCGTCTCGTGTCCACCCTCGATCGTCGCGGGCGTCACGCCGTCGCCGACCGCCGTCGCGGTCTTGCCCGGCGGCAGATACATCTTGATCGTGGTGCCGTGGCCTTCCTCGCTGTAGATCTTGATGTGGCCGGCGGACTGCTTGATGAAGCCGTAGACCATGGACAGCCCGAGCCCGGTGCCCTTGCCCGGTCCCTTCGAGGTGAAGAAGGGGTCGAACACCCGCGCCAGCATGTGGGATGGAATGCCGGTGCCGGTATCGCTCACGGCGATCAGCACGTAGTGGCCGGGCCTGATATCGTTGACGCTGGCATAGACCTCGTCGAGATAGGCGGTGCCCGTCTCGACGATCAGCTTGCCGCCGCCGGGCATGGCATCGCGGGCATTGAGCGCGAGGTTGAGGATCGCGGTGGTGAGCTGGTTGGGATCGACGATCGCGACGCAGCTCTCGTCCTCGAACACCGATTCGATCTGGATCTGCTCGCCCAGCGTCGGCCGCAGCAGCTTTGCAGTGTCGATGATCAGCGAGTTGATGTCGATCTCGCGTGGCTGCAGCGGCTGCTTGCGCGCAAACGCGAGCAGGTGCTGGGTCAGCTCGGCGCCGCGTCCGGCCGCCTCGTCGATCATCCGGGTGATCGCTGCGAGCTCGGGTTCCTTGGCCACGGCGTCGCCGAGGATTTCGATCGTCCCGGTGATCACGGTGAGGATGTTGTTGAAGTCGTGCGCCACGCCGCCGGTGAGCTGGCCGACGGCCTCCATCTTCTCGGCGTGGCGGATGCGCTCCTCGGAGGCGATCTTGTCGGTGAGGTCGCGGTAGAAGACGTTGAACAGGATGCCTTCGCGACGCTTCAGCGCCGTGACGCTCAGCTCGGCCCTGAAGTCCTTGCCGTCGCGGCGGCAGCACATCAGCTCGCGGCGGCGGTTGAGTATCTGGCCGTCCCTGGAATCGAGGAAGCGCGCGAGGCCTTCCCTGACCCTGTCACGCTCACCGGGCGCGACGATGAGGTCGATTGAACTGCGGCCCAGCGCTTCGTCGCGGCGCCAGCCGAACAGCTCTTCGGCCCGCGAGCTCCAGTTCAGGATGATGCTGCGCTCGTCGGTCTGGACGAAGGCGTCGAGCGCAGTCTCGACAATGTTGCGCGCGAGCTGCTCGCTGTCGCGCAGGGATTCTTCCGCGAGCCTCGCCTCGGTCATGTCGCGCCCGACGAAGAAGAAGCGCTTGGCCTGGTCGGACCAGTTGCCGAGCCAGGACAGCCAGACCTCACGCCTGTCCTTGTGGAAGCAGCGGGTGTCGGCGAGCTTCGGGTGCTCGCCGCGCCTGAGCGCGCGCATGTCCTCGCGGGATCGTTCGAGATGCGAGGGATGGACGAAATCCGCGCCGCTGCGACCGATCATCTCGTCGGGCCGGTAGCCGAGAATGGCCTCGCAGCTCGGGCTGATCTGCACGATATGGCCCCGCGAGTTCATGATCATGATCAGGTCCTGCGAGGCGTCGAAAAGCTGTCGCCGCTCCTCGAGCTGCTGCTGCAGCGCCCGCTCGGTTCGTCGCGCGTCAGTGAGGCGGCGCGCCGAGCCGGAGGCGCCGATGATCTCGCCCGACGGCCCCCTGATCGGCGAAAGGCTCACCGAGATCTCCACCGGCGTGCCGTCCTTGCGCAGGCGCACGGTCTCGAAATGCTCGATCCGCTCGCCCCGTGCGATCCGCCGCAGATAGTCCTTGCCCTCCTCGCGACGATCAGGCGGCAACAGGATCGAGGTCGGCTGTCCGACCGCTTCCCCGGCCGAATAGCCGTAGAGGCGTTCGGCCGCAGCGTTCCAGCCGATGATGTTGCCTTCGAGCGTCTGCATGACGATCGAATCGTCGGAGGATTGCACCGCCGCGCTGAACAGGCGCTCGCGCACGGCGAGGTCGTCGCGGGCAGCCTCGGTGCGCCGCCGCTCCTCGATCTCATGTTCCAGCGCCGATGTCTTTGCCTTCGTCTCCTCGACCATGCGGGCAAAGGCGCGCGCCAGCATTCCCGTCTCGCCCGACGCGTCGATCGGAATCTCCGCAGGCTTGCCGTGCCCGATCGCCTCGACCGCGGCGGTGAGCCGCCCGATCGGCCGGGTCAGGGATCGGGCCAGCAGCACGGCCAGCACGGCGGCGACCAGCACCGCGACGAGGCCGATCGTGAGGGTTGTCTGTCCGATGGCGACGGCCGGCGCCATGAACGAGGCGTTGGGGACGACGCGGATGATGCCGACCCACTGGTCCTCGGCCAGGATCGCGGGCGCGATCGCCGAGCCGCCCGGCTTGCCATCGCTGCCCGGCACGACCTGGCTGGCGCTCTGCGTCGATCCGGTAAGCTTCGCGAAATAGGGGAAGTCATTCTGCCAACGGGTCGGCGTCCCCAATTGCGAGCCGAACTCGCGGGTGCGATCCGGATTCACGAGATAGTCGCCGTTGCGGCCGACGACATAGACCTGCTCGCCCGGCCGGATCGATATGCGAATGCGGTCGAACACCTGACGCATATCGACATTGATGATGGCGATCCCGAACAGGCGCTGACCGGGCCCGAACAGCGGCGCCGCGACGCGCAATGTCGGAACATGGGGCATCTGGATGGCGCCATCGTCCATGTTCAGGTCGACCGGCGAGACGTAGACTTGGCCTTCGGACAGCTTGATCGCTTCCTGGAAGAAGAAGCGCTCCTCCTTGTGTTGCAATTGATCGTCGGGAACGGCCAGCACCGATCCGTTCGGGCCGGAACGGTCGACGCGCAGATACTCGGCGCCGTCGGTGCCGATGATGCGGTATTTCGCGTAGGCCGGGTTGGCGCCGACATCGGCGACGAGGCGCGTCAGCAGGCGGTCGCGCCAAGTCTTTTCGGAGAGGTGATCGACCGGATCGACCCCGCCGTTGAAATGGGCATCGATCATGCCCCGCGCCGCGGCGCGGGAGCGGAACGTCGCGACGTCGGCGCGCGCGCCGTTCGCATGGGCCTCGAGCTGGGAGACGAGCAGCCGCGAATGGCTTTCAATGCGGTCGAGCACGCGCGGCAGCAGGGCCCGTTCCAGGCTGTAATGGCTCAGCCAGCCGACCGCGGCGACCGCAGCCGCGACCAGCAGAATCATTGCGATGGCCAGCCGGGTCGCGAGGGTCATGTCGGCCTTCGTGCCGCGTCGCGCACGGTCCCCAATGTCCTGTGACTGCGCCCCATGGATGGCTCTGTCATCGGCGGCCGGAGCCGGTACCGGATTGCTGCGTGGATGATGACGGCGCCGGTTTCAGGCAACCGTCGACCGCGGCGAGGAGCGCATCGGGTCGGAACGGCTTCTGAAGGCTCGCCACCGCGCCGAGCTTGGTCGCCATTTTCAGGAAATCCGGCTCCGCATAGGCCTCCGGCGTGATCGAGCGCCCGGAAATGACGATGATCGGGATGGCCGGGGCCAGCGCCCGGATGTGGCGCATGGTCTCCAGCCCGTCCATGCCGGGCATGAAGATGTCGAGAAACAGCAGGTCGAATGGGCTGGCCTCGAACAGTGCAAGTCCCTTGTGGCCATCGCCGGCGACGGTGACGTGATGGCCGGCTCTTTCCAGAAGCAGCCGGATCGTGATCTGCACGGCCGGGTCGTCATCCACGATCAGGATGTTGGCCACGTCTGAAATCCTCCTGATCGCATGGGACGTTCCAGCGACCTCAAATCAAAGCAACAAATGCGAAATTGTTGCGCGGATTCTGTCCGGGCCGCAAGCGCCTCGCGTTTGCCGGGATTGCCTTTCCTGGCGCGCCAGGAGGCAATGCCTTTGCACATCATACGCACTCTTGCGTGCATATGAGTTAGAACTTTGGTTCCGAATGCCGTAACCCGTTTCAGCAACAGGAGATATTGTTCCCGCCGTAGTTGTACGGGGCCGGGCCCTTCATTATGGATTAAAGGCCGTGAGCTACAATCTCCGATAGTTTTCGTATCCGTATTTCGCGCATTTCATTTTCGCATTCTGGCAACCGACGAAGCCGTCCCCCCCAACCGGCATCAACACGAGACCTCTCATGTTCAAATCGATCGCGAACACCGGAATTCGCACCCGGCTGCTCGGCGGCTTTGCATTGATCTGCATTCTGCTCGCGGCGACCGTGATCTACACCGTTGCCGCCGTCTCCGACATTTCGTCGCGGATCAGGGCGGTCGTGGACCAGCGGGCGCCGGTCGCGATCGCGAGCACGGAGCTCGTCGGCAATCTCTATTCCACGCTTTCGACGTTGCGCGGCTATCTGCTGACAGGCGATGCGCAGGGCAAGCGCGACCGGGCCGCAGTCTGGGCCGAGCTGGACCGCACGGCCGCCGCAGTCGACCGCATGGCGGAGGGCTTTTCCAATCCGCAGAACAAGTCCAATTGGAGTGAAGCCAAAGCGCTGATGGCGGAATTCCGCCAGGCCCAGGACAAGGCCGAGCTCGCCGCCTTCACCCCGTCGGCCTATCCGGCGAGCGAGCTGCTGGCGAAAGAGGCCGCGCCGCTGATCGCGACCATGTTCGCCGAGATCACCGCGATGATCGACGAGGAGGAGACGCTGGAGGCGACGCCGCAGCGCAAGCGCCTGCTCAAGACCTTTGCCGACGTACGCGGCAATCTTGCTGCCGCGGGATCGCAATTGCGCCTGTACGTGGCCTCGGGCGAGGCCGCCGATCGAGACAAGTTCGAAAAGCCGTTGGCGACCTTCAGGGCCGCGCTCGCATCGGTCGGCACCCAGGCGGATCTGCTCACCGAACGGCAGGCGACCGCCTACCGGGCCATCGCCAAGGCGAATGAAGCCTTCACGCCGCTGCCGCAGAAGATCTTCGCGATCCGCCAGACGCCGCAATGGAACATGCCGGTCTTCATCCTGTCCACCGAGGCCGCACCGCGCGCGGCCCGCATCCTCGATCTGCTCGACGGTCGCAAGGACGCCGAAGGCAAGCGCTCCGGCGGTCTCAAGAGCGACCAGCAGTCGAAGCTCGCCGACGACGCGCGCAGCGTCGCCGACGCGGTCGAGAGATTGCTGCTGCTGCAATGGATCCTGCTCGCCGCGGGTCTCGCGCTCGGGACGGTGATTGCGATTCTGGTCGCGCGCTCCATCACGCGCCCGATCGTCGAGCTGGTGGGCGATTCCGCGCGCCTGTCCGGCGGCGACACCAGTGTCGAATTCAGGACCGCCGAACGCGGCGACGAGATCGGCGTGGTCTCGCAGGCGGTGGCCAGATTCCGCGACAACGTGATCGCCCAGCAGCAGGCGGCGGCGTCTCTCGCGCGCGAAGCGGAAGCGCGCGAAGCGGCCAACCGCAACATGGAGGACGCGGTCGAGGACTTTCGCGCGACCTCGCGCGACCTGCTCGCGCTGGTCGGCGAGAATGCGGGCACCATGCGGCAGACCGCGGAGAGCCTCGGCGGCATCGCCAACCACGCGACGAGCCAGGCTGCGTCCGCGGCGACCGCCTCCGAACAGACCGCGGTCAACGTCCAGACCGTCGCCGCGGCGGCGGAGCAGCTCGCGAGCTCCATCGTCGAGATCGGCCGGCAGATCGAACTGTCCAACAAGACCGTGCGCTCCGCGGGCGAGGTGACCGCGCGCTCGGAGAGCGAAATCGAGGGTCTCGCGCAAGCCGCACAGAGCATCAGCTCGGTGGTCGATTTGATCCAGGCGATCGCGGCTCAGACCAACCTGCTGGCGCTCAACGCCACCATCGAGGCGGCGCGCGCCGGCGAGGCCGGCCGCGGCTTTGCCGTGGTCGCGTCCGAGGTCAAGGCGCTGGCCGACCAGACCCGCAATGCGACGCAGGAGATCGCCCAGCACATTGCCGCGATCCAGAATTCGACCGGCAGCGCGGTCGCCTCCGTCAAGGAGGTCGCAACCGCCATGCGCCGGATCGACGAGGTGACCGCGGCGATCGCCAGCGCGGTGGAAGAGCAGGGCGCGGCGACGCGGGAGATCTCGCAGAACGTCCAGATGGCGGCGTCGGGAACGCAGACGCTGGCGAGCAGCATCGGAACCGTCTCCGGCGCCATCGCGGAAACCAACCGCTCGGCCGATGACGTCTTGGGGGCCGCGAACCACGTTTCGGGCGCGGCCGAACGCCTCGCCACCGAGGTCCAGGCCTTCTTCGTCAGGCTGCGCACTGGTCCGATGGACCGCAGTGACAGCGACGATGCCGATTATCGCGAGCCGGAACGGCGAAGCGTCCGCGACGTGGCCTGATCAATCCGTCAGGTACTCCGGATGGTGGCTCCGTATCTTGTCGAGCTCGCTGAGCGTGCCCGACAGATGCTTGCGCAGATGCTGTTGCGCGGCATCGGGATCGGTCGCCTCGATCGCGCGCGTGATCAGCCTGTGGTGGCGCACGATGTTCTGGGCCTTGCCGGGTGAGGGCAGATGCAGCCGGCGCAGCCGGTCGATATGGCCGCTGCGGCTGCGCACCAGCGCCCACAGATCCTGCTTGCCGGCCGCCGCATAGAGCTGGGCATGGAAGTCGTTGTCGGCGGCCATGAAGGCCTCGAACTCGCCGGCTTTTGCGAATTGCTGCTGGAGTGCGATGGCGTGGTCGAGGCGGATGATCAGGGCGTCGTCATGCGTCTCCGCGAGCAGCCGGACGATCTCCAGTTCCAGTGCCTGGCGCAGGAAATGCGCCTGCTGGGCGCGGCTGATGTCGATCCGGCTGACCACGGTCGCGTGCTGCGGAAACACGTCGACCAGGCCCTCTTCCTCGAGCCGCATCAGGGCATCGCGCACCGGGGTCGAGCTGATTCCGAACTGGCTGGCGAGCTCGGCGCGCGACAGCGGCGCGCCCGGCGGCAGTTCCAGGGCAATGATCGCATTGCGCAGCCGCTCGAACACCTGCGGCGCGGCCTGACGGGCGCGGTCGAGCCGGGCGGGTCGTGACGCCGCGCGCGGCGCGGTATGGGCTGCTTCCATGTCGGGTCCCAGCGGGCTTGCCTTTGATGCACTAATATATTAGTGCATCAGCAGGGTCAACGCAGCGCGACGCGCACCCGGAGGAAACACACAACAATGATCAAGCATCTTCGCAGCAAGCTTGCGGCCGCCGTCCTGGCCGCCAGCGCCCTTTCTGCGCCCGCGGCGCATGCGCAGCAGAAATCCGAGGTCGCGCTGTCGCGCCAGCCCGGCATTTTCTACATGCCCAGCCACATCATGGAGAAGCTGAAGCTGATCGAAAAGCACGCGGCCTCTCTCGGCGTAGCGGGCGTCACCACCAAATGGATCACCTTCTCCGGTGGCGGCGCGCAGACCGACGCGCTGCTCGCGGGCGGCGTCGACATCCTCAACACCGGCACCGGCAATCTTCTCCTGCTGTGGGATCGCACCCGCGGCGGCGTGAAGGGCATCGTCGCCACGTCGGCCCAGCCGATGACGCTGATCAGCCGCGACGCCAACATCAAGTCGATCAAGGATTTCGGTCCGAGCGACAAGATCGCGGTGCCGACCGTCAAGGTCTCCACGCAGGCGATCGTGCTGCAGATCGCGGCCGCCGAAGCCTTCGGCGCCGATCAATGGTCGAAGCTCGATGCCAACACGGTGCAGCTCGGCCATCCCGACGCCTATGCGGCGCTCGCCAATCCCAAGCACGAGGTACACAACCACTTCTCGATCCCGCCCTTCACCTTCCTGGAGCTGAAGAACGTGCCGGGCGCGCATGTCGTGCTGAACTCGCCTGACGTGATGGGCGGTCCGCTCAGCCAGGCGCAGTTCTTCACCACGACCAAATTCGCCGACGCCAATCCGAAGATTATCCAGGCCGTGCGCGATGCCACCAAGGAGGCGCAGGATCTGATCCGCAGCGACACGAAGCAGGCCGTCGAGATCTACAAGGAGATCACCGGCGACAAGACCTCGGTGGAGGAGCTGCTCGATCTCCTCAAGGAGCCCGGCATGATGGAGTGGAATCTCGAGCCGCAGGGCACGATGAAATTCGCCGCCCATCTCTACAAGACCGGCACGCTGAAGAACCAGCCCAAGGCCTGGACCGACTATTATCTCCCTGTCGCGCACGACCTGAAGGGCAACTGATGGCACTGCTCGACGTCAGCGGGGTGACGCTGCGCTACAAGACCTCCAGCGCCGTCGTCACCGCCACGGAAAGAGTCTCCTTCACCGTCGACAAGTCCGACCGCTTCGTGCTGCTCGGACCGTCCGGCTGTGGCAAGTCCACTTTGCTCAAGGCCGTCGGCGGCTATATGAGCCCGAGCGAGGGGCGCATGACCATCGGCGATCGCGAGATCCACGGTCCGGGCGCGGATCGCATGATGATCTTCCAGGAGTTCGACCAGCTCCTGCCCTGGAAGAGCGTACTCGCCAACGTCATGTTCCCGCTGCTCACCGCGCGAAAACTGTCGCGCAGGGACGCCGAGGCGAAGGCGCGGGCCTATATCGAGAAGGTCGGTCTCACCCGCGTGGTCGACGCCTATCCGCACACGCTGTCCGGCGGCATGAAGCAGCGCGTCGCGATCGCGCGCGGCATGGCGATGGAGCCGGACATTTTGCTGATGGACGAGCCGTTCGCCGCGCTCGACGCGCTGACGCGCCGGACCTGCCAGGACGAGCTGCTCCAGCTCTGGAGCGAGACCAAATTCACCGTGCTGTTCGTGACCCATTCGATTGCGGAAGCGATCCGCATCGGCAACCGCATCCTGCTGCTGTCGCCGCATCCCGGCCGGGTCAAGGCCGAGGTGGTCGATGTCGACAAGGTCTCGAACGACGACGGCAGCGCCGGCCGGCTGGAGAAGGAGATCCACGATCTCCTGTTCGCCGGCGAAGCCACCGCGCATTGAGGGAGCCGGTCATGGGCGAAGCGAGAATATTGCTGCGTGACGCGCCGGTCGCCGCCGCCACCGGTGCGAGCGAGGTCGAGCGCAAGCTCAGCGTGGCCGAGCTGCTCTGGAACGACGGCTTTGTCCGCAAGACCGTCATCATCCTGTTCCTTGCGGCGGTATGGGAAGCCTACGGCGTCACGCTCGACAATCCGCTGCTGTTTCCGACGCTGCACGACACGATCGCCACGCTCTACGATCGCACCAGGGACGGCACCATTCCGATGCGGGCCTGGACCTCGTTGAAGGTTCTGTTCATGGGCTATTCGGCCGGCATCGTGCTGGCCGCGATCTTCACGATCCTCGCGATCTCGACGCGGATCGGCACCGACTTCCTGGAGACAGTCACGGCGATGTTCAACCCGCTGCCGGCGATTGCGCTGTTGCCGCTGGCGTTGATCTGGTTCGGCCTCGGCAATGGCAGCCTCGTCTTCGTGCTGATCCATTCGGTGCTGTGGCCGGTCGCGCTCAACACCCATTCCGGCTTCAAGAGCGTGTCCAACACGCTGCGCATGGTCGGGCGCAATTACGGCCTGCGCGGGCTGCCCTACGTGGCCAAGATCCTGATTCCCGCCGCCTTCGGCTCGATCCTCACCGGCCTCAAGATCGGCTGGGCCTTCGCCTGGCGCACGCTGATCGCGGCCGAGCTGGTGTTCGGCGTGTCCTCGGGCCAGGGCGGGCTCGGCTGGTTCATCTTCGAGAACCGCAACCTCCTCGACATACCCGCAGTGTTCGCGGGCCTCTTGACGGTGATCATCATCGGGCTCTTTGTCGAGAACCTGATCTTCCGCGCCATCGAGCGGAATACCGTCCAGAAATGGGGCACCCAATCATGACCAAGAAGAAGAAAGCACCCGATCAGCTCCGCAGCGCGCGCTGGTTCGCGCCCGACGATCTCCGCTCGTTCGGCCATCGCTCCCGCACCATGCAGATGGGCTACGCCCCGGAGGAGTGGAAGGACCGGCCGATCATCGCGATCCTCAACACCTGGTCGGACGCGCAGCCCTGCCACATGCACTTCAAGTCGCGCGTCGACGACGTCAAGCGCGGCATCCTGATGGCCGGCGGCCTGCCGCTGGAATTGCCGGCGCTGTCGCTGTCGGAATCGCTGCTGAAGCCGACGACAATGCTCTATCGCAACCTGCTGGCGATGGACGCCGAGGAGCTGCTGCGCAGCCATCCTGTCGACGGCGTGGTGCTGATGGGCGGCTGCGACAAGACCACGCCCGCGCTGCTGCTGGGCGCGACGTCGATGAACATCCCGGCGATCTATCTGCCGGCAGGTCCCATGCTGCGCGGCAACTGGAAGGGCAAGACGCTCGGCTCCGGCTCCGACGGGTGGAAATACTGGGACGAACGCCGCGCCGGAAAGATCTCCGAAAAGGACTGGCTCGACATCGAAGCCGGTATCGCCCGCAGCTATGGCACCTGCATGACCATGGGCACGGCCTCGACCATGACCGCGATCGCGGAGGCCATCGGCATGACGCTGCCCGGCGCCTCCTCAATCCCCGCGGCCGACGCCAACCACATCCGCATGGCCTCTGAGTGCGGCCGCCGCATCGTCGAGATGGTGTGGGAGGATCTGACGCCGAAGGTGATCCAGAGCCGCAAGGCGTTCGAGAACGCCATTGCTGTGGCGATGGCAATGGGCTGCTCCACGAATGCGATCATCCATCTGATCGCGCAGGCCCGCCGCGCCGGCCAGGACATCGGCCTCGACGATTTCGAGATCGCCAGCCGCAAGGTGCCCGTGATCGCCAACGTCCGGCCGAGCGGCGATGCCTATCTCATGGAAGACTTCTTCTATGCCGGCGGCCTGCCGGCGCTGATGGGCCAGATCAAGCCGCATCTGCATCTCGATTGCATCACCGTCACCGGAAAGACGCTCGGCGAGAACATCGAGGGCGCCGAGGTTCACAACGACGACGTGATCCGCGGCATCGACAATCCCATCTACAAGGAAGGCGCCCTCGCGGTGCTCAAGGGCAACCTCGCGCCCGACGGCTGCGTCATCAAGCCCTCCGCCTGCGCGCCGCGCTTCCTCAAGCACACCGGGCCGGCGCTGGTGTTCGACGATTATCCCTCGATGAAGACGGCGGTCGACGATCCCAATCTCGATGTCACCGAAGATCACATCCTGATCCTGCGCAATGCCGGGCCGCAAGGCGGTCCGGGCATGCCGGAATGGGGTATGCTGCCGATCCCCACAAAACTCGTGAAGCAGGGCGTGCGCGACATGGTGCGCATCTCGGACGCGCGCATGAGCGGCACCAGCTACGGCGCCTGCATCCTGCACGTCTCGCCGGAATCCTACATCGGCGGCCCGCTGGCGCTGGTGCAGAACGGCGACCGCATCACGCTCGACGTCGCCGCGCGCACCATCAATCTTGACGTTCCCGAAGCCGAGCTCGCCAAGCGCCGCGCCGCCTGGAAGCAGCCCGAGCGCCGCTTCGAGCGCGGCTATGGCTGGATGTTCACAAAACACATCAAGCAGGCCAATGACGGCTGCGACTTCGACTTCCTCGAGACCGATTTCGGCGCGCCGATCGGCGAGCCGTCCATCTACTAAATTCACCGTCGTTCCGGGGCGCGAAGCGAACCCGGAACCTCGAGATTCCGGGTTCACTCGCTAGCGCGAGTGCCCCGGAATGACGAACGAGAGAGAAAGCGCCAATGACAAAACTCAGCGAAGCCACCCGCAACAAGCTCAAATCCGTCTCCACCGCCACGGTCGCCACCGCCTTGTTCAAGCGCGGCCTGCGCATCCAGATGATCCAGGATGTGCATCCGCTTGGCGCAGACCAGCCGACAATGGTCGGCGAGGCCTTCACACTGCGCTACATGCCGGCGCGTGAGGACCTCAACACCATCGACGTCTTCAAGGACCGCTCCCATCCGCAGCGCAAGGCGGTCGAGGATTGCCCGCCGGGCGCCGTGCTGGTGATGGACAGCCGCAAGGATGCGCGCGCGGCCTCGGCCGGTGCGATCCTGGTGACGCGTCTGATGAAGCGCGGCGTTGCCGGCGTCGTCACCGACGGCGGCTTTCGCGATTCGGCCGAGATCGCAAAGCTCGGCATTCCCGCCTATCACCACCGTCCGAGTGCTCCAACCAATCTCACGCTGCATCAGGCCATCGAGATCAACGTCCCCATCGGCTGCGGCGACGCGCCGGTGTTTCCCGGAGACGTCATCCTCGGCGATGCCGACGGAGTCATCGTGATCCCCGCGCATCTCGCAGACGAGATCGCCAGCGAAACTTTTGAGATGACCGCGTTCGAAGACTTCGTCACCGAGGAAGTCGGCAAGGGCCGCGGCATTTTTGGTCTCTATCCCGCGACCGATCCGCAAACGCTCACCGATTTTGCGGCATGGCGGAAGAAGAACGGCCGCTAGGTCAAGTCTGCATCACGTCAAGAAACAGGCCGGCCGCATCAAGCGCCGGCCTTTTATCAAGCAGGGAGGACTTTTATGAATTTCACGCGACGTAACCTCATGGCCGGCGCCGGCGCGGCGGCGGCTTCGACGCTTCTTGCCCGCGCCGCCGGCGCCCAGTCGTTCGCGTTCACGCCCAACCAGCGCTACCCGGATCCGGCCGTCCAGATCCTCGATCCGAGCTTTGGAAAATACCGGCTCTATTCGTCGACGGTCGAGCAGGTCGCGACCGGCATGCGCTGGGCCGAAGGCCCCGCCTATTTCCCCGAAGGCGGCTATCTCCTGTTCTCGGACATTCCCAACAACAGGATCATGAAGTTCGACGAGAAGACCGGACAGACCAGCGTGTTCCGCGCCAATGCCAATTATGCCAACGGCAATGCGCGCGATCGCCAGGGCCGCCTCGTCACATGCGAGCACTCCGTCACCCGCCGCATCACCCGCACCGAGAAGGACGGCAAGATCACCGTGCTCGCCGACAAGTTCGAGGGCAAGCGGCTGAACGCGCCGAACGACATCGTGGTGAAGTCGGACGACAGCATCTGGTTCACCGATCCCTTGTTCGGCATCAACGGCGAGTGGGAAGGCAAGAAGGAAAAGGCGGAGCAGGCCACCACCAACGTCTATCGCATCGCCAAGGACGGCAAGATCAGTGCGGTGCTCACCGACCTCGTCAATCCGAACGGCCTCGCCTTCTCGCCCGACGAGAAGAAGCTCTACATCGTCGAGTGGAAGGGCACGCCCAACCGCAGCATCTGGAGCTACAATGTCGGCGACGACGGTGCCCTAAGCGGCAAGACCAAGCTGATCGACGCAGCCGACCAGGGCTCGCTCGACGGCTTTCGCGTCGACCGCGACGGCAATCTCTGGTGCGGCTGGGGCTCCAACGGCGCATTGCAAGCCGAGCCGACTGATGTCGGCGGCCGCCGGGTGTTTACGCTCAGGGGCAAGTCGGAGGACCTCGACGGCGTGATGGTCTTCAATCCCGAAGGCAAGCCGCTCGCCTTCATCAAGCTGCCCGAACGCTGCGCCAATCTCTGCTTCGGTGGGCCGAAGAATAATCGGCTCTATATGGCGAGCAGCCATTCGGTCTACGCGCTGTATGTCGAGGCGCACGGGGCGGTGTGAGGCGAGTAGTCCTAGGAGTGTTTGGCGAAATCTCGCCGAACACTCAGCTGCCGTAGGGTGGGCAAAGCGAAGCGTGCCCACCGCTCTCGTCACATCGTTGAAGGATGGTGGGCACGGCGCGATGCGCCTTTGCCCACCCTACAGGGCTTGCTTGTGGGGCGATAACTCGCCCTACAACCCCACTGTCGTCCCGGCCTTCGCCGGGACGACGGCGGTGGGTGTCGCTTACACCCCGGCCTCCGCCATTCCCGCCGCCCACAGCGCGAACGCGTAGACGATCGCGACTTCATCGAGACGGTCGAATCGCCCCGACGCGCCGCCATGGCCGGCGCCCATGTTGGTGCGCAGGAGAACCGGGCCGCCGCCGCGCATGGTGGCGCGCAGGCGTGCGATCCATTTGGCGGGCTCCCAATAGGTGACGCGCGGGTCGGTCAGGCCGCCCATCGCCAGGATCGCCGGATACTCCTTCGCGGCGACATTGTCGTAGGGCGAGTACGACAGGATGGTGCGAAAATCCTTCTCGCTCTCGATCGGATTGCCCCATTCCGGCCATTCCGGCGGCGTCAGCGGCAGCGTGTCGTCGAGCATGGTGTTGAGCACGTCGACGAACGGCACTTCCGCGACGATGCCGGCGAGCAATTCGCCGGCGCGGTTGGCGACCGCGCCCATCAGCATGCCGCCGGCCGAGCCGCCATGGCCGACGATGCGCTTTGCGCTCGTATATTTCGCATCGATCAGCGCGCGGGCGCTGGCTGAGAAGTCGTCGAACGAGTTCGTCTTCTTCTCGCGCTTGCCGTCGAGATACCAGCCCCAGCCCTTGTCGGCGCCGCCGCGGATATGGGCGATGGCGTAGACGAAGCCGCGGTCGACCAGCGACAGGCGGTTGGCGTTGAACGAGGCCGGCATCGCCATGCCATAGGAACCGTAGCCGTAGAGCAGCAGCGGCGCCGCTCCGTCGAGCTTCAGCCCGCGGCGATAGAGGATCGAGACCGGCACCTCGGCGCCGTCATGTGCCTTCGCCATGATGCGCGTGGTGACGTAGTCGGCAACGTTATGGCCTGACGGAATCTCCTGCCGCTTGCGCAGGGTGCGCGTGCGCTTGACCATGTCGTAGTCGTAGACTTCCGACGGCGTCGTCATCGACGAATAGGCAAAGCGCAAATTCGTCGTGTCGAATTCGTAGGAGCCCATCGTGTCCAGCGAATAGGCGGCCTCGTCGAAAGCGATGGCGTGCTCGCCCCCGCCAGCGAGATCGCGGATCACGGTCGACGGCAGCGCGTTGGCGCGCTCCAGCCGCACCAGGTGGCCGGCATAGAGATCGAGGTCGATGATGTAGATGCCCGGCCGATACGGGATCAGATCGCGCCAGTTCTTGCGCTCGGGCGAGCCAAGCGGCGCGGTGACGATCTTGAAGTCGATGGCATCATCGGCATTGGTGAGGATAAACAGCTCGTCGCCGCGGTCGGCCAGCGAATATTGCACGCCTTCCTCGCGCGCCGCGACCAGGCGCGGCGGCGCCTCGGGGTTGGCGAGATCGATCAGCCGCTGCTCGCTTGTCTCGTGATCGCCGCCCGCGATCACGCAGAAGCGGCCGCTGGTGCTCTCATGCAGATGGGTGAACCAGCCGGAATCCTGCTCCTCATAGACCAGCGCGTCATCGGCCTGCTTGGTGCCGAGCCTGTGCCGCCACACCTGCATCGGGCGGTGATTGTCGTCGAGCTTCACATAGAAGAAGCTTCTGCAATCCGCACTCCAGACCACGCCGCCGTCGGTCTCCTCGACGAGATCGTCGAGATCCTTGCCGCTTCCCCAGTCGCGGACGCGGATGGAAAAATATTCCGAGCCTTTGGTATCCGCGCTCCAGGCCTGCAGCTTGTGATCATAGGAGTGCCGGCTGCCGCCGAACTTGAAGTACTTGTGGTCCTTGGCGAGTGCGTCGCCGTCGAGCACGATGTGTTCGTTGCCGCCATCGCGCGGCATGCGGCCGAACAGCTCGTGCTGGCCGCCCTCGCGAAACCGGCGGAAATAGGCGAACGGACCATCCGGCGACGGCACGCTGGAATCGTCCTCCTTGATCCGTCCGCGCATCTCGCCGACCAGAGTCTTCTGCAGCGACGCGGTATGGCCGAGCAGGCTCTCGGTGTAGACGTTCTCCTCGTCCAGATATTTGCGGATGTCAGGGTCGAGCACTTTGGGGTCGCGCAGCACCTCCTGCCATTTCTCGTCCTTCAGCCAGGCATAGTCGTCGGTCACGGTGATGCCGTGCCGGGTGAATGAATGCGGCTGGCGCGGGGCGACGGGGGGCTTCGAAGGCGTCTTGGCTTGTGTCACTCGGGTCCTCGTTCAACTACGTGTCGCGGCGTCGCTGCTCTTCACCTCTCCCCGCTTGCGGGGAGAGGCCGGAATTTGCGTGAGCCAATTCCGGGTGAGGGGGACTCTCCGCGAAGCCAACTCTCACCGTCCTTGCGGAGACTCCCCCTCACCCCGACCCTCTCAGGGCGAGCGTAGCTCGTCCCAACCCCGCAAGCGGGGCGAGGGGGAAGGAAGGGGTTCGCCGCGTTCCCTTATATCGTCCTGATTCCGCGAATTGCCAGCGTGCCTGCGCCAAGTCGCCGGGTTGTTGACCGGCCCCTTGTATGCTTTAGGCTCCATATCCCGCCGCCGGTCCAGCCTGATGCTGTTCAATTCCTACCCGTTCATCCTGCTGTTCCTGCCGGTCGCACTAGCCGGCTATTTCTGGCTTGGGCGGCGCAGCAATCTCACGCCCGTGATCTGGCTGGCGCTGGCTTCGATCACCTTCTATGCGATCGGCAGCTGGCAGTTCGTCGCCCTGCTGCTGATCTCGATCGCCTTCAACTACGGCGTCGGTCACCTCCTCATCGTGGCGAAGCTCGGCCCAATGCCACGAAAGGCCGTGCTTGCTCTCGGTGTCGCCGGCGATCTCCTCGTTCTCGGCATCTTCAAATATGCGGGCTTTGCGACCGAGAACATCAATGCGCTGCTCGGCACGCATCTTGCAGTCCATATCCTGCTGCCGGTCGGCATCTCCTTCTACACCTTCACGCAGATCGCGTTCCTCGTGGATGCGTATCGCGGCCGGGTCGCGGCCTATGCGTTGCCGCATTACGCGCTGTTCGTGACCTACTTCCCGCATCTGATCGCAGGGCCGATCCTCCATCACAAGGACATGATCCCGCAATTCGAGCGGGAGGAGTCCAAGCATCCGCATGCGCATCTGATCCTGTGCGGCATCATCATCTTCGCGATCGGCCTGTTCAAGAAGACCTGCCTTGCCGACGGCATCCAGCCCCTGGTCGCACTCGCCTTCGAGGCGCGCTCGCCGAGCTTCGATCAGGCCTGGCTTGGTGCGCTCGCCTACACGTTCCAGCTCTATTTCGACTTCTCCGGCTATTCCGACATGGCGATCGGCATATCGCTGATGTTTGGCATCTTCCTGCCCGTCAACTTCAACTCGCCCTACAAGGCTTTCAGCATCGTCGAGTTCTGGCGGCGCTGGCACATGACGCTGTCGCAATTCCTGCGCGACTATCTCTACATCCCGCTCGGCGGCAACCGCAGGGGCCGCGTGCTGCGCTACGTCAATCTGATGATCACGATGCTGCTCGGCGGGCTCTGGCACGGCGCGGCCTGGACTTTTGTCGCGTGGGGCGCGCTGCACGGCGCCTATCTCTGCGTCAACCACGCCTTCAACGCGCTGGTGCCGAATGTTCCGGCGTTGCTTGCGCGCCCGGTCCGTATCGCCGGCGCCGTGCTGACGTTTCTCGCCGTCGTCATCGCCTGGGTGTTCTTCCGCGCCGAGAGCGTCGCCTGGGCGCTGCGGGTTCTGCATGCGATGGCTGATCCCGCAAATATCGTCTGCGGCCGCGAGGAGATTGCGGCTCTGGTGCAGGTCATGGTCTATGCCGCGCTGGTGTGGCTGGCGCCGAACACCCAAGACATCATGGGATACGATCACGGCAATCGCCGGGTCGGCGAAGCCTTGCTGGCAGGGCGCATGCGGCCACTGGCTCTCTATGCGGCGTCGCTGGTGCTCGCGTTCGGGGTCCTGGGCATCCAGAGCCACAGCGAATTCATCTATTTCCGGTTCTGATGCGCGCATCCTTCACCAGCCTGAAGCGTCTTCTTCTCGCCAGCGCGGTGTGCCTGCTGGGCGCAGCAGTGCTCACCTACGTCGTCGATCCCCTGCAGCTGTTTCGTCCCTCGCGTCTCATGGCGGCGTTCTACTCCGATGAC
Source organism: Bradyrhizobium sp. CCBAU 45389 (assembly GCF_028128625.1). Classification (NCBI taxonomy): domain Bacteria; kingdom Pseudomonadati; phylum Pseudomonadota; class Alphaproteobacteria; order Hyphomicrobiales; family Nitrobacteraceae; genus Bradyrhizobium; species Bradyrhizobium sp. CCBAU 45389. The sequence continues at coordinate 117,717 of NZ_LBIY01000005.1, read as the reverse complement.
ACGCGCGTGCAGAATGCCGGGCTGATCCGCAGCCAGTCCTTCGACACCGCCTTCATGGGCACCTCGCTCGCGATCCATTTCCGCCAGAGCGACATCGACCGCGCGCTCGGCGTCCGCTCGCTGAAGCTGGCGATGACCGGCTCCAATTCGCGCCAGCAGGCCTTCGTGCTGGAGCAGGCGATCGACCGCGGTGCTAGAGGCGTGATCTGGGCGATGGACGATTTCAGCTTCGTCGATGCGGCCGATATCGAGGCCGATCCCTATCTGTCCGTCGATCTCTATCGCGGAACGGCCAGGGGGATTGCGTCCTATGTCTTCAGCGCAGCGATGGCCAAGGAATCGCTGTTCACGGTGATGCGGTCTGTCCCGCCGCTGCGGGAGCCGCTGACCCGAGCGGCGCCTTATCTTCCCGTCAAGTTCGCGCTGGATGATGTCGACGACATCTACGCGCTGCCGCGGAATTTCGACATTGCGCGAGACTACAATGCAACGAAGACACTCGCCGCCTTCGCCTATATCACCGCTCCCGCGCGCAGCCGTTTCCTCGGCGAGGGCTACGGCTATGAGGCCATGGTCCGGCATTTCGAGCACGACGCCTTCGGCCTGATCACGCGTCATCCGGACGTGACGTTCGACGTCTACTTGCCGCCCTATTCGATCCTGCAATTCGTCGCCATGCGCGATGCCTCACCGGAGACGCTGAAGATCGTCACCGATCTCACGGCGCACATCGCGCAGCGATTGACGCAGCTTCCGAACGTGCGCCTGCACGATTTCCGCGCGATCAAGGCGGTGACCCACGATCTCGATAATTACAGCGACGTCATCCACCATTCGCCGGTGGTGGACGCCATGGTGCTGAAGTGGCTGGCAAGCGGGGAATATCGCGTCGATCCGAAGACGCCGCTAGCGTCGCTGAATGAGCTGAAGAAGCAGGTGGAAGCGTATCGTGTCGGGGATTGATCTCCCCCTCTCCCCTTGTGGGAGAGGGTGGCTCTTTCCGCTAGCTCGGAATCGTAGGGTGGGCAAAGGCGCGTTTAGCGCCGTGCCCACCATCGATCCAACACTCCGACAGAAGCGGTGGGCACGCTTCGCTTTGCCCACCCTACGATACTGCCTTCGCAGGGACAGCGGCGCCTTACGCCGCCACTTCCTCACCCAGATACGACACCGCCGCTTCCAGCCCGCCCTTGCCGTGCGGGATCTTCAGCGCGTTCAGCGCGATCTCGACAACTCCCAGCGTGCCGAGCAGCATCGGCGCATTGACGTGACCCATATGGGCGATGCGGAAGGCTTGTCCCGAGAGATCGCCGATGCCGGTGCCGAGCACGACGCCGCACTTGTCCTTGCAATAGCGTTGCAGCACCGCGGGATCATGGCCGTTGTTCATGGTCACCGTGGTCACGGTGTTGGAGCGCTCGCTGGCTTCGGCGACGTTGAAGCCGAGCACCTGGCCTTCCGACCATGCGGAGACCGCGCGGCGCGCGGCTTCGCCGAGCAGGCTGTGGCGGCGGAAGGCGTTTTCAAGCCCTTCCTCGTGCAGCATGTCGATTGCCTTACGCAGCGCGAACAACAGATGCACCGGCGCGGTGCCGGCATATTTGCGATAATTCTCGGTGCCCTCGCGCTCGCTCCAGCTCCAATAGGGCGTCGACATGTTCGCCTTCTTGTGCACCTCGAGCGCGCGCGCGTTGGCGGAGACGAAGCCGAGGCCGGGCGGCGTCATCAGGCCCTTCTGCGAGCCGGACATCGCGACGTCCACGCTCCATTTGTCCATCTCGAACGGCATGCAGCCGAGCGAGGCCACGGTGTCGACCATGTAGAGCGCGGGATGGCCGCTCGCCTTGATCGCCTTGCCGATCGCCTCGATGTCGTTCTGCACGCCCGAGGCCGTATCGACCTGGACGACGACGACGGCCTTGATCTTGTGCTCCTTGTCGCGGCGCAGGCGTTCCTCGACCTCGTGCGGCCGCACGGCGCGGCGCCAGTCGCCCTTCAGCACCTCGACCTCGGCGCCCATCAGGGCGGCCGCATTGCCCCAGCCGATCGCGAAGCGGCCGCTCTCCAGCACCAGCACCTTGTCGCCGCGCGACAGCACGTTGCTCAGTGCGGCCTCCCAGGCGCCGTGACCGTTGGCGATGTAGATGTAGGACTTGCCCTTGGTCGCGAACAGTTTCGAGATGTCGCTGAGCAGGCTCTCGGTCAGGTCGAGCATCTCCTTGGAGTAGATGTCGATCGCCGGACGGTGCATCGCCCGCAGCACCTCGTCGGGCATCGTGGTGGGCCCGGGGATGGCCAGAAATTCCCGGCCCGCGCGAACGGTCATTGCATTGGTCCTTGTTGCTTGAGAACAGGATGGTGGGTTGCTGAGTCTCACTTTTACGCGGCGCTGGGATGCAAGAAAAGCGTCTAAAACGCAGGCCTGACGGCCCCTATCGTTTGGTCTCGCGGCAACCGGCGGCTTCGGCCTCCTCGACCGAACAGAACCAGCGGGTGCCCTTGCTGATCTTCATCTTGATCTGGGTGTACCAGCGGCTGGTCGGCTGGTGATAGATGCACTCGCCGGCGGTGTTGACGTTGCCCTTGATGGTGCAGTCGGGCGAGGGCGCGACCGGCCCTGAGGCCGAGGCTAGCAGCACGGCATGCGCGCCCTCCGGCGGCTTGGTGGCACCCAGGATGGCGGTTTTCTTGTTGCGCACGCGCCAGTCCCAGGGCGCGATGAAGGCGCCCTGCCACATGCCGGCCTTGGCCTCGCGCGCGGCGGCTTCATCGGGTTCATAGTCCTTGGAGACGCGGGTGTAGGCCAGCGCCCAGCCGTTGCGCACCAGCCATTTCTGGATGTCCTCGCCGCCGACCTCGCAGCGCGCCACGGTGCGGCCGCGCCGGTCGATCGCGCGGGTGTGGCAGACCCAGGTCTTTCCTTCCGTGTATTTGGCGAGTTCCTCGCGCGCGGCCACGCCGCAGGTCCAGCGCTCGCTCTTGGTGTTGAGACAGAGCTGGTCGGACGATGGCGCGTCGATGCCACCGAGCCGGATCCGCGTGTTGCCGATCACGACGGAATCGCCGTCGCGGACCTTTGCCGTGCCGGTGATGTCGGCGGCCTGGGCAAGCGACGGGGCGAGCAAGGCCAGCGCAATCAGGAATTTTCGCAACATGCCGGTCCGGGTGTTCAGGACAATCTCGATAAGCCGCGCAATTGTGGTCGGCTTTTGGCCTCCGGGCCAGCATATGCCTAACGGATGGGCTTTCAACTTCCTGTCATCTTGCGATGGCCCCGTAGGGTGGGCAAAGCGAAGTGTGCCCACGATGTCCAGCGTGGTGACGGGCGGTGGGCACGTCGCGCGAAGAGCGCGCCTTTGCCCACCCTACGAGACCTACCCCCGCCCCGCGATCGCCCGCTTCGCCACCGCCAGGCCCATCAGCACGAAGGCCGAGGTCACCTCGGGGCCGCCGACCAGGATCCGCGTCGGCGTCTTCATCTTGTTCCATTCGTAGGCGCGGAACGGGCCACGGCGGCCGCCTTCGCCGAGGCTTGCGATGATGACGTTCAGCGCCGGTGCAAAGGCACGCGGGTCGGCGCCGAGATGGCCGAGTGCGATCAGCGCCAGCGCGGCGTCGAACACGTTCATCTCCGCGGCCATCAGCTCACCCTTGACGTAGGAGAGCACGCGATGGCGGATGAAATCGAAATCGCCGTCGGGATCGATCGCCGCCTGCGCCGCCAGCGGCAGCGCGAGGAACGCTGCATAGCAGCGGCCGAAATACGCGCTGTAGAGCTCCGGCAGATAATAGATGTGCGAGCGCGGATTGGCGAAGGCGCCGCTGGCTGCCAGCCGTTTCTGGAAACCGATGATCCGGTGCACGGTGGCGAGCCGCGCCGGCGTCTCCAGGATCTTCCAGCGCGCAAGGTTTCGGAAGCTCACCTCGAGAATGTCGAGATTGAGCGTCGGATCGAGATCGTTGCCATAGGGGCGCTCGCCCTTGAGATTGTCGATCCAGGTCGCGACGCCGCCTTCATAGTCGATATTGTCGTTCAGCGGCACGGTGACGCGCGGCGCGTTGACACCGGCACGCACCTGATAGCCGGCGTAGAAGTCCAGCAGCGGCTGGTCGATGATCTCATCGATGCAGCCGGCCTGTGTTGCCGCCGAGATCGAGCAGGCCGTGGTGTCGCAATCCGGCACATAGACGCCGAAGCCGAGGTCCTGCTTGATCTGGGCGAAGAAGCGGGAAAAGCGCGGATGCGGCGCCGGCGCCAGCGCCGTGATGACGTTGAAGCGCGCGCCGTCCGTGCCCTCGACTTCCTCGCGGCTGATGTTGACGCAGAAATTCACCATGTCGCCGATCGCGCGCTCTGCCGCGATCTTGTCGGCCGGCGAGGCGAGCCCGGTCTCGACATAGCCGAGCAGCGCCTCGATGAAGAACGCATCGTAATAGGCCGAGCGGTGACGGATCTGCACCGGCTCCCACATCGGCTCGGCGATGCCTTTCCAGGGCGGATTGACCACGGCGCGCGCGGGCGAGCGTGCGATGAAGACGCGCGCGAGGTTGAACAGCAGCGAGGAGTTCTTGTAGCCGCGCGCGTTCAGGCCCGTCAGCGCCATGATCAGCTCGCGGCCGCGGCAATCGGGATCGCCGATCAGGTTGAAGGCGGCATAGGTCGGCAGGAAGCCGTTTCGGCGGTACGAGCCGAGCAGGTGCTGCGCGCAGTCGCGGATCACGCCGTCGATCTCAGCGGTCTGCGGCATGGTGCCGGTGAACATCGCCGGCGGCGGCTTGGGATGATCGAGCGTGATGCTGTCGACGAGATCGGCCACGGGCTGGCCGACCGCCGCCCAATCCGGCTCGGCATCATCGCGGGCGCGCGTGAGCACCTCGCGCAGCCGGGTCAGCTTCGCCTCGTCGCGCAGCTCGGGCAGCCCGGCGCGCCGCAGCAGCATCCGCAATGCGGGATTGCCGAGCGCGGTCTTGTAGAACTTTGCCAGATGGGGGTCGCCGCTGGCGCTGGCCGCCAGCACGGGATCGCAGACCTCATAAAGAGAGGGGCCGTCCTTCCGCGCCGTCAGCGCCCGGCAGGCGGCGCCGGCAAAATAATGAAAGCTCATGAAATACCTGGTCGCGGGGCCTTGCCCGGGAGTGGCGAGCGCGCACCGTCCGCCCGCCACCCCCTGCAAGTCCTTGAAAAGCTACCCGGATTCGCGGGAAAAACAAATGTGATGGTGGTCACGGAAATATCCGGCACGAGCCCTGCATGATCAGCCCCCGGAAGGCTACGGGGGATGCCATAAATCGAGAAAATCGGCTTGGAGAATTAACCAATAGCTTCAGTGACTTAGCTCAAATTTTGGGCAATCTATTGCCGGCGGGGCGATATCCGGTTAAGGGTTTGTTTGGTGCGGCGCCGCAAATTGCGCGCAATTCGGGGGCACTCCCCGGGCCAATCCCTCAAACCTAAAGACGCTATCGCGCTACTCAAACAGTGTGCGCGCGCTTGGCTGGTCTTTGGCACTGACAGGAATGAACCGAGATGAATGTAAGGCAGCTCGACATTTCCCGACGCACCATCGCGCTGGCCGCAGCCCTCATCGGCACGGTGTCGCTGGTGATCGGCGCGCATGCTGCCCTCAACATGCGTGCGCTCGATGCCGCCAAGGCCGTTACGACCGACCAGATCACCGGCTCGATCGGCCAGACCTCGCGCCTCGCCCTCGTCATCGGCAATGGACATTATCCCGACGCCAGCGCGCCGCTGACGCAGTCGATCAACGACGCCCGCGCGCTGTCCTCGTCGCTGCGCAAGAACGGCTTTGACGTCGACATGGTGGAAGACGCGACCAAGGACGACATGGTCCGCGCCGTCAATCGCCTGAAGTCCCGGATCAAGCGCGACACCGTCGTCATGCTGTTCTTCGGCGGCTTCGGCGTGCAGGCGGGACGCGAGAGCTACATGCTGCCGGTCGATGCCGTGATCTGGAAGGAAAGCGACGTCCGCCGCCACGGCGTCTCCATCGAGGGCGTGCTCGAGATGATGAAGGAGCAGGGCGCCAAGGCCAAGCTCGTCGTCGTCGACGCCTCCCGCCGTAACCCCTACGAGCGCCGCTTCCGTTCCTACAGCCACGGCCTCGCGCCGATCAGTGCGCCCGACAATGCGCTGATCCTCTCCTCGGCCTCGCCCGGCAAGGTCGTCGACGACGGCAAGGGCGAGCACAGCGTGCTGGTCGGCGAGCTGCTCGGCAATCTCAATGCGCAGAGCGGCAGCGCAGAAGGCGTCTTCAACAAGACCCGCGTCGCCATCTCCCGCGCCTCCGAGGGCGTCCAGGTCCCGACCGTGTCGTCCTCGCTGCTCGAAGACGTCCATTTCGGCGAAGCCGGCGGCTAGTTTCTCGCGGCAATCACAGCGGCCCTTGTAGGGTGGATTAGCCGAAGGCGTAATCCACCACTTCTCTCTCGCCTGCTTGGAAAGCAAAGAGATGGGTTACGCCTTCGGCTAACCCACCCTACGAAGTCATGCGCTACTTCGCCGCTTCCGCGCTGGCCATCGCCGGGCGCACGGGGTCGCCTTCGCGGAGCAGCGCGCCGGCGCGGGCGACGACGACGTCGCCTTCGTTGAGGCCGTCGCGGACCTCGATATTGCCGCCCGACATCAATCCGATCTCGACGCGCTTGGTCTCGACGCGGTTGCGGCGGATCACCTGCACCACGGTGCCGGCGGACGAATATTGCACGGCGGTGAGGGGGACTGCGACGTTGCAGCTCTGGCCGGTCTTGATCAGCGCGCGCCCGCTCGCGTTCAGCAGCAGCCGCTTCTGCGAGGAGATGCCGATATAGACCATGCCCTGCTGGATGTTCGGCTCGACGGTCGGCCCGATGCGGCGCACCTTGCCCTCGAGGTCGCCGGCGCCGGCGATACGCACCGTCGCCGGCTGACCGACGGCGAGCTTGCGCACATCGGTGGTCGCGACCAGGCCGACGAGATCGTATTCGCCGCGCGCCACGATGGTGAACAGCGCCTCGCCCTTGGCCGAGGCGAGATTGCCGATCTGGGCGGTGGAGGTCGCGATCACGCCCGCCACGGGCGCGGTGACCTGAAGCGTGCCGCCTTCGGGCAGCGCGAGGCGCGCCAGCACCTGGCCGGCCGTGGTGGTGTCGCCGGCTTCCGCCAGAACCTCCGTCACCTTCAAGCCCGGACGCTCGGGCCGCACCGAGGTTTCCTCGCGCGCGATGATAGTGCCGGTGGCCTCGACGATGTCGGAGAAGCAGGATTTTGCGACCTTGAGCACCGTGACCGCCGGCCCCTTGGGCGCATCGTCATCGGCGGCTCCGGCCGGATATTGACCGAGGACGAGCACTCCGGCGACGGCTGCGGGATACAGGCTTCGAACAACGGCACGGGACAAGGGGCGCATCGGAAATTCCACGGGGGCTATGCCTCCAATCGATAGCAGATGGCGGCAGCCCGGACTACGGCAGCGTTGTCCCAGAGCGGGATGCCATGCCGTCCGGGCTGACGCGGCAAGTCCTTGATTAGTCGCGGGATTGGACAACAGGTTCGCTGCCGGCCAGGCCGGCCCCGAGGGGACGGCTCAGCTCCGGCGATCGCCGAGCAGCCTGCCGGTGGAACGGTCGATCAGGTGCAGCCGCGTGCAGGCTGGGCACGCCACGGATACGTGCGTGCGATCGGCCGGCGCGTCGTCGAGCCGATGCTGCACGTTCATGCCGGTCTGCGGGCATTTGAAGAGGATATGGCGGTCCATGACCGCCATATGATGGCAACGCCAGGTCCGGCGAAATTACGGATGATTACGTAGGCGGTCGTGCCCCCTCACGGCAGGCTCAGGAATTCCACCCAGTTCGGCTTCTTGCCGGTGGGGTAGGATTTCAGCTTGGCCAGCGCGCCGCTACCTTGGTCGATCGCATAGACCGTCATGCCGTCGGAGAGCTCGCCGACCGCAGCGAGGTAGCGCCCGCTGGGATCGATGTTGAAGCCACGCGGCTGCTTCTCGGTCGGCACGCTGCCGATCGTGGTCAGCTTGCCGCTGACCGCGTCGACCTTGTAGGCGGCGATCGTGTTGGTGGTGCGCTCGGAGGCATAGAGGAAGCGTCCGTCCGGCGTGATGTGGATGTCGGCGGCCCAGGGTTTTCCGGAAAACCCTTCAGGCAGCGCGGTGGTGCGCTGGATCTCGTCCCATGCGCCGCTCCTGGCCTCGTAGGTGAACGCGGCGACATCGCCGTTCAGCTCGTGGAGCAGATAGACGAACTTGCCATTGGGATGGAATACGAAGTGTCGCGGCCCCGATTTTTCCGGCAACTTGTAGGTCGGCGGATCGCTCGGCGTGAGCGCACCGGTGGTGGGCTCGAACGCAAAGCTCAGCACCTGGTCGGAGCCGAGATTGGTCGCGAACACGAAGCGGTTGTCGGGCGAGGGCAGGAAGGCGTGCGCGTTCAGCCCGGTCGGGATCACCTGCGTCGGCGCGCCCACCACGCCGTTCGCTCCAAGCGGATTCACCGCGACCTTGTTGCCGCCATAGGAGGCGCTGAACAGCACCTTGCCGCCGCGGTCGGTGGCGATGTTCGCCATGCTGTCGGCGAGCGGTCCGTTGCCGATATGGCTGAGCTGGCCGGTCTTGGGGTCGATCGAAAAGCTCACCGCCTGGAACGGCTGCGAGCGCACGCCGGCAATCAGCACGCGGTGATCGGGCGTGATCGCGAGCGGCGTCGAGGACCCCGGTTTCTCCACGCCGGTAAAGGCGGCGGTCTGCACCGGTGTCATCTCGCCGTTCTCGGCCAGCTTGAACACGCTGATGTCGTTGCTGTCGGCGTTGCCGACATAGGCGAAGGTCTCGGCCATGCCGGCACGGGCTCCCAAAGTGAGGGCAAGAAAGGTGAGAGTGGTGGCGATCGCAGCGCGGGGCGCTTTGGATACGATGCAGCGGGTCGGACTCGACATGAGCGTTCTCCTCGGGGCAGTGCGGCGTTGTCGTTTTGCCGGAGAGGATAGCGGGCGGCACGTTGCCGCACCAAATTCCAATTGAGATCGATCGATGCCGAAATTGTATCGGTCTCGCTGGTGCGGCTATCGCACCGCAGCCGTCAAATTGCGGGAGGGCAGATGCGGTCCGGCCGGGCGGTTCGGCGGCCCGAGCACGGTCCACACCGCAACCGCGAGCAGGGCGCAGGTCAAGATGGTCGAGGCGACCAGTCGTTTTCGCATCAGCCCAAATCCTGTCTGTGCAAGTCCCGTTCGTCAAAGGCATGCGGCGACGCACGCTGATCATCGTGCACCGCAACCCGCAACGCTTCTATGAACTCGTTCACAGGCGAAAACAGGGCAATGCCAGCGAACCAATGCCGCGCGCAGGCATTGAACGGTATGCCCCGCGAAAACGATCTCGAAGGCAAGCCCGACATGGGCGGCAAGCATGGCGGTCAGGCCGGCCAGCCCAAGCTGCCGCCGCGCCCGCGCGACGAGGATGTCGTGGCAAAGCGCCACACCGGTGAAACCGATCGCGCATCGCCGCCGACCAAATCCAAATAGCGCCTCGCTTGCGCCGCGCTCACGTCAGGAACGGCAGCCTCGCCTTGCCGTTACCCTGATCCCGCAGGCGGAGGACGCCAGAACGGAGGGTGGCACGTGTTTTGGATTTATTGGGACACCGCCTGGTCGATCATCATCAGCGGCATCATGTTCACCACAATCGTCACGCATCCCGACGCCGAGTTCGTCGAGATCCAGGCGGCCAAGCAGGTGAAATGAGCCTGTCACGCCTTTAGATCTTCATCTCCATACCTCACTGGCCCTGCCCACGCGCCGCGGGCGGGTTTGGTGAACGGATTCTTAGGGGCCGACCGGTATTTTTCTGCATCTTTTCCGCAGAGGTCCGGCGCTCCCAATGGCATTGTTCGGCAATCCCTCCATTCGTTCCGTTCTCGGCGCCATCATCGGCGTCCTCGGCCTGTTTCTGGTCGGGCAGCTCGCGACCGGTCTGTTGGGGGCGATTGAACGCAACGGCGCCGCGCAGAAGGTCGAACGTTTCGCCAGCACCGACCAGCAGCTGTTTGCGACGCTGCTCGGCTTCCGGCTCGAGCGCGGCACCTTCCTGTCGGCGCTGGTCGCGGATGCGCCGGCCAATGCCAATGCCGATAACCGCATCGCCACCAACCGGCAGTTGTCCGAAGCCGCCTACAAAAGCGTGCTCGAGCGTCTCGACGGCGTAGCCGATCCGCGCCTCGCCGCTGCGCTCGGCAAGCTCGTCGCGATCCATGACGCGCTCGTGCCGCTGCGGCCCAAGGCGGAAGCCGCCATTCACCAGACCAAGGCGGAGCGTGATCCGAAGGTCGGCGACGAGTTTCGCAAGGCCGCGCAGGATTATCTCGATGCGATCCTGGCCCTGACCGCCGCGCTCGAGAACGCACTCAAGCTCACCGATCCCGTGGTCGATCATCTGCTCGCCGTGAAGCAGTCGGCCTGGGCCGCGCGAAATTTCGGCGGCCTCGTCGCCATTCGCCTGGAAACTGCGGCCGCGAGCGGCAAGCCCTGGAGTGCCGCCGACATGGTCGGCGCCGCCGAGGACACCGGCCGCGCCAAGCAGGCCTGGAGCCAGGTGCTCGACGCGGCCGCTCGCCCCGATGCGCCGGCAAGCCTCACCGACGTCATCGCGCGCTCGAAGCAGGGCGAGGCCGCCGCCATGACCGAACGCCAGCAGGGCTTCATCAAGGCGCTGAGCAACAACCAGACCATCGACATCAAGATCGAGGACCTCTCCAAGCTCAACACGGCGATCCTCAATTCCAGCGTCGAGGCGGGCCAGGCCGCGCTCGCCGAAATGGTCGCTCGCGCCGGACAGCAGATGATTTCGGCGAAATGGAGCCTCGCGCTGAATGGCGGGATGATGCTGGTTGCGCTCGCCATCACATTGTTCGGCTTCATCCTGGTGAACCGCCGCGTCAGCACGCCGATCCGCAAGATGACGCAGGCGATGCGTCGCCTCGCCGAACGCGACTATGCGATCGAGCTCGCCGGCATCGAGCGCGGCGACGAGATCGGCGAAATGTCGCGCGCGGTCGCCGTGTTCAGGGAGAACATGATCACCGGCGATCGTCTTGCCGAGGAGCAGGCCGCCGAGCAGGCAAAGAAGGAGCGGCGCCAGCTTGCCGTCGAACGACTGATCGAACAGTTCGAGAAGACCGTCACGGAATCGCTGCACACGCTCGCCTCCGCCTCGGGCGAGCTGAACGCCACCGCGCAGTCGATGTCGTCGACCGCCGAGCAGGGCTCGTCCAAGGCCGCTTCGGTCGCAAGCCTCTCGGGCGATGCTTCCTCCAACGTGCAGACGGTTGCCGCGGCCACGGAGCAGCTTTCGGCCTCGATCAGCGAGATCAGCCGTCAGGTCGCCGAATCCTCCAGCATTGCCGGCTCCGCCTCCGCCGAGGCCGATCGTACCAATGCCGAGGTGCAGGCGCTGGCCGATGCCGCGCAGCGCATCGGCGACGTCGTCGCGCTGATCACCGGCATTGCCGAGCAGACCAATCTGCTCGCGCTCAACGCCACCATCGAGGCCGCGCGCGCCGGCGAAGCCGGCCGCGGCTTTGCGGTGGTCGCATCGGAAGTGAAGAACCTCGCCACGCAGACCGCGAAGGCGACCGAGGAGATCACCGGCCAGGTCGCCGCGATTCAGGGCGCGACCCAATCCTCGGTGACCGCGATCCAGTCGATCGGCACCACCATCCAGCGGGTCAACGAGATTGCGGCCGCGATCGCGGCGGCCGTCGAGCAGCAGGGCGCTGCGACGCGCGAGATCGCACGCAACGTGCAGCAGGCCTCGCAGGGCACCAATGAGGTCTCGCGCCACATCTCCGGCGTGTCGCAGGCCGCCGGCCAGACCGGTGCCGCCGCCGGCGAGGTGCTGGATTCCGCAAAAATGCTGGCGCGCCTGTCGGATGATCTGAAGCGCGACGTCGACCGCTTCGTCGGCGATCTCAGGGCGGCGTAGTCCGAGTCTGTAGGGTGGGTTAGCCCTGCAGATGCGCGAAGCGCATCTGCTCGGCGTAACCCACCATGCTTCAGCGATTGCGGAACGAAGTTGGTGGGTTACGCCGAGTGATTGCGCTTCGCGCAATCACAGGGCTAACCCACCCTACAAAACCGTCGTCGCAATCACTGCACCATCGCCGCAGCGATCTTCTCCGCCGTCATCAGCACCGGAAAGTTGGTGTTGGCGCACGGCACCACCGGAAAGATCGAGGCGTCGACGACGCGCAGGCCCTGGATGCCCTTGACGCGGCCCTGGTTGTCGACCACCGCCATCGGATCGTCGGCCCGGCCCATGCGGCATGAGCAGGAGGCGTGCCAGACGCCGATGGTCGCCTTGCGCACGAAGGCCTCCAGCGCCTCGTCGTCGTTCATCACCTGGTTGAAGGTGAAGCCCTCGACCACGAAATTGTCGATCAGATAGTGACGTAGCGCCGCCGGACCGTCCATCAGGGTTGCCGCGATCCTGGTCAGGATCTTGTTCCTGGTATTGACCACGCCGATCTTGCGGACCTTGTCGGTATAGGCAGCCGGGAACGGCTTGTCCGTTACCTTCCTGACGATGTCGCTCATCTGCACCGCCGCCATCTTGCGGAAGCCGCTCATCAGGCGCTCGAGGTCGCGCCGGTCCGACAGCAGATTGAACTCGACGATCGGCTCGGCCGCGGGATCGCGCGAGGCGAGCTTGACCTGTCCGGTCTCGGAATAGGTCTTGTTGACGAAGGTCAGCAGCGAGCCGATCTGCGCGCCGACCGCGTGCCAGGCCGATTTGCTGAGAACGACGACGAACATGTCGCCCTTCGGCACGCCGGCGAGGCCCGAGGAATAGCGCAGGCCGAGCTGCATGTGGCGCCTGGTGTGCTCGTTCATGCGCGCGCCGCGGCGGACGAAGGACGACAGCGAGATCGAGGGATGATCCATCAGGCGCTGGCCGACACCCGGCAAGCCCATCAGCACGGGAATCCCCAAGTCCTTGAGGTGCCCGACCGGGCCGATGCCGGCGCGGAGCAGATGCGCCGGCGAATGGATCGCGCCGCTGGAGAGAATGATCTCGCGTCCGCGGAATTCCTGCTCGCGCCCGTCGACCACGGCCTTCACGCCGACGCATTGCGTGCCCTCGAACAGCAGCTGGCGCACTTGCGTGTTGGTGGAGATGGTGAGGTTGGCGCGCTGGCGGGTGGTGCGATCGAGATAGCCCATCGCGGCCGAGACGCGCTGCTCGGCCTGGTTGGAATGCGTCACCGGGAAATAGCCGTCGACGAACTCGCCGTTCTGGTCGGCCACGAATGGGTGCCCGGCCTGCTGGAAGGCCTGCGCGAACGCCTCCGAATGCCGCGTCCAGTGCTCCCTGGGAATTCTGCGCACCGGAATGCGGCCGTCCTTGCCGTGATAGGGCCCGTCGAAATCGAGGTCGCGCTCGACCTTCCTGAAGAAGGGCAGCACGTCTTTCCACGTCCAGCCCTCGGCGCCGCGCGCATCCCACTCGTCGTAATCGGTCGGCGCGCCGCGATTGGCCATCTGGCCGTTGATCGACGAGCCGCCGCCGAGCACGCGCGCCTGCTCGTATTTGCGCAAGGGCGGACGCGCTTCGTTCGGATTGTTGTGGCTGACGACCTGCGTCGTGACCTTGAGCTCCGTCCAGTGGAAGCGCGGATCGAAATAGGCGGTGCCCGGATAGCTGTCCCTGATCTCGGCCGGCTCGTTGCCGGGTGGTGTGTCCTGTCCGGCCTCGCAGAGCAGGACCTTGCTGGCACTCTTCGCGGAGAGCCGGTGGGCCAGCACGGACCCCGCCGAGCCGCCGCCCACGATGATGTAGTCGTACACGATTGGCGCTTCCTCTTGTTCTTGCACGAGGAGGCTAGCGTGGATTTATCGTGAGGTCACCTCACCGCAATCGTCGGTGCACCATGAACGCCACGAATGGCCCGCGGCTCGCGCGTCCGGATCTCACGTCATGCTGCCCGGGATGAAACAGCGGATCATGGCGCGGCCGTTGACGTAATAGGGCCAGACGAAGGTGCGGCCGGCGCGGTTCGGCTCCTTGATCACGGCGTCATCCGGCACGGTGATCCACTCGCCAAGAAGGCGCACACGGTAGTGTCCATCCTGCGTGTCCCAGTCGACGTCATCCAGTGCGGTGCCGTCGGCGTCGGCGCAGCACGGACCTCCAGCCTTGCTGTGCAGGCTTTCGAACCAGCCCTTGAGCGGCGAGTTCGCGTAGCGACCGTCGTCGCGGGCCTGTGCGGACAGGCCGATCATGGCGACAGCCGCCAGAAGAGGAATCATCCTGAAGGTCACGATCGCCATCTCGCCTCGCTCGATCCGCGCACGCGCGCAAGAACGCAGGCGCCAATCGCCTGCGTTGCGTGTGACGTGATGCTGGCTGACGCTCGCCGGTCACGGTTCCGGCCAGCTCGGCGGAGCGATAACTACGATCCGCAGCGTTTGATCCTATTTTGCGGAAAGGAGCCGGTCGTCGTCGCGCAATTACAGGTGGAGAATGGCGGCGCAAGAATGGACATGCCGCACGTCTTGCTCAGCCCGCGCGCCACAATTCCTTCTCCAAGTCCTTTGATTTGAATCAATATGACATCGCCCTGCCGACCATTGTTAGCGTGGTGCCTGGGGGCTGCTCACCTAGGAGGTTGCCGATGATGAAAATAGTAGTGATCGGAACAGCTGCACTCCTTCTTGCCGCGCCGTCGATCGCCAGCGCGCAAGCTCCGTCCTCCCCTGCGACGCCGGAACGGCTCAACGCGGTGGACCGGAATACACTGGTGGACATGCGGATCGATTTGACCAAGGCCGCATTGCAGCTGACACCTGACCAGGAAAAGCTCTGGCCGCCCGTCGAGAGCGCCATTCGTGCCAGAGCGGAAGATCGGAGGGCCCGTGTTGCAAAAATCTCGGAAACAGTGGGTAGACGGGCCGACCAAAATGCCGTCGAAACGATGCGAAATCGTGACCCCATCGCCTTCCTGCAACGACGCTCGGAGGCATTGGCTCAACGCTCAGCCGATTTGGATAAGCTCGCCGAGGCGTGGCAGCCACTCTACAAGACCCTCAATCCCGAACAGAGGCAGCGCATGGGGGCCCTCGCGGTCCTTGTGCTCCACGACATGAGCGATGTCGTGGAACGACGTCGTGCGCAGGCAGAGGACGAGGACTGAAACGGGATGTTGATTCATACAAGCCGCGTGATGGTCTGAACCTGCGCGGCTAATCAACTTTAAGCCTGGGGATGTCTCCTTTGCCAAGGTCGACATCCCCAGGCCGCATTCAAAGTGCTGTAGCCGACCAACGTGGCGGCAACGCGAGGCAGCGTCAGTGTTCACATCGTCAGTCTCGCCGGAAGCGCATAGCCAAAGGCGCGAGAGGCCGCGTTCGAGGCGAGCGGTTGAACAGACGAAAGCAGCTTTCGTTTATTGCACGTGCGAGTGCATCAGCGTCGTTGCTGCGTGATGAGGTCGTCCGACTGAATCGGCGCGAGTGGCATTGCCTGCGTCGATGTCGCGATGGCCAGCGCAAAACCGGCAACAGCAAATAACCTGATCATCGTCACGCTCCTCTTGAAATCATGCCGAGCAAGGTTGGCGCCCTTCGAAGGCAGCATCAGTCCGCATGCAGGAGCAGAAAGAGTTTGATCTGGAGGCGGCCGTGTGGACCGCCTCCTGGTCGCTGCGTGTTTCGTTGCCCTTGATCAGCATGCCGGGCGTGCAACCAATTCCGTTGCTTTGCGCATAATCACTTGTTTGCGCGACCCCTTAGATCAGAGTGTCATAACGTCGCTGATCCCCTGCGGGCCGAAGTCCATGTCCGCTGTACCCAATTTCGTCTGTGTCTTACGGGCAGCGGAACGGCATGCCGTTGGCGCCTGTGATCAAAGCCCCCGATGTGCAGGCCATGCCGGTGGGCGTTATGTACCAGCCAGTACTGTCGCTGGCTGTGGGATAGTAGGCATTAGCTCCCAAGCCTCCACCATAGTAGGCATTGGCTGCCAAGCCTCCACCATAGGAGGAAGGCCCACCTCTGTAGGGACTGACGCCCGTAACTCCATAGTTGCCGGCGCCTGTGTAAGGGCCGGTTCCCCATCCCCAGTTGGGGGATGTGGCCGCCACGGCAGCAGCCGTGCCCACGGCGGCCGCGCCGGCGACGCCAGCGCCGACGACTCCGGCTCGATACCCGTACGCAGCTCGGCGGTCTTGCCGGCGAGCAACACCTGCGACGCTCATTGGGGTCAGCGGCCGGCCGACCCGTGCTTGGGCACTCTCCACTGACAAAGAGATGCCGCGTTGTTCAGACCAGCTGAACGAGAACAGCGCCGCGCATGCGACAGTTGAGCTCGCGATTGCAAGTTTTGTCAGATGCAATTGTCTCATGAACTTGCTCCATGACTGGCTTGCCCCATGCTGAAAAGATGCTGCCTCCCCGCCGGGGTAGGATTGCGCTAGATCAAAGATGGACGAGGGGGCTTGCGGGCTCGGATAAGGCAGAGACTTTGACGCTACCAACGAGTTTTATTCGACGGTGCGGATCGAGCCAACCGAGCCCGTGAGGCCGAGAATGGACGGCGCTTTCAAAATGAAAGAGGCGGCGATTGCGCCGCCTCTCCTTGTGGTTCGCGCGCTTACTGGCAGACGTACATGATTCCGTCACCGCCCTTGATCAATGTGCCGGGCGTGCAGCCAATACCGTTGAGCTTCGCATAGCTATCCCAACCGTCGTAGCAGGTATAGGAAGCGCGTCCAAAGACCCCAACGGCCGTGCCGTACCCGGTCCTGCCGCCGACGCCACACCAGGGGCCGCCAGCGTAGTAGGCCCGCACTGCGTACCAGGGGAGACCGGTCTGATCGGGTATGTATTGATTATAGGGATACGGGCTGACATAGAGTCGCCTCGCCTGGGCACTCTCAACTGAGAGCGAAAGCCCGCGCTGCTCAGACCAGTCGACGGTGAACAGTGCAGCAAAAGCGATAGTCGAAGTTGCAATTGCAAAATTTCTGAAAGCTGTCTGCTTCATCGTTCTCCTCCTATGCTTGTCGTCCCCCTTTGCATAAGAAGGCCCGCCGGTTGAGGCCGACATTGACCAAGATCAAGGGCCTTGACCTGTCTCGTGACTTCGAGTTGTGGCTCTCGAGGAGCTTTGCATGTAACAGTGCGCAAGGGGGTAACCGAGGAATGCTGACGCGCCGCGCTCTCCGGTGTGTTTGCTCGGTGCCATGTCGGGCCGGGGCTGGCCGATCGCTTCAGGCGCTACAGGATTTTATTCGAGATCTTGTAGTGCCCGAACGACATGGCTGATCTAGGCTGCGGCCGCCTGCGCCGACAGCAGCTGCTTCAGCTTCGCCGCCGGCACCGCCGGGCTGAACAGCCAGCCCTGCATCTGGCTGCATCCGAGCTGCCGCAGCACCTCGCGCTGGGCCTCGGTTTCGACGCCTTCCGCCGTCGTCGCCATGTGGCGGGCGGCGGCCATGTGCACCACGGCCTGCACGATCGGAGACGAATCTTCCGACTGGCCGATGTCGCTGATGAAGCTGCGGTCGATCTTGATCTTGTCGAACGGGAAGCGGTGCAGATAGCTCAGCGACGAATAGCCGGTGCCGAAATCGTCGAGCGCGATGCGCACGCCGAGCTCGCGCAGTTGCTGCAGGATCGTCAGCGCCTCCTCGTCGTCGCGGATCAGCACGGTCTCCGTGATCTCGAGCTCGAGCCGGCCGGGCGCCAGCCCTGATTCCGCAAGCGCAGCGGCGACCTTGAGTGCCAGTGACCGCGACCGGAACTGCACCGGCGAGACGTTGACCGCGATGTGGATATTGCCGGGCCAGCTTGCGGCCTCGAGGCAGGCCTGCTTCAGCACCCATTCGCCGATCTCGCCGATCTGGCCGGTGTCCTCCGCGACCGGGATGAAATCCGCAGGCGAGACCATGCCGCGCTCGGGATGGCGCCAGCGCAAAAGCGCCTCGCAGCCGGTGACGACGTTGGCGGCGAGATCGACCAGCGGCTGATAGTGCACCTCGAACTCGCCGCGCGCGAGCGCCTGGCGTAGATCGAGCTCGAGCTGGCGGCGCTGCCGCGCCTTGGCGTCGTATTCGCTCACGAAGACGCGGAAGGTGCCGCGGCCTTCCGACTTCGCGGCGTACATCGCGAGATCGGCGCGCTTGAGCAGGTCTTCGAGATTGTCGCCGTGGTCCGGCGCGATCGCGATGCCGATGCTGGCATCGGTCGGAATCTCCTGGCCCTTGCAGTTCACCGGCACACGCAGCGTCTTGAGGATCGTATCCGCCAGCGCGGTCAGCTCGGCTTGATCACAGGTGCCGGCCTTGACGATGGCGAATTCGTCGCCGCCGAGCCGCGCGACGAGGTCGTTGCCGCTGACGCAGGCGCGCAGGCGGTTCGCGACCTGGCGCAGCAGCTCGTCGCCGACCTCGTGTCCCAGCGAATCGTTGACGCCCTTGAACTCGTCGACGTCGATATAGAGGATCGCGAACGGCTTGCCTTGGGCAAGCTCGGCGACGCGGCGTTCCAGATGGCTGCGCATCAGCACGCGGTTGGGCAAGTCGGTCAGCGCGTCGTAATGCGCCATATGCGCGATGCGTTCGGCGGCGCGGATGCGCTCGGTGACGTCGTCATGGGTGGCGAGCCAGCCGCCGGCGGCACCGGGCTGGTTCTTGATCTCGATCAGGCGGCCGTCACCCGTCTCCACGATCGCACTGTGCGTCTGCTCGACGCTGGCCAGGATACCGTCGCAATAGGCATCGACGTCGCCGTCGAAGGAGCCGGTGTCGTGGCGATGCTGGATCACGTCGCGGAAATAGGCGCCGGGCTTCACGACGTCGGCGGACAGGCGGTACATCTCGATGTAGCGCCGGTTACATACGATCAGACGCTGGTCCTGATCGAACATCAAGAGGCCCTGCGTCATTGTGTTCATCGCGGTGTCGAGCCGCTGCTTCTCGAGCGAGAGCCGGCGCGTCATCTGGCGGAAGATCAGGAACAGCGTCAGCACCAGCAGGCCGATCGACAGCACGGCGACGGCGACGAAGAATTTCGTTTGCGTGCGCCAGGTGACGAGCGTCGCGTCCAGCGATCTGGTCGCGACCACGACCAGCGGTTCGCCGGTCAGGAGGCGCGAGGCGACGATGCGGTCCTTGCCGTCGATCGGGCTCGCGAGCTGGGTCGTGACGAAGGTGCGCTCGAACACCGCCATCTGCTCCGGCGTGCCCTGGCGAAAATTCTGCCCGATCATGGCATCGGCGTGCGGGATGCGCGCGAGCAGCTGGCCGTTCTGGTGATGCATCGCGATCGAGGAATCTTCGCCGAGCCCCGCAGAGGCGAAGAAGGATTCGATCTGCCCCGGTGCGATCGCACGCGAGACGATGCCGAGGAACTCGCCGTGTGGCCCGGAGACACGTCGGGCGAACACGATGGCGGGGCCGTTGCCGAGTCGGCCGGGAACGACCTCGATCTCTTCCTGCGCAATCGGATCGTTCTTGAGCCGCTTGAAATAGCCGCGGTCGGCGACCGAGACGTCGGCGACAGGCCAGCGCCGCGACGAATTGATCAGCAGGCCCTCGGAATCGAACACATTGGCGCCGGCGACGTCGGACCAGCCGCTCGCCTTTGCGCGCAGCGCCTCGTGCATGGCGAGCGTGCTCATCTGGCTGCGGAACAGGTCGGCGGACTCGATGCCATGGCTTTCGAGCTCGGCGATGACGCTTTTCTGGAACACCGCGAAATCCGCGAACTCGCGGTCGTAATGCCGGGTGAGCAGCCGTACTGCGCTTTCAAGGCTGTCGCGGCCGCTCTCGATCGCGTTCTGCCGGAAGCGGTCGACGGTGAGCGCGGTGCCGATGGCGGTCGCAAGCATCAGCACGAAGCCGCCGGCGATCAGCCATGTCAGCGGCGCGCCGCGCCAGCGGCGCAGCAGCGCGCGCATCCGCGCGGTCCATCGAATCGATGTGCCCATCCAGCCCTCCCGTGGGATGCAAGATGCAGCAAAACCGACAAGACCCCGTTACCACAAAGGGTTAGGAAAATATGAATCGGAGTGGAATCAGTGGGTTGGTTCCATCGCGCAGTCCGTGGGGTGGATTAGCGGAGCGTAATCCACCACTTCCGTTTCCGCGGACGCGAACAGTGGTGGCTTACGCCAGCGGACTGAGCTTTGCGCAGCCGCCAGCTAACCCACCCTACAAACGCCTCACCGCCTGATCTCCCACTCCAGCGCTTCCGCGTTCTGCTTGGCGAACATCTTGGGCACGTCGAAGGTTCCGGTCTTGAGGTCGTAGCGGCAGCGCCAGTTGGCCAGTCCCTTCACCGCGACGTTCTTCGGATGCTTGTCCATCTCGCCCGACAGCGAGATCAGCAGGTAGCGGTTGTTGGGCCAGTCGACGCCGAGCCAGCGATAGCCGCCTTCCGTGCCTTTCACGAGATTGGCCGAGATGTGGTAGTCGAGCTTCATCCTCTTCGTGTCGGGCCGGCTGTGGAAATAGGCCCAGGCGAGATCGCTGAGCGATTTCTTCGTCGCATTGACGAAGGCGCCGTGCTCGAAATGGTAGAGAAAAAGATCCTGCGAGCCCGAGCCGGTCTTCTGCATCCGCACCAGCCATTGCGAGTCGCTGGTGAAGCGGAAGCCGGCGCCATAGCCCTGCTCGGGCTTGAGCTCCGTCATCTGATCGCCGCGCCGCGCCCAGACCTGCCATTTGACCTCGAAAAGGTCTTCGCTGTCCTTCATGTACTGCTCGAGCCTGGTGGCGCCGTCGGGCGAGGTGAAGGCGAGATCGGCATTGTCGGTGAGGATGTAGCCCGGCGGCGGGCCGGAGGCGGCGAGCGCGGGGGCGGCGGAAAGCGTCAAGGCGAGCGCCAGCCATCGGGCCGGGCGGATGAATGCGGTCACGGGAAAATCCTTAAAAAATAGCCGCGGTGCGGCCTCGCTGATTTGACTCGGTAAGGGCCGCGCCGGTTCATCCGCGGCGGCTGGAAACGATGGTCGATCATCCCTTCGAGCGACTTGCTGCCGTAACCAAATCGGCGCAGGCTACGGTCATCGGCTGATTTGCCAACAAGGGTTCGACTTCCGATGATGACCGCAACCAAGGCCCTCATTGCGTTCTGCCTGCTCGCGGTGGTTGGCACCGTTCTCGTGATCGGTTCCGCCGAGCTGCGCCGCCTGTTGCCGGGCGGAGCGGGCACCGAGATCGCTGTCGTCGCCAAGCCCGACGCCAAGCCCGACACCAAGGCTGAGTCCAAGCCTGAGCCCAAGGTCGAGCCCAAAGCTGCAACCAAGGCAGAGCCGAAATCCGAAGAGCCGAAGCTCGCCGCCGCACAGCCGGCGCCGGCCGCCGCGCCGAAGCCGGTCGCCGAGGCCCAGAAGCAGGTCACGGCCGCGCTCGCCGATCTCGCGCCGGTCAAGCCGCCGGCGGCCGCGACCGACGCCGGGCCGAGGTTCGACGTCGCCCGCGTCGACGATCACGGCGAGGCGGCGGTGATCGCGGGCCAGGCCGCACCGGGATCAAAGGTCGAGCTGCTGCGCGACGGCCAGCCGCTCCATTCGGTCACGGCCGATGCGTCGGGCCAGTTCGTGATGACGCCGCCGCAGCTGCCCGCCGGCAGCTACGAGCTGACGCTGCGCGCCAGGGCGCCCGATGGCACCGTCACGCAGTCCAGCCGGACCATGCCGGTGACGATCGCGGAAATCGCGCCGCCGCCCGCGCGTCCCGTGCCGGTTGCGAAGCAGGCCCAGAAGGTGGACGACAAGTCGGATGTCGTGGCGTCGCTGCCGTCGGCCGCACCGCGCCTGGCGTCAACGCCTGACGGGCCCGCGGTTCGGCCCAGAATGATGGCGGCACCGAAACCGAGGAGCATGGCACGCGTGCCGGCGGGCACGACGGTCGCATCGGCCTCGCCGGCCGACGCCCTCAGCGCCGCACCGACTGAAGCGGGCGGCAGCCGGGTGATCTCCCGCGGCGACAGCCTGTGGGCGCTCAGCCGGCGCGCCTATGGCGACGGCTCCCGCTATGCGGTGATCTTCAACGCCAACCGCGACAAGATCCACAATCCGAACCTGATCTACCCCGGCCAGACATTCGTGTTGCCGAAGAACACGCAGTGACGCGGCGCTTTGCCCTGTTCACCTCCGGAACATTTGGTTCCCCTGCGCGTCATTGTGGGTGAGACGCAATGCGCGCGTCGTGCGGGAGGAGGGCCAGGCGGTGGCCAAGTCGGCGGTCGGGTCGGGACGCATGGGACTGGCGCTTGCCGGCGCGATTCTCGTCATTGCGGGAGTGCTACTGCCGAATAGCGCGCAGGCACAGTTCGGATTGCGCGGCGGCCCGCTCGGTGTCGCCCGTTTCGCCGTCGGTCACGTGATCGGCCTGTCGCGATTGCGCCACGCCCGCATGGCGGTGCGGGGCGGCCGCTACCGCTCCGCCGCGTTGAGGTCGCAAGATCCTCGTTACGATCCGCGCGGCGCCGAGCGTGGCCAGCCGGCCAATCCTTACATCATCCGCGCGGCACTCACGGCGCAAGCCGCGCTGTCGGGCTGGCACGGTGGGCGCAGCCCGCAGGGCTGGTGGCGCCACCCCGACGGCAGCTATGGCTGGGCCGGCCCGGTGTTCTGGCCGTTCGCATATGACGATCTCGCCAATGCGGTCATCTTCGCCGATACCACCAGCATCTCGCTCTACGGCTATGGCGACATCTATGCCGCGCTGTTCTCGCCCTATGCGGCAGGCGAGCTTGCCGCCTACACCGTGCCGCAGGGCAGGCGCGCGCGAAAGGTCCCCTCGGTCGAGAGCATTTGCGACGCCAGCGACACCGCCGGCCTGCCCGTCGATCGCATCGCCGCGACTGTGGCACCCAACGAGTTGCAGCGCGCGGCGCTCGACGAGCTCACTGCTGCCTGGAATGCAGCGCGCGACACCATCCGCGCCGCCTGTCCGGCGCAGGCGCCCGCGACCGCATCGGAGCGTCTCGGCCTGATGCGCGAGCGCGTCGCGGCCATGATCAAGGCGACGGATGCGATCGAAGCGCCGCTCGCGAAGTTTGCAGGTCTCCTCAGCGACGACCAGAAAGCCAGGCTCAATGCTCTCGCCAATGATCGTCGCGCTGCGCTGGCGTCTCGCCAGCCCAAGGACGCGCAGGCCACTGCTGCTTGCCAGCCGGACTACGATCCCCGCTACGACGAAAAGGCGCAGCGCCAGTATGAGCAGCTCGTGCAGCAGCAATGGCCTGCGGACGACATTGCGTCCACGCTCCGCCTCGACGACACCGCCCGCGCCCGCTTCGAGGTGCTCCAGGACACCACGCTGCGCACCATGGAGACGCTGAGCGCCTGCCCTGCGGAGGCCGCCGCGACCCCGCTGGCCCGCCTTGCGGCCGTGAAGGCACGGCTGGCGACGATGCTGCAGGCGGTGAACGGCGTCACCGACGCGCTCGACGATTTCGAGGCGGACTTAAGCGAAGAGCAGAAGGCCGGCTTCGAGGCGATCGGGCCGAAGCGGGGGGCGTGATCAGCCGCACGCCCAGTCGAACTTCATGTCCTTGAAGTCGAGCTGCGCGTTGCCGCCGCCGAAATTGTAGCCGCCGAAATATTCCTCGAACTCGATGTAGAACGGGCTCATCTCCGGCACCGCCTGGCACGGCCGCATGGTGCCGCCGAGATGATTGTGGGCGTGGTCCTTGCTCCAGTCGTGCAGGCGGAAATTGTCGCGGCTCGGCACGCCGCCGACATAGTAGTAATAGGGCTGATAGCCGGTCGGCGGGTTTTCGCGCGTGTACTCGTCCTGCGGACCCTTGCCGGCATTGGGATCGCTCGCGCGCGGCGTCAACCCGATCGCGCGGGTCTCGGTGAGATCGGCGCGCGGTGCGCCGGCGAACATCTTCTTCGCGTAGGGCGCGGCAGCCTCGAAGAAGGCGCTGGCCCCGCCGACATCCAACCAGCGCGGCCGGTCGGCTGTCGCCAGCGCAAGCGGCGCCGGCGGCGTCGCGAACGCGCCGTCGTATTCGGTTTTGGTCAGCAGCAGCGCGGCATATTCGTAGTCGAGAATGTCGGTCATGCGCGACAGCCGCGGATGCGAGGGCCGGGCCATCACGGCCTCGCGGATCTCGGGATCATCAGGCGCGCCGCCGTCATTATGATCGGGCGCGGTGGCGAAGAACGAGACAGCGACGATGTCCTCGCCATGCACGCGATAATCCTCCGGCAGCAGAAGCGTGAAGCCGTGCATCAGCGGATAGCCGGTGACGGGATCGAGCGGCCATTGCTCGCTCGAGATGCCCGGCGGCAGGCCATAAACCCAGCCCTGGTCGCGCGCACGGTCCGCGGGCCGGTCCAGCATCTGCAAATCATACGCGCGCGAAGGCAAGGCAAACGCCACAGGTCTCTCCCACGAAATCCGCCTCGCCGTTGAGGCGATGGTTAGTCGCGGGGAGCGGAGATGTGGTTCGTTGGGCGTCGCCGATGAATCGTAGAAGCTGCGCTGCACTCTGAGGTGTCATCGCCCGATTTAATCGGGCGATCCAGTATTCCAGAGACTGCAGTGATTGATCGATAGGCTGCGGCGTACTGGATGCCCCGGTCAAGCCGGGGCATGACGGTGGAGTGTGAGGCGCGTGTCTATGGCGTTAGCCACTTGCGCTCACATCCTCCGCCGTGCCGCCGCAGCAGCATCCACCACATTCTCCACTTCCTCGCGCCAGCTCAAAATCTCCATCGCCAGCACCGGGTGATTGAATCCCTTGAGCTGGAGATCGTCGAGCGCGCGGGCCTCGACCCAGGGCTCGACCATGCCGTAGACGCGGCGACTGGCCACGATCTGATTGGGTTTGGCCTCGCTGCAGAGGCGGGAGGCGAGGTTGGTGACGCTGCCGATCGCGGCATATTCCAGCCGCTGCTCGAAGCCGACCTGGCCGAGCGTGGCATAGCCGAGCGCGATGCCGATGCCGAACCCCAGGCTATGCCCGCGGTTGCGCCAGCGCTCGGTCAGCGGGCCGATGGTGTCGCGCATCTCCACCGCCATCTTCACCGCGCGCTGGGTGTGGTCCTCGAACTGGATCGGCGCGTTGAACAGGATCATCACGCCGTCGCCGGCATATTTGTCGAGCGTGCCCTCATATTTGAAGATCAGCTTGCCGAGCGCGGCGTGGTACTCGCGCAGCACGTTCATCGCCTCTTCCGGCTCGGTCGCTTCCGTGAACGCGGTGAAGCCGCGCAGGTCGCAGAACACGACCGTGACCTCGCGGCGCTGGCTGGTGAGCAGCCCCTCGGGGCTGTCGGAGGAGGCGATCAGCTGCGCCACCTGCGGCGCCAGGAAGCGCTCGAGCTTGCGGATGCGCTCGATCTCGCCGAGTTGGGTCCTGACGCGCTCCTCCAGCGACTTGTTCCAGTCCTTGAGCTGCTCGGTCTGCACACGCAGCTTGTCGGCCTGGGCGCGCACGGTCTCGTTCGCCGTCTCCAGCGCGTGGCTCTTGTGATCGACCTCGGTGAACAGCTGCGCGTTGCGCATCGCCAGCACCGCCTGGTTGGCGAAGGTGCGCATCAGGCCGATGAGGCTGCCGGCGAACTCGCCACCGGCGCGTCGCAGCACCACCAGCGCGCCGAGCGTGCCCTGCTGGTCGACCAGCGGCACCACCAGCACCGAGCGGAAGCCGGCCGCGATCGCGGCGTCGCGCAGCGGCTGCCCGGCCGCATGCTCGAGATCGGCAAGCGCGATCGGCTCGCCGCTTCTGGCGGCATCGCTCAGGATGTTCTCGCCCTCGTCGATGGTGACATGGGCGCCCTCGGCCGATCTGTCGATGCCGCCCGCCTCGACCAGGTTGAAGCGGCGCGCCTCGGCGTCATAGCCGTAGATCAGCACTGCATCGGCATGGGTGATCTCGATCGCGCGCGCGGCGATCGTCGGCAGCACGGCGTTGAGATCGAGCGAGGAGGAGACCGCACGGCCGACCTCTTCCAGCACCTTGAGCTCGTTGTTCGACTGCGCGAGATCGCGGGTGCGCTCCTCGACCTTGGTCTCCAGGTTCGAATAGGTCTCCTGGAGCTGCGTGGCCATGCGATTGAACTGGCCGGCGAGGTCTTCCAGCTCGTCGGAGGTGTGCACGTCGATGCGGTGGCTGAAATCGCCTTCGCCGAGCTTGTGCGCGCCGTCGCGCAATGCGGTGATCGGGATGATCATGCGGCGTGCCAGCAGCGTGCCGGCGAGGATCGCGACCATCAGGCCCATGCCGATCAGAAGCGCGACGCGCACCAGCTGGTCGCGGATCGGCGTCAGGGCCTGCGTGGTCGGCTGCTCGAACATCACGTTCCAGCCGAGCTTCGGCACGGTGCTCGCAGCTGTCAGCACCGCATGACCGTTGAAGTCGGTGCCTGACGTCTCGGGCGCGCCGCCGGGCGAAATCGCGGCCGCCACCTGCGGCAGCTTCGACAAATCCTTGCCGACATCGGGACCTCTGGCGGACGCCGCCAGCACGCGGCCGCGCGGGTCGACCACATAGGCGAAGGCGGCCTTGCCGACCTGGGCGTCGGAGAGGAAGTCGGAGAGGAAGCTGAGGTCGATCTCGGCGACGGTGACGCCGGCGTTGAAGCCGGAATGCGCCACCGAGATCGACATGAACGGCGTCCGGTCGGAGAACCAGGCCGGCGCGTAGCTGACGCCGCGCGCGACGGTGTCGGTGAAGCGCATGTCGCGGGAGAGGTCGGCATTGCCGCCGGTCGTGGTCGACTGCCGCGAGACGCGCAGCACCTCGCGGCCCTCGCCGTTGAGCTGGAACAGCTGGTTGACGACCGAGACCTGGTGCAGGAGCGATGCGTAGTCGGCGCGGCGCTTCTCGAGCGTGTCCTGGCTCGCCCGCGTCACCCAGCTGATCTGGCGCTCCAGCTCGGAGATCGACTGTTCGATCCGCCGGGCGGCGCCCTGCGCCTTGTCCTCCAGCCCGCCGGTCAGCTGCGTCTTGGTGGCGCGATAGGAGATCCAGGTCTCCATCGCGCCGTTGACGGCCAGCACGAACACGACGAGGCCGACGAGGGAGACGACGTATTTGGCGAACAGGCCCTCGCGCAGAAACCGTGTCTTGTCGTTCGCCCCAGCCATCCGGATCCTCTCGCGCCATCGACGCTGGCGCTACGGGCCGTGCAGCCCATGGCCTTTCTAGCACAATTTGGGCCGGCGGACGGGTGGACCGCCGGTGTGGTTACCCGTTGTGGACGCGGGGACGGGCCGAAGGGTGGTGAATTGTCGCAGACTGATCCGTTCGGAGGAAGCAGCGGACGGGGAAGGCGATGTAAGCGGATTGGCGTGACATCATCGATTGAAGAGCTGCCGCAGAACGTCGTTCATCGGCTGGCTGTCCTGCTGCGCCACCGGCGGCTCCTCCTGGGCGGGGGGCGTGGGCGAGGCCTGCGGTGCCGGCGTCGATGGCGTTGCCGGCAGGCTGCGACTGCGCCCGGTGCCCGTCGCGGCGCTAGTGCCTGTTCCGGCGCCACTGGAAAGCCCCTGCTGGATCAGATTGCCGATCGCCTCGCCCAAGGGGCCGCCGAGCAGATTGTTCTGCCCCGGTTGCTGCGCTTGCGGATTGGTATTGCCGGTTGCATTGCCGCCCGGCGCGGTGGCGCCGCCGAGACCCAGGCTTCCCAAAATATTGCCGAGCCCGGCGCCATCAGGTCCGAACAGGCCCTTGCCCATCTCGCGCAGCTTGGCATAGGCGGCCTCGGGATTGTCGAGCATGCCGGCCATGTCGGGGTAGATCTTCGGCTGCGACCAGCTGCCCTGGATCATCACGGGGATGCCGAAGCCGACCGGGTCGGAGGTGCGGCCCTGGCCTTCGGTCGTCATCACCAGCTTGGGTTCGACGCGAAAGCCCATCATCTTGGTGTCGAGCGCGATGGTGCCGGCGCCGGTGACGCGCACCAGCGGCCCGATCAGATTGAGATCGGTCGTCACCGCCTGCCCCTTGTCGATGCGGAAGGAGGCCGAGAGCTGCGACAGATCCGTGCTCTGCTCCTGGCTGGGGTCCTGGTTTCCTTGCCAGCCGGACAGCGTGCCCGTCGTCAGCGAGCGGATCATCTGCGCGACATTGATGCCGCGGATGGCGCCGTCCTGGAAATTGACGAAGGCCGTGCCCTGCATGTTGGCCATCAGCGCGCGCTGGCTGGTGCCGGCGCTGCGCAGGGCGAGCTTGGCCTGCAGCTTGCCGTCGATCCGGTCGAATTCGGCGAGCCCCTGGAGCAGCGGCAGCGCGCGCACGCCGACGAGGTCGGAATGCATGGCAAAGCTCGGCGCGCCGGTGGTCGCATCCAGGATCACCTCGCCCGAGACTTGGCCGCCATAGGCACCGAGATTGGCGGTGCCGGCCTTCAGCACGCCTCCGGCGAGCTTTGCGTCGAGCGCCAGCGGCGCGATGCGCGCATCGCCGATCACGGCCTCGCTCGCGGAGATCCTCACTTGCGCATCGACGTAATTGAGCCCGGACACGTCGATCGGCGCATTGCTCCAGGGCTGTCCCGACGCACCGTCAGGCGTTTTTGCCAGCGGGATCGCGAGGCGCTGGAAATCGAGATCGACCTTGACCAGCGGCTTGCTTGCGATGTCGACCGAGGCCCAGCCGTTGAAGGCGCCGTCGCCGAGCTTGCCGCTCACGCCGTTGATCATCACGACGTCGCCGTTGAGCCGCATCTCGGCGTGGCCGGTGAGCTGGGACTTCAGCACGTCAGGCATGTCGATGGCGAAATCCACCGGAATGGTCGGCCGCTCGGCCGGCGGCGTCGGCGCCGTCGCCTTGATGTCGAACTTGGTCGGGTGATCGCCGACCCGCGCGGTGCCGGTGATGTCGACCTTGCGGTCGCGGCCGACGACGGCGTCGGCGTTGATGGCACTGATGCGGCCCTCGACGCGGTCGCGCACGCGCGCGAATGCGACCTCGCCGTCCGTGACCTTGATGCGGTTGATGGTCGCCCCGGCGGTGTCGAGCGCGATCGGCTTCGACGCGGCGCCGGCGTTCGGCAGGCGCTCACGCAGCAGCGGCTGATAGAGTACGGGATGGGTGACGACGAGCTCTCTGATCTCAGGGGTTCCCGACCACACGCTGGAGAGCGACATGTCGGCCTGCACGCTGTCCACCGTCAGACGCGTGATGCCGCTGCGGTCCTTGGGGTCCTGGAGCGTGAGGTCGTTCAGCGTGACGTTCAGCGTCGGCCACAGGCTGATCTTCGTGGTGCCGTCGATCGACAGGCGGTAGCCGGTCGCGCTCTCGACCCGCGAGGCAATCGTCGAGGTCAGGAAGCCCGAGGGGATTCCGACCACGAGCAGAAGCGCGATCACGATGATGATAGCGGCGACCGCGGCGCCGGCGAATTTCACTGCTCTCATGTCGACTTTCCAACGACGGACCAACGGCGCCGAATCCGGCCGCTCACCCGTCCCTTGCGCGTGAGTTTATCCCCGGACGGGAAGCGGCTCCAAGCGGTCAAAAATAGTCAGGGGGTGCTGCAAAGTTATGTGACTTATGACACACTTCTCCGGCGCGGTTTTACGCGATCCTGAAGACGATGGTTCCAAGCGATTTGCCGGTGAAATTGACACGCAAATTCACAAGGACGTTGAAATGAGCAAACAGGCCGAATTTGCGGTCATCCTGAAGATGAACCCGATGTTCGCCGATCTCGGCGCGGACGAGCTCCAGCGGCTGTCCAATCTCTGCCACACCCAGCATCTGGCGAATGGCGAGGTGCTGTTCCAGAAGGGCGATCCCGGGGACGCGCTGTTCGGGGTGCGCCGCGGCCAGGTCCGCATCGAGACCGGCGCCTCCGACGGCAGCCGGCTGACGCTGAATTTCATGGGGCCGGGCGACCTGTTCGGTGAGGTCGCGGTGCTGGACGGCCAGAACCGTACCGCGGATGCGACCGCGGGCGAGGTCAGCGAATTGTTCGTACTGCGGCGCGAAGACTTTCTCGGCTTCCTCGAGCGCGAGCCCAAGGTCGCGATCAAGATCATCGCGCTGCTGTGCCAGCGCATCCGCTGGCAAAGCGAGCGCATGGAAGAGTCCATGCTGCAGCCGCTGCCGGTGCGCCTCGCGCGGCGGCTCTGCGCGCTCGCCGCCGATTTCGGCTCCGAGGTGCACATCTCGCAGGAGCAGCTCGGCGTCTTCGTCGGCGCCGCCCGCGAGAGCGTCAACCGCCAGCTCCAGGCCTGGCGCAAGGACGCGATCCTCGATCTCCAGCGCGGCCGGATCCTGCTGCGGAACATGACCAAGCTGACCGCGATCGCGCGGAACGAGTAGGGCGGCCAGGCTGCTTCGCACGTAATGCAACGTCAGTAACTCAGACCGCGGGCACGGGCGGCACATGGCCGCCCATCGTGCGAAGCCTACTCCGCCGCTGGGTGCACGATGTTCTTCGGCGCCGGTCCCGCAGGCGCAGCTCCGTGATGGTCGCCGGTCTCCGCATCCTCGCTGTGCACGATCAGCCGCTTGCCAAAGCGCCAGATCAGGGCGCCGAGGTCGTCCATCACCATGAACATCGCGGGCACGAACACCAGCGACAGGATAGTCGAGAAGATCAGGCCGCCGATCACGGCGAGCGCCATCGGCGAGCGGAACTCGCCGCCGGCACCGACCGCGAGCGCGCTCGGCATCATGCCGGCGGCCATGGCGATCGTGGTCATCACGATCGGGCGGGCGCGCTTCATGCCGGCATCGATCATCGCTTCCTCGCGCGGCTTGCCGTCGCGGATCGCTTCGATCGCGAACTCCACCAGCATGATCGCGTTCTTGGTGACGATGCCCATCAGCATCAGGATGCCGATCCACACCGGTGTCGTAAGCTGCTTGCCGGTGATCAGCAGGGCCGCGATCGCGCCGCCGATCGAGAGCGGCAGCGAGAACAGGATGGTGATCGGCTGCAGGAAGGTGCCGAACAGCAGCACCAGCACCGCATAGACCATCATCAGGCCCGCCGTGATCGCGGTGGCGAAGCCGTCGGACAGCTCGTTCAGGCTTTCGGCGTCGCCCGAGGGTGAGACCTTCACGCTCTTGGGCAAGGTCTTCATCACGGGCAGGTCGTAGATCTTCTTGGTGGCGTCGCCGAGCGCGGCGGAGCCGACGAGATCGGCCGCGACGGTCGCCTGCCGCTCGCGGTCGTAGCGGTTGATGCTGGTCGGGCCCTGGTCGAGCTTGACGTCGGCGATCACCGAGAGCGGCACGCCGCCCTTCTCGCCGCGCTCGCCGAGCGGCACGCGCAATTGCTCGAGCGTCTTCAGATTGCCGCGCGCGGCGTCCTCGAGTTGCACGCGGATCGGCACCAGGCGGTCGCCGACGTCGAACTTCGCGAGCGCCGGCCCGACGTCGCCGATGGTGGCGACGCGGATGGTCTGCGACAGGCTTTCGGTGGAGACGCCGAGGCGCGCGGCGAGATCGGCGCGCGGCTCGATGCGCAGCTCGGGCCGCTCCAGCGTGGTCTCCGAGATCACGTTGGAGATGGTCGGAATCCGCTTCATCTGCGTCGCGAGCTCGCTGGCGACGTTGTTGACGATGTTGGCGTCGACGCCGGTCACGACCAGCGAGATCGCGCGCAGGCCGTTCTCGTCGAGGAACCAGAAACGGATGTCCGGAATGTTCTCCAGCTCCTGGCTGATCGAGAATTCCAGCTCGCGCTGGGTGATGTCGCGATCGGCCTTGGGCGTGTAGTTGATGATCAGGGCGGCGCGCCGGACTTCCTGGGTGCCGGGCGGAACGCGGCCGCCGTCGACGAAGATGCTCTTCACCTCCGGCCGCTTGCGCAGCCGCGCGACGATGTCCTCGGTGACCTTCTCGGTGTAGGCGAGCTGGGTGCCGGGCGGCAGCTCGAGCGCCAGCAGCGAGCGCGCGCTGTCCTGTGCGGGCAGGAAGCCCTGCGGCAGCAGCGTGATGCTCCAGATCGAGGCGGCGAAGATGCCGAAGCCGATCAGCACCGTGATGAAATAGTGCTTCACCGACCAGGCGACGATCCGATGATAGGATCGCAAGATGCGGCCGGGCGGCGGCTCCTCGTGATGGCCATGCTTGAGGAAGTAGGCGGCCAGCACCGGCGTGACGAAGCGCGCGGCGAGCAGCGAGAAGAACACCTGCACCGAGACGGTGATGCCGAACTGCTTGAAGAACTGTCCGGCGATACCCGACATGAAGCTCGCCGGCGCGAAGATCGCGATGATGGTGAGCGAGATCGCGATCACCGCGAGGCCGATCTCGTCGGCGGCTTCCAGCGCGGCACGGTAGGGCGATTTGCCCATGTTCATGTGCCGGACGATGTTCTCGATCTCGACGATGGCGTCGTCGACGAGAATGCCCGTCGACAGCGTGATGGCGAGGAAGCTGACGAGGTTCAGCGAGAAGCCGAGCAGGTCCATCGCCCAGAACGCTGGGAAGATCGACAGCGGCAGCGAGATCGCGGCGATGATGGTGGCGCGCAGATCGCGCAGGAACAGCAGCACGATGACGACGGCGAGGATGGCACCCTCGAACAGGGTCGAGATCGCCGCTTCGTAATTGCCGTTGGTGTATTCGACCGAGGTGTCGATCAGCTTGAGGTCGACGTCGGGATAGGCCGCCTTGAGCGCGTCGATGCGCTTCTGCACGGCGGCGGCGACCTTCACGTCGCTGGCACCCTTGGAGCGCTTGATGCCGAGCGCGACCACCGGCTCGCCATTGAAGCGGGCGAAGGTGCGGCGGTCGGCGATGGTGTCGGTGACGGTGCCGAGATCGTCCAGCCGCACCTCGCCGCCGCCGAACAGTGGAACCATGGTGCCGGCGAGATCGCTCAGCGTCTTGGCGCCGGCGAGCGTGCGGATCGCCTGGTCGTTCTTGCCGATTTCGGCGCGGCCGCCGGCGACGTCGACATTGGTGCCGCGCAGGCTCTGGCTGACATTGACCGCGGTCAGCCCCATCGCCTGCAGGCGGTCGGGATCGAGCGAGACCAGGATCTCGCGCTCGACACCGCCGATGCGCTCGACCTGGGCGACGCCGCGCACGCCCTGCAGCGCGCGCTTGACCACGTCGTCGACGAAATAGGACAGCTGCTCCGGCGTCTTGCCGGGCGAGATCGCGGCATAGGTGACGATCGGCAGGCCGATCACGTCGACGCGCTGGATCAGCGGCTCGGTGACGTTCTGCGGCAGGTTCGAGCGCACGCGCGTCACCGCGTCCTTGACGTCGTTGAGCGCGCGGTCGGTGTTGGTCTCCAGCGCGAACTGGATGGTGGTCAGCGACAGGCCGTCGGTGATCTGCGAGGTGATGTGCCTGACGCCTTCGACGCCGGACACGGCGTCTTCAATGGTCTTGGTGACCTGGGATTCAAGCTCGGCGGGCGCCGCGCCGAACTGCGACACCGCGACCGAGATCACGGGAATGTCGGCCGAGGGCAGCCGCGTCACCGCGAGCTTCACGAAGGAGGTCCAGCCGAGCACCAGAAGGATGATCGAAAAGACGACCGACGGCAGCGGATGACGGATAGACCATGCCGAAATATTGAGAGCCATCAGCGTACCCGCGTGCGATCGAGTTCATCGGCGAACATGGTCTTGATCTGGTCGCCGTCATGGAGCGAAGAGCCGGCGTCGGCCACGACGATTTCGCCGACCTCGAGCCCTTCCAGGATTTCCGTCGCGGTGTCGGACGACAGCCCGACCCGCACCTTGCGCGTCTCGACCGTGTTGCCCTTGACGACCTGCACGGTGAGATGGTCGATCGCGGTCTTGGGGACCGCGACGCCGCAGCTTCGCTTGGCGTCGATCGAGGCGCGGGCGAACACGCCGACCTTCAGCGAGGGATTGTTGGTGACGCTGATGCGGACGCGGCCGAGCTGCGTGGTGCGGTCGATCTCGGGCGCGACCAGCCGCACCCGTCCGATCAGATCGGGCGCGTCGTCGCGGCTGATGCGCACGGTCGCGCCGGGGCTGAGCTTGGTCATGTGGACCGCCGGAACCTGAGCGTCGAGCTCGATCTCGTTGTTGACGGCGATGCGGAACATCGGCCCGGCCTGCGGGGACGCGGGCGCGCCGACGATGGTGCGCACCTCGGTGACGAGACCCGGCGCAGGCGCCTTCAGCGAAATGGGGCCTTGCGGTCCCGGACGCTGCGGCTGGCCCGGAATCTGCGGCGGCGCGGTCAGGCGCGCGAGTTCCTGGTTGTCGGTGACCAGAGTACCTTCAGTGACGAAGACGTCGGTGACCCTGGAGCCTTCCTGGTCGGCAACGACCACCGCCTCGCGGCGCGGCACGAAGAAGCCGGTCACCCGGACGAGATCGGAGAAGCAGGCATTGGTCGACTTCGTCACGATGACGAGCGCCGTGCTCGGCGTCTCCTTCGCCTCGGGGCGGCGGCGATGCTCGAACAGATAATAGCCGACGCCGAGGGCCACCACGAAGGCCACGGTTCCGGCTGGCTTGAGGTATTCGGAGAGGTTCATCGCCGGATCATCCTGGCCTGGCTCACGGCCGTCCGCACGAGGCCCATGAAGAGCATTTCCCTGAAATAAAGCAGCGTCCCGCAAGGCTGCGGGACGCGCTTTGGACGCGAGACTTTACACCACATCACGACGGGTCACTGCAAAGGATTACGTCGCGCCTACTTCGAGGCCGTGGTCTTGTTTTCCATGTTGACCACCTGCACGCGGCGGTTGACCTCGGCCATGGGCTGGCTCGGATCCTTCAGCTTGCTCTTGCCATAGCCGACGGTGACGAGGTCGGTCGCCGAGATGCTGTACTTCTCGACCAGGTAGCGCTTGATCGAATCCGCGCGGCGCTCCGACAGGTCCTGGTTGTAGGCCTCGCCGCCGGCGGCGTCGGTGTGGCCGGCGACCACGAAGGTCGAGCCTTTCAGGTCGGGGCTGGTCAGCGCGCGGCCGAGCGCCTGCACCGAGGGCATCGACTTGGCGCTGATATTGGCCGAGTTGTAGTCGAAGGTGATCTCGAGATCGATGTTCGGCTTGTCCTTGGCGACTGAGGCGATCTCCTCGCGCTCGGTCGACGACAGCGAGCGCGTGGAGCGGCCGCGCACGGACTGGATCAGCTTGGTCTCCGCCGCGTTCGGCGCGGGATCGGCCTGCGGGGCCATCGACAGGCCGCGGGTCAGCGGCTTCTTCGCCGGCGGCGCCAGCGCGCGAAGGATCTCGTCCTCGGTGACGTTCTTGCTGTTGCCGTCATCGGCGGAGAAGGCGGGGGCGGCCGGCAGCGACAGTGTCGCGCCGATGGCCAAGATGGACAGGATTGCGGTCAGTCCCTTTGCAGCCAATCTCATAGCTAGTCCCTCCTGCGCAGCGTGCCCGCGCGGTTCCAAAATTCCTGCAATGGGGCCCCCCGGGAAAGGCCGCCTGCGGCATCCGACCGTTAGTCTTCCGTGGGCCGCCAAGGTTCGAGGCATCTGCTGCCTGAACTCAAAAAAATACTAGCGTACTCCGTAGCTTGCGAATTCCTGAACGATGTTCGGATCCATCGCCTTGGCATTGGCAATATCAAGCGCGCCTTCCTGGGCGGAGCCGTTGCGCTGCTTGGCGAGGCCGCGGCCGTAGAGCGAGGAGGTCAGGCGCGGGTTGATCTTCAGGGCCGCATCGAAATCGGCGATCGCGTTCTTGACCGCGCCCGACTTCAGATTGACCAGCCCGCGGCTGTCCAGCGCATCGACGAAGTTCGGCCGCAGCCGCAACGCCTCGTTGCAATCCTTCAGCGCGCCCTGGAGATCGCCGACCACGGTGCGGGTCCAGCACCGGTTGTTCAGCGCCTCGACATCCTTCGAGTTGATCCGGAGCGTGTCGTCGAAATCCTTGATGGCGAGGCTGTAGGCCCCCTTGCTGGCATAGACCTGGCCGCGCCGGTACAGCGCGTTCACATCGTCAGGATTGGCCGCGATCTTGGCCGTCAGGCCCTTGATGGTGGGATCCTCGGCCAAGGCGGCCGCGCTCGGCCCGCTATCCGCGTTCGGCGCGGGCGCGGGGTCGGCCGGTTTCGCCGGCGGTGGTGGCGGGGGCAGGGCCGCCTCGACCTGCGGCTTCGGTGACGGAGCCGGTGCGGGCGGCGGTGGCGGAGGAGGGGCAGGCGCGGCAGCCGTGTCAGCCGGCTTCGCGGGCGCCGGCGGTGACGGCGGGGCGGGTGGTGCCGGCGGCGGGTTGTTGGCGACGACCGGCGGCGCAGGCGGCGGGGTCGTTGTCGTCGTTGTTGTCGGGCGCGACCCGGCGGCGCCCGGAATGAAGGAGAAATCCTCGGCCAGCGAGGAGGAGATCCACGGTACCTGCTCGCCGCGCGAGGCGCGGGTGACGCCCATCTTGGTGCGGTTCAGCGTCTCCTCGGCCATCAGGTCGGGGACGCGGATTTCCTTGAGCAGTTCCTGCACGAACAGGCTGTGGTCGCCGCCGGCGTCCGAGACCACCGAGGCCAGCGCTGCCGAATACATCACCAGCGTGCCGTTCGGCGCGATGACGGGCGTAAGACCCGCCGAGAAGCTGCGGAACCGGCGCTCGAACGGGTTGCGCCTGGAGGCATCGATCAGCGCGATCTTGACGCCGGCGCCGCGCGTGTTGAGCTCGCCGAGCACGGTCTCCAGGCTGAAGCCGTCGCGGCGCACGTCGGATTCGGTCCAGATCTGTGCATCGACCGGCAGCATGTAGCTCTGGCGCGCCGACTGGATGCCGAAGCCGCTGAAGAATACCAGCGCCACCGAGCCCGGCTTGATCTTGCCATAGAGCTTGTCGAAGGCGCGGCGCATGCCGTCGCCGGTCAGGTTCTCGCCGATCTCGACCGAGAAGCCGTCGCGCTTGAGCTCGTCGGCCATGTCGCGCGCATCGTTGAGCGGTTCCTTCAGCGGAGCATCCGCATCCGGATATTTGGCGTTGCCGATGACCAGCGCAAAGCGGTCGCCGGCCGCCAGCGATGGCGCAGTCGGGACGAGCGAAACCAGCAAAGGGAGAAGGAAAAGGAAGCGAATTTTCATAATCAGCGCGGTCCAGCCAAAAAGGCGCCGTTCCAGCTTGCGCCGCGGCGACCTTAACTTACGCTCCAGGCATTATCAAACCGGGGGGAGGGGGCGTCAACCTCTTGGAGATTCGGCATTATCGCGACGATTGAGCGCAACGCAGACGCATGCCGGTAGTGGAATGAACGGGCTGTCATGTTTGGGTTCGACCCGACCTGGTTGGGCATGGCAAGCGGCCATGTTGCAGCAGTCATGTTAGGGGGACTCATGGCGACGAAAATGTGATTGGTCTCACATTGCAGCAAGCCCCGGCTGTTTGACCTTTGCGGCGGACGATGGCTTGGTGCGTCCGCACGTTCAGCTCCCCTCACAAAAAAGCAAAGCCAAGAGCCATGGGAAACGTCTACGAAATCTACGCGCTGCGCTATGCGACGATGTCGCCACGCACCCCCAGCATGAACTTCCTGGCGCCCGATCCGCATGACAGCGCGGCGCAGGATCTCGACTATTTCGTCTGGCTGATCCGAGGGCACGGCCGCGACATCCTGGTCGATACCGGCTTCAATGCCGAGGAGGCGAGCGCGCGGGCGCGCAAGCTGACGCTCAATCCGCTCGATGCGCTGGAGCGCTTTGGCGTCGCGGCTTCGAGCATTCGCGACGTCATCGTGACGCATCTGCATTACGACCATGCCGGCAATCTCGACCGCTTCCCGAATGCGCGCTTCCATCTGCAGGAGCGCGAGATGGCTTACGCGACGGGGCGCTGCATGTGCAACGGACTGCTGCGACATCCGTTCTCGGTCGAGCACGTCACGCAGATGGTGCGCCATGTCTATGGCGAGCGCGTCACCTTCTATTCGGGCGACGGCGAGGTCGCGCCCGGCGTCACCGTGCACCGTGTCGGCGGCCATTCCGACGGCTTGCAGGTGGTGAAGGTCGAGACCGCGCGCGGGCCCGTGGTGCTCGCATCCGATGCCGCGCATTACTACGCCAATCTCCAGCGACGCAGCCCATTCCCGATCGTCTACAATGTCGGCGACATGGCGCAGGGCTGGGAGACGATCGAGCGCCTCGCCGGCCACCCTGACAGGTTCATTCCCGGCCACGATCCGATCGTGACCGAGATCTATCCGCGCGCCAGCGACAAGGTCGACGCGTGGGCGCTCCATCTGCCGCCGACGCGATCGTTTGCGAAGTGACGGAATCCGGGCCGTGTACTTGTAAGTCCTAAGCGCGGCTCAGATCAGCCAGGCCTGATATGCGCTGTGCTCCTGAAGGCAGCGCGCAAACGAGCATCGCCGGAGGTCCGAGCCGGGCCAGAAGCTGAACATGCGAAATACCGATGATAGCGTGTTCTTCGGGCCGCAGATAACAGGAGATCACATGACGCACTACATTATCTACTTCAACCAGCAATGGGTCGGTGATCACTCCGAAGAGTGGTTTCAGTCCCGCGGGCGGTTGGTCAGGGCAGTCGTAGCGGAGATGAAGGAGGCGGGCGTGCTCATCTTCGCCGCGGGAGTAGATGAAGACCTGAGCAAGGCTTTCAGTGCCGACGAGACCAGCGGCGAACTGCACTTCGGCGAAGGTCGGTATTCCAATGTCCCCGAGTATCTCGGTGGCTTCACCGTCGTGAATGTCTCCAATCAGGAGTCCGCAAAGTTTTGGGCCGGCAAGATCGCAACGGCTTGCGGCTGGCCACAAGAGGTCCGACCACTCCATGTATGACGATTGCAGGACATGGGGCCGAACCCGAGCTCGCCTGGCTGCTCGTCGCCCATCTGAGGCTCCTAACTCGCCGCTTGGCCAGGACCTGAAAGGGTCTACGCTTTTTGAGTCAGGCTCTGAGGAGCGCGCTCTTGCGCGCGTCTCGAAGGATGAAGGCCGAGATGCGCCTTTCGACAATGGCGATTGGAACTAGGAAACCTCGGGATGTTCGCGCGTTTAAGGGGCGGGAGCAAGCCGTGGAGGAGAAGCATGCGAACAGCAGTTCTCGCGTTGATCGTAGTTGCCGGAAGCGCAATGACCTACCAAGCAGCGGCCCAGCAGCAAAAGGCCGCCCCCAGTGAGCAAACCAAGGAGGAGATGCGCCGTGATGTAGACCAAGGGCTCAAGGATGGCGAGCCCAACGAGCAGATGCAGCGTGATGCTGACAAAGGGATCAAGACCCGCAACTCCGGAGAGTCCGGATACGTGGCCGATCAAGGCAAGCCAGGCGCTTCTGCGCATCCTCCCGGCCGACCGGGAAGTGAGCAGACCACCGGTTCGGGTGGCCAGACCAGCACTCCGAAATAGAACCCTTAATAGAGCCCTTGGCGATGCGCTCCAAAGCATGATCCGGAAAGAGTGCGAAGCGGTTTTCCGGAAAGATCATGCGTAAATAGCAACCCCAAGCGCGATGACGATTCATCCCAATCTCACCGCGCTTCAGGTCGGTGGTGAGTTGCGTGGCGTCCAGAAGTTAGACTTACTTGCGTGGCTCGGTCACCACCTTGGTTGATCCGTCCGGCGCTGCCTGCATTCCCGGTGGGCTTTGACCTTGCGGGCTTTCCGGCGGCGCGCCACCCGATTTCGTGTCCAGCGGTCCGGTCCAACCTTGTGGCTGCAATTGACCTTTTTCTTCCGGTGCCGAGCGTCCAGTTGTCATGTCCTTGGGATCGGTCTGTGCTGTCGCAAATCCGCACGACAACGCCCAGCCAACCGCCGTTATCAGAATGATCCGCATTGTGAGACTCCGCTTGGCTGATCGAACCAACAGGCTGGTCCCGCTTCGGTTCCGAATCAAACTCCCCGCAAACGATGTCCGCTTCCGGTCAAAACCCGCAATGCTCCGATAAAGCCTAAGACTCCTGCTCAACCCCCAAGCAGCCGACATCGGGACCTTGCGAGCCCACGCCATAATGCTTCGCGTCGGCCTCTTCGCTGGTCTGGATCAGGTCGAGGCTTGCTTCGATCTTGGCGAGCAGGGTCGAGAGCTGCTTGCGCTCCTGCGCGGAGAGGCAGGCGAGGATCTCGTCCTCACGCCGCAGTTATTGCGGGAACAGCTCCTCGTACAGCGCGCGGCGCTTCTTCGCCTCTGAGACGGGCGGCTGGCGTGGTGTCAACGAGCGCCGGCAGGATTCCTGCAAGCAATGATATCGCGGGGAGATTTTCGAGCCACTAACTCCGGCGGAGAGAATACCGCCAAATATCCTCCGTCACCTGCGAGCTTATATGTGGCGATCTCGCGATAGCCGACGGCGGTCAATTCGCAGCGCAAGAGCTCAATCGGCGTGCCATGCTTCGACGTCGGAAGCTCGAGGTCGACAATTCCGACCCGCGCACCCTGCTTCAAGGCGGGCGCAAGGTTGTAGAGGAAGGCATAGGGTTGGGCTATCTCGTGATACATGTGCACGAGGATTGCGGCATCCAGCGAGGAAGCGGGCAGACGCGGATCGTGTGGTTCGCCGAGCGCGAATTGCACGTTCGTCAACTTCAGAAGCTCTGTTCGCCTGGCGAGTTCGATGAGGTAGTCCCGCGTGACGTCCTCGGCAACGACAGAGCCGGCGGGTCCGACGAGGCGGGAGAGCCTGACCGTGTGGTAGCCATCGCCTGCTCCAATGTCGCCGACTGTCATGCCTGGTTTCAGCTCAAGAATACGTGCGATTTGACCGGCCTCATTGAGGGCGTCGCGGAGCTCTTCGGCGGCGCGGCGTGGGCTGACGATCCGTGCAACAGGGCGCTTCGGTGAGGGAAACTCGTTTGCAGCGACTCCGGGGGGAGCCAGATAACCTATGTCAGCGGCGTATGCGCGAGTTGCGGCAAACGCCACAAGGAGCATCGCGATATAAGCCAGCGCCGTCACGGGCCTACCAAGCTCTCTCAACCGGACTCCCAAACGCCGACGTTCGCGCCTCTATGAGTCCCTAATACGCCTGCTTCGCGTCGGCCTCTTCGCTGGTCTGGATCAAATCGAGGCTCGCTTCGATCTTGCCGAGCAGGGCCGCAAGCTGCTTGCGCTCCTGTGCGGAGAGGCACGCCAAAATCTCGTCCTCACGCCGCAGCAATTGCGGGAACAGCTCTTCGTACAGCGCGCGGCCCTTCTTCGTCAGCTGCAGGCGGAATTCGCGGCGGTCGGCTTCGTTCTCGACGCGCTCGATCAGTTGCTCATTGAGCAGCGTGGTGACCGCGCGGCTGATGGTGGATTTGTGCGTGCGGGTGCATTGCGAGATGTACTGCGCGCTGCAGGCATCATTGCGGAAGCCGAGTGTGGCGATGACGCGCCAGGCCGGAATGTCGAGGCCGTGGCGCTCCTGATATTCGACCGACAGCGCGGCGCTGACTTCCGCCGCCAGCCGGTTGAGACGGAACGGCACGAACTTGAACAGATCGAGCCGTGCCTTCGGCCGCGGCGAGGCCTCGCCGGGGTCGCGTGTCTTCAGCGCGATGTCGCTGGATGTCCTCGCCAAGGAGAGCGCTCCGATTTCCAGTTGACGGCCGGCCGGCTCCGGTCCAAAATAGTTGCACGTGAGACTATCTAGCAGATCAGTCCTGTTCTGACCAGAGCCGAGGTTAGTGTATGGCGCCGGCCAATACGCATCAGGCCAAAACCCAGTTCGGCTATCGCCGCCACCCCGATCAGGACCGCCCCGGGCCAAGCCCCGCGGAGCATCCGGTCGTGATCGTCGGCGCCGGCCCGGTCGGGCTGTCGCTGGCGATCGATCTCGCCCAGCGCGGCCAGCGCGTCGTCCTGCTGGATGATGCCGACCGCATCGGCGAAGGCTCGCGCGCGATCTGCTTCTCGAAACGCTCGCTGGAATATTGGGACCGGCTCGGCGTCGGCGACCGCATGGTCGACAAGGGCGTGGTGTGGAGCGTCGGCCGGATCTTTCACGGCGAATCCCAGCTCTACCAGTTCAATCTGCTGCCGGAAGACGGCCACAAGCGGCCGGCCTTCATCAATCTCCAGCAATATTACGCCGAGGCCTATCTGGTCGATCGCATCAGCGATCTGCCCGAGATCGACCTGCGCTGGCGCAACAAGGTGACGGCGCTCGAG
This sequence comes from Bradyrhizobium sp. CCBAU 45389, assembly GCF_028128625.1. NCBI lineage: Bacteria > Pseudomonadati > Pseudomonadota > Alphaproteobacteria > Hyphomicrobiales > Nitrobacteraceae > Bradyrhizobium > Bradyrhizobium sp. CCBAU 45389. Next base: position 75,721 of record NZ_LBIY01000005.1, on the reverse strand, counting down.
CAGCGTAACGATTCCGCGCTGCTGACGATCGAAACGCCCGAGGGCGCCTATCGCCTCAATGCGCAATATGTCATTGCCTGCGATGGGGCGCGGTCCTCGTTGCGGCAGATGGTCGGTGCGGAATTCGCCGGCCAGGTGTTCGAGGACCAGTTCCTGATCGCCGACGTCAAGATGACCGCGGAATTTCCGACCGAGCGCTGGTTCTGGTTCGATCCGCCGTTCCATGCCGGGCGTTCGGCGCTGCTGCACCGGCAGCCCGACGATGTCTGGCGCATCGATCTCCAGCTCAACCGCTATGCCGATCCCGTTCTCGAGAAGAAGCCGGAAAACGTGCGGCCGCGGATCGCGCGCATGCTTGGCCACGACAAGTTCGAGTTCGAGTGGATCTCGCTGTACAAATTCCAGTGCCGGCGGATGGACCGCTTCCTCCATGGCCGCGTGATCTTCGCCGGCGACTCCGCGCATCAGGTCTCGCCCTTCGGTGCGCGCGGGGCGAACTCGGGACTCGAAGACGCCGAAAATCTCTCCTGGAAGCTTGATCGCGTGCTGCGGGGCAAATCGCCCGCGAGCCTGCTGGAGAGCTACCACGTCGAACGCAGCATGGCGGCGGACGAGAACATCCGCGAATCGACGCGCTCGACCGATTTCATGGCGCCGAACTCGCATCAGGAGGCGCGATTGCGCAAGGCGGTGCTGTCGCTGGCCAAGGAGACAGAGTTCGGCAAGCGCATGGTCAATGGCGGCCGGCTCTCGGTGCCGTGCAGCTATGATACACCGCTGTCGTCACCCGACGCCGATGCATGGGCAGGTGGTCCTCGTCCCGGCTGTTCCATGCTCGACGCCCCCATTGCCGAGCGCAGCTATCTAACGGATGCCTTCCGCAAAGGTGGAACGGACTTCACCTTGCTGTCGTTCAGCAATGGCGCGGCGCTCGATGCGCCCGACGGCGTCAAAAATATCCGCGTCGGCGGAGAGGGCGGACTTGGCGACCCCTCGGGTCTCGTCGCAAAGCGCTACGACGCAGAGCCGGGCGCTGCCTATCTGCTCAGGCCCGATGGCTATGTTGCGGCGCGCTTCCGGCATCCGACGCGCGAAGCGATTGCGGCAGCGCTGTCGCGTGCCGCAGGCTTGAATTGAGGTTTCGCATGCCGCTTTCCACCAGCTCGAACTTCGCTCGCCCGGACGACGCCTTCCGCGCCATCGTCGAGGCGCATCGCGGCCTCACCGAGGAGCAGAGCGCCGATTTCGACGCGGCGCTGGTGCTGATCCTCGCCAACCATATCGGCGACATCGACGTGCTGCGCGAGGCGATCGGGCTCGCCAGGCGCCGCATGGTCGACGGTCAGCAGCAACAACAGCAACAACAATAAACTCGTAAGGATGAATTGATGGCGAAGAACTTCGCATCCACCGGCGATCTCTCCGAGAAGACAATCACCTTCTCCGAGATCGGCACCGATCTCTACGCCTTCACTGCCGAGGGCGATCCCAACACGGCCGTGATCGTCGGCGACGACGGCTGCCTCGTGTTCGACGCGCAGGCAACGCCCGCGATGGCGAACAAGGTGATCGAGCGCGTGCGCGCGGTCACCGACAAGCCGATCAAATATGTCGTGCTGTCGCACTATCACGCCGTCCGCGTGCTCGGCGCCTCCGCCTACAAGGCGCAAGGCATCGTCGCCTCGCAGGAGACCTATCGTCTCATCGAGGAGCGCGGCAAGCAGGATTGGGATTCCGAATACGGCCGCTTCCCGCGCCTGTTCCAGGATGCCCAAAGCATTCCCGGACTGACCTGGCCGACGCTCACCTTCGAAGGCGAGATGTCGATCTATCTGGGAAAACGCGAGGTGCGGCTGATGCAGCTTGGCGCGGGCCACACCTCGGGCGATATCGTCGCCTGGGTGCCGGATGCCGAGGTGATGTTCTCCGGCGACCTCATCGAATATCACTCGGCCTGCTATTGCGGCGATGCGCATTTGCGCGAATGGCCGCTGACGCTGAACGAGATCCGTAACTTCAATCCCAAGGCGATCGCGCCGGGTCGCGGCGATGCGCTGAAGGGCACGGCCACCGTGCGCGAGGCCATCGCGATGACGCGCGACTTCGTCACCTCGCTCTATGGCGCCGCCGAAATCTCGGTCGCGAAGGGGCGCACGCTGAAGGAATCGATGGCGGCGACACGTGAGGTGATGGATCCGAAATTCCACAGCTTCGCCATCTACGAGCACTGCCTGCCGTTCAACGTGTCGCGCGCCTATGACGAAGCGTCCGGAATCGATGACCCCGTGATCTGGACCGACAAGCGCGACCAGGAAATGTGGGCCGCCTTGCAAGGAGGAGGATAGTCATGAACATCAATACCTCGCCTGACCAGATCGTCCGCAGCTCGGCCCAGGTGACGCCGGGCTACATGTCCGGCTTCGGCAACAGTTTTGAGACCGAGGCGCTGCCGGGCGCGCTGCCGATCGGGCGCAACTCGCCGCAGCGCTGCGCCTATGGCCTCTATGCCGAGCAATTGTCCGGCTCGCCCTTCACCGCGCCGCGCGGCACCAATGAGCGCTCCTGGCTCTATCGCATCCGGCCCTCGGTGAAGCACTCCGGCCGGTTCGAGAAGGTCGACGCCGGGCTGTGGCGCTCGGCGCCGTGCCACGAATATGATTTGCCGATCGCGCAGCTGCGCTGGGACCCGACGCCGCTGCCGAAGGAGGACGTGACCTTCGTCCAGGGCGTGCAGACCATGACGACCGCGGGTGACGTCAGCACGCAGGCCGGCATGGCTGCGCATGTCTACCTCGTCACCAAGTCGATGGTGGACCAGCACTTCTACAATGCCGACGGCGAGCTGATGTTCGTGCTCCAGCAGGGCAATCTTCGCCTCGTCACCGAGTTCGGCCGCATCGATGCCGAGCCCGGCGAGATCGTGGTGATCCCGCGCGGCGTCAAGTTCCGGGTCGAGATTCCGAACGGTCCCGCGCGCGGCTATCTCTGCGAAAATTACGGCGGCGCTTTCACGTTGCCGGAGCGGGGCCCGATCGGCGCCAATTGCCTCGCCAATGCGCGCGACTTCCTAACGCCGGTCGCGAACTACGAGGACAAGGATACGCCGACCGAGCTGTTCGTGAAATGGGGTGGCTCGCTGTTCAAGACGACCTTGCCGCATTCGCCGATCGACGTCGTCGCCTGGCACGGCAATTACGCGCCCTACAAATACGATCTGCGCACCTTCTCACCCGTCGGCGCGATCGGCTTCGATCATCCCGATCCCTCGATCTTCACCGTGCTAACCTCGCCGTCGGAGACCGCAGGCACCGCGAATATCGACTTCGTCATCTTCCCCGAGCGCTGGATGGTCGCCGACAATACCTTTCGTCCGCCGTGGTACCACATGAACATCATGAGCGAGTTCATGGGCCTGATCTACGGCGTCTACGACGCCAAGCCGCAAGGCTTCGTGCCTGGTGGCATCTCCTTGCACAATTGCATGCTGCCGCACGGCCCGGACCGCGACGCCTTCGAGCACGCCAGCAACGGCGAGCTGAAGCCGGTGAAGCTGACCGGCACCATGGCCTTCATGTTCGAAACCCGCTACCCGCAGCGCGTCACCGCGCACGCCGCGAAGTCCTCGACGCTGCAGGACGATTACGCCGATTGCTGGAAGGGCCTCGAGAAGCGCTTCGATCCGAGCAAGCCGTAGTCTTGCTTACCCTCCCCTGGAGGGGGAGGGTCGCTACGCATGCAGCGAAGCGGAATGCGTAGCGGGGTGGGATGACGGTCTCTCCGCAAGGAACACTGCCCGTGTTGAGAGATCACCCCACCCCGTCTCATATTTCGCTGCGCTCGATATGAGCCGACCCTCCCCCTCCAGGGGAGGGTGACACCGTCACCGCTGCGCCACGGGAAACCAATGCCCCACCCCAACGACCCCAGCCTCCGCTCCTTCATCGAAGTCGATCCCGCCTCCGGCTTCCCGATCCAGAACCTGCCTTACGGCGTGTTCTCGACCGCGGCCAATCCGACGCAGCGCGTCGGTGTCGCGATCGGCAATTACGTGCTCGATCTCTGGGAGCTGGAGCAGGATTCCCGGCTCGATGTCGGTCCGCTCGGCGTGTTCTCTGGACCGTCGCTCAACCCCTTCATGTCGCTGGGACCAAAAGTCTGGACGAAGACGCGGGCGCGGATCAGCGAGCTCTTGCGGCACGATCATCCGGAGCTGCGCGACAATGAGGAGCTGCGCAGACAGGCGCTGGTGCCGATGCGCGATGCAAAACTGCATCTGCCGTTCGCGGTTTCCGGCTATACCGATTTCTATTCCTCGAAGGAGCACGCCACCAATGTCGGCGTGATGTTCCGCGGCAAGGACAACGCGCTGCAGCCGAACTGGCTGCACATGCCGATCGCCTATAACGGCCGCGCCTCCACCGTCGTGGTCTCCGGCACCAAAGTGAAGCGGCCGCGCGGGCAGCTGAAGCCGCCGAATGTGGAGCTGCCGAGCTTTGGTCCGTGCAAGCGGCTCGATTTCGAGCTGGAGATGGGCGCCGTCATCGGCCAGCCCTCAGCCATGGGCGGCATGCTCACCGAGAGCCAGGCCGAGGAGATGATCTTCGGCTTCGTGCTGCTCAACGACTGGAGCGCGCGCGACATCCAGCAATGGGAATATGTGCCGCTCGGCCCGTTCCTGGCAAAAGCGTTCGCGACCTCGATCAGCCCGTGGGTGGTGACGCGCGAGGCGCTGGAGCCGTTCCGCCTGAAGGGGCCGGAGCAGCAGCCGGTGCCGCTCGATTATCTCAAGCAGGGCAAGCCGCAGAACTACGATGTCGAGCTCGACGTGTCCTTGCGCGCTGCGGGTGCCAATGCGCCCGCCGGCATCAGCCGCACCAATTTCAAATACATGTACTGGTCCTCGGTGCAGCAATTGATGCACCACGCCTCGAGCGGCTGCGCCATGAATGTCGGCGATCTCTTAGGGAGCGGCACCATCTCGGGCCCCGAGAAGAACCAGCGCGGCAGCCTGCTCGAGATCAGCTGGAACGGCACCGAGCCGGTCGAACTGCCCGGCGGCGCCAGGCGCTCGTTCCTGGAAGACGGCGACAGCCTCGTCATGCGCGGCTGGTGCCAGGCCAACGGCTATCGCATCGGATTCGGCGAGGTCGAGGGGACGATATTGGCGGCGGAGTGATCGCCTGCCGGCTATAGGTCGAGGCCAGCCTTGTCGAGCTCAGTTCTCATTCGAGCTGAAAAATCGATTATTTGCTGCTTATCGAAATTGCAGTACGTCGGGAGAGACTTGTCGGGGACATGCTGCATCAGCGCTGCGCCGACACGGATGATGTACCTAAGTTCTTCCGGCGTTACTTCAATCTGCATTTGCTAGCGCTGCCCCGGCGGTACGTCGCGTATTCTCGCGCAATGCGCAGCGACATCGTCCAGACTGTACTTCAGATGTACCCGCTTGTCAGATGGCACCTGCCTGGTCGTGCACACGCCCGGCCGCCATTCCTGCGTCGGTCTGATCGGACGCGGGGCAAAGCCGCCGCCGCAGTTCGGGCAGACGTTGAAGAGCTTCGTCTCGACGCAGTCCGCACAGAACGTGCATTCGTACGAACAGATCCGCGCATTCGTCGCGTCAGGCGGCAGATCGCAATCGCAATATTCGCAGTTCGGTCGCAGCTGGAGGGCCATGACAAGAGTCTCCCGGATTGGCCTGGATCATCGCAGACGGCGCGTGCAGCGCGAAGGCCGTAGTTCCCTCGATTTCAGCCAGCCTTCAAATCCCTGAGCGGCAGCTTCGCGCTTTCCTTGAGACGGTCGAGCACGATCGAGGAGCGCACATGCGCCACGCTCTGGTGCGGCATCAGCACGTCGTTGACGAGGTTGGAGAGGCCCTTGAGATCGCGCAGCACGGCTTTGAGCACGTAGTCGGCATCGCCCGTCAGCGAATAGGCCTCCTGGATCTCGTCGATCCGGTTCACCAGTGCACGAAAACGCTTGGAATTGTCCGGCGAGTGCGTCGCAAGTCCCACCTGGATGAAGGCGATCACGCCGAAGCCGAGTGCCTCGCTGGAAAGGTCGGCGTGATAGCCGGATATCACCTTCTCCTCCTCCAGCCGCATCCGACGCCGCGAGCATTGCGAGGCCGAGAGTCCTGCGAGATCGGCCAGCTCCTGGTTGGTGAGCCGGCCGTCGTCCTGCAGCGCGGTCAGGATCTTGAGGTCGAAAGCGTCCACGGAGATCATGCGTGTTTTGTCCATTTTATGCACGGATCATGCATACAATAGCCAAATCGCGTCCCGATTGCACGCTCCTTGCGCGTCCGATGAAGGATAGTTCCTCTCTAGCAGCCATTTGGGAGAGCAGCATGGGTCCGTTTCCGCACGATGCACCGCCGGCCACGATCAGCGCCGACAATCCGATGGGCACCGACGGCTTCGAGTTCGTCGAATATGCGCATCCCAATCCGGGCGAGCTGCACGCGCTGTTCAAGCTGATGGGCTATGCGCCCGTCGCGCGCCACAAGACCAAGAAGATCACGGTCTACCGCCAGGGCGACATCAACTATCTCGTCAACGAGGAGCCCGGCACCCACGGTTTCGAGTTCGTCGCCGCGCACGGCCCCTGCGCGCCGTCGATGGCATTCCGCGTCGTCGATGCGAAGGCGGCCTATGACCGCGCGATTTCGCTCGGCGCCGAGCCCGCCGATGTATCATCGGCGCAGAAGACGCTCGACGTGCCCGCGATCAAGGGCATCGGCGGCAGCCTGCTGTATCTCGTCGATCGCTACGGCGCCAAGGGCTCGGCCTATGATGCCGAGTTCGAATGGTTAGGGGCGCGCGATCCGCGCCCCGCGGGTGCCGGCCTGTTCTATCTCGACCATCTCACCCACAACGTCCATCGCGGCCGCATGGACGTCTGGGCCGGCTTCTACGAAAAGCTGTTCAACTTCCGCCAGATCCGCTTCTTCGACATCGAAGGCCGCGCCTCCGGCCTGTTCTCGCGCGCGCTGACCAGTCCGGACGGCAAGATCCGGATTCCGATCAACGAGGACGCTGGCGATTCCGGCCAGATCGAGGAATATCTGAAGACCTACCGCGGCGAGGGCATCCAGCATATCGCCTGCGGCTGCCGCGAGATCCACGGCACGATCGAAGGCCTGCGCGAGGCCGGCCTGCCTTTCATGCCGTCACCGCCGGAGACCTATTTCGAGAAGATCGATGCGCGGCTGCCCAAGCATGGTGAAGACGTTGCGCGGCTCCAGAAGAACGGCATCCTGATCGACGGCGAAGGCGTGGTCGACGGCGGCCAGACCAAGGTGCTGCTGCAGATCTTCTCGGCCAACGCGATCGGCCCGATCTTCTTCGAGTTCATCCAGCGCAAGGGCGACGACGGCTTTGGCGAGGGCAATTTCAAGGCCCTGTTCGAATCGATCGAGGAAGACCAGATCCGGCGCGGGGTGCTGAAGGTGGGGAACGCGGCGTAAGGTCTTAGCCTCACGCACACTGCCGTAGGGTGGGCAAAGCGAAGCGTGCCCACGACTTCTTTGTCTCTCACGGAGAGATGGTGGGCACGGCGCTTCGCGCCTTTGCCCACCCTACGAGATCTTTGCCGGGGCTGGATTTATCGCTTCCATGCCTTCGTCACCGCGGCGATCTCCGCCGCCTCCGGCTCGCGCACCGCGGACGGCGTGCGTGAGAATCGCGGCGCCGGTGCCGGCTGTTTCACGCCGTGGCGCTCGACGAAGACGTTGCGAGCGACCATGTGCGGATGCTCCGTCGCTTCCGACATGGTCAGCACCGGCGCGAAGCAGATGTCGGTGCCTTCCATGATCTTGCACCAGTCCTCGCGCGTCCTGCTCTTGAACACGGCCTTCAGCTTTTCCTTCAGCGCCGGCCAGGCGTTGCGGTCCATCTGCGCGTCAAAATCCGCATCGGAGAGGCCCGCATGCTCGCGCAGCAGCGCGTAGAACTGCGGCTCGATCGAGCCGATCGAGACGAAATGGCCGCAGGCACATTCATAGACGCCGTAGAAATGCGCGCCGCCGTCGAGGAAGTTCTGGTTGCGACCCTCGGTCCAGCGGCCGAGCGTGGTCATGTCGAAGAAGAACGACATCAGCGAGGCCGCGCCGTCGCACATTGCTGCATCGACCACCTGCCCCTTGCCGGACCTCGAGGCTTCCAGCAGCGCTGCGAGCACGCCGACGACGAGATAGAGCGCGCCGCCGCCGAAATCGCCGACCAGGTTGAGCGGCGGCACCGGTGCTTCCTTCGTGCCGATCGCGGCGAGCGCGCCGGTGATGGAGATGTAGTTGATGTCGTGACCGGCGGCGTTGGCGAGCGGGCCTTCCTGGCCCCAGCCGGTCATGCGGCCGTAGACGAGCTTTGGATTGCGTGCGAGCACGACGTCCGGCCCGAGCCCGAGCCGCTCCATCACGCCGGGGCGAAAACCCTCGACCAGCGCGTCGGCGCTGGCGAGCAGATCGAGCACCTCTGCGATCGCTGTCTTGTCCTTGAGATCGAGCTCGATCACCTTGCGGCCGCGGCCCGCCACCGACTTCATGCTCTTCTTCGCGCCGACGCGGTCGAGCGTGACGACGTCGGCGCCCATGTCGGCCAGCATCATGCAGGCGAACGGGCCGGGGCCGATGCCGGCGAATTCGACGACGCGGAAGCCCGAGAGCGGGCCGGCGGTGCGGATGGAGGAGTTTTGGGAGGGTTTATCGAGCACGTTGTTGTTTCCTCGGGTCGCGGGCAGTGCCGGTGATCCGGCAAACGCCTCACGTTGCTCTTGGGGGCGAGTTAATCGGCTGATTAACTTTTCTCGCCTTCCCGCCAGCGAGGCAAGCGGTTTTCATGCCGCATGGGCAAAATAAAACGGCGCGCACCGAAGTGCGCGCCGCGGAAAATTTGCGTCGAGGCGCTGGCGCGGGATCGTCAGCCCGCAGCAGCCACCGCGCGCTGCGCCATCACCTTGACGAGGTTGGCGCGGTACTCGGCGGTGCCGTGGATGTCCGCCAGCAATCCGCTCGCGGGAATGCTGATGCTATCGAGTGCCGACGGTGACCAGTTTGCCTTCAGCGCGGCTTCTATCACACCAACCCGCATCACCCCGCTCTGCGACGCCCCGGTCGCGGCGACGCGGATCTCGCCGGATTTCGTCTGCGCGACGAACACCGCGGTGAGCGCGAAGCGCGAAGCGGGATGCCGCATCTTGGCATAGCCCGCCTTCGCCGGAACCGGGAACGAGACGGCAGTGATGATCTCACCGTCTTCGAGCGCCGTGGTGAACAGGCCCTTGAAGAAATCGCCGGCCGCGATCGACCGCTTGTTGGTCTTCACGGTGGCGTCGAGCGCGAACAGCGCGGCCGGATAGTCCGCGGCGGGATCGTTGTTGGCGATCGAGCCGCCGATCGTGCCGCGATAGCGCACGGCGGGATCGCCGATCAGCGACGCCAGATAGGCGAGCGCGGGAATCGCCTTCTTCGCGGCATCGCTGGTCGCCACATCGTAATGCGGTGTGGCGGCCTTGATCGTCAGCGTGTCGCCGGACGCCTCGACGCCGATCATGTCCTTGATCTTGCCAAGGTCGATGACGTCAGAGGGACCCGCGAGGCGCTGCTTCATCACCGGAAGCAGCGTCTGACCGCCGGCAAGGAATTTGGCCTCGCTGCTCTTGCCGAACAGGCTGGCGGCCTCGTCCACGGAGGAGGCGCGATGATATGTGGTCTGGTACATGTTCGTTCCTCCCTCTCAAGCCGCGTTGATCGTACGCCACACCCGATCCGGGGTTGCGGGCATTTCCAGATTGTTCTTGCCGATCGCATCCGTGATCGCGTTGATCACGGCCGCCGAGGCGCCGATCGCGCCGGCCTCACCGCAACCCTTGATGCCGAGCGGATTGCCCGGGCACAGCGTCGTGGTGTGGGAGAGGTTGAACGAGGGCACATCGTCGGCGCGCGGCATGGCGTAGTCCATGAACGAGGCCGTGACCGGTTGGCCGTTGGCATCGTAGATGGCGTGCTCGAGCAGCGCCTGCCCGATGCCTTGAACCAGGCCGCCATGGACCTGGCCCTCGACGATCATCGGGTTGATCAGCCGGCCGAAATCGTCGGCCGCAACGAAGTTGACGAAGGAGGTCTTGCCCGTCCCAGCGTCGACCTCGAGCTCGCAGATATAGGTGCCGGCCGGGAAGGTGAAGTTGGTCGGATCGTAGAAGGCGCTTTCCTTCAGGCCCGGCTCCATCCCGTCAGGCAGATTGTGCGCGGTGTAGGCCGCGAGTGCGACCATCGGGAAAGCGATGGCCTTGTCGGTGCCGGTCACCTTGAACTCGCCGTTCTCTATGACGATGTCGGCTTCCGATGCCTCCAGCGCATGCGCGGCGATCTTCCTGGCCTTGGATTCGACCTTCTCCATCGCCTTGAGGATCGCGGTGAGGCCGACGGCCGCCGAGCGCGAGCCGTAGGTGCCCATGCCGAACTGCACCTTGTCGGTGTCGCCATGGACGATCGAGACTTGGCTGATGGGAACGCCGAGGCGGTCGGCGACGAGCTGACAGAACGTCGTCTCGTGGCCCTGGCCGTGGCTGTGCGATCCGGTGAGGATCTCGATGGTTCCGACCGGGTTGACCCGCACTTCCGCGGACTCCCACAGGCCGACGCCGGCACCTAAGCTGCCGACGGCCTTCGACGGCGCGATGCCGCAGGCCTCGATGTAGCAGGAGACGCCGATGCCGCGCAGCTTGCCTTGCGACTTCGCTTGCGCCTTGCGTCCGGCGAAGCCGGCATAGTCGATCGCCTTCATCGCCGCGTCGAGCGAGGCGTTAAAGTCGCCGGTGTCATAGGCCATGATCACGGGCGTCTGGTGCGGGAACTGGGTGATGAAGTTGGTCCGGCGCAGCGCCGCCGGATCGACCTTCAACTGCCGCGCCGCCGTCTCCATCAACCGCTCAATCAGATAGCTCGCCTCGGGACGGCCCGCGCCACGATAGGCGTCGACCGGCGTGGTGTTGGTGTAGACGCCGATCACCTCGGCATGGATCGCCGGGATATTGTACTGGCCCGACAGCAGCGTCGCGTAGAGATAGGTCGGCACCGAGGACGAGAACAGCGACATGTAGGCGCCGAAATTGGCGTAGGTCTTCACCTTCAGGCCGATGATCTTGTTGCTGGCGTCGAACGCCATCTCGGCATGGGTGACATGGTCGCGGCCATGCGCGTCGGTGAGGAACGCTTCGGTGCGGTCGCCGGTCCATTTCACGGGACGGCCGACCTTCTTCGAGGCCCACAACGCCACCATTTCTTCGGGGTAGATGAAGATCTTCGAGCCGAAGCCGCCGCCGACGTCGGGCGCGATCACGCGCAGCTTGTGCTCGGGCGCGATGTTGTAGAACGCCGACAGCACGAGCCGGGCGACGTGCGGGTTCTGCGACGTCGTGTAGAGCGTGAAATGCTCTTCCGCCGCGTCGTAGTCGGCGATCGCCGCGCGCGGCTCCATCGCGTTGGGGGCGAGGCGGTTGTTGGTGACGTCGAGCTTCACGACGTTGGCTGCCTTCGAGAAGGCGGCGCTCACCGCGCCCTCGTCGCCGATCACCCAGTCATAGACCTGGTTGCCGGGTGCTTCGGGATGAAGCTGCGGCGCGCCGGCCTTGATCGCGGCGTGCATGTCGGCGACGGCCGGGAGCTCCTCATAATCCACGACCACGGCTTCGGCCGCGTCACGCGCCAGATTCTTGCTGTCGGCGATCACGACAGCGACGGCCTGACCGACGAAGCGCACCGTCTCCGGCGCCATCGCCGGCCATGCGCCCATCTTCATCGGGCTGCCGTCCTTGGAGGTGATGGCCCAGCCGCAGATCAGGTTGCCGACCTTATCGTCGACGAGCTGCTGGCCCGTGAGCACCGCGACCACGCCCGGCATCTTCAGTGCCGCGGAGGAGTCGATCCCCTTCACCTTGGCATGTGCATGCGGGCTGCGGATGAAATGGGCATGGGTCATGCCCAGCAATTTGATGTCGTCCACATACCGGCCCTTGCCGGTGATGAAACGCTTGTCTTCCTTGCGCACGACGCGCGCACCGATGCCTTCAACACCCATGTCTGGTCCTCCCGACCGGAAATTGTTTTGACCGCGCTGTCCATCGACAGCTGCGGCGGTGGTTCTGCTTTCGAGGCGTGCCGCTTACTCGGCCGCCTGCGAGACCTTCATGCGGCCGGCTGCATCCAGCACGGCTTTGACGATGTTGTGGTAGCCGGTACAGCGGCAGATATTGCCCTCGAGCTCTTGGCGGACGGTGGCCTCGTCGAGCTGTCCACCATGGCGCTGCACGATGTCGATCGCCGACATGATCATGCCCGGGGTGCAATAGCCGCACTGCAGGCCGTGATTGTCGCGGAAGGCGGCCTGCATCGGGTGCAGCTCGTCGCCCTTGGCGATGCCCTCGATGGTGGTGACGTTGGCGCCGTCGGCCTGGCCCGCCAGCATGGTGCAGGATTTCACCGCGCGGCCGTCCATGTGCACGACGCAGGCGCCGCACTGGCTGGTGTCGCAGCCGACATGGGTGCCGGTCAGGTTGAGGTGATCGCGCAGAACATGGACCAGCAGCGTGCGGTCCTCGACATCGACAGCAACGGCCTTGCCGTTGACCGTCAGTTTGACTGTAGACACGGCGTACTCCTCCCGAATGTTTGTAGTTATTCTAATTAGAGACAGCGCGAACGGAACTTTGCAACTGGGATTTTGGTGACCGCGCGTCATGGAAAGGTCATCGTGGCTGCTCTCGCAGATGTGCGATTCGGCCACGACATGTCGTGCCGCCACCAGCGCATGGCGCGACCTTGCAATGAGCCCAGCGAAAACGGTGTCCACGTCGTCAGATGCGGCCTGCGCTCAACCGCGATCGCGCGAAGCGCTGGCCTTGAGCTCTGGCCTTGGACGTCGCGCTCCTCGCGCGTCGCTTCTCCCTTTGATGCCTTGTTCCTTGTCACGAATAGGAGCACGTGCTCACGCCCTTGTAATCGCGATCTTGGTAGTAGGCGGAAGTAGCCTAAGTCATTGATTTTGCTTACGGCGATGCAGCAAATCGTTGCCGACGGGCCGCGCCGGCCGAGCGTTGCGACTCCAACAATCCACGCCGTCATTCCGGGGGCCCGAGCGGAGCGAGGGAGCCCGGAATCCATCGAGCGTAAGAGTAGGTGGATGGATGGATTCCGGGTTCGCGACCATCGGGCCGCGCTTCGCGCGGACCTGTTGGTCGCGCCCCGGAATGACATCGAATGAATGAAACGCGGGAAAGCAGGCCTAGTACTTCCTGGCGATTGATCGCAGCCGGACGTCCCCCTAGTCGAACCGTACAAGCAACGGTCAAAAGGGATGGAAGCGATGCAGATGAACGACAGTCAGCGGATCCCGGCGTCGAAGGCCACGGTGTGGGCTGCGCTCAACGATCCCGATATTCTCAGGCGCTGCATTCCCGGCTGCCAATCGCTCGAGATGGCATCGCCGACGGAGATGACGGCGACCGTGGTGCTGAAGGTCGGTCCGGTGAAGGCGACGTTCAGCGGCAAGGTGACGCTGACCGACATCGATGCGCCCAACGGCTATCGCATCGTCGGTGAGGGCGCCGGCGGCGTCGCCGGCTTTGCCAAGGGCGGCGCGAAGGTCAGGCTGGAAGAAGAATCGCCTGACGTCACCATCCTGCATTACGAGGCCGACGCGCAGATCGGCGGCAAGCTCGCGCAGCTCGGCTCGCGCCTGATCGACTCGACGTCGCGCAAACTCGCCGCGAATTTCTTTGAAAGTTTTGCCGCGGTGGTAGCGCCATCATCCTGATCAGCACGTCGTCCTCGGCGCCCCGACGCGAACTTGTAGGGTGGGCAAAGGCGCTCTTGCGCCGTGCCCACGACTTACTAATCCACGATTGCGAGAGAAGAGGTGGGCACGCTTCGCTTTGCCCACCCTACTGCGCTGAGTGGCCGGACGAATCGGATTGCGGCATGACTTTGCCGGAATCTGATGACGCATTTCGAGCTGAAAAATACGGGCAAGACGCAAGCCAGGACAACGAGATGAGCAGCGAAAGCCGCCGATGATCTGCTCTACTACCTTCCGCCTATACTAAGCGCGAAAAGGCGATGCTGTAATTTCGAACGATGGCTCGCAGACGAACTGCGCATCACGAGCGCAGCGCGCTCAGGCGCCCAACGAGGCGTTCACAACAACATCGCGGAGGGAATACATGACCTTTGGAACGAAGGGCTTCTTGGCCGGCATCTCCATGATTGCGATGCTCGCCGCCGCTACATCCGGCACTCGCGCCAACGAGACCGTGCTCAAGGCGCAATCCGATTCGAACCAGTGGGCCGTCGCCGGCCACGACTACGGCAACACGCGCTTCAGCCCGCTGAAGCAGATCAACACCGAGAACGCCGGCAAGCTGACGCTCGCCTACTCGTTCTCGCTGGCGTCGCTGCGTTCGAACGAATCCTCGCCGATCGTCATCGGCAACACGCTCTACGTTTCGAGCTCCTGGGGCCCGAAATACGTCTATGCGCTCGATGCGGCCACCGGCGCGCGCAAATGGACCTGGGAGCCCGACATTCCCGAGGACGTGCTGCAATATGCCTGCTGCGACGTGAACAATCGCGGCGTCACCTATGCCGACGGCAAGATCTTCGTCGGCCGTCTCGACGGCAAGCTGACGGCGCTCGATGCCGCAACCGGCAAGGCGCTGTGGACGACGAAGGTGGTCGACTACAAGCAAGGCTCGGTCATCACCTCGCCGCCGCTCGTCGTGCGCGACAAGGTCATCACCGGTTTCGGCGGCGGCGAATACGGCGTGCGCGGCTCGCTGCAGGCCTTCGATATCAACACCGGCAAGCAGGTGTGGCAGACCTTCACCGTTCCTTCGCCGGATGAGCCCGGTGGCGACACCTGGAAAGGCGACTCCGCCCAGCATGGCGGCGGTGCGGCCTGGCTGGTCGGCTCCTACGATCCGAAGAGCGACACGGTCTATTGGGGCACCAGCAATCCCGGCCCGTGGAACACGGCGGTGCGCTCGACCGGCGACGGCAATTTCGGCAAGCTGACCAACCTCTACACCGCCTCGACGGTGGCGTTCGATCCCAACACCGGCAAGATCAAGTGGCACATCCAGACCACGCCGGCCGATGCCTGGGACTATGACGGCGTCAACGAAGCCGTGCTCGCGGATCTGAAGATCGGCGGCAGCACCGTTCCGGCGCTGATGAAGGCGGATCGCAACGGCTACTTCTTCATCGCCAACCGTGAGACCGGCAAGGTGTTGTCGGCGGAGAAGTACGTGTTCTCCAACTGGGCCAAGAAGTGGGACGTCGCCACGATGCGCGCGGTCGAGGATCCCGACAAGCGCCCCGGACCGAACCATCCTGCCAAGGACATCTGCCCGAACCTGATCGGCGGCAAGAACTGGCAGCCGATGTCGTTCAACCCGCAGACCGGCCTCGTCTACATCCCGTCCAACAATGTCTGCATGGACTGGTCGGTCAGTGACGTCGCCTACAAGCGCGGCGTGTTCTATCTCGGCGCCGAATTCCCGACCAAGGAAGGCCCCGGCGGTTTCCTCGGCGAGCTCGTGGCCTGGGATCCGGTCGCGCAGAAGAAGGTCTGGTCGATCAAGGAAGACCTGCCGTTCAACGGCGGCACGCTGACCACCGGCGGTGGCCTCGTGTTTGCCGGCAACATCCATGGCGACTTCCGCGCCATCGATGCGAAGTCCGGCAAGGTGCTGTGGAGCAAGAATCTCGGTTCCGGCATCGGCGCAGGTCCGGTGACCTATCAGGTCGACGGCAAGCAATATGTCGCCATCGTCGTCGGCCGCACGGCTGCGCTGCCTGCGTTCCTGGGCGAGGTAGGAAAGAAGATGACGGCCGCAGCTCCCGAGGGCGGTTCGCTCTTCGTGTTCTCCGTCCAGTGACCACTCGCGCGCGTATCCTCTCGAGGTGACGGGATACGCGCGCGCTTTTTCCAGACATGAGCTGCGGCATCGGCCGATGCCTGGTGCCGCTGCGCCTGGCTCAACGAACTCCGGCCCAACAACGCTACGGGAGACGAGGATGCGTGCCAATCATTCTGCCATCGGTGCGAGCCGACATCGCTCCATCTCAGCCTTGCTCGCATGTGCCGCCGCGGCGCTGATCGTTCCGGCCTTGCCGCTGCATGCCGACGAAGCGCAGCCGTTCCGTCTCTGCGCCGATCCGACCAATCTTCCATTCTCGAGCGATAGTGCGGCGCAGCCGGGCTTCTATGTCGAGATCGGGCAGGCCCTGGCGCAGGCGCTCGGCCGGCCGATCGCCTACGATTGGTACAAATCCTATTTCGGCAAGCGCACCGTGCGCGTCACGCTGCTCGGCAAGCAATGCGACGCCATGATCGGGCTGCCGCGCTCCGAGGATTTCATGGGGCCGGCCGTGATCTTCTCCAACAGCTTCGCGAAGGAGGGCTATGCGCTCGTCGCCGCCAAGGGCCAGGCACCCGGCGGCATCGACGGCCTCAAGGGCAAGCGCGTTGCCGTGCAGTTCGCCAGCACGCCGCAAAACCTGCTCGCAAGCCGCGACGACATCCAGAAGGTGACGGTGCTGTCGCCCGAGGAAGGCATGCAGGCGCTCGACCAGGGCAGGGCCGACGTTGCCTTCATCTGGGGGCCGGTCGCCGGCTGGCTGAACAAGACCACCTATCATGGCCGCTATCAGATCGAGCTCACCGAAGGCGAAGGCCTGTCATGGGACGCCGCTATCGGCTTTGCCAAGACCTCGACCGAGCTGCGCGATCGCGTCGATGCCGTGTTGCCGCAGCTTCAGACGACGATCGGCGAGCTCGCGGTGAAATACGGTTTGCCGACCAGCGCGCCGGTTCGCTTCGGCACAGTGCCGGCGGCCACCACGACGGGGACGGGAACCGGAGCCGTCGTGACGCAGATCGCCAATGTCGTGGCGACCGAGACCAAGGGCGACGCGGCCGCGCCCGGCGCCGAAGCGGTCGGCGCCGGCAAGGAGATCTTCAACGGAACCTGTGCGCACTGCCATGGTCCCGACGCGATCCAGAGCGAGCGGAAGATCGATCTGCGGCTGCTGCGTCACCGCTACGGCGACGAGATGCGCGAGAAGTTCTGGACGACCGTGCATGAGGGACGGCCGACCAAGGGCATGCCGGCTTGGAAGGACGTCTATACCGACGACCAGTTCGACAACATCTATTCCTTCCTGCTGACGGTCCAGTCCGAATCGAACGACTGAACGATCTTGACCGAACCCGATCGGGAGGATGTGCTAGCGTCCACCCGGCACCATCCCGGTGCCGGACGGGTGCCGCACGGTTCTGCCTCTTCCGCTACGGCGGCGGATGCCTGTACGGTGCAGCATTCAGCGGTGCAGTCCTGCGAAGGCGCCATGACCAGCTTCCTGATCATCGACGATCATCCGCTGTTTCGCGAGGCGCTCGGCAATGCGGTGCGCCTGGCCTTGCCGGAGGCGCGGATCTTCGAGGCGATGTCGATCGAGGATGCCCTTCATATCCTGACGGCCGAGCAGGGCGAGGGCATCGACCTCGCGCTGCTCGATCTCTTGCTGCCGGATTCGACCGGCTTCTCCGGCTTTCTGCGCTTGCGCGAGGCCTATCCGCGCCTGCCGGTCGCCATCGTGTCGAGCGACGAGGACCAGCGCGTCGTCCGCGAGGCGCTGGAGCTGGGAGCCGCCGGTTATCTGCCGAAGTCGATGTCGAAGCGCGAGCTGGCGCAATCGATCGAGGGCGTGCTGAAGGGATCGGTGTCGGTGCCGAAGGATTTCGTGGCGACGCCGCGGCGGCGGGCCGAGGCCAGCAAGGCGCTCGAGGTCAAGCTGCGCGAGCTCACGCCGCAGCAGCTTCGCGTGCTCGATCTCTTGCGGCGCGGCTATCCGAACCGGCAGATTGCCCAGGAGCTTCAGCTCGCCGAATCCACGGTGAAGGCGCACATCACCGAGATTCTGCGCAAGCTCGGCCTGTTCAGCCGCAACAAGGCGATCATCGAGATCGGCAAGATGGACTTGCCCGATCCCAAGGTCCGACCCTATGCACGGGCCGACCGCGGGCGGCCGCAATGACGCGCGATGTCGTGCTTGACGTCGTACTTGACCTGGATCAACCCGCTCTGATTGGGTTGAGACATTCTCGTTTCGATTTCGAATCCGGCAGTAGCCTAGGCAATAATCAGGGAATGGCTCACACGTGATGCGATTTCTGATTGTCGAAGATCATCCGCTGTTTCGCGAGGCGCTCGAGGGCGCGCTCCAGATGGTGGCGCCCGCGGCCGAGATCCTTCAGGCGACGTCGATCGACGGTGCGCTCGAGCAGGTCGCGGCGACCACCGGGCTCGACCTCATCCTGCTCGACCTGTCGATGCCGGGCACAACAGGTCTTTCGGGCATCATCCGCATCCGCAAGGCGTTTCCCAGGATTCCCGTCGTCATCGTCTCCGGGCATCAGGATCCACAGATCATGTCCGGCGCCTTGTCGCTCGGCGTCTCCGGTTACATTCTCAAATCGTCGTCCAAGCAGGATCTCGCGCAGTCGATCGGCGAGGTGCTGCGCGGCTCGGTCTGTGTCCCCGCCGCCTATCGCGGACTTGTCCGCCCGCAACGCGTCGCCGGACCCGCGCAGGATCTGCTGAAGCGCCTGCACGATCTGACGCCGCAGCAATTGCGCGTGCTCGAAATGCTCAAGCGCGGCCTGCAGAACAAGCAGATCGCCTACGAGCTGAAGATTTCCGAGACCACCGTGAAGGTCCACGTCTCCGACATCCTGCGCAAGCTCAACGTGCTGAGCCGCACCAAGGCCATCGTCGAAATGTCCCGGATCGATTTCGCGACGCTGGCGGCCGAGGGCACCAGGCGCGAGCGGGCACATCCGGACCAGCAGTGACGCGATTGTCTGCTGTCTTGCCTCGCAGACCGAGCACACGCGACCGATGATCTTGGATTCAAATCATCAGCTTGGTGAGCGGTAAGATATTACCGGTACTGTGCATGGGGTTGTTTTCGACCTTTTTTATTTGGGGGCCCCACGCTAGCTCAGCAGGAACGACAGCAGCGCCCGCATCTCGGCCGGCTTGATCGGCTTCTTCAGCACTTCGAGGCCGTAGAGGCTCGCCTCCTTCGCCGCCTTCTCCGAATAGTCGGCGGTGATGATCATGGCCGGCGTGTCGAGCTTCAACTGCTCCCTGACGGCGGCGATGGCCGACAGGCCACTCTCGCCGTGATCGAGATGGAGGTCGGCAATCACGGCATCGGGCGCGCCGCCGAGCTCGCTGAGGCGCACCAGCGCGTCGGCGCCCGATCGCGTGGTCGCGACGTCGCAGCCCCATCCCTCCAGCAGCGCGGCCATCGCCTCCGAGCCGTTCGGATCGTTTTCGATCAGCAGGATCTTGGCGCCTTCGAGGCCGCTATAATTGTAGTGCCGCTCGGCGAGCTTGACCTCATGCACCTCGTCGCCGACTTCAGCGAGGTCGGCCGGCTCCAGCTCCAGGGTGAAGGTCGATCCCCTGCCGAGCTGCGACGACAGCCGCACCTCGTGCCCGAGCACGGTTGCGAAGCGGCGGACGATGGAGAGGCCGAGCCCGAAGCCGGCCTGGTCGGTCGCAATGGCCTCGCCGCGCTGGAATTCGCGGAAGATCGCCTCCTGCTGCGCCTGCGCAATTCCAGGTCCGGTGTCGGAGACCTGGACGCAGATCTGGTCGCCCCGCGGCCGGCATCCCATGACGACGCCGCCGCTGCGGGTGTAGCGGATGGCATTGGCGAGCAGGTTCTGCAGGATCCGCCGCAGCATCATCGCATCCGACGTCACCGCCAGCGGTGAGCTGCGGATACGCAAGGACAGGCCTTGCCGCGCGGCGATCGGCTCGAACTCGTTGCGGAGCTGCTCGAACAAGGGCGCCAGCGCGATCGCGCGCACGTCGGGCTTGAGTGCGCCGGCGTCGAGCTTGGCGATCTCCAGCAGCGACCGCAGCAGGTCCTCCAGCATCACCAGCGAGCGGTTGGCCTGGTCGATCAGCAGGCCGGCCTCCTGCGACTCCATCATCTCGGTCAGCGCCGACAGGGTCAGGCGCGCCGCGTTGAGCGGCTGCAGCAGATCGTGGGTGACCGAGATCAGCACCGAGGATTTCAGCGAGCTTGCCGCCTCCGCCTGCTGCTTGGCGCGGTAGAGACCCTCATTGGCGCGCTCGACCGAATGCAGCGCCTCGCGCAACTGGTGCGTCCGGTCGCGAACCTTGTGGTCGAGCGCAATGGCGGTTTCGAACAGCGAGAAGGCGTTGAGCTGCTGGTCCATCGAGCGCTCGACGCGCGACATCAGCGCGGCATTGATCTTCCTCAGCTTGGCGGCCTCGCGCCGCAGCTGGTCGACGGCATCGGGGCCCTGCCACATGTCCGTCACGACGGACGCCTTCCGATCGCAACGCCCGTGAAGGTCTGGTTCACATGCATGGAGCCGAACTGCTCGCCATAGGTATGAAAACCGACGACCCGATTCTGCCGGTACAAGTCGGACATGTCGCGGGTGAGCTGATGCTGCTCGGCGTCGAGCCGGCGGAGCAGGCACTCGAAGCCGATATAGAGCGAGACCTCTCCGATCTGGTCGCGGATATCGGCAAACGTCTCGCGGGTCGCGCCGACCAGGCTTCGCGACGTCGCCGCCGTCAACACCATGCCCTCGTCGATGGCGCAGAAGAAATGCAGCGAGCCGTCCGGTTCGACGCGCTGGATCGAGCGCGCGTAATAGGAGCCGCCGACGCGCACCAGCACCGGATGCGATGCAAAGGAGAACGGATCGAGCTTGGCGTCCATGATGCCGACCACACGCGAATATTCCAGCGCGGCAGGCTCCGCGTTCAGCTCCCTGACCATTCGATTTTCGATGTCGGCCTCGGTCACGACCATCTTCTGCGCCCGCGGCTCGAAATTGTCGCACTTGAAGACGCGGAACGGCAACGATGTGTTCAACAGGATCAGCAGGGCGGCATTGCTGTGCGCCTTGCCGCCAAAGAACACAAAGGTCTTCTCGAAGCGCATCCCGTCGCCTGCGGACCCACCGACGACCGGAATGTCGTCCAGCGATGCATAGAGCGCGGACATCACCGCTTCCTCGCGGCGGCACAGGCCGTCGATCAGGACGAGGCCGAAGGCACTTCCGCGGTCGACCTGCGGAGTGGCCCGCAACAGCTCGTGCCGGAGCTCGCCGCCGATCCTGCGGCCGTCCTCGACGCGGAAGCTGTCGAGGTTGAAAATGGGCCGCACCGCCGCGGAGAAATCAGCGCGGCTGAACGCCAGAGCCACGACGCTGTTTTCGTCCCAGCCATCGGGGGCAAGCTCGCCCGCGGTGGTGCAACCGCAAACCTGGGTCTCGTCGAAGTGCCGGGTGATCTCGGCGATGAAGTGATGGGGATCGTAGCTGGGGGAGAGGAACACCAGGATCAGCGCCAGCTCGTCGGAGGGGAGCTGGGCCGCCAGTTCGGCCACGGCTTCATCGACGCTCGCAGCCTTCGATTTGGCCACGGCAACGCCAGACGCACCGCCAAACCGAAAATCGGTTTGCCCCACTCCGTTTCTCCCCTCGAGGACCAGCTCGGTCTAATGCCAAGTGCCTGATAAGTATTCGAGAGTAGGGCGTTTTCCGGTGAGCCGCAACACGGCGCCCGGTCCCGCAAGGCCGGACAAGTCCTGCGGAAGGAACTCTCTAATCAGGATGCAAACCGGACGGATTTACCACCCCTTGACGATTCTGCCTTAATTTTCCGCACGGTTCGGGAAGGGCTGCTTCCGCGCCGCTAGTCGTTGCAAGAACATAAGTTGGGGGTTGGGAATGTCCGGGCGTGTCGCGTCGCCGTCGAAGCGTGCAATTTTTCCGACCCTCAGGTTCCGCGCAAAAATCATTCTCGGCTTTGCTGCCGTGCTGGTGATCTCGGCCGGCAGCATGGCTTTCGCCTATTTCGGCTTCGAGCGGGTGTCGTCCGGGGTCGGGTCCTACCGCACCAGCGTGTCCGAAGCCGACCTCGCCCGCAACATCGACCGCGAGCTGCTCGCCTATCGTTCGGCCGTCAGATATTTCGTCGTCACCGGCAAGGAAGACGACGCCAAGGCGGCGCTCGATGCCGAGGCCAGCCTGAAGAGCGCCATCGATCAGGCCATCAAGGGTGCCAAGAAGCCGGCGCGGCAGGAGAGCCTCAACAAGCTCGCCAAGGAGTTCTCCAACTTCTCCGCGACCTTCGCAAAAGTGCTGCAGGCCAAGCGTGACAGCGCGCTGCTGGTGCAGAACCAGCTCACGCGCCAGGCCAACCTGCTGAAATACAAGCTCGACGATGTCGGCAACAATGCCTCCGATTCCGAGGCGCAGGCGATCGAGTTCGGCACCAAGCAGGTCAACGCCCAGTTCCAGACCGCGAGTGCGGCGGCGACCAACTTCGTGCTGACGTCCGACCAGGCGATCGCCACCAGCGCGCTGGCGCGGCTGAAATTCGTCGAGAACTCGCTCGGCGCGGTCTATTCCATGGACGACAAGATCGTCGCCGGCCTGAAGGACGCCAAGACCATCCTGGTGGCCTATCGCGAAGCGCTGGAGAAGCTGATCGCCAACGCCAAGATGGTGGATGAGCTCGTCACCGAAATGAGCGGCTCGGCCGGTGCGATCCTGCAAGGCGCGACCGCCATGAAGGCGGACCTCGTCGCCGAGCAGCAGCGGCTGGATTCGGAGTCGGAAGCGACCATCGGGCAGACCGAGCAGCTGGTGCTGATGCTGGCCGTCGGCGGCACGCTGCTGGGGGCGGTTCTCGCCTTCCTGCTCGGCACCGGCATCTCGCGTCCGATGATCGCGATGTGCAAGGCGATGCGCGAGCTCGCCTCGGGCAATTTCGACGTGGTGCTGCCCGGCTTGGGGCGCAAGGACGAGATCGGCGAGATGGCCGGCGCGGTGGAAGAATTCAAGGTTCAGGCCGTCGCCAAGGCCGAGCGCGATGCTGCCGCCAGCGAAGTCCAGAACCGGGAGCAGGCGGCCGGCCGCCGCGCCGAGCTGATCCGCTTTGCCGACGATTTCGAGAGCGCGGTCGGCGCCATCGTCTCCAACGTTTCGTCCTCGGCCGTGCAGCTGGAATCGGCGGCCTCGACCCTGACCCGCACCGCCGAAACCACGCAGACCCTCTCGAGCCAGGTCGCCGGCGTCTCCGAGCAGGCCTCCTCCAACATGCAGTCGGTTGCGACCGCGACCGAAGAGCTCTCGGCCTCGGTCGAGGAGATCGGCCGCCAGGTCCGCGATTCCAGCCGGATCGCGGAAGCCGCCGTGGTGCAGGCGAAGGAGACCGACGGCCGCATCGGCAAACTGTCGCATGCCGCCCAGCAGATCGGCGAAGTGGTCAAGCTGATTACGGCGATCGCCGAGCAGACCAATC
>NZ_LBIY01000005.1:50356-51937 GCF_028128625.1 Bradyrhizobium sp. CCBAU 45389 | reverse complement strand
GCTGAACTCGGCCAAGTCTCTCTCATCCGAAAGCACCCGCCTTCGCGCCGAGCTCGACCGCTTCATGGGGAATATTCGGGCGGCGTAAGCGCCGCCGTCGCATCACGCTCAGCCGTCGTCCCGGCCTTCGCCGGGACGACGGCGGCCTTCAATTTGTAACTGCGCCAGAAAGCCCGCCTTAACAATTCCCCGCGACACCTAACCGCCAGTTGCGGCGCCACAAATTTACCGCCGCTTATCCTTTGCCAACTACCGTGCATACGAGTCGGGGAGCGGGCTGCTCCCGGGCTGCGCCTGGTTTTCCGCGAATGGAATGGGGTGGGGGAATGCCCGTCAAGTCGAAGCCGAACACATCGAAGCTGCTCACCTTGCGCTTTCGCGCAAAAATCATCCTCGGCTTCGTGGCGGTGCTGGCCATCCTCGCCGTCAGCATGGCTTTCGCCTATTTCGGCTTCGAGCGGATCCAGGCTGCCGTGGCCTCCTACCGGACCAGCGTCTCCGAAGCGGACCTCGCGCGGACCGTCGACCGCGAGCTGATCGCCTATCAGGGGCTGGCGCGGGCCTATACGCTGACCGGCGCGACCGATGACGAGACCGCAGCCAAGGCGGCGGAAGAGAATCTGAGGGGTGCAATCGCCAAGTCCATGGCGGCCACGACCGCTGCGCGCCGCGAGCAGGTCGGCAAGCTCGAGGCCGAGTTCCAGCGTTTCACCAAGGTCTTCGGTGAGATCATCACCCTGACGCGCGAGAACAACAAGATCGCGGCCGACGAGCTCAACAGCGTCGGCAACAAGATCCGCTTCAAGTTCGACGACCTCGCCGATACCGCGGCGCTCGCCGGTCTCGCCTCGGTCCAGACCACGGCCAAGGACGTCACCTCGCAATATCTCGCGGTCTCCACCTCGGTCAGCGCCTTCGTCGCCAAGCCCGAGCCGAAGACCGCCGACGGCGTGATCGCCCGTATCAAGTTCCTGGAGACCCTGCTGGTCTCGATCTACGCCAACGACCAGAAGATCACCGACCGCGTCACCGAGATCGGCAACCTCCTGAAGCAGTACCGTACCTCATTCTCGAAGCTGACCGAGAACGTGAAGGTCATCGTCAAGTCGAATGGCGAGATGACCAAGACGGCCGCGTCCATCCTCAAGCTCTCGGCCGATCTGCGCTCGGATCTCACCGCCGACCAGCAGCGCATCGAG
This sequence comes from Bradyrhizobium sp. CCBAU 45389, assembly GCF_028128625.1. Classification (NCBI taxonomy): domain Bacteria; kingdom Pseudomonadati; phylum Pseudomonadota; class Alphaproteobacteria; order Hyphomicrobiales; family Nitrobacteraceae; genus Bradyrhizobium; species Bradyrhizobium sp. CCBAU 45389. Next base: position 50,738 of record NZ_LBIY01000005.1, on the reverse strand, counting down.
GCCAGCGCCAATACCACCATCGTCGAGACCGAGCGGCTGATGCTGATGCTGGCACTGGGCGGCCTCGCCGTCGGCGCTGCGCTCGCGCTGATGCTCGGCAACGGCATCTCGCGTCCGATGATCGCGATGTGCAAGGCGATGCGCGAACTTGCCTCGGGCAATTTCGACGTGGTGCTGCCCGGCTTGGGGCGCAAGGACGAGATCGGCGAGATGGCCGGCGCGGTGGAAGAATTCAAGGTTCAGGCGATCGCCAAGGCCGAGCGCGATGCTGCCGCCAGCGAAGTCCAGAACCGGGAGCAGGCCGCCAGCCGCCGCGCCGAGCTGATCCGCTTTGCCGACGATTTCGAGAGCGCGGTCGGCGCCATCGTCTCCAACGTTTCGG
>NZ_LBIY01000005.1:0-50181 GCF_028128625.1 Bradyrhizobium sp. CCBAU 45389 | reverse complement strand
ACCGCCGAAACCACGCAGACCCTCTCGAGCCAGGTCGCCGGCGTCTCCGAGCAGGCCTCCTCCAACATGCAGTCGGTCGCGACCGCGACCGAAGAGCTCTCGGCCTCGGTCGAGGAGATCGGCCGCCAGGTGCGCGATTCCAGCCGGATCGCGGAAGCTGCCGTGGTGCAGGCGAAGGAGACCGACGGCCGCATCGGCAAGCTGTCGCATGCCGCCCAGCAGATCGGCGAGGTGGTCAAGCTGATCACGGCGATCGCCGAGCAGACCAATCTTCTCGCGCTCAACGCCACCATCGAGGCCGCGCGTGCCGGCGACGCCGGCCGCGGCTTTGCGGTGGTTGCGAGCGAGGTGAAGTCGCTGGCGAGCCAGACCGCCAAGGCCACCGACGAGATCTCCTCGCACATCGCGGGCATGCAGGGCGCTACGGCCGAATCGGTCGCCGCGATCAAGGAGATCGGCGCCACCATCGGCCAGATCTCGTCGATCTCGACCTCGATCGCGAGCGCCGTCGAGCAGCAGGGCGCGGCCACGCAAGAGATCGCCCGCAGCGTCCAGACCGTCGCGCAGGGCACCCAGACCGCGGCCACCGACATCGGCCAGGTCAACCGCGGCGCCGCCGAGACCGGCTCGGCCTCTGAGGAGGTTCTGAACTCGGCCAAGTCGCTCTCATCCGAAAGCACTCGCCTGCGCGCCGAGCTCGACCGCTTCATGGGCAATATCCGCGCGGCGTAGAGACGGCAGAAGGAATTCGTAGGGTGGATTAGCGAAGCGTAATCCACCACCTTGATTTCACTGCCGCGAGTAAAGCGGTGGGTTACGGCTTCGCCTAACCCACCCTACAATCTCACTCCCTCCCGAACGCCCGCTTCAGCTCCACCTTCGCCTTTTCCAGCCGCGTGCGCTGGATCTTCGGCAGCGTCTTGCCGGCGCGGTTGATGTAGAAGGTCAGCATCGACAGCGCCGAGCGGTATGCGCCGGTCTTGCGGCGTGAGCTGTGCTCGGCCGATCGCTTCAGCGACGCCGCGATCTTCTTCGGGCTGGTCAGCTTGAACACGCCTTGCTTGAGATCGAGCGCGTCGCTCTCCCTCGTCACGCGCTGCGACCAGCGCTTCGGCGTCGCGCGCTTCGTGCCCCTGCGCGTGGTACGACGCCTCGCGCTGGCCTTTCGGCGCGCAGTCTTGTGCGTGCCGCTCTTTCGAGAATGTGTCGTCTTTCTGACATGAGCCATGCGTCAACTCCTTGCGGCTCCGTCGCAAACAGGCGGCAAGTGGGACTGTTCCTGTGGGAACCTGACATCGCCGCAAACGTTGTCGCAGCAGGCGGAATGCCGCACCCCCGATGATCGGATCGCCCCGTCCAGTCATGTGAACCGGGGCCGCTTCCTTTGTCAGATCCAACAACCCGATGGAATTGCAGCAAACCCCAACGCTGAACTACGGACCTGCCGTCCCTGCGGCGATCGCTTCCGATCGCATCGTCGAAACCAGCATTCCCTCGCGTCTCGACGCGCTGCCGTGGAGCGGCTTTCACACCCGCGTCGTGCTGGCGCTCGGCATCACCTGGATCCTGGATGGGCTTGAGGTCACGCTTGCCGGCGCGCTCTCCGGCGCGCTCAAGCAAAGTCCTACGCTGCAGTTCTCCAACCTCGATCTCGGCATCGCCAACTCCGCCTACCTCGCCGGCGCCGTGCTCGGAGCGCTCGGCTTCGGTTGGCTCACCGACCGCATCGGCCGCAAGAAGCTGTTCTTCATCACGCTCGCGCTCTATCTCTCGGCGACCGCCGCGACCGCGTTGTCCTGGGATATCGCGAGCTACGCGCTGTTTCGCTTCCTCACCGGCGCCGGCATCGGCGGCGAATACACTGCGATCAATTCCACCATCCAGGAACTGGTGCCGGCGCGCTATCGCGGCTGGACCGATCTCGTCATCAACGGCAGCTTCTGGATCGGCGCTGCGATGGGGGCTGTGGCGGCCATCGTCTTGCTCGATCCTGCATTGATGGGCCCTGATCTCGGTTGGCGCCTCGCCTATCTCATCGGCGCCGCTATCGGCCTCGTCGTGCTCTTGATGCGGATGTGGATTCCGGAGAGCCCGCGCTGGCTGATGATCCACGGCCGGCCGGACCAGGCCCACGCGATCGTCGACGACATCGAGCGCTCGGTGATCGGGCATGACCAGGATTCCGGACGCTTCACGAAGATCCGGCTGAAGATGCGCGATCACACGCCGATCCGCGAGGTCGTGCATACGCTGTTTTCCACCTATCGCCAGCGCGCGCTGGTCGGCCTCGTGCTGATGAGCGCGCAGGCGTTCTTCTACAACGCCATCTTCTTCACCTTCGCGCTGGTGCTGACCGATTTCTACGGCATCAGCGCCGATCATGTCGGCTGGTACCTGCTGCCCTTTGCCGCCGGTAATTTCCTCGGCCCGCTGCTGCTCGGCCGCCTGTTCGACACGCTCGGACGGCGCACCATGATCATGTTCACCTACGGCATCTCCGGGCTGCTGCTGGCGCTCTCGGGCTATCTGTTCACGATCGGCGCGCTCAGTGCGCAAGGACAGACCATCGCCTGGATGGTGATCTTCTTCTTTGCTTCGCCCGCCGCCAGCGCGGCCTATCTCACCGTCAGCGAGACCTTCCCGCTCGAGGTGCGCGCACTGGCGATCGCGGTGTTCTATGCGGTCGGCACCGGCATCGGCGGCGTGATCGGACCGGCATTGTTCGGCGTGCTGATCGATACGGGATCACGCACCAGCGTGTTCGCCGGCTATCTGCTGGGGGCCTTCCTGATGATCGCGGCCGCGATCGTGGCGTGGCGCTATGCCGTCTCCGCGGAACGAAAATCGCTCGAACAAATCGCGCGGCCGCTCGCCTTTATGGAGTAGACTGATGAAATCGGAACTTGCGGATATGGCATTGGACGAGAAGCGCACCATGCTCGACGACGACGCGCCCGATGTGGTGCCGGTGCCGCATGCGCTCGTCCCGCATCTCGACGAGACCGCGATCCTGCTCGACATCGACGGCACGCTGCTCGACCTGATGCCGACGCCGCGCGAGGTGTGGGTGCCGCCGGGCCTGTCGGAGACGCTCAACCGGCTGACAGAGCGCACCTCCGGAGCGCTGGCGCTGGTCAGCGGCCGCTCGCTCAACGACATCGACCTGATCTTCGCGCCCGACGTCTTCCGCGCGGTTGCAGGTCACGGCGCGGAGATGCGGCTGTCGGTGGACAGTGAAGCGGACGACGTGCACGCGCCACCGCTGGACAAGGAGCTGAAGCGGCGGCTTGCTGCGATCGCCAAGCTTTCGCCCGGCATTCTGCTCGAGGACAAGGGCTATTCGCTGGCGCTGCATTACCGCCTCGCGCCGCATGCGGAGAAGGCGATCTACGAATCCGTTTCGCTGATCCGCGCCGACCTGCCCAGCGCGCCCATCGAGGTGCTGCCGGGCAAGTTCGTCTGCGAGATCAAGCATTCGGGCTTCACCAAGGCGAGCGGCGTGCGCGAATTGATGAAACATGAACCTTTCAGGGGGCGCCGCCCGCTGTTCATCGGCGACGACGTCACGGATGAGACGGTGTTCGCGATCATGCCCGACATGGACGGGCTCGCCTTCTCGGTCGGCCGCCGCGCCATGGGCGTGAACGGACACTTTGATGCGCCCGCCGATGTGCGCATGTTCCTCGCGCGCTTGCTCGATCCAAGGTGAAACGAAGGCAGCGCCACGTCACAGACACAATGCTATCGGCAAGGCGTCATTGCGAGCCGCAATGCGTGCTGTGCGATGCGACCGCAAATGCTGTCTTTGCAGTGAAATTTCCGGGTTCCGCAGGCGAATCCAGTTCCAACGCGCATGCCCGATTTTGGTTTCAATCCGAAGAAATCATGACAGGAACCATATTGATGAACGGCAGTTAAACGGGGTGGAATGAACAGGAGGGGACGACCTGTGAACTTGGTTGTCGTTTCAAATCGCGTCGCCCGCGGCAAGCCCAACGAGCCCATGACGGGCGGCCTTGCTGCGGCATTGCTTCCCGTCGTCGAGCATTCTGGTGCCATCTGGGTGGGTTCCTCGGGCCGCGTGCGTGACGGCCACCAGAAGGAACCGTTTGCCGAGATCGAAGCACTGGGTTCGGGCGCGATCGCAACGCTGGATCTGCCGGCGGCGCATTACGGCGGCTATTACGAAGGTTTCGCCAATTCGGCGTTGTGGCCGGCCCTGCATTCGCGCAGCGATCTGATTCGCGTCTCGCGCGAGGATTATGTCAGCTATCGCGAGGTCAACGCCTTCATGGCGCGCGCCTTGATGCGCTTCCGCAAGGCCCGGACCGCGTTCTGGGTGCAGGACTACCATTTCCTGGCGCTCGGCGCGGAGCTGCGCGAACTCGGCGTCGACGATCCGATCGGCTTCTTCCTGCATACGCCCTGGCCGGTGGCCGCGGTGATGCAGGGCGTACCCAATCATCGTGAGCTGATCACGGCGATGCTGGCCTACGATCTGCTCGGCTTCCAGACCGAGGAGGACCGGCAGAATTTTCTCAGTTATGTCGGCGGCGAGCTTGGTCTCACCGTCGAAGACGGTGTCGTGATCTCGCAGCATGGTCGCACGCGCTGCGAAGTCTTCCCCATCGGTATCGATGCGGAAAAATTCGCAGCCTATGCGGCGAAGTCGGCATCGCATCCCGATGTGTCGCGACTGCGCCGCAGCCTCAATGGCGAGCGGCTCGCGATCGGCGTCGACCGGCTCGACTATTCCAAGGGTCTCGTCAACCGCATCAGCGCGTTCGACCGGCTCTGGACCGATCAGCCGCAGTTTTTGCGCAGCATCTCGCTGCTTCAGATCGCCAATCCCTCGCGCGGCGCGATCGAGGCCTATGGTAATCTCCAGAACGAGGTCGCGCGCCTCGTCACCGACGTCAACGGCCGCCACGGCGAGGTCGACTGGACGCCGATCCGCTATCTGAACAAGGGCTTCAGCCAGGCCGTGCTCGCGGGCCTCTACCGAACCGCGCAGGTCGGCGTGGTGACGCCGCTGCATGACGGCATGAATCTCGTCGCCAAGGAATATGTCGCCGCGCAAAACCCGTCCGATCCCGGCGTGCTGGTGCTGTCGAAATTCGCGGGTGCCGCCAACGAGCTCGACGCGGCGCTGCAGGTCAATCCGCACGACATCGACGGCATGGCGCGCGCGATCGCGATCGCGGCTGCGATGCCGCTCACCGAGCGCAAGTTGCGCTGGGACGCGATGATGAAGAAGCTGCGCGGCCACACCATCCAGCAATGGTCCACCGATTTCGTCGCTGAACTGGAAAAGTGCCGCACGCAGAAAGCCGCCGTCGCTCCGCTCGCCGCCCAGCCGCCGCAAGCGCTGCGCTGGCTGAAGTCGGCGATATCGGGTGTGCGGTTGATTTAGGATTCTCGAAACTTGCTCGATCCTACCCTCTCCCCTTGCGGGAGAGGGTGGCTCGCCGCGCTAGCGGCGAGACGGGTGAGGGGTCTTTCTCCACGCGTAACCCTCTAGCATTGAGTTTGCGGACAGAGACCCCTCATCCGGCGCCATAGCCGAAGCTTTCGCTTCGGCGTTCCTGAGAACGGCGGCCGAAGGCCGCCTATGCCACCTTCTCCCGCAAGGAGAGAAGGAAGAGCGCGCCTCAATAGCAATACGACACGCCGTCCAGGATCGCGCACTGCCGCTTGTTCGGCGCGTTGGGATCGTCCAGCGGCACCATGCCCTTGCCCTGGCCGACGAACACGCCGGGTCCGACATGGATCGAGCTCTTGTTGCCGATGATGACGCTCTGATGCGGCGTCGAGCTCGAGCGCGTCCCGTCCGGCCAGAGGATGGCATCGCCCGACAGCACCCCGCGCCGCCCGTCGTCGCAGCTGACATCGACGCCTTGCCGGGTGCAGACCTGGGCCAGCGCCGGCACGGCAAAGGTGGAGCCGAGGGCAGAAATCAGGCTCAGTGCGGCGATGGTGTTGCGGATGGTCATGGCGTCCCCGGTCGTGTTTGGTTGCCTCAGGTGAATCGTCGCGCCAAACCCGCCTCCGGTTCAGCCCACAAGGGGTTCCAAAGCCCCCGCAGACGCCTGATATTATTGTTTAAATACAACATCTTACGGAAAATTCACCCGATTTCCCCGCGATCCCTTGCAAAATCACCGGCGCCCCTTCAAGAGAGGGCGCTCCGGAGAGATGGCCGAGTGGCTTAAGGCGCACGCTTGGAAAGCGTGTGTGCGGGAAACCGTACCGTGGGTTCGAATCCCACTCTCTCCGCCACTTGCGCGATTTTGCACGCCAGACTGCGATTCAGGATACTTGAACCGCGCAGTTCCTCGCGCTCCCCGATGAGACCGGCAGTCGAAGGATCAGCTGCGCAACCCGATCTGATTGGTGGGTTCAATTCGCGGATGGGATTTGAACTTGTGACCTTCAGATAGAAAGTCTGAACGTCGCGCCTCATCCGCACCAGTTTGCACAGCAACAGCCCGACGACCGTTGCGAACGCGATCAAACCCGAACGAAAACGCAGCAAAAAAACAACGCGCGCGATCGATGTGCTGCCGTTCACCACGGTTTGGTTGCAGGTTCGGCTCCTGCCGGTGCGGCAGAGGCACTTAGTTGCTTTCCCTGCTGGGCAGCGGCTTCATATTTGTGCGGTCATGCCCTCAGGAGTTTATTCCGTGCCGCAAGCGATCTTATCCGCGCAGAGCCGACCTCTACGTTCGCCTGCCGAGTTGGCCTCCATCATCAGAACCGCCTATGAGCGCATCGCACGGGACCGGCACCGCAACTGCTGGATCTATGTGCGGCCCCTGGAAGAAGCGCTGGCCGAGGCCGATGCCCTTGTGCGGCGAGCGGAGCAGGGTGAAGTCCTGCCGCTCCTTGGCGTGCCATTCGGCGTCAAGGACAATATCGACGTCGAGGGCATGCCAACGACGGCAGCCTGTCTGTCATTCGAATATGTGGCTGCGCAATCGGCCAGATGCGTCGAGAGTTTGACGGCCGCAGGTGCGATCTGTCTTGGCAAGACCAACCTGGATCAGTTCGCAACCGGACTGTCCGGCACACGATCTCCCTATGGCGCCTGTTCCAGCGCAGCCAACGATCTGTATGTCTCCGGCGGTTCGAGTTCTGGTTCGGCTGCTGCCGTAGCATCCGGCCATGTTGCCTTCGCTCTCGGCACGGATACCGGCGGCTCGGGCCGGATTCCCGCAGGCTTCAATGGTATCATCGGGATCAAGCCAACCGTCGGCCTCGTCTCATCCCGGGGGCTTGTGCCGAACTGTCCGACGCTCGATTGTCCCTCGATTTTCTGCAATTCCATTGCCGAGGGTCGAATTCTGCTCGGGTTGATCGAAGGATTCGACGACAGCGATCCTTATAGCCGCCAACGGATTGCCTCGTCCTCCCCATCTCCTCGCAAATTCCGGTTCGGTCAGGTCTCCGTCGGTCATCTGAATTCATTCGGCATGCCGGAATGCAATGACCTTTACAGGCAGGCCTGCACGAGGCTTTCGGGACTGGGAGGCCAAGCCAGGCAAATTGACTTCACGCCCTTCGCCGAAGCCGGTGAAATGCTGTTCTCAGGGCCCTGGATTGCCGAACGTCATGCGGCGATCAGCAATCTCCTGGACATCGATCATGGAGACCTGCTTGACGTCATCCGCAACGTGCTGAGCGCAGCTGCCCGGTTTTCCGCAACAGATGCGTTCGCCGCGCAACATCGACTTTTGAAGCTGCGCCGCCAGATCCAATCGCTTTTCGAGGAGATCGATGTCCTGGTGGTCCCGACCGCGCCACGCCCCTTCACGATCTCGGAGATGATGGAAGATCCCATCACGCTCAACAACCGCCTCGGTTACTACTCCTATTTTGCCAACCTCGTGGACTTGTGCGCGGTGGCCGTTCCCAACGCAACGCTCGGCAACGGCATGCCGATGGGCATCACTTTGCTGGCGCCTGCGTGGCGTGATCATGCCCTTCTCGACCTTGCCGAGCGATGGCTGCCCGATGCGAAGGCCGGACTGTTCGATCTAAAAGTATATCCGAAGGCCGCGTCCTAGACGACTTCGAGATCGAGAGCGCGTAGATTGAGGATCACAATCAGACCCCGGTGATAACGGATGACGCCCCTTGCCTGCATGCGGGAAAGCTGCACCGTCACCCATTGGCGGGTTGAGCCGATCAGATTGGCGAGATCACCATGCGTGAAGGGGATCCCGATCACGATCTCGCGGCCCTGCTGCGAACCGTAGATCTTCGAGAGGAAGACCAACAGACGATGCAACCGCTCGGTCACCGAGCGGGTCCCCAGCATCTGCGCCATGGCCGAGTAGCACCGTGCCTTGAAGGCGAGCGCATCCAGCAGCGCGACCGCGATACTTGCCGATTGAAGCGCCAGCGCGCGCAGGGCCGGGCCGGGTAAGAACGTCACCTGGCTCCGCTCCACTGCAACCGAAGACCATACGTGGGCACCAGTACCGAACAGATCCGGGCCGCCGACGAAATTGCCGGCGAACCAGTAGGCCAGCGTCACCTCGCGTCCGGAAGGAGCCGCGTAGTAGCTGCGAATACGTCCCCCTTCGATCAGATAAATGCCGTTCTGCAGATCGCCCTGACGCCAGACATGCTTGCCTGCCTGCAGGACCTCCTCGCGGCCGATGGCGAGGACACGACGCCGGTCAGCCTCACACAACGGATCCAACAAGCTGGGCAGCGACCCGACCAGAGCATCCGATCCCGCCAGCATGATGCCGGCCGTATTCCCGAGACTTGCCGCCGACATCCGCTCGCTCCCTTGCCGCCGCAAGGGAAAATCATTCAAGAGCCATGCCAGACCTGTCGGCAGGCGCCTACGTCCTGACTTCCATTTGCTCGAAGGCCCTGCGGCCTTCCGAGCGGATCAGGTCAAGGCAATCCCGCTTGAGGGCGAGATAGGCAGCCTCCGCAACGATGGCGCTGGAGCGCGGTCGCGGCAGGCTCACCTGAAGATCCCTCAGGATGCGGCCTGGTCCCGCGCTCATGATCAGCACGCGGTCAGAGAGAAGGATCGCTTCATCGATGTCGTGTGTGACGAAGACGATCGTTGCGTTGATCCGCTCGCGGAGCTCGAGCAGATTGTCCTGCATGACCGCCCGGGTCTGCGCATCCAGCGCTCCGAATGGCTCGTCCATCAACAGCACGCGCGGCTGATTGGCGAGGGCACGGGCAATCGCAACCCGCTGCTGCATGCCTCCCGATAGCGTGTGCGGATATGCCGACGCAAACCTGGTCAGCCCGATCATCTCGATGAGGTCATCGGCAATCCGCAGCGCCTCCGCTTTCGGCTTGCCGAGGGCGCGCGGCCCGTGGGCGATGTTCCGGCGCACCGATTTCCACGGAAACAGATGGGGCTGCTGGAAGACCATCCCGATCTCGGGCCGTGGCGCGCGCATTGCTTCGCCGGCTATGAGCACCTGGCCTTCGAACGGCCGCTCGAGGCCGGCCATCGCATTCAGGAGCGTGGACTTGCCGCAGCCGGATGGACCGACGATCGAGACGAATTCTCCCTGGGCTACCGCCAGGGATACGCGATCGACCGCGACGACCTGTCCGCTCGGCGCATCGAAGACGATGCTCAAATCCTCAACCCGGATGATCGCCTGACGCGCCGGGGCGGACGGCGGGGACGTATCCACGAGCCTGAGCGGCTGGTCTGGACGAAGCAGGCTCGGGGTCATCGCCACCACACGGCACGTTCGGCAAGAATCGCGAAGGAACGGTCGGCGACGAAGGAAAGCAGCCCGAGAGCCGCCAACCCGCCCATGACCTGACCCGTTTGCATGTTCTGTTGCGCAATTTCGATACGGTAGACGATACCGGCGAACGCTCCCGCCAACTCGGCGGCGACCAGCGTGTAGAAGGAGATGCTCACCGCGGTCCGAAGACCGACCGTGATATAGGGCAGCGCGCCAAGAAGGACGATCTCCCACAGCATCTGCGGCTGCGGCGTGCCGAGCATCTGGGCGGCACGGATAAGTCCGCGGTCGACTTTCTGCACCCCGATGTGGGTCGCAAGCCATACCGTGAAGAACACGCCCCAAACGACCAGGAAAAGCTTGCCCGTCTCCGAGAGGCCAAACCAAAGGATGACGATCGGCACGAAGGCTATGGGAGGAATTGGACGAAGGATGTGAAACAAGGGTGAAAGCAAGCTGGACACCAGCCGGAACCGGCCAGTCAGGACGCCGAGCACGATGCCGCCCGCGGCCCCGATCGCAAATCCCGCGGCCACGCGCGAGAGGCTCGCCATCAGGTCGCCCAAAAACTGTCCGCTGCGGATCCATTCGAGAACGGCGACAGCGACGGTCGATGGCGGCGGAAACAGCACGGCGTTCACGATGCCGGAGCGCGCAACCAGTTCCCACACGCCTGTGAAGGCGGGCACGGAGAGGACGGCGACCAGTACGCTCAGCCGTGCGGTCGCGCTCGCACGGCTGCGTCCCCCGATGCTCACGGGCGCGCCTCCAGCGTGACGCGAGCCGGGTCGAGCGCCTTCAGCGGCGCCGTCACCAGGACTTTCGTGAAATCGGGCATGCTCGCTCCAGGGGGATGATTGCCGGTCTCGAGCCGCCAGGCGGCGTGGGTTTTCAGGGTCGTGAGAATCCTGTCGTCGAGACGCACATGGTAGACATAGTCCGGCCAGATCGAAGCCAATTCGTCGCGTTTCATACCGGTCGCTGCGGCGATGACGTCGATCGCATCATCCGGATTCGCCTTGAGCCAGCCCTCGGCTTCGATGAGGGACGCCAGGAACTTGCTGACGATCGCCGGGTTGGCCGCGAGATAAGACTGCGTCACGACAATATTGAAGGTCTCCGAGTAGAGACCTTTGGTATCAAGCGGGATCGCGCCTTCGCCAAGAGCCTTCTTCGCATTCGCGACGTGCGGCTCCCAGGTATCGAACGCGTCGATGCTGCCAGCCGCCATGGCGGGGAGCATCTCCTGAGGTCGCAGGTTGACGAGCGTCACGTCCTTCGAAGTCAGGCCCGCCGCTTTCAACAGAACCGAGGTGTAAACTTCGCTGCCGGTTCCGGCCGTAAAGGCGATCCGCTTTCCACGCAGATCGGCCTTCGTCTTGATCCCGGCAGAAGCTGCGGTCATGGTCTTGAGATCCGAATATTCCATCCCCGCCACGAAGGCGATCGGCTGTTGCGCCATCGCGGCCGCCGTGACCGGCGCCTCGGCGGTTGTAGCGATATCCGCCCCTCCCCCAAGCACCGTATCGAGGCACTGCTTCCCGCTGGTGAAATTGGAGACCGAGATGTCGAGCCCCTGCCTGGCGAAAATACCCTTCGCATTGGCGACAATCGCCAGTCCCGAGATCGGCCCGAGATTCTGGGCGAGCCGCGCCTTCAGCAATTCTCCGGCAGTCGCGCGCTGAGGCGTCGTAAACAGGATGGACGCAGTAAGCACGAACACGGCAGAGCGAAGAGCGGTTGTTGATCGCATGCCAAACCCCTGTGATGCCGGCGACCGGAGTGATCGACCGTGACACGAGGGTCGTCTCAAGACGGGAGATCGTGAAGCAATTAATCGACAAGGCCCGACGCTGTCCAATTTCTGCGCAAGCAGACCAGCTTCCGACTGTGACTGGGGCAATAAATTCATCAAGCTGCTCGCACCTTGGGCGCATCGTAGCCTACGGCAACGGCACTCTGCTGGCTTTCATCAAGCCCTGATCCCGATTCAATCAGAACCGATCGGGCTTTCGATGCCGTTGCGTGCGCGGCGAAACCAGGCCCACGTCTGCCGTGTCACTGCGATGTAGCCCGGGCCCCGGTAGACGATCTGATCGGCGACGATCTGGTTCAGTTTCGGCAGCGCATGGAACGGAATCGAAGGATAGGCATGGTGTTCGACATGATAGGGCATGTTCCATGCAAACCAGCGCACGAACATGGCGGTATAGGTGGTGCGGGTATTCTGGAAGGCGCTGCGCGTGCGATCGCAACCGGTGTGTTCGGCAAGGAGATACGGACGCAGAAACAATTGACCGACGATCACGGGGACGACCCAGACCCACAACAGGATCAAGGTGTGCAGCGCGATCGATGCCAGCAGCAGCGCGACGTAGCCTGCCAGATGGAGGCGCGCTTCCGTCACGACAATGTGGCGCTTGCTTTCCGGAATCCAGGGCGACGTGGCGTTTCCGGTCAACGCATGGCGAAGCATCAGCCGCACCCGGAAGGCAACCTGCCGCAAGCCGCTGTAGACGATCACCAGCTGCGCGTCCGAGGTCGGGATCGGGACCGACAGCAGTTCCGGATCCCTCATTGGATCCTGCGTATAGCGATGATGATCCCAGTGGAACAGGCAGTAATATTCGTAAGGCAAGCCGACCGCGAACGAAGAGAGTTGACCGAAGGTGAGATTAAGCGCGCGGCTGCGAAACGCCGTCTTGTGTGCGGTCTCGTGGACCACCATGAACAGGAATGCGACAAAGTAACCTTGGACGACAACCAGCGGCAACGCCCAGACGATCCCGTATCGCGACGAGACCAGCCAGATCAGCGCGCCCACAACGACGATGACGCCGTAGTGGCTGGCCGCGCGGACCAGGCCTTGCCAATCGGACCGCACCGACAACTCGCGCAGCATGGCCGGAGTCAGCGGCTTCTCTCCGGTGGCAGTGATGGCATTGCTCATGATCGTCGTCGCCTCGTTGCGGGATCACGCACTTGACCGTGCTCGTGCGGACGCTGGAATTCGTCAAGCACGGACCGATCTTAGGAGGCGACGCCGCAAATGCAGAAGCAATTAATTTCACGGGCGTCGGCGGCCGGCGTCCCGAGATTTGTGGCCTTCGCTTCACCGCATCGCCCCGGCGACGGATCGTTCGCTAGTGCCGTTATGGGCAGCGGTGCGCGAATACGAGTCGCGCGGCGTTTGGCCTAGGAAGACAAAAATGCTTCATCTGCCGGTGGGGATTGACTGACACTCTCCCTCCCGCCGTGGGCCTCATCCCACCAATTTCCACCCCCCATCCCCGGCCCGCTTCAGCGCGGGATCGCTCACCCTCACATGCTCCGCCAGAAAATCGATGAACGCGCGCACGCGGGCGGGTAGCGGCGCGGTGTGGCCGACATAGACGGCGTGGATGTCTTCGCGGTCGCCGGGATTGTAGCCCTGCAGCACCGGCACGAGGCGGCCGGCTTCGATGTCGGGGCCGATGTGGAAGAGGGCGAGGCGGGCGAGGCCGACGCCGCCGAGGCAGAGGCGCCGGGCGGCTTCGCCGTCGCTGGCGCGCGCCACCGGTGGCGGCACGGCTTCCTCGGTGCGGTCGCCGCGCCGGAATGGCCAGCCGCCGCGGATGCGCGGAAAGGTCCAGCCGATGCCGCGGTGATCGGCAAGATCCTCCGGCGTCTTCGGCGTGCCGAAGCGTGCCAGGTAGTTTGGGGTGCCGACGACCACCATGCGGCTGGTGCCGAGTTTGCGTGCGATCAGGCGCGAGGCCTTCAGAGGTCCGACACGGATGGCGACGTCGGCGCGTTCCTGCATCAGGTCGATCAGCGTATCGGTCAGCACGAGGTCGAGCGTGATTTCGGGATGCTGTTCGAGGAAGCGGGGGATCAGCGGCATCATGTGCAGCATGCCGAAGGGGATGTTGCTGTTCACGGTAAGGCGGCCGCGCGGCGCGGCGCCCGAGGCCGCTTCGCGCTCGGCTTCCTCCATCTCGCTGAGGATGCGCACAGCGCGGTCGTAAAAAGCCTGGCCTTCCTCCGTCAGCGTGAGCTTGCGTGTGGTGCGGTTGATCAGGCGCGAGCCGAGCCGTGCCTCCAGCCGCGAGATCAACTTGCTCACGCCCGACGGCGTCAGGCGCAGTTTTCGCGCAGCCTGGGTGAAGCCGCCGAGGTCGACGACGCGGACGAAGACCTCCATCTCGGCGGAGCGGTTGGTGTCGAAACGAGCCATGTTGAATTCACGTCATAAATGATTGGATTGCGGACATTCTAATGGTTTTGCCGCAGTGCAGCTATCTGCGTGGCTCGTCTCATCCATTGGAGCAACGCATGCCTCCCGCCGTCCTCGCGCTCACCGCCGGTGCCTTCGGCATCGGCACCACCGAATTCATCATCATGGGCCTCTTGCTCCAGGTCGCCGCCGACATGCACGTCTCTGTCCCGGTCGCGGGCCTGCTCATCTCGGGCTATGCGCTCGGCGTGTTCGTCGGTGCGCCGGTGCTGACCTTGGCCACGCGACGGCTGCCGCGCAAAACCGTGCTGCTGGCGCTGATGGCGATCTTCACGCTCGGCAATGCGGCCTGCGCGCTGGCGCCCACTTACGAATTGCTGATGGCGGCGCGCGTGCTGACATCGCTCGCCCACGGCACGTTCTTCGGCGTCGGCTCGGTCGTGGCCACCAGCCTCGTCGCCGAGGACAAGCGCGCCTCCGCCATCGCGACCATGTTCATCGGCCTCACGGTCGCAACGCTGCTGGGCGTGCCCTTCGGCGCCTGGTTCGGCCTGATGCTTGGCTGGCGCGCGGCGTTCTGGGCGGTGACTGTCATCGGCGTGATTGCCTTCGTGGTGGTTGCGGCGCTCGTCCCGGGCCACGTCGGCAATGGCGACAAGCCGATCTCGCTCGCCGAGGAGGTTGCGGTGCTCGGCCGTCCGCAGGTGCTGCTCGGCCTTGCCATGACCGTGTTCGGCTTCGCCGGCCTGTTCGTCGTCTTCACCTATATCCAGCCGATCCTGACGCGCTTCACCGGCTTTTCGGAGGCCACGGTGTCGCCGATCCTGCTGGTGTTCGGCGTCGGACTTGCGATCGGCAATGTCGCCGGCGGCAAGCTCGCCGACCGTGGCCTTGCGCGCGCCCTGATCGGCACGCTCGCCGCGCTCGCGCTCGTGCTGCTTGGGCTAGCCGCAGTGCTGTCGGTCAAGATCGCCAGCGTCGTACTGATCCTGCTGCTCGGCATCGCCGCCTTCGCGACCGTCGCGCCGCTCCAGCTTCGCGTGCTGGAAGCCGCGGGCCCCAGCGGCCGCACGCTCGCCTCCAGCCTCAACATCGCCGCGTTCAATCTCGGCAACGCGCTGGGCGCCTGGGCCGGCGGTGTCACCATCGATCGCGGGCTCGGCCTTTCCGCGTTGCCGCTGGTCGCCGCCGGTATCACCGCGCTCGGCTTCGTGCTCGCGCTGTGGAGCCTCCAGCTCGACCGCAGGCAGACCGTCGTCGCGGCGTGCCCGGCGGAATAGGAGAGCGATCATGGAATACCGCAATCTCGGCGCTTCCGGGCTCAAGGTCCCCGTTCTCAGCTTCGGCACCGGCACGTTCGGCGGCCAGGGTCCGCTGTTCTCGGCCTGGGGCCGCAGCGGCGCGGAGGAGGCCCGCAGGCTGATCGATATCTGTCTCGATGCCGGCGTCAATCTGTTCGACAGCGCCGATGTCTATTCGAACGGCGCCTCCGAGGAGATTCTCGGTGCCGCGATCAAGGGCCGCCGCGACAAGGTTCTGATCTCGACCAAGATGAGCCTGCCGATGGGAGAGGGCCCGCTCGATGCCGGCTCGTCGCGGCAGCGGCTGCTTGCCTCGATCGACGCGGCGCTGCGCCGGCTCGGCACTGATCATATCGACCTGCTTCAGCTCCACGCCTTCGATGCGTTCACGCCGATCGAGGAGGTGCTGTCCACGCTCGATATGCTCGTGCGCGCCGGCAAGCTGCGCTATGTCGGCGTCTCGAATTTCGCGGGCTGGCAGCTGATGAAGTCGCTCGCCGTTGCGGACCGGCATGGCTGGCCACGCTATGTCGCCCATCAGGTCTATTACTCGCTGCTCGGGCGCGACTATGAGTGGGAGCTGATGCCGCTCGCGCGCGATCAGGGCGTCGGCGCGCTGGTCTGGAGCCCGCTCGGCTGGGGCCGGCTCACCGGAAAGATCCGGCGCGACCAGCCGCTGCCGGAAGCGAGCCGCCTGCACGCCACCGCACAGTTCGGCCCGCCCGTGGACGATGCGCGCCTTTACGCCGTCGTGGACGTATTGGACGCGATCGCTGCGGAGACCGGCCATACCGTGCCGCAGGTCGCGATCGCCTGGTTGCTGTCGCGCCCCACGGTCTCCTCCGTGATCATCGGCGCCCGCGACGAGGCGCAGTTGCGCGACAATCTCGGCGCCGTCGGCTGGTCGCTGGGCGCGGATCAGATCAAGCGTCTCGACGAGGTCAGCGCGGTGATGCCGCCTTATCCCTATTACCCCTATCGCATCCAGGAGGGCTTTGCGCGGCTCAATCCACCACCGGTGTAGGGATGGGCCGGCGATCGCGGCTGACAGGGCGACATCATACGGCTGCAGCGTGCCGAGATTGCCGAGCGCGGTGCGCAAGCGGGTCGTCGCCTCCGCTGGCGTGATCTTCTCGATCCGCGGCGCCGGGCGTGACAGAGCGTCGCGACAACGCGCCATGCAGAAACGCACCTGTACACGGTCGCATGACCTCCATAACCTCCGCGGCGCAATTTTTTGGAGATGCGACGTGGCGAAGAAGGCGGCGACCAAGAAGAAAAGTACTGCAAAGAAAGTAACGAAGACCCCCAACAAGACGAGCACCGCCCGAAAGGGCACCGTCGCGAAAACCGCGAAGAAGACAGTCAGGAAGGCCGCACCGCGCAAATCGACCACCGCGCGCCGTCCCAAGGGATCGGTCTGGCAATGGTCTGCGGTCGAGACCGCGGCCGCGATCCGATCCGGCGCAATCTCCGCCGTCGAGACCGTCGAGGCGCATCTGGACCGGATGCGCGCCGTCAATCCCAGGCTGAATGCGGTCGTCGTCGATCTCGGCGCGGAGGCGCTGAAGGCGGCGCATGCGGCGGACAAGCAGCGCGCCAAGGGCGGCGAGCTCGGCCTCCTGCACGGCGTGCCCATCACCATCAAGGAGAACGTCGACTATGAGGGGCGGCCGAACTTCAACGGCGTGCCGGCGAACAAGGACCTCATCGCGCCGTCGGATTCGCCTGTCGTCCGCAACCTGAGGAAGGCGGGCGCCATCGTCATTGGTCTCACCAACACGCCGGAATTCTCCTTCCGCGGCTTCACCGACAATCCCTTGCACGGCCTGACGCTCAATCCCTGGGATCCCGATATCACCTGCGGCGGCTCGTCGGGTGGCGCGGGTTCGGCGGTTGCCGCCGGCATCGGCACCATCGCCCATGGCAACGATATCGGCGGCTCGCTGCGCTGGCCGGCGCATTGCAACGGCGTTGCCACCATCAAGCCGACGCAGGGCCGCATCCCCGCCTTCAACGGAAGCGCAACGGCCGAGCGGCCGATGCTGGCGCATCTGATGTCGGCGCAGGGGCCGCTCGCCCGCCATGTCGCCGATGTTCGCCTTGCGCTGGAGGCGATGAGCCAGCGTGACCCGCGCGATCCCTGGTGGGTGCCGGCGCCACTGGTGGGACCAAAGCCGAAGGGGCCGATCAAGGTCGCGCTGGCGAAGATCCCCGACGACATGGACGTCGATCCCCAGGTCGCTGCGGCGCTGCGGCAGGCCGCCGATCACCTGGAACGCGCGGGCTACCGCGTCACCGAGGTCGAGGTGCCCGACATCAACGGCGTCTGGCAGACCTGGTGCGACATCATCACCAACGAGACGGTGGTGATGCAGGAGGCCGGCATGCTGAAGGTCACGACCGAGGACTTCCACAAGGCCTGGGGCGGCATGAGGGCCAAGGCCAATGGGCTCGATCTCAAGGCCTGGATGCAGGCGACGGCCGCGCGCAACGGCCACATCCGTGCCTGGCAGTTGTTCTTCGAAGACTATCCGGTCGTGCTGGCACCGACCACGGTGCAGCCGACGCCGGGCCCACGCGAGGACACGGTCAGCGCCGAGCGCGTGCAGGAGATCTTCTGGGGCGAGATTCGCTTCATCTCCGCGATCAACGTGCTGGGCCTGCCCGGCGCGGTGGTGCCGGTCGCCGTCCACGCGGGCAAGCCGATCGGTGTGCAACTCATTGCCGGCCGCTATCGTGAGGACCTCGCGCTCGATGCCGCAGCCGCGATCGAGAAGCGTGCCGGTGTGATCGCCCATCGCCTTTGGGAGACGATGGCCTGATGCCATGCGCAAGGGCTCCGCGTCAGGCGCGGGGCCCGCAGAGGCCGGTCAGTTGGTCAGATGCGCGGAGGCGATCGCCTTCTGGAACAGTGCGTTGAGCGCATCGGTGATGCTCGAGTCGCTCGAGACCTCGTAGTAATAGCCCGACGTCGCGCAGACCTGCATCTTGGTCGCGATCGAGCTGCGCCATGGCGCGATGTAGGTGTTGTACCAGCTGTTGTTGGTGATCGCGAGATAGGTGGTGTAGAGCACGGCGATCTTGACGCCGCGCGCCTTGATGGTGTCGCAGATCGTCGTCGTCAGCGGCTCCTGGCATCGGCCCGACGAGGAGATCACGGTCTTGGTGCAGGTCGAGGGATAGTAATAGTCGGCCACACCGTCCGACACGAAGAACAGCCATTTCTGCGGCGAGGACGAGGAGCCGTCGCCGGGTGTCGGAATCGCGCCGTTCATCGACGACAGAATGCCGTCGAAATCCGTGCACATGTCGTTGTTGTAATTGGTGTAGGGAATCGTCATCAGGTCGACGGCGGAAACCGCCGTCTTCACCGAAGACAGACTCGATGTCAGCGCCGAGATCGTGGTCAGGCCGATCGAGGCGCAATCGCTGCCCATGGTGTAGACAGCCATCCGGTACTGGTTGCTGACGAGCTGGCTCGCAGTCGCCGTGTCCGTCAGCGATTGCGTCGCATCCCGCACCAGGTCGATCCGCATCTTGATCCCGAGGTTCTTCGCGATCGAATAATAGCTGTTGGTCTGCTTGGTCTTCTTCGAGCTCGACGTGTAGATGTCGTGGCAGGCGAAGGCGCAGCTGTCGGATGTCGCATTCTGTAACGCAGTCATGTCGGCCGTGGTGGCGCCGAGCCCCTGCGACGGCGAGTTGTCCAGCAGCACGTAGAAGTCGATATAGGACGGCAGCGAGGCCGCCGCGCTCGAACTTGCCGAGATCGCCATGGTCTTGTAACCGACGATTCCCATGAAATAGGTCGTCACGGACGATGACGCCGTTCCCGTGGCGGTGCGGGTGGTGACGCTGTCGGTCACGGTGATGGTCACCGAGCTCGTCGCCAGGCCGTACGCGGACATCTGTCCGGCGAAAGTGTTCAGGGCGTCGCTCTGTGCGGCCGACGCGCTCTTGGTGATCTCGCTCTTCGCGGTGGCGACCAGCACGGCGGTGTCGAGCGCAGCCATCAGTCTCGCGCGCGCCCGTGCGGCGAGGGAATAGTCGACGGCCGCGCCGACGAAGGACAGCAGCGGCACCAGCGCCAGCGCGAAGATGACGGCGATGTTGCCGCGCCGGTCGGAGACGAAGCGCGAGAGCAGGCCATGGGCATTCCCGGTGGCAGTGGGCAAGCAGCGCATCCTTGAATGAAAGCAATGCGCGGATGCTAGCATCGTGGAACTTACGCAACGGTTGACCGTGGTGTGAGCGTGCGTGTCTGCGGCGTTTCCGATCGTGTCGCCGGTGAGAGAAAATCCTCGAGAAAAATAGGCGATTTCGCGCACGGCGCGCGGCGCGCTTCCGTAGTAATCCGGGGTGCTTGACCTCTCGAAGGCTTGCCTTCAATTGCAAGGATGCCGCGCCAACCAAGAGTGCTTCAACCGGCAGTAAGCGAGGACGGCGTGGTAGACGATGCCGCGATCATCGTGCATCGCTTTCCGCGAGTCGTCATTGTTCGAAGAGATGCGCCTCATGGTCTGAAGCCGGTCGCATGGATGTCGACAAAGCATCGCCATCTGCAGTTGCGACGACATCGCGATGTCGATGGAGCGTGCGTGTTGGAGACGCTCACCCGATGCCATGGCCGATGCGACGCATCGGCGTTCTCACGAAGGGACGACCGGCGGCGACCTATGCCACCGTGTCCCGCAAGAACGAGAAGGAAGGTGTCGCGGTGGGCCATCGCCGGCTCGCCATTCGTTAATTCAATTTAACGCGAATTTTAGCCAATTCACCAACAACCGTTAGGGTTACTTCCTCTATCTCTACGCGAATTATTGTCCGCTTTACCACCCGCCTCTAACAGAGGGACGGCGGACAACGCACACGCCTCATATAGGCCAATAAGTGCGGCCCGCTCCACGCGGAGGTGGCACGATGCGCAACGAAACGATCGCTATTCACGCCGGCTACGAACCCGAAGCCACCACGCACGCGGTCGCCGTGCCGATCTACCAGACCGCGGCCTACTCTTTCGACAGCGCCGATCATGGCGCGGCCCTGTTCAATCTCGAAGCCGAGGGCTTCCGCTACAGCCGCATCGCCAATCCGACCAGCGCTGTGCTGGAGAAGCGCATCGCCGAGCTCGAGGGCGGTGTCGGCGCGCTCGCGGTCGCGACCGGCCAGGCCGCACTGCATTTTGCCTTCGTCAATGTCGCCGACCACGGTGGCAACATCGTTTCCGTGCCGCAGCTCTACGGCACCACGCACACGCTGCTCTCGCACATCCTGCCGCGCCAGGGCATCACCGGCCGCTTCGCCGAGAGCGACAAGCCCGATGCCATCGAGAAGCTGATCGACGAGAATACCCGCGCGGTGTTCGCCGAAACCATCGGTAATCCCGCCGGCAATGTCTGCGACATCGAGGCGCTGGCGAAAATCGCGCATGCGCATGGTGTGCCGCTCATCGTCGACAACACGGTCGCGACCCCGATCCTGCTCAAGCCGTTCGACTACGGCGCCGACATCGCCGTGCACTCGCTGACCAAGTTCCTGGGCGGTCACGGCACCACGCTCGGCGGTGCCATTGTCGATTCCGGAAATTTCCCGTGGGCGAAATACGCCGATCGCTTCCCCGCCTACAACAAGCCGGATGCCTCCTATCACGGCCTCGTCTATGCCGAGCGCTTCGGCCGCACCGCCTATATCGAGCGCGCGCGCAGCGTCTATCAGCGCACCATGGGCTCGGTGCTGTCGCCGTTCAACGCCTTCCTGCTGCTCCAGGGCATCGAGACCGTGGCGCTGCGCATGGAGCGCCATGTCGAGAACGCCCGCAAGGTCGCCGAATTCCTCCGCGATGATCCGCGCGTTGCCTGGGTGAACTACACAGGCTTCTCCGACAGCCCCTACTACCCGTTCGTCCAAAAGTATCTCGACGGCAACGCCTCGTCGCTGTTCACGTTCGGCATCAAGGGCGGCATGGAAGCCGGCAAGACCTTCTATGATGCGCTGAAGCTGATCACGCGCCTCGTCAATATCGGCGATGCCAAGTCGCTGGCCTGCCATCCGGCCTCGACCACGCACCGGCAGATGTCGGTGGAGCAGCAGCGCGCCGCCGGCGTGCTGCCGGAGACGATCCGCCTGTCGATCGGCATCGAGCATTCCTCTGATATCATCGAGGACATCGACCAGGCGCTGGAGAAAGCCTGTCCGTCGTCGCGCCTCCAGGCCGCGGAGTAGGCGGACGGTTCGATGACGATCTTGATCGACAGGGATCAAGGCATATCGAGCCCGGCACTGGTGCCGGCCGAGGGCGATCTGGCGCGCGATCATGCCGGCCCGGAGCTCACGATCGGACTGATCAACAACATGCCTGATCCGGCGCTGAAGGCGACCGAGCGGCAGTTCATGAAGCTGCTGCAGGCCGCCGCGGGCCCGCGCCGCATCCGCTTCCACTGCTTCTCGCTGCCGTCGGTCAAGCGGTCGCCGGAAGCGAAATGGCACGTCGAGAGCGAATATTCCGATCTCGCGGATCTCAAGCGCAGGCAATTCGACGGGCTGATCGTGACCGGCGCCGAGCCGGTCGCGCCCGAGCTGCATCAGGAACCATACTGGCGCGATCTCACCGATCTCATCGACTGGGCCAGGACCAACACGCGCTCGACGATCTGGTCATGCCTTGCCGCGCACGCGGCGGTGCTGCATCTCGACGGTATCGAACGGCGCCGCCTACCGGCCAAGTGTCACGGCATCTTCGACTGCGAAGCGGTGGCGGATGATTCCCTCACGCGCGCGGCGCCTGCCCCGCTCAAGGTCTCGCATTCGCGCCTGAACGAGATCGCCGAGAGCGACCTCGTGCAGGCCGGCTACCAAGTGCTGACCCGCTCGGCCGACGCCGGGGTCGACGTCTTCGTGCGCCAATATGCCAGCCGCTTCGTGTTCTTCCAGGGGCATCCGGAATATGACGCGCTGTCGCTTCAGCGCGAATATCTGCGCGACGTGGGCCGCTACCTCGCGCGCGAGCGCGAGAATTACCCGCACGTGCCCGTGAGCTATTTTGACGCAGTCACCGAAGAGAAGCTGGCTCGCTTCGAGAAGCGGGCGAGGCAGGAGCGTCATCCGGCGCTGACCAACGACCTGCCGGCGCTGAATTTACGCGCCGATATCGCCGCTGGCAGCGCGGCGGCGGCGCTATTCCGCAACTGGCTGCAATATCTCGGCGCGGAAGCCGACGCCTCGGTCCTGGCGCGCTAGTCCAAAGGGCGTTGGTTCCGCGTTAGGATTACCAAAGCGTTAGGCTTGCCTCAGCCGGCGCGCGAATGTTTCAGTAGAGAAATACGGAATCACAGGAAGCGCTGTCGTGTGGTCGGCACTCCAGGGACGCGTGAGTAATCGGCTGGCCCGGCATTTTCGTGCCGCGCCGCACCGGCTGCCTGCGCATGCGCCGATGGTGAGCTTCACCTTCGACGATGCGCCCGACAGCGCCGCCGGCGAGGGCGCCTCGCTGCTCGAGGCGCATGGCGGCCGCGGCACGTACTACATCGCCGGCAGCCTGATCGATCAGCCGTCGGATCACTGGCATGGGCTGTCGCGCGACGCGATCGTCCGGCTTCACCGTGCCGGCCACGAGATTGCCTGCCACACCTTCTCGCATCAGAGCTCGGCGAATCTCGACGAGGCCGCCATGGCCGGCGAGATCGAGCGGAACCGCAGCCATTTCCGCGGCATCGATTCGTCGATCACGCTGGAGAATTTCGCCTACCCCTATGGGATCGCCTCGGTCTGGCGCAAGCCGCAGCTGGCGAAGGCGTTCCGCTCCGCGCGCGGCATTCTTCCCGGTGTCAACCGCGACGTCATCGACCTCCAGTTCCTGCGCGCCTCGCCGCTGGTCGATTGCGAGATCGATCCGGCAGGCGTCGATCGCTATTTCGACGAGGCGGTCGCAAGCGGCGGCTGGCTCATCTTCTACAGTCACGACGTCGCCAGCGCGCCGAGCCCCTATGGCTGCACGCCGCATTTGATGCGCCACGCGCTGGAGGCGGCCGGAAAGCGCAACATGCCGATCGTGACCGTCGCAGAGGCGCTGCGACGAATCGGGGCGTAGCTGCTTTTCCTTCTCCGCGTGCGGGAGATGAGGGGTTCTATCCTTGACCACAGATATCGTAGGGTGGGCAAAGCGAAGCGTGCCCACGGCTTCTGTTGCAGTGTCGGATCGATGGTGGGCACGGCGCAAGTGCGCCTTTGCCCACCCTACGATTCCGTGCTCGCGGTGCCAGCCCCCGTCTTGCAAGGGGAGAGGGGCAAGATGGACTTGCCACGGCCGCTCCGCCATGCGACTGGCCTTGTGACGAATCCCGCGGCCTCGCTCCGATACACCCATGAACGCTCCATCCACCGCTCCGCTGCCCGCGCCGGCCAACGGCCGCGATGCGCTGTCGGTGCTGCATTCGGTGTTCGGTCTGCCGGGGTTTCGCGGGGCGCAGGGCGACATCATCCGGCACGTCACCGACGGCGGCAATTGCCTCGTGTTGATGCCGACCGGCGGCGGCAAGTCGCTGTGTTACCAGCTGCCGTCCTTGCTGCGCGAAGGCTGCGGCATCGTGGTCTCGCCGTTGATCGCGCTGATGCGCGACCAGGTCGCGGGCCTGCTGGAGGCCGGCGTCAACGCCGCCGCGCTCAACTCGTCGCTGTCGCCGCAGGAAGCCTCCGACGTTGAGCGCCGCCTGATCGCAGGCGATCTCGACCTGCTCTATGTCGCGCCGGAACGGCTGGTCACGCCGCGCTGCCTGTCGCTGCTGGCGCAGGCGAAAGTGGCGCTGTTCGCGATCGACGAGGCGCATTGCGTCTCGCAATGGGGCCACGACTTCCGCCCCGAATATGTCGGCCTCTCCATCATCGCCGAGCGCTTTCCCGACGTGCCGCGTATCGCGCTCACCGCGACCGCCGACGAGCTGACGCGCAAGGAGATCGTCGATCGGCTGCAGCTTGCCGGTTCCCCGCAATTCGTCTCCAGCTTCGATCGCCCCAACATCCGCTACGAGATCGTCGACAAGCGCAACGCGGTGTCGCAGCTCAAGGAATTCATCCGCGAGCGTCATGCGGGCGATGCCGGCGTGGTCTATTGCCTGTCGCGCAACCGGGTCGAGGAGGTCGCCGCCGCGCTCGACGAGGCCGGCATTGCCGCGCTGCCCTATCATGCGGGCCTCGACAGCAGCGTGCGCTCGCGCAACCAGGATCGCTTCCTCAACGAGGACGGCATCGTCATCGTCGCGACCATCGCCTTCGGCATGGGCATCGACAAGCCCGACGTGCGCTTCGTCGCCCATCTCGACCTGCCCAAGAGCATCGAGGCCTATTACCAGGAGACGGGACGCGCCGGGCGCGACGGCAAGCCGTCGGCGGCCTGGATGGCCTACGGCCTCTCCGACATCGTGCAGCAGCGCCGCATGATCGACGAGTCGGCCGGGTCCGAGGATTTCAAGCGGGTCTCGATCCGCAAACTCGATGCGCTGGTTGGCCTCGCCGAGACTGCGCATTGCCGACGCAAGCGGCTGCTCGGCTATTTCGGCGAGACCGTGCAGGGCGAGAGCTGCGGCAATTGCGACAATTGCCTGACGCCGCCAAAGATGCGCGACGGCAAGGTGCTGGCGCAAAAGCTGCTGTCCTGCGCCTATCGCACCGGGCAACGCTTCGGCGCGATGCACCTGATCGATGTGCTGATCGGGCGCCTGACCGAGAAGGTGACGCAGTTCGGCCATGACAAGCTGTCGGTGTTCGCTATCGGGCGCGAGCTCAACGAGAAGCAGTGGCGCACAGTGCTGCGGCAGCTGGTGGCGATGGGCCATTTGCAGAGCGACAGCGAGGCCTATGGCGCGCTGAAGCTGACGGAGTCCGCGCGCGGCGTGCTGCGCGGAGAAACGGAAGTCTGGCTGCGCGAGGAGGCACCCGGCAGCCGCATCCGGTCAAGCCGTGCGAAATCCCGGCGCGGCGATCTTGCGCCGGCCGCAAACGCGCCGCAGGGCGATGTCGATCCCGAATTGCGTGCGCGCTTGCGATCCTGGCGCTCGGACGTCGCACGCGAGCGCGGTGTACCGGCCTATGTAGTGCTGCACGATGCCACCATCGACGGCATCGTGCGGGCCTGGCCGACCACGCTGGACGAGCTGCGCAACGTGCCGGGCATCGGCGACAAGAAGCTCGAGCATTACGGCGACGAGCTGCTGCAGATCATCAGGACGCGGTAAGGGCGCCCCGATCTCTCCACATCGTCATCCCGGACAAGCGCGCCTAAAGCGCGCGCAGATCCGGGATCCATAGCCACAGGCCGTGGGAAAAGGCACGCTGGTTGGCCCAGTGAGTCGCAACAATTGGCAGTCGGGTAATGGGTCCTGGCTTTCGCCAGGACGACATTGGGGGGAGGCGAGACCCAGCTCAGCCGTTCCGGAAAGCGTAGCCGTAGCCATTCAGCGCCGGCGCGCCGCCGAGATGGGCGTAGAGAATCTTCGCGCCCTTCTCGAAATAGCCCTTCTTGGTCAGGTCGATCAGGCCCTGCATCGATTTGCCTTCATAGACGGGGTCGGTGATCATGGCTTCGAGACGCGCGGTGAGGCGGATCGCCTCCTTGGTCTCTTCGGACGGCACGCCATAGGCGGGATAGGCATAGTCCTCGATCAGCACGACGTCATCAGCGACGATGTCCTTGCCGAGCTCGACGAGTTTTGCGGTGTTCTGCGCGATCGAGAGCACCTGGGCCTTGGTCTGTGCCGGCGTGAACGAGCCATCGATGCCGATCACCTTGCGGGCACGGCCGTCGGCGGCGAAGCCCACCAGCATGCCGGCATGGGTGGAGCCCGTGACGGTGCAGACGATGATGTAGTCGAACTTGAAGCCGAGCTCGGCTTCCTGCTTGCGTACCTCCTCGGCAAAGCCGACATAGCCGAGCCCGCCATATTTATGCACGGAAGCGCCGGCGGGAATCGCGTAGGGCTTGCCGCCCGCCGCCTTCACTTCCTCGATCGCCTGCTCCCAGCTCTTGCGGATGCCGATGTCGAAACCGTCGTCGACGAGGCGCACGTCGGCGCCCATGATGCGCGAGAGCATGATGTTGCCGACGCGGTCATAGACGGCGTCCTCGTGCGGCACCCAGGCTTCCTGCACCAGGCGGCACTTCATGCCGATCTTGGCGGCGACGGCGGCGATCATGCGGGTGTGGTTGGACTGCACGCCGCCGATCGACACCAGCGTGTCCGCATTGGAGGCGATCGCATCCGGAATGATGTATTCGAGCTTGCGCAGCTTGTTGCCGCCATAGGCGAGGCCGGAATTGCAGTCCTCGCGCTTGGCATAGATCTCGACATTGCCGCCGAGATGCTTCGACAGCCGCTCCAGCTTCTCGATCGGTGTCGGTCCGAAGGTCAGCGGGTAGCGCGCGAATTTTTCCAGCATGGTCAGGTCATCCCGATTGGCGTTGATCTGGCATCTGGCTAGCATTGCCGTGGGAAAATGTGCTCTCAAATATTGCGTTGATATTGCGTGCCTTCTTGCATCAATGGCGCCAATAGATACTATTTCTTCCGAGATCATCTTTATTTTCGGAAGCTTCTTCCATGGCCGCCAGACTGGATCGAACCGACCTTAAGATCTTGAGATTGCTGCAAAATAACGGTCGGCTCAGCAATGCCGAGCTGGCCGAAACGGTCGCGATCAGCCCCGCCACCTGCCATCGCCGCACCCAGCGCCTGTTCGCGGACGGGTTCATCGCCACTGTGCGCGCCATGGTCGCCCCGAAGAAGGTGGCCAAGGGTACGCTGGTCATGGTCGGCGTCGTGCTCGACCGCTCGACGCCGGAGAGCTTCGCCATCTTCGAGCAGGCCATCGCCAGGCTGAAATTCGTGCTCGACTGCCACCTCGTCGCCGGCGACTTCGACTACTTCCTCAAGATCCGGGTCGGCGACATGGAGGACTTCAACCGCATCCATGGCGAGCAGCTCATCGCGCTGCCCGGCGTGCGCCAGACCCGCACCTTCTTCGTGATGAAGGAGGTCGTCGACAACGCGCCGCTGGAGTTTTGAGCGAGAAGCGTTTTCCAGCGAAGCGGAAACCGGTTCGCGCCAGAAAACGCGTCAAAACAAAATCCGGACCTATTGATGCGCGATCCGCGTCATGAGAGATTCACGCGATGCAGACATTCCCCTTCCGTCAGCACAATCCGGCCGGGCCATCTTATCGGCGCGGCTGGGTCGACGAGGCCGTCGCCGCGATCGAGGCCGACCAGTGCCGCACGGCCGACACGCATCTGATCCGGCTGATCGTGCCGGCATTATCCGGCATCGACATCTATCTGAAGGACGAATCCACGCATCCGACCGGCAGCCTGAAGCATCGCCTGGCGCGTTCGCTGTTCCTCTATGCGCTCTGCAACGGCCACATCCGCGAAGGCACGCCCGTCGTCGAGGCGTCATCAGGATCGACAGCGGTGTCCGAGGCCTATTTCGCGCAGATGATCGGCGTGCCCTTCTATGCCGTGATGCCGCGGACGACCTCGGCGGAGAAGATCGCCGCGATCGAGCATTATGGCGGCAATTGCCATCTGATCGACGACGGGCGCGCTCTCTATGCTGAGGCCGCGGCGCTCGCCGCCCGGCTGAACGGCCATTACATGGACCAGTTCACCTTCGCCGAGCGCGCCACCGACTGGCGCGGCAACAACAACATCGCTGAATCGATCTTCACTCAATTGGCGGGCGAGCCGCGGCCGATCCCGGACTGGATCGTGATGGGTGCCGGCACCGGCGGCACCTCGGCCACCATCGGACGCTATTTGCGCTATCGCCAGTATCCGACGCGGCTTTGCGTCGCCGATGTCGAGCATTCCGCCTTCTTCGACTGCTTCCGCTCGCAGGACCGTTCCCGCGTTTGCGACCGCCCGTCGCTGATCGAGGGTGTCGGCCGTCCCCGCTGCGAGCCGTCCTTCGTGCCGGGCGTCGTCGACCGCATGATGAAGATCCCGGATGCGGCGACGATCGCGGCGATGAACGTGCTGTCGCGCCGGCTGCGGCGCGTGGTCGGCGGCTCCACCGGCACCAATTTTTTGGCGCTGTGCCGGCTTGCATCGGAGATGCGCAAGACGAATGTGACGGGATCGCTGGTGACGCTGATCTGCGATTCCGGCGAGCGCTACCGGCAAACCTATTACGAGCCGGAATGGTTGAAGGCGCGCGGTCTCGATCCCGCGCCGTTCGAGGCGGCGCTGTCGTCGTTCCTTGAGACAGGTGAGCCCTTGAGGCTCGACGTCGACGACGTCGTCAATCCGCAGAGCGCATAGGCCAAAGGCCCCGTAGCTGCAATCTTCGTGCGATTTACGAAATGGCACGGCCCGTCACGGCAACTTCACTTGCCTTGCGCAGGCATGCAGGTGACGGTTGCCTCTTCTCAACGAGGAGATCCCGCCGTGCGCCTCCCCATTCTCGATCCCAAGGATCTGACCGCTGAACAGAAGCCGCTCTATGACGACATGCAGGCCGGCATCAAGGACCACTTCAAGGGCTTTGTGAACATGCGCGACGACGGCGCGCTGCTCGGGCCCTGGAATCCCTGGATCCGCGAGCCGCGCTTCGGCAAGCCGGTGTGGGAGCTGGTCAAGGCGATCGCGTCGAACCCGCTGCTGCCCGCTGCCGTACGCGAGGTCGCGATCCTCGTCACCGGCTCGCATTTCCGCTCCGGCTACGAGCTGTATGCCCATGTGCTGGTGGCCGAGCAGCGCGGCCTTTCCGACGAGAAGCTCGCGACCATCGTCGCCGGCCAGCGGCCAGTCGATCTCACCAAGCAGGAGGCGGTCGCTTATGACATGGCTTCGGCGCTGGTGAGCGGCGGCGTGCTGCCGGAGCTGACCTATCGCGCGGCGGTGAAGGAGTTCGGCGAGCACGGCGCGGCCGAGCTGTCCTATCTCGTCGGCGTCTACTGCATGGTCTCGGTCACGCTCAACACATTCGACGTGCCGGTGCCGGAATAGACGCAGCTTCCGTCGGTCACTCCGCCGCCTTGCCTGCAGGCGGCGGGGGCGCCCAGGCGATGCAGCGATTGCGGCCTTCGCTCTTGGCCTGGTAGAGCGCATGATCGGCCGCGCCCATCAGCGCGTCGATGCCGGACATGCTGGCGGTGGCCTCGGCGATGCCGATGCTCACGGTGAGGCCGAACTGGATCTTGTCGGCAAAAACCTGCGTGCTCATCACGCGCTTGCGGATGCGCTCGGCGACCGTCCTTGCCTTGGACAGGCTGGTCTCGGGCAGCAGCACGGCGAATTCCTCGCCGCCGAGACGGCCGACGATGTCCGACTTGCGCTTGCCGTCGAGGCAGGCGGCCGCGACCGCCTTGATCGCGGCGTCGCCCACGGCGTGGCCGTAACGATCGTTGACCGACTTGAAGTGGTCGATGTCGAGCATCAGCACCGAGACGGAGCGGTAGTAGCGCTGGAAGCGGCTCCATTCCGCATCGAGGCTCTCGAGGAAGTGGCGGCGGTTGTAGAGCCCGGTGAGCGGATCGGTGGTGGCGAGCGTCTCCAGCATCGCGGCCTTTTGCGTCAGATCGGTGATGTCGACATAGGTCAGCATGCGCCCGCCATTCGACATCGTGGTGCAATGGGCCCTGATGCGGCGGCCATCCGGCGTCTGCAGGTCGCGCACGTGATCGCCGGCCTTGACCTCCTCGACGCGCCGCGCCGGAAATTTCGCGAGCTCGCTGCCGGGAAGATTGGGCGCGCTGGCGCGATGCAGGCGCCGCACCAGCGACGAATAGGCCGGCCGGCTCGCCGCCTCGTCTTCGCTGACCTCCCAGAACCGCCGCATTCGCCGGTTCATGAAGGTCGCGTGCAGGTCGGCATCGAGAAGGAGCACGCCGTCCTGAACATTCTCCAGCGCATCCCGCAGCAGCTTCAACTCGTCGGAGGCGCGCACGATGTCGGTGACGGGCGTATAGGTCAGCATGCGGCCGCCGTCGGGCAGCGGCGTGACCTGGACGCGCACGACATCGCCATTGGTCCGGCGCAGGTCGATCGGGGTCGGATCGCCGGCCTCGATCACGCGAACGCGCTCCGCCACCAGGGCATCGAGCTCGGGGTCCGGCACCTCATAGGCGCCGGTGTCGCGTCCGTGGTGAAGCAGCGTGAGAATGGATGGATTGCTGTCGGCGACTTCGTCGGGCAGGCGCCACATCTGGCGAAACGACCGGTTGATCAGGCGCGCCCTGAGGTGAGAGTCGAGCAGCACGATGCCGGTCGGCACATGATCGAGCGCGGCGCGCAGCGCCAGCATCTGGCCGCGCATCAATGCGTCGGACGAGCGTTCCCGCTCCTCGCCCGCCGCCCGCTCGCTGCCCGGCTGCTCGAAGGCGACCCCGACCTGGCGGTCGGATCGCCAGACCACGCGGCAGGCCAGAATCTCGCGGCCCGGGAGCCTGAGCTGGAACCGCTCGGGCACGCCGAGGCCGCTCTCCATCTCGAGCGTCGCGGCCTCCTCGGTCAGCCGGCGTACGATGCAATCGATCGACGACTGGCCGAAATTGAAGAAGATCTTCCCAGCAAGGAACGTCCGTTCCGAAACCAAGCGGGACATTCGCAGTCTCCGACGCGTAACGACGTGAAAAGTCGGCGTAGTGTCGCGCAAGGTTCCTTGCGTCGGGGTAACGCAAGCGATGTTTTGGGATGAAGATTAACGATCGGTTGACGGGCAACACGGAAGGCTGTTCCGGCCGGTCGCTAGCGGCCGCCATGCTTTGTCGTAAATCCCGCTACGACCCCGGTCAGTTACGCACCGCATAAAGCGGCGTGCGCAGCGTTAGCTGGTAGGCCGGCTTCGGCGTCCACGCGATCTGCGCGGTGATGCCGAACAGGCGGTTGTCGTTGTCGTCCATGCGGTCGAGGTCGAGGCGCAGGGTCGGCTGGGTGAAGGACTCCGCTATCGTTCGGCCTGCGAACTGCGCGCCGCCGAACGACTGGATGCCGAGCCGCCCGGTGAACTTCCAGTTGTTCGGCCATTGATAGTAGCCGCCGGCATAAAGGATCGTGTTCGGCCGGATACTGGCGAGCGGGCTGGCAATGGTGGTGTAGGTATATTGCATGCCGGCCAGCCAGCCCCGCGTCTCGTCCTCGTCGAGCGCGTAGTCGAATTCCAGGATGTTGTTGAAGGAATTCGTCATGCCCTGCTCGTTCGGCACCGACTGCGTCAGCGTCGATTGCAGCGTGATGGTCGGGATCTTGCCGCCATTCTGCTGGTAGAGGTCGGCTTGCACGCCGATGTTCCAGCTGGTGATATCGAAGGACGACCAGCCGCTGCCGATGTTCACGGTCGAGCCCGACACGCCGCCATAGAGCGAGACGCGATCGGTGACGTCGACGGTCAGCGGCAGGTCGACGGCGATGGCTTTGGCCGCCGGCAAGCCGTTCAGCAGCGTCGTGCCGCGTCGTACCGCCAGGGCTTCGAAGGCCGCCGACAGCGAGGTGGTGCCGAAGCCGAGTCCGAGCGTGCCCGCCGGGATCGCCGCATACATGGTGCGCAGGTCGAGATAGATGTTCGGCACAGCCGGCTTTGCGGGCTTGTCCTCCTCATCGTCGGCCGCGAAGGCGGCGCCTGCCGGGATCGCCAGACAAAGCAGTCCCGTCGCGGCAGCGCGCAAAACCGGACGACGGGATTGGCTGCGATGGGGCACGTGACGATCCGACGCGTGGCGATTTGATGGCAAAACCGTTGCTAGATGGAACGTGATCGCTCGTGCGGTCAAGCGCTATCCGCAGACGATGGACGGCATGGATGTGCGGAGTTACCTTGCCGTGATCGCACTGACACACTCGCCCGCCACAGTGCAGGCGGACTATGGAGGACGACAGAAATGAACACGTCACGCCGCATCCTGCTCACTGGTCTGGCGGGGCTCGCTGTTGCTCCGGCCGCTGTTGCCGCCGCGGTGCCGTCGGCCGAACCCGGCGACGTGACGGTCGCCGAAGAGCGCTTCGCGCGCACCATCGCAGCCGCGCATTCGCCCGATATTACCTGCGCGCGACAGGCCGAACGCTACGCGGACGCGCACTGGCCGGAATATGTCGTGGCAGCCAGGGCGGTGCTCGGCGCGCGCGCTTGATTCACGCCTTTACTTCTCCACCGCCCGCCTGACCTGCTCGCCGATCTGCGACAGCACGAGCTGCGCCTGTGGCAGGATCGCACCCATGGCGTGGAAATTGTGAACCATGCCGTCGTGGCAGACATGCTCGACGGCGACACCCGCGGTGAGAAGCTTGCGCGCATAGGCATTGCCCTCGTCGCGCATCGGATCGAACTCGGCGGTGTGGATGATCGCGGTCGGAAGGCCCGCGAGCTTGCTCGCGCGCAGCGGCGAGATGCGCGGATCGGCGGCATCGAAGCCCTCGGGCAGATAGTCGGCGAGGTCGGCTTCGATCGTGATGCGGTCGATCAGGTGTCCTTCCGCGAATTCCTGGCGCGATGGCGAGGTCTCCTCGAAATCCAGCACCGGGCAGATCAGGCATTGCGCCACGATGGAGAGGCCGGCGTTCTGCAAAGCCTCCTGGCACACGATCGCCGCCAATGTGGCGCCGGCGGAATCGCCGCCGACCACCAGCCGCCCGGCATCGATGCCGAGCGAGGGCGCCTCGCGCGCGACCCATTCGGTCGCAGCGATCGCATCGTCCACGGCAGCGGGAAACTTGTGCTCGGGCGCGAGCCGGTAATCGACCGAGACCAGGCGGCATCCGGTCGCATGCGCCAGCGCTGCGGCGATGCGGTCATGCGTCGCGATGCTGCCGGCGACGAGGCCGCCGCCATGGAAGAACACGAAGCCCGGCGCGGATTCGCCGGCAGACGCGGGTGAATAGAGCCGGTAGGGAAGCTCGC
This sequence comes from Bradyrhizobium sp. CCBAU 45389, assembly GCF_028128625.1. NCBI lineage: Bacteria > Pseudomonadati > Pseudomonadota > Alphaproteobacteria > Hyphomicrobiales > Nitrobacteraceae > Bradyrhizobium > Bradyrhizobium sp. CCBAU 45389. Next base: position 17,042 of record NZ_LBIY01000005.1, on the reverse strand, counting down.
CGCCGGGGCCCGGCAGCATGCCGTCGGCCGCGGTCACGTCAGGCGCATCAGTGCGTGCGAACTGCATCAGCTTTGCCAGCGATTGCCGCCGTGCCTCGACGCTGGGCCGGCTTCGGGCTTGCGGCCCGGCCGCAGCCATCATGGTCAACAAACGCTTTGCGAGCGGATCGAGCGGCATGCTGCTTCCTTCTCTCCCTTACGGGAAGGCGTGGCCTACCTCATGGGAAAGGGTAACCTACCTCTTCTGCGCAGGGAATCGTTTAGAAGTTCCGCCAATAGTGGCGCTATAGTGCGGCATCGTGCCAAGGGAGGCCGGTCATGGCCGAGATCAAGAAGCCCATCGAATATTCACCGAGCTGGACCTTCTTCGAGGGCAAATGGCATGACGGCAATGTGCCGATCATGGGGCCGCGCACACATGCGGCCTGGCTCGGCTCGGTCGTGTTCGACGGCGCCCGTGCGTTCGAGGGCGTCGCGCCCGATCTCGACCGTCATTGTGCGCGCACCAATCAATCCGCGATCAGCTTTGGCCTGAAGCCGGTGGTCGATGCCGGCACCTGGCTCGCGCTCGCAAACGAAGGCATCGCGCGTTTCGCGGCGAATGCCGAGCTCTATATCCGCCCGATGTACTGGGCGCAGAGCGGGCTCGGCGGCGGCGTGCTGTTCGATCCCGACTCCACCAACTGGTGTCTGAGCATCTACGAGGCGCCGATACCGAAACCGGTCGGCAACGCGATCACGCTGTCGCCGTTCCGCAGGCCCACCGCCGAATGCGCGCCGGTCGAAGCGAAGGCGGCCTGCCTCTACCCGAACAATTCGCGCGCACTCGCCGAAGCGGCCTCACGCGGTTTCCAGAACGCGCTGATGCTCGACATGCTCGGCAATGTCGCCGAGTTCGGTAATTCCAACGTGTTCATGGCCAAGGACGGCGTGGTGTTCACGCCGGTCCCCAACGGCACCTTCCTCAACGGTATCACGCGCCAGCGCGTCATCAGCCTGCTTCGCGGCGACGGCGTCACGGTGGTCGAGAAGACGCTGCGCTATGCCGACTTCCTGTCTGCCGACGAGATTTTCTCATCCGGAAATTTCGCCAAGGTCGCGCCGGTGATCCGCATCGACGATCGCGAGCTGAAGCCGGGCCCGTTTTACACCAAGGCGCGCAAGCTCTATTGGGACTTCGCGCATGCGGTGAAGCTGGCGGCGTAGGCACGCGCTGTTTCCGCAAGCTCCGTCATTGCGAGCGCTTTCGCGCCACTTGCTCCGCGGTCATCGCCCGGCTTGACCGGGCGATCCAGTATCCCAGAGACGGCTGTGATTCCACGATAAGCCGCGGTGTACTGGATGCCCCGGTCAAGCCGGGGCATGACAGCTACTTTTAGCCCCGCCTCCGAAACCGGCTGAACTGAAACGCCTGCGTCGATTGCCACGGCGTGTGGTGCGTCTCGCTCCGCGCCTCGACCAGTTCAAACTCCGGTCCGAGCTCAGCCGCGAGGCTGGCGCTGTCATGGCGCTGCACCGGCAGGCCGCTGCATTTCTCCGGACCGTCGGGCGCAAACGTCGCGATGATGACTTGCCCGCCGGCGCCGACCGCCGCCCGCAGGCGCTCGACGTAGGCCGCTCTGTCGTCGGGATCAGTCAGGAAGTGAAACGCCGCGCGATCGTGCCAGACATCGTAAGTCCTGGTCGGCCGCCATGTCGTGGCGTCGGCGACGATCCACTCGACCGTCGAAGCGGCCTGGCCGATGCGCTTCTTCGCAACGTCGAGCGCGTTGGCGGAGAGGTCGAGCACGGCAAGATGGCGATATCCGTCCTGCAGCAGCGCATCGACCAGCCGCGATGCGCCGCCGCCGATATCGATGATGGCCGCGTCATGATCGGAGTTGGCTGCGCGAATCATCGCGAGCGAGATCGCCGGGCTGTCCTGATACCAGCTGACCTCGGCCTCGCCCTTGGTGGCGTAGACGTTGTCCCAGTGCGTGGTGCGGTCGGACATGGTGTGCTCCGGCCTTGGCCGGGGGCGGCAGCGCGCAAGCGGCGCTGCCGGGATCAACTGGCAATTCGCGCGTCCGCCGCTTGCGGACGCGCCGGCACGAACGAAGGACCTACTCGTCCTTCTTCGACATCCGCTCGAGGCGCTCCTGCATTTCCTTCATCTGCTGGCGCAGATCGTCGATGTTGCTGTCCTTGGGCGCCTCGGCATTCGCATCGGGCTCCGGCTCGGGGCTCGACGCCGGGCGGGGCGCGGCGAACGGCTTGAACATCGAGAAGGTCTGTTGGAACAGCTCCATGTTGCGGCGGACCTGTTCCTCTAGCGGCGCAAACGGCGTGCCGGACAGCGTGTTGGCGATCTGCTTGCGGAACTTCTCCTGCTCCTGGGTCAGCGTCGCGATCGACTGCTCCAGATATTTCGGCACCACCATCTGCATGCTGTCGCCGTAGAAGCGGATCAGCTGGCGCAGGAAGGTGGTCGGGAGCAGGTTCTGGCCGGCCTTGTTCTCCTGCTCGAAGATGATCTGGGCCAGCACGGAGCGGGTGATGTCGTCGCCGGTCTTGGCGTCGTAGACCAGGAAATCTTCGCCGTCCTTGACCATGGCGGCGAGGTCTTCCAGCGTCACGTAGGTACTCGTTCCGGTGTTATAGAGCCGGCGGTTCGCGTATTTCTTGATGGTGGTGGGTTGGTCTGATTTCGCCATGGGCTCTCACTTGCAAAAACGCTGAGAACGGGAACCCGGCGGGCTATGCCGCAGGGCGGGAAGAGTACGCAACGCAACAAAATAAGCATTTTCAAAGGGGTCACGCTACCGTTTTGTGCGCCACGGTTAATCGGGCAGCAAAAACGTGCTTGCGAAAGCGCCAAGAACGCTATTTTGAATGCGCTGCGGCATGAATTCGGCCCCCCGCCGATTGACATGCCTCAACGACGTTAACAGGATGGCTGACGAGACTGGCGAGCGTTTTTCCAGCCCCGCCTGCCCCTTCACAAGAACCTCAAGCCCCAGGAGATGCCCCATGTCAGACGATGTCGTCATCGTCAGCGCCGCCCGCACCCCGGTCGGAAGCTTCAACGGAGCGTTCGCGACCCTTCCCGCCCATGACCTCGGCGCCGTCGCCATCAAGGCCGCGCTGGAGCGCGGTGGCATCGAGCCCGGTCGGGTCTCGGAAGTCATCATGGGCCAGATTCTGACCGCGGCCCAGGGTCAGAACCCGGCCCGCCAAGCCTCGATCATAGCCGGCATTCCCGTGGAGAGCCCCGCCTGGGGCGTGAACCAGCTTTGCGGCTCGGGCCTGCGCACGGTCGCGCTCGGCTACCAGGCGCTGCTCAACGGCGATTCCGAGATCGTGGTCGCCGGCGGCCAGGAATCCATGAGCATGGCTCCGCACGCCCAGCACCTGCGCGGCGGCGTCAAGATGGGCGGCCTCGAACTGGTCGACACCATGATCAAGGACGGCCTGTGGGATGCCTTCAACGGCTACCACATGGGCAACACCGCCGAGAACGTCGCGCGCCAGTGGCAGATCACCCGCGCCCAGCAGGACGAGTTCGCGGTCGCCTCGCAGCAGAAGGCGGAGGCCGCGCAGAAGGCCGGCAAGTTCAACGACGAGATCGTTCCCGTCACCATCAAGACCCGCAAGGGCGACGTGGTCGTCAGCGCCGACGAATATCCGCGCCATGGCGCCACGCTCGACGCGATGGCCAAGCTCAAGCCGGCCTTCGAGAAGGACGGCACGGTCACCGCGGGCTCGGCCTCGGGCATCAATGACGGCGCTGCCGCCGTGGTGCTGATGACGGCCAAGCAGGCCGCCAAGGAAGGCAAGAAGCCGCTCGCGCGCATCGTGTCCTGGGCGCAGGCCGGCGTTGATCCGAAGATCATGGGCTCGGGCCCGATCCCGGCCTCGCGTCTCGCGCTGAAGAGAGCCGGCTGGAACGTCGGCGATCTCGATCTGATCGAGGCCAACGAGGCCTTCGCGGCGCAGGCCTGCGCCGTCAACAAGGACCTCGGCTGGGACACCTCGAAGGTCAACGTCAACGGCGGCGCGATCGCGATCGGCCATCCGGTCGGCGCCTCCGGCGCGCGCGTGCTGGTGACGCTGCTGCATGAGATGCAGAAGCGCGATTCGAAGAAGGGCCTTGCCACGCTGTGCATCGGCGGCGGCATGGGTATCGCGATGTGTCTGGCGCGCGACTGAAGGTCGCTGACGTCAAGCTGACGCGTGCGCCGCACACCTGATTGAGTGCGTTGCACGCGACTAAAAAGGCAGCGGTTGCAAATCAAATATTCTTCGCAACCGCGCAGGCCTCGACTAAAGAGAAACGCCCGGCTCAGCCGGGCGTTTTGTTCTTGATGTCCGTCAAACGTCCCGCATAATCCGTAGCTAAAAACGATCACTCAAAAGCGTCCGAAGAGTCCAAGGAAGAGTCCAAGGGAAGGAATACGATATGGCACGTGTTGCACTGGTGACGGGTGGTACGCGGGGCATCGGAGCTGCGATCAGCAAGGCGCTGAAGGCGGCCGGCTACAAGGTCGCGGCAAGCTATGCCGGCAACGATGCGGCGGCGGAGAAGTTCAAGGCCGAGACCGGCATCGCCGTCTACAAATGGGACGTCAGCAATTTCGACGCCTGCGCCGAGGGCGTGAAGAAGGTCGAGGCCGAGGTCGGCCCGGTCGACGTGCTCGTCAACAATGCCGGCATCACCAAGGACGGCGCCTTCCACAAGATGAGCCTCGAGCAATGGAACGCCGTGATCGGCACCAATCTCGGCTCGCTGTTCAACATGTCGCGCCAGGTGATCGAAGGCATGCGCGGACGCAAGTTCGGCCGCATCATCAACATCTCCTCGATCAACGGCCAGAAGGGCCAGTTCGGCCAGGTGAACTATTCCGCGGCCAAGGCCGGCGAGATCGGCTTCACCAAGGCCTTGGCGCTGGAGAACGCCAAGGGCGGCGTCACAGTGAATGCGATCTGCCCGGGCTACATCAACACCGAGATGGTGCAGGCGGTGCCGAAGGACGTGCTGGAAAAGGCCATCCTGCCGCTGATCCCGATCGGCCGCCTCGGCGAGCCCGAGGAGATCGCGCGCGCGGTCGTGTTCCTCGCCGCGGATGAGGCAGGCGCCATCACCGGCTCGACGCTGACGGTCAACGGCGGCCAGTACATGGTGTGATGCGATCGCATCACGTTCGATCATATAGGTGACTTCGTCATGCCCGGGCTTGTCCCGGGCATCATGCCCTGTCATTCCGGGGCGCCGCGACAGCGGCGAACCCGGAATCTCGAGGTTCCGGGTCTGGCGCTATGCGCCATCCCGGAACGACGAGGCCTCCTGCAATGACTCCCCGCACCGCGACGCTGATCGGATTGACCGCGATCCTGATGTGGTCGCTGCTCTCGGTGATGACGGTGGCGACCGGAAAGATTCCGGCGTTCCAGCTCGCCGCGATGACGTTTGCGATCGGCGGTCTCGTCGGCCTGCTGACCTGGATCGGCCGCGGCGATGCCGCCAAAAGCCTGCGTCAGCCGCTGGTGGTGTGGGTCGTCGGCGTCGGCGGATTGTTCGGCTATCACGCGCTGTATTTCCTCGCGCTGCGCTTCGCGCCGCCGGCCGAAGCCGGCCTGTTGAACTATCTCTGGCCACTCCTGATCGTGCTGTTCTCGTCGTTCCTGCCGGGCGAGCGGCTGGCCGTGCATCATGTCATCGGCGCCGTGCTCGGCCTCATTGGCACGGTGCTGCTGTTCGCCGGCAACACCAGCGGTTTTGCGCCCGGAGCCGTGCCGGGATTGATCGCGGCCTTCATCGCGGCGTTCGTCTGGGCGACCTATTCGGTGCTGTCGCGCCGGTTGAAAGCGGTGCCGACCGATGCGGTCGCGGGCTTCTGTCTCGCCACATCGGTGCTCGCCGCACTGATGCATGGCCTACTTGAAACCACCGTGTGGCCGGAGACCACGCTGCAATGGCTTTCCGTGATCGCGCTCGGCATCGGGCCCGTGGGCGCCGCGTTCTACGCCTGGGATATCGGCATGAAGCGCGGCGACATCCGCGTGCTCGGCGCCGCCTCCTACGCGACGCCGCTGCTCTCGACCGGCTTCCTCATCGCCGCCGGCTTTGCCAAAGCCAGCACAAACATCGCCATTGCCGCAATCCTGATCGCCGGCGGCGGCCTGATCGCGGCGAAGGACATGGTGCTGAGGAAACGGTGATCGTCATTCCGGGCGCACGAAGTGCGAGCCCGGAATCCATTTATTCGCGTCAACGGTGGCGAGATGGATTCTCAGATGCGCAATTGCGCATCATAGTTCGCCGCTTGCGCGGCGCCCCGGAATGACGGTGGGGAGCTACGGCTCCCAGCCCTGCGGTGCGAGCTCGAACTTCGCGAACTCGAACGCCGGTGCCACGGTGCAGCCGACCAGTGTCCACTCGCCCGTGGTCTCCGCCATCTGCCAGGCATTGGCCGGCACGATTCCCTGCGGCCGCTCGCCGCCGATGAGATCGGTGCCGAGCCGCACCTCGTGCTGCGAGCAGCCCTCATGGGCGATGCGCAGCGTCAAGGGACTGCCGGCGTAGTAGTGCCAGGTCTCGACCGCGTCGATGCGATGCCAGTGCGAGCGTTCGCCGCGCGCGAGCAGGAAATAGATCAATGTCGAGCGCGAACGCCCGTTGGCGTCCGTGGTCTGGTCGCGAAACGTCTCGCGATAGTGCCCGCCTTCGGGATGCGGGCGAAGTTCGAGGCGTGCGATGATCTCGGCTGCGGTCGGCATCGATCCTCGTCAGGACTTGTTCTTCAGGACTTGTTCTTGCGCTCGCGGAGCTCGCCGAACACGGTGGCGCCGTCTGCGCCCTTCATATGGAGCCTGGCTGCAATCGAGGGCTCATCGGCGCGCAGGAACACGTTCGCCCGCTTCTCGTCACCGAGCAGCGAGGGAATGGTCGGCTTGTTCTCGGCCCGGAGCCTTGCGACCTCCGCCGCGCGCGCCTGCAGCGCCGCATTGTCGGGATCGATGGTGAGCGCGAACTTGACGTTGGATGCGGTGTATTCGTGGCCGCAATAGAGCTTGAAGTCGTCGGGCAGGGCGCGCAGCTTCAACAGCGAATCCCACATCATCGGATAGGTGCCTTCGAACACGCGGCCACAGCCGATCGAGAACAGCGTGTCGGCGGCGAACACCGTCTTCTCATTGTCGAACACGTAGGAGATGTGGTCGAGCGTGTGGCCCGGCGTCTCCACCACGCGCGCCAGCAGATTGCCGATCTTGACCACGTCGGCATTGGCGACGCGCAGGTCGACGTTCGCGATCTCAGTCGTCTTGTCGTGCGGCGCGACGACGCGGCAGTTGTATTTCTGCTTGAGTTCGGCAACCCCGCCAACATGATCGCCATGGTGATGGGTGATCAGGATGTCGGTGAGCTGCCAGCCCTCGCGCTCGAGCGCCTTCAGGATCGGGCCGGCCTCCGGCGCGTCGATCGACGCCGTCGCCTTGGTTTCCAGATCGTGGATCAGATAACCGAAATTGTCGTTTAAACAGGTGAAAGTACGAATTTCGGCGGCCATGACCTCTCCATCGCGCTCAGCCCCGCCAGACAAATATGGCGTTAACGTTGCCCAGGCAATGCAATATTCCGCGCGCAGGCGTGCCCTCGCGCATGTTACATTGCGGTCATGACCATCGACGTCGTCGACCTCCGCGAGTTCTATTCCCGCCGCCTCGGGATCGTGGCGCGGCAAATGATCAATCGCGGCATCCGGGAGCGCTGGCCGGGCGCCGAGGGCCATCGCGTGCTCGGTATCGGCTATCCCACGCCCTATCTGGGGTTGTTCCGCGAAGACGCCGAGCGCTGCATCGCCTTCATGCCGGCGGCCCAGGGTGTCCTGAAATGGCCGACGGGCCGGCCGGCGCTGGCCTCGCTGGTCGATGAATTCTCGCTGCCGCTTCCCGACGCCGCGGTCGACCGCATCCTGCTGATCCATGCGCTGGAGATGTCGGACGATCCGGCCGCGCTGCTGCGCGAGGTGTGGCGGGTGCTGTCGGGTTCGGGCCGCGTCATCGCGGTGATCCCGAATCGGCGCGGCGTATGGACTCGCACCGACAGCACGCCGTTCGGTCACGGCCGGCCGTATTCGCGCTCGCAGATCACCGATCTGTTGCGCCAGACCTGGTTCACGCCGACGGCCTGGGGCGAGGCGCTGTTCATGCCGCCCTATGCCGGCGGCTGGGTGCTGAAATCCGCGCAGATGTGGGAGCGTGCCGGGGCGGCGCTGTCGCTGCCCTTTGCCGGCGTGCACATCGTCGAAGCCACCAAGCAGGTCTATCGCGCGATCCCCGCCAAGCGTGAACGGGCGCGGCTGATTCCCTCGCTGGCCAAGCCCGTGCTGGTGCCGTCCTCGACGACGGTGACGCGCAGCTGAAACAAATCGTCCCGGCGAGGCCGGGACGATCGAGATCAGAAAATCAGAAGAGGCTTACTCGCCCGAGGCGACTTCGTCGCTGGACGCGGCGGGAGCCGCCTCGCGATCGGGACGCGGCCCATGCGGCCGGCGCCGCCGGCGCGGATAGCGCTCGCCGCCACCACCGCCTTCGAAGCCGCCCTGGCCGCCATTCACCTGCGGCTGTGCGCCGGTGATGAAGGAGGGCAGGCGGTCGACGCTGCCGGCATCGGCGATGACGGGCTGCGGCTGGTTCGCGGGTTGCGGCTGCGGCTGATATTGCGGCTGCGGACGGTGGTCACGTTCGCGATGCTCGCGCGGCTGCTGATTGTCGCGCTGATAGGGCTGCTGGTCGCGCTGCTGGTGATCACGCTGGTGATGATCGCGCTGGCCCTCGCGGTCGCGCATGAAGGGCTGCTGCTGCGGCGGCTGCGGAACGAAGCCCGGCTCCTGGCCGAACGCCGAGAAATTCTCGCCGTCGTCCTCGCTGTCGTCGCCGCTGGTGTTGCTGATGGGCTCGTCGCCGCGCGGCTGCTGGTTCTGGCGGAACTGCTCCTGGGCGGCCGCGATCAGGCGGAAATAATGCTCGGCGTGCTGGTAGTAGTTCTCGGCCGCAACGGGGTCGCCGGAGGAGCGCGCATCGCGCGCGAGCTGGAGATATTTTTCAGCGATATGCGAAGCCGTGCCGCGGATCTTGATGTCGGGCCCATTGGACTCGTAGACCCGGGTCATCGGGTTCTGGCCGCGCCGGTTATTGTTGTTGTTATTGTTGTTGCGGTTGCGCATCCGCTGCTTGTTCTGACCGTTTCTCATGTCCTGCCTTTAATTCCAGCCCTAAAGGTTGCACGCATTACTGATTGCAAGAGAGTGACCTGATGACAGCGGTTCACAGTGCTCGCACGCACCGCGCGCGAGAGCGGATTGAACCCTGCCAATGTTCGTCGACCGTCGCGTTCAACAAAGACGCGTTCCCCACCCGCCAGCATTCATTGCCAGCGAACCCATTCATATCGCCTGCCGAAACAAGCCCAGCTTTCTTGCGTAAGTGTTCAAGCGCAATATCAGGCTTTCGTTCACTTTGCGGTCGGAGAGCAGCGCAGCTCCACTGGCCATCGCGCTCAACAGGACCTGCGGCTTGGAACCTTTAAATCAGTAAAGCTCTCGCCCGAGAGCCCGGCTTTCGCCCGTAGGTCTACGGGGCCGGCACCGATGTGTTGACCGGAACGTAGTCGTTCCCAAGGGATATTCCAAGAGCTTTTTACAGACCAATCCGGCTTTTATGGGGGCATTTTTCGGGCCGAAACGGCCCGTGGGATGCCCGCCAAATCGGCCTTGGGCGGCCTGTCAACCACCAACGCGGCAGCGGCCATCAAGGTTTCAATGTTCCGGGCCTGGCCCTGTCCGGCCTCGACGACCAGCGCGCCGCCCGGGGCGAGGCGCTCGGCCGCCTGCGGGATCAGGACCCGGTAGGCGTCATATCCGTCGTTGCCGCCATCGAGCGCCAGATGCGGATCGTGCTCGCGCACTTCGATGCTCAATTTCGGAATTTCGGCGGAGGGAATATAGGGCGGGTTCGACACGATGAGATCGAACGGACCCGAGAGCGCCGCCAGATAGGAGCAGGCGACGAAGGCAGAACGGTTGCCAAGGCCGAGGGCTGCGGCATTGCCCCGCGCGGTACCGAGCGCGGTGAGGCTGAGATCGGTGCCGACACCGAAGGCATCGGGAATCTCGTGCAGCAGCGCGAGCAGGATCGCGCCCGAACCGGTGCCGATGTCGGCGATGCGGGGCCGGTGAATCTTCTGCTCGCGACAAAGCTCGAGCGCACGCTCGACCACCGTTTCGGTGTCGGGACGCGGGACCAGGGTCGCCTCCGAAAGGCGAAACGGCAGGCCCCAGAATTCGCGCGTGCCGAGAATGCGCGCCACCGGCTCGCCCGCGATCCGGCGCTCTGCATATTGCGCGAGTTGCGACGCCTCGGCGCTCGAGAGGGCGCGCGCGCCCTGCGCAATGAGGCCGGTGAGATCGAGGCCGAGCACGGCACTGATCAGGATGCGGGCGTCGAGCTCGGCCTCGTCGAGCTGTGCCGATCTCAATTGCGCCGCCAGCGCGCGGCGTGCGCTCTCGATCGATTGTCCGGTGAAGGCGTTGCTCACGCGGCGCGTCACGCCGCCACGCCTTGCGCGGCGAGCTGCGCGGCCTGGTGCTCGGTGGTCAACGCGTCGATCAGTTCGCCCAGCGCTTCGCCGGCGATCACCTGCGGCAGCTTGTAGAGCGTCAGATTGATGCGGTGGTCGGTGACGCGCCCTTGCGGGAAATTGTAGGTGCGGATGCGCTCGGAGCGATCGCCGGAGCCGACCTTCTCCTTGCGCTCGGCCGAGCGAGCGGCATCGACGCGCTGGCGCTCGGCGTCGTAGATGCGCGAGCGCAGGATGTTCATGGCCGAGGCGCGGTTCTTGTGCTGCGAGCGGCTGTCCTGCATCATCACCACGATGCCGGTCGGGATGTGGGTGATGCGGATCGCCGATTCGGTCTTGTTGACGTGCTGGCCGCCCGCTCCTTGCGCGCGCATGGTCTCGATGCGCAGATCGTCGTTCTTGATCTCGACGTCGACGTCCTCGACCTCCGGCAGCACGGCCACCGTCGCCGCCGAGGTATGGATGCGTCCTTGCGTCTCGGTGTCGGGCACGCGCTGCACGCGGTGCACGCCGGATTCGAATTTCAGCTTCGAGAACGCGCCGCGGCCCTGCACCTCCGCGATGATTTCCTTGTAGCCGCCGACCGTACCTTCGCTCGCCGAGATCACCTCGACCTTCCAGCCCTGCAAGCTGGCGAAACGCTCGTACATCCGGAACAAATCGCCGGCGAACAACGAGGCCTCGTCGCCGCCGGTGCCGGCGCGGATTTCCAGCACCACGTTGCGGTCGTCCATGGCGTCCTTGGGCAGAAGCGCGACGCGGATCTTCTGGACCAGCTCCTCGATTTTCGGCGTCAGCTCGTCACGTTCGGCCTCCGCCATGCCGCGCATCTCCGCGTCCGTCGCGGGATCGGCGATCAGCGCCTCGGTATCGGCGAGCTCCTTGACGGCGGACCGATAGGTCTTGACCGCCTCGATCAGCGGCGTGATCTCGGCGAGCTCGCGCGTGATCTGGACGTAGCGCTCGGAAGTGAGCTGTCCGAGCGATTCGGCCTCGAGCGAAGCATGATGCGCGAGCAGAACGTCCAGTTTGGCTTCGGGGAGTGACGACATCGGTTCAGTCTCAAAAGGGCGGAAGGAGGCGAGGGCGGCGGGAAGCGGGCGACAGGCCCGCTACAACGCAAGGCCCTCGGCCTCGGCAAATTCCGTCAGCTTCTGCCGGATCGAGACGCTGCCCGCGGGCGCGTCGAGGAGCGGGCCGAGCACCGCTTCGGCCTTCTTGGCATCGAGATCGAGCACCATCGCCTTGACCGGGCCGAGCGCGGTCGCCGAAAGCGACAGCGAGCGATAGCCCAGCGCGATCAGCGCCAGCGCGCCGATCGGCTTGGAGGCCATCTCGCCGCAGAGCGAGAGCGATTTCTGCGCGTCTTGCGCCTTGCGCGCGATGTCGCGCAGCGCGCGCAGGATCGGCGCCGACATGGTGTCGAAGCGCTCGGACACCTTGGCATTGCCGCGGTCGACCGCGAACAGGAACTGGAACAGATCGTTGGAGCCGACCGAGATGAAGTCGACCTTCTTCAAGAGCTCGTCGAGCTGGTAGAGCAGGGCGGGCACCTCGACCATGGTGCCGATGTCGATTCGTTCAGGCAGCGTGTGGCCGTGCTGGCGCAGATATGTCAGCTCGCGCTCGACCAGCGCCTTCGCCGAATCGAATTCGGCGACCTCCGAGATCATCGGGAACATGATGCGCAGCGCGCGGCCGCCGCCGGCGCGCAAGAGCGCGCGGATCTGGCCGCGCAACAGGCCGGGTCGGTCCAGCCCGAGCCGGATCGCGCGCCAGCCAAGCGCGGGATTCTCCTCGATCACCGCTTCCATGTAGGGCAGCGCCTTGTCGCCGCCGATGTCGAGAGTGCGGAAGGTGACGGGCTTGGTGCCTGCGGCATCCAGCACGGTGCGATAGAGTGCGAGCTGGTCGCTGGTGCGCGGCAGGCTCTGTCCCACCATGAACTGCAGCTCGGTGCGGAACAGGCCGATGCCGGCGCTGCCGGTGTCCTCGATATGCGGCAGGTCGATCGCGAGACCTGCGTTGATCATCAGCTCGACCTTCTGGCCGTCCCTGGTGACGCAGGGGCGGTCGCGCAGCGCCAGGTACTGTGCCTGGCGGCGGGCGCGGAAGCGCACGCGCTCGGCGAAGGCGGCCTCGATCTCCTGCGACGGACGCACATAGATCGAGCCGGAGGTGCCGTCGACGATGATGGCATCGCCGGGATCGGCGATGCCGGGTGCGTTCGGCACTTCGCCGACGGCGGGAATTCCGAGCGCGCGCGCCACGATCGAGACGTGGGAATTGGCGGTGCCTTCCTCCAGCACGATGCCGCGCAGGCGCTTGCGGTCGTAGTCGAGCAGCGCCGCCGGGCCCATCGCGCGGGCGATGACGATGGCATTGTCGGGCAATTGCTCACGCGACGGCGCATGGTCCTGGCCGACCAGCTGCCGCATCAGGCGATAGCCGAGATCCTCGAGGTCGTGCAGGCGGTCGCGCAAGTAAGGATCGGTCGAGCGCAGCATGCGCGCGCGGGTGTCGGACTGCACGCGCTCGACGGCGGCTTCCGCGGTGAGGCCGGTGGCGACCGCCTCGTGCAGCTTGTGCGACCAGCCCTGGTCGTTGGCGAACATGCGGTAGGCTTCCAGCACCTCGCGATGCTCGCCGCCCTCGGCGACGTCGCCGCGCTCCAGCATGCGGTCGAGATCGGCGCGCAGCTTGGCGAGCGCGGTATCCAGCCGCTTGATTTCCTTCGGCAGGTCCTCGGCGATGTAGTCCTTGATGACGACGCGCGGCTCGTGCAGCACGACATGGCCGAGCGCGATGCCTTCCGACAGGATCGCGCCGACCTTCTGCGCCGAATGGCGCGCGGCGGGCTCGAGGCCGGGCTGGGCCAGCGCGGACAATTCGCCGGAGGCGATCAGCTCGGCCAGCACCATGGCGGTGGTCTGCAGCGCCTCGAGCTCCTCCTCGACATAGTTGCGCTTGGCGCGGTTCTGCACCACCAGCACGCCGAGCGTGTTGCCGGCGCGCAGGATCGGCACGCCGAGGAAGGAGTGGTAGATTTCTTCGCCGGTCTCGGGACGGAACGAGAAGGCCGGATGGCTCTGCGCGTCGCTTAAGTTGAGCGGGGTCGCCTCGCTGGCGACGAGGCCGACCAGGCCCTCATGGGCGCTGAGCACGGTATGGTGCACAGCCTCGCGGTTGAGACCTTCGGTGGCGTAGAGCTCGAGCGTGTTGTCGACGCGCAGCACGTAGACCGAGCACACCTCGGCCACCATGTTGGCGGCGATCAGCACCACGATCTTGTCCAGCCGCTCCTGGGCCGAGACCTGCTCCGCCATGGTTTCGCGGAGCCGTCTCAACAAGACGCGGGGACCTCCCGACGCGCTCCGCATGTACCGTCAATCTCCTCCGTCTGCCGGGGCCGAAGGGGCCCGCGGCGGCTCGCCCGAAGTCCAGAAAAACAACAAATTTGCTCGTCCGGCGCCGGCCCCGGCGGTTGCCGGAGCCGAATCAGCACCGCCTGAACTGGGGCACAGTTTCCGGCAGCCCACCCTGTCCGCGTATAGCGAATTAGGGCTTGTTTTGCCAAGCAAAACGCCTGCCAAACGCGAAGGTGTGTACACCTTCGCGTTTGCTGCGACCGCTAAGAGAAAATTAGCCCCTGCATGGTCCGGAAAAGTGCGAAGCGGTTTTCCGGAAAGACCATGCTCAAACGACAATCTGAAGCGCGACGGGTCGCGCTTCAGGCCTGATCGAGGCCGTAGAGCGTATGCAGGGTGCGCACCGCCAGCTCGGTATAGGCGGTGTCGATCAAAACCGAGAATTTGATCTCGGAGGTTGTAATGGCCCGGATGTTGATATTCCGTCCCGCGAGGGCCGAGAACGCCTGGGCGGCGACGCCGGCGTGGCTGCGCATGCCGCTGCCGATCACCGAGATTTTTGCGACGTCGGTAGCGGTATCGAGCCGGGCATAGCCGATCTCGGCCTTGGCGGCGGTAATCGTGTCCTTGGCGCGGGTGTAGTCGGCCGCCGGGACCGTGAAGGTGAGGTCGGTGGTCTTTCCGTCCTCGGAGACGTTCTGCACGATCATGTCGACGTTGATGTTGGCGTCCGCCAGCGGGCCGAAGATCGAGGCCGCAACGCCCGGCTTGTCCTGGATCTGGCGCACCGAAATCTGGGCCTCGTCCTTCGAAAAGGCGATACCGGTAACGACGTGGTTTTCCATGATCTCCTCCTCGCCGCAGATCAGGGTGCCGGGCGGCTGGTTGGCATGCGGGTCGATATCCTCGGGCTTGTCGAAGCTCGAGCGGACGAAGATCGGCATGTTGTGGACCATGCCGAGTTCCACCGAGCGGACCTGGAGCACTTTGGCGCCCTGTGAGGCCAGTTCCAGCATGTCCTCGAACGCGATCTTGTCGAGCCTCTTGGCCTTCGGCACGATTCGCGGGTCGGTGGTGTAGACGCCATCGACGTCGGTGTAGATGTCGCAGCGGTCCGCCTTGACGGCTGCGGCGACCGCCACGGCCGAAGTATCCGAGCCGCCGCGGCCGAGCGTGGTGATGCGGCCCGTTTCGGCGTTGATGCCCTGGAAGCCGGCGATGACGGCGACCTCCTTGCGCTCCTGGAAGCGCTTGATGATCTCGCTGCCGTCGATGTCCTCGATCCGGGCCGAGGCATGGGCGTCGCTGGTCTTGATCGGGATCTGCCAGCCCTGCCAGGAGCGGGCCTGGATGCCCATGCCCTGCAGCACGATGGCGAGGAGGCCTGACGTGACCTGCTCGCCCGAGGCGACGACGGCGTCGTATTCGCGCGCGTCGTGCATCGGCGAGGCCTCGGTGCACCAGGCCACCAGCTCGTTGGTCTTGCCCGACATCGCCGAGACGACCACGGCCACTTCATGGCCGGCGTCGACCTCACGCTTCACATGGCGTGCGACGTTGCGGATACGTTCGATGTTGGCGACGGATGTGCCGCCGAATTTCATCACGAGGCGGCTCATGACGACGCGTGCATTCCCTCATAAGGATCAGTATGGTGACCCGCACCGGACGGGTGCCTGCGGACACCGACCGCGCGTATACAGAGCGGCGGGGCCGGGGGCAAGCGGGTTCCTGCGGGGGCAGGGTCGGGGGAGTGGGTTAACCAGATCATGGCGCGCTATATCGACGAGATCCTGCAGCCGGGCGAGCGGGTGCTGTATTCGACCAATGCGCACTGGATCTTCCATCTCCCTGCGATTGTGGCCTGGATCGTGGCGCTGGTCCTGTTCCTCCTGTCCCGACAGGTCACCGCCGATGGGCTCGTCTTGCTTTGCCTCGTCGCTGCGGGCCTCGTGGCTCTGGCGGCCTTGTATTGGACCTTCAAGGGCTGGTTCCATCGCTTCACCACCGAGACCGACGTCACCAATCTGAGGGTCGTGCACAAGACCGGATTCATCAAGCGTCGCACCTTCGAGATGGCGCTGGACAAGGTCGAGAGCGTCGATGTCAACCAGACGATTCTTGGACGGATTCTCAACTACGGCGACGTGACCATCAACGGCGTCGGCGAAGGTCGCGAAACCATCCGGACCATCGCCTCGCCGCTCGCTTTCCGTAGTTCGATCACCACGCGGTAGGACCGCGCGTACCCATGAGCATGCAGCAAAATACTTCCCTCTCCGCCCAGCCGGGCTCGACCGTCGACGCCGCCGAGATCGCGAAATTCTCAAAACTCTCGGCGGAGTGGTGGGACCCCAAGGGCAAGATGGCGCCGCTGCACCGGATCAACCCGTTGCGGCTCGGCTATATCCGCGACGCCGCCTGCCGCAAGTTCGAGCGCAACGTTCGCAGCCTCAACTGCCTTGGGTCCTTGCGCGTGCTCGACATCGGCTGCGGCGCCGGCCTGCTCTGCGAGCCGCTGTCGCGGCTCGGCGCGCAAGTCATCGGTGTCGATCCCTCGCAGAGCAACATCGCCGCCGCCAAACTCCATGCCGACAAGAGCCACCTTGCGATCGACTATCGCTGCACCACGGTGGAGGAGATCGATCCGCGCGAGCGCTTCGACATCGTGCTGGCGATGGAGGTGGTCGAGCACGTCGTCGACGTCGGCATGTTCCTGAAGCGCTGCGCGTCGATGCTGAAGCCGAACGGCCTGATGGTGGTCTCGACGCTGAACCGGAACTGGAAGAGCTTTGCGCTCGCCATCGTCGGCGCCGAATACGTCCTGCGCTGGCTGCCGCGCGGCACGCACGAATGGAACAAGTTCGTCACCCCCGACGAGCTCACCAAGTATCTGCTCGACAACCGCCTCGTCATCACTGAACAGACCGGCGTCGTCTACTCACCCTTCGCCGACAAATGGGCCCTCTCGTCGGACATGGACGTGAACTACATGGTGGTCGCGGAAGGCATGGTGTGACGTTGAGCGCGTAAGGAGCACGCTGCGGACGCACAAA
>NZ_LBIY01000004.1:194-48594 GCF_028128625.1 Bradyrhizobium sp. CCBAU 45389 | reverse complement strand
TGAGCGGGTTGCGGGCCGCGCGCCTGTCCGGCACGACGATCGACGCGATTACCTAATTCCTCTTGGGTCGCGCGATTCTCCGCCAACAGGGCGACCGGATCGAGCGAACGATACTGATCGCGTAGCCGTTTCTTCACAGCCGCGGTCACCTTGGGATGCGCCAAGGCACGCTCATAGGGCGTCGACGGGAGATGATAGCGCTTGATCACCTTAGCCCCTTCGCGGCGCTTCTCCTTTAGCTTGAACGACGGCTGGAAGAAGTTGACGTAGAGCCGTGCCACCGCATAGAGGCGGCCCATCATACGCGCTGTCTCGACGCCATCGAAGCGGCCATAGCCCATGAGGCGGCGGACGACGGCACCATTCTTCTGCTCGACAAACGCCTGATCGTTCTTCTTATAGGCGCGCGAGCGACTGACTTCGAGCTTCTATTCGCGACACCATGGCACGACGACATCGTTCATGAAGGCGCTATCGTTGTCGAAGTCCACGCCGCGCAACAGCCATGGGAAAAGGTTCTGTGCACGGTTGATCGCCTCGACGACGAGCGAACCTTCCCGCGTCAGCAACGGCAGGCACTCCGTCCAGCCGGTGGCGACATCGACCATTGTGAGGGTTTGGATGAACGAGCCAGCCACCGACGTGCCGCCATGAGCGACCATGTCGACCTCGCAGAAGCCGGGCACCGGGCTGTTCCAGTCATTGAACGTGCGAATCGGGACCTCGCGCCGGATTGCCGAATAGAACCCGGCACGGCGCCGCCTGCCGCCACTCGCCGCGATCTTCACATCGACTAGCAGGCGATCGATGGTGGCGGCGCTGATAACCAGAACACGATCACGGTCCGACTGGCCAAGCTGCAATCGGCCATGTTGCTCAAGGGCAGGCAGCAAGGTCGGGATCATCACCTTGAGCCGCTTGCCGCACACCCGATCCGACGCCTCCCACAGTGCAGTCAGCGCGTCCTTAATCGTCGCGCCATATCGGCGTCCTCGCTTTCTTGTCGCCTCGACCCCGCCCGGTCCAACCGCCTCGCGTCGCCGGAGCGCGCGCACCGCATGCTTGCGATGCCAGCCAGTCGTCGCGCACAGCTCGTCGAGGATCCGTCCCTTCTCCCCTCGTTTGGCCGACCGGTAACGCTCCGTTACCACCGACACCACCTCGCGCCGCGCGCCCATGCTGATCTTTCCCGCCATAGACGCCACCGAACAATTCGATGGCACCGACCCAATCATCGGCAAGAAGTTGTCCAGTAACATTCTGGGTGAGGCAATGCGCACCTCCAACGGCTGTAAGATCATCGATAGCGAGACGCAACAAGTGTGCGGCCCGAATACCAGTCCTCGTCATTTACCGAGATAACAGAAACATGTCACCTCGCAGCGACGAACGTCACTCGGTCAGTAGGCCCCCAGGCCCTCAGCATGCAATACCAGTCCCGGTCCATCCTCGCCAGCGGCCCTGATCAACTGCTCATTCCTCCCTTTCTGAACTCTGCTTCAGCACAGAACTCGCCTTCCTCGTGGAGGCGCATGATGGGCTCTCTGCTGCAATCGTCAATGCGCAGGTTCAAAGGTCTATGGGCATCAGACCTGTCGATCGCCTTCTCTCTCGGCTACCGCGACGCCAAAGAGGCGTCATGGAGTCAACTCGTTGACGAGCGGATCGTGGACTCCACAACCTCGCATGTTCGGGTTTACGCCGATGGTAGCTTCGGCAACTTCTACAATGCTCGGCTGCTGGCACGCAAACTCCGGCGGCGTGGCGCCGGCGGGGTCGAAGCCGGCTCTGTATGCGGCCGGACCCCATCGAAACGTCTACCTGACACAGTGGCGCGCGTACTATCGTCATGTCGCAGCGCGGGCGCGATGTCATGGACCGAAGCGCCCAATGTCTCGTTTTACCGAGACCATGCGCTCAAGATCGAATGCTCGGACTGCATAAGGCCCGCGACCGGCAAGGCCATGGCTAAATGATCCTTGCTCGATGCGCGCCATTTCTTAGTGTCGAAGACGCCCGGCGCTTGGCTTGAGGTGTGATCTGTTCAATCAAACTTGTAGGACGCCTGAAAGAACGCACCCCATCGTTGCATGCTGTACTTCGCAAACCAAGGCCTAGATGATGCGCGCAATCTTGTTCGCGAGTGCCACGGATGCGACCATGATCGGTCGTCTTTGCAGTCCGAATCCGGAGCGGGCATTCAAGCCTCGTCAAGCAACTTGATGATCAAGGCCGCACCAACGATCGGCAACGTCCGAAGTCGTCGATTCCCCCCCTTTGATATTGCCCCAAGCCGCTGCGTTTGGACATCGACAACGAAAACCTGGTCCCGCCTAGCGGGCCGGTTATCAGTTCGGCAACAAAATGTCACCAAGCGGACGATACGTAGGGTCAGAAAAAGCGAAAAATCAGCAATCTTCAATTCGGCACGCCTCTTGCCTTGTTCACGGCGTCGGTACCGATCGCTTGTGGGCCCGAGATGGTTGGCGACTTTGAGCAAACGCACGGAGACTGGCTGTGTCGCGAACTGACATAGAGCGATTCGTCAACGATCTGGGGAACGAGGATGGTCTGCTTGAACGCGTAAAACCAACTGCTACCGGCCTTGCATCGATTGTCGCGATCGGAAAGAGCCTCGGCTACAGCTTCACACTTGATGAAGCTAAAAGTTGCATTCGAGCTCGACAGAAGTTGACGACTAAACGGCTCGCCGGTGGCACTTTTTATTCGAGTGATCCGATCTCGACCGGCGCTGTGCAGGCCGTTGCGGAGGTGGCCACGAGCGGCGCGCAAGCCGCGGAAGCGGCCTCTGACCACGCCACGGCAGTTGAGCCCGCGCAGTTGTTGTGGTTGTTATTGTTGCGGTCGTGGCCGAAGTCTGACATGCCTTCGCTCTGACCGCATCGGCTGGTTGCTCAAGGAGGCGATGAAGTGCGATGAGAACATGAAGTAAGCTTCGTCAAATGACACATGCTGCCGCCGAGCACTACCGACAGATTTTTGACCGGCGCCCCCCGGAGCAACTGCGCACGCTGTCGCATCTCAAACGCTTCATGGAGCGGTTAGTCGGTGACGCGGAGTTCCGCAGGGCGCTTGCGGAGGCAATCGCCACGCCTCGAGCGGTAACAGAACGGTACGGCATCAGAGTGGATCCAATGGAGGTGCTGCCGCTCTGGCGCGGCTACCAACAATACCGCTTCAAGCCGGAGTCTACGCCGTGGCCGCAAGCTGTGATGTGGGATGAGTATCTCCGCGAGATGATGCGTCATCGCGACCTCTTGCGCGACGAAGGCGAGATGTCAACGATCAATCCTCGCTTTCATGCTTGGCGCGAGCGGCAAATCCAGCGCTGCAATGACCAGTTGGGCGTGTCGGCGGCGTCGCTCACGCACCCCATAATCGCTTTCGAGCTAAGCGAAGGCTGCACCGTCGGTTGTTGGTTCTGTGGCCTCTCGGCCGATCGCTTCAAAGGCTATTAGGACTATAGCAAAGAGCATGCAGCGCTTTGGCGGGGCGTGGTTGGTGTCGCGAGCGAAATGTTTGGTTCGGCAGTCCGCACGGGCTTCTGCTACTGGGCCACAGATCCTATGGACAGCCCGCACTACGATCGCTTTCTGTTCGACTATTATCAGATTACGGGCGCGTTACCGCAAACAACAACGGCAGCCCCACTCAAGGATCAGGCCCTCACCAGGCGCGTGCTCGGGCTCTTCAATCGATATCGCACGACGACAAATCGTTTCTCCGTGCTGAGCACGGCACATCTTAATCAGATTCACAGGGCGTTTTCGCCTGAGGAGTTGCTAGGAGTCGAACTCATCCTGCAGGGCAACGAGGCGCTGACGGCAAAGGCTACGGCCGGGCGCGCGCGCGAGCGGAAGGAGAAGCTCAGGGGCGCTAACAAGGACGGTGCAATCGCTTTTCTGGAAAGCAATCACACGACGATCGCCTGTGTTTCCGGCTTCCTCATAAATATGCGGCAGGGGCGTTTACGACTGGTGACGCCGGTGCCGGGTAGCGAGCGCTGGCCTCTCGGATACCGCATCCTGGGCGAACGCTTCTTCAGCACGCCTGACGGATTCCGGGGCGGGCTGCAGAGCATGATCGAACAGCATATGCTCGATAGCCCGGCCCATGATCTGCCAATCCGCTTCCGCAGGGACCTGCAATACAAGGCAGGGAGCCGGTACTTTCATCTTCGCTCACGCAACATGGAACACCGCGTGCTCGACGATATCGCCCCAATTTCCGTTGGCCGTTTGATCGCGGACGGCAACTGCACAATGTCGGAGCTGGTTATTCGGGTCGCAGCTGACGGAAAAACCCTCCTTGCGGTCGCCTACTTGCTCGATCAGTTGTACATGGCCGGGCTGATCGAAGAAGACCTCGACGATCGCTTCATCTGGCAGACCGGTGACTGGACGACGAGCCGCATCGAAGGAGTCAAACACGCGGGCTCCCGCACCGGTGCAGATTGTGCCGATTCGCATTGAGGTACTACTTAGCCTCAAGCAACGGCAGCATCCCACCATCCAACAGTGCTGAACGCGGTGACAAGCTCCGCATCCACGGTCCGTGGCTTCGTGGCGTGCACAACCGACGTGACCACAGAAGCCGCGGACTTCCGCGCTTGCGGCTTCGAGCCAAGCCCTCATTTGCGTGCATCAGCGGTGCACGACTGGGACGCACGCTGTTAAGTCAAGAATGGCTTGCCCCGCCAAGTCGTCAATCAAATGGTTCTGCCAGACGACAGTGCCGCTGGTTCCGGAGAGGTCGTGGCTTTTCGTGGCGAGCCACTGCAGCTTGGACTAGCGGTGATCCCTGGTAGCCGACGACGACGCACCTGAAACTTTGATAGGTCCATGTGAATGACGACGTCAATCCGCTCATCGATGATGAAAAGCAGCGAGTCGCACTCAAGCGTGCCGCCGCTCAATATCAAGAGCGGAGCCGCGTGTAGGCAATCATTCACCGCTCGGCTCCAGCACTCTCTGCTTGTTCATGCCGTCCAGTCGCGGGCAACGAACGTGACGCGGAAATCGTGGCTCGAAGCGGGCTGCCCACTGCCCGAACCGACTTCATGTTCACGGCTCCAGCCAGAATCGCGCAAGAGTTCACTTTGCCGTCCGGCGCATGAGACTATGGCACGGCGAATGCACCTGTGCGCACATCATGAATAACGTGGTATGATTATGAGTATCGATGTGCCAATCGTCCTAGTCAACATGCCTGTGTCGGCAGTCGAAAGGCCGTCGCTGGCGCTTGGTCTGCTGAAATCAGCGCTGACCCAGGCTGGACTGCAATCCACCATAGCATATGCCAACATCTGGTTTTTAGAATACATAGGCATCGCCGACTATGGACCTCTTGAGAATTGCCCGCCAGAGGAGGCACTGGTTGATTGGCTATTCGCGGGCATTGCTTTTCCCGGCTTCGAACCCGAACAAAACGCCTTTCTCGACCTCTATTTCGAGCGCAACCCGATACGCGCAGGCAAAGGTATGGCCGAGCGTCGCGCGAATTTCCTCAGGCTGCGCTCGCTTATCGGCGGGTTTATCGACTGGACGGCTGACAAGATACTAGAGAAGCGGCCGGCTATGGTCGGGTGCAGCTCGACCTTCACCCAGCATGTCCCCTCGCTCGCGTTGCTGCGCCGGCTGAGCGAGCGCTCGCCTGATCTTGTCACCCTCGTGGGTGGAGCAAACTGCGAGTCGGTAATGGGGCGGAGCACTCACGCGCGTTTCCCATGGGTCGACTATGTCGTGTCGGGCGAGGCCGACACACTGATCGGCCCGCTGTGTTGGGACATCCTCAATCGCGGCAGAAACATTCCGCCTGCTGACCTGCCATTTGGCGTTTTCGGTCCGACGCATCGCGAGGCCGGCTATCCCGCGGCGTCGACGCGCGACTTAGTGCCCCGCGCAGTGATCGAGAACATGCGTGACCTGCCGCTGCCGGATTTCTCGGACTATTTTGCGGAGGTCGAGGCATCGCTCTACGCCGATCGCATCCATGCCGGGCTGCCGATGGAGTTCTCTCGCGGCTGCTGGTGGGCAAGCGCAGTCATTGCATGTTTTGCGGGCTAAACGGCGGATCGATGACCTACCGCCAGAAGCCGGCGGAGAAGGCCGCAGCGGAGATGATTGAGAAAAGGCGCTGCCTCACCTCACCGCGCTACCCGAGAAGCTCGCGATCTTCTTTGAGGTCAAAGCCAACCTGAAACGCCACGAAGTGGAGAAGCTGGCTGCCGCCGGCGTCCGCTGGATTCAACCGGGTATTGAGAGCCTGGATACTCGTGTTTTGAAGCTGATGCGCAAAGGGACGACCTCAGCGCACAATGTTCAGCTCTTGAAGTGGTGCCGTCAGTACGGCTTGCGCGTCAGTTGGAGTTTATTGTGGGGCTTTCCCGGCGAGAGTGATGCATGGTATGCGGAAATGGCCTCTTGGTTGCCGTTGCTGCATCATCTGCAGCCGGGACCGGCGGTACGCTTGCGATATCAGCGCTACAGCCCTTATCATTACACAGCCGAGAAACATGGACTGAAGCTGCTCCCCCCTGCCCCCTATCGCTACGTCTATCCGCTGTCGGAGCGCGATCTCTCGGATCAGGTATACTACTTCGAAGACAGCGAAGACAACGATTTCGCCGGCCATTTCACAGCGCGCGACGCTAACCGCCGCCCGGGGCTAAATGCCGTCGCCAAGGGTATCGATGCCTGGCTGAAAGCCTGGTGCGGGCCGACTTTCTCTATGCTGTCGATGCAGGACAACGGCGACGAAATCATAGTCGAGGACACGCGAGCCATAGCGGTCGAGCGCGAACACCGCGTCAGAGGCCTTGAGCGAGAAATTCTTCTGGCCGCGGACGAAGGCTCGCCTGAAACCCGCCTGCACGAACGGCCGGGCGCGGCGAATGTAATGCAGGGCGAGATTGAGGCGGCGATAGCTGACCTGATCGCCCGCAAGCTGATCGTACGGCTTGACGCGCGGCTGGTTGGGCTCGCGTTATGGCATCCATATACGCCAATCCCTCCCCTGACTGCCTTCCCTGGTGGCTATCTCGACCGACGCTCCACGCCAGTGGCCCCCCGCGCGAATAATGAAAACTGCGGTGTGCACTTCGCAGGGCCTCACCCGTCGCCTATCTCCTTTGCTTGGCGCTCGCGCCAGTCTTGTCCCATTGTTCGCCCGCGTCATTGAGCACAATCAACAGCGCCGAGCCCCAAGCTCCGAACACTGCGATCAAGTTGATTCTCGACCATCATTCGGCGCACATTAAACCAGAGCCTGGCTCGCCACTCGACCGGTCGGACGCTTCGAACTCACCTTCACCCTCAAGCACGGCTCGTGGCTCAATCTCATGGAGGGGTTCTTCTCCAAGTTCGCCCGTTCAGTCCTCCGCCATACCGGGTGGCCTCAAAACACGAACTCAAACAGAGCATCATGGCTGGTCTCGACGACGTCAACCGCCATCCGGTCATCCAGACCTGGTCGTACAAGCTCGCCGACGCTGCCCGATATGATTCGAACCAAGAAAACGCTGATCTAGTCGCCTTGAAACGAGCCAGTCTGCTGAACATCTTCCGGTAGCTCCTGCCGCAATTTCGGCCCCTGATTGAGTCGGCGGCCCAGTGCAGCGACAAAGTTATCATAGCGCGCTCCGGCCTGTGCCCGCGCGGCCTTGGCGGCCGGTTCGGGGAGTGGCGGTGTCGTCGTGAGCCAGAAGCGGATGAAGAGTGCAATGGTCTCGACCGAAATCCCGACATCCCGCTCAAGACGCGCGATCCGGCGGTCGATCTGATCGAGTCTTTTGGCAGTAGCGGCCTCCCGCCGCTCCTCGGCGTCCGGCGATAGGAAGGACGCGATCGCGGCTTCGGCGATGAGCGACAACGATTGCTCGCGCCGGGCGGCATAGGCCGACAAGGCCTTCATGACGGCCGGATCAAGATAGACCGACATCTGGGCCTTCTTCTTTGTCCCGGTCATGCGAGCCTCACAGTCCGAGATCATCGCCGGGATCGAGCGAGGCCTGGCGCGCGACGCCCTGCATCATGTCGTTCATGCGCCTCATACGCGGGGCATCTTCATCGAACTCGTCGGTGAGGTCGGCCGCGAACTCGTTATCGAGCGGTTCCTTCTTTTCCGCGGTATCGCGATCCAATTCCGGATGCCGCCGCCGATCCGCGGTCTTGGGGTCTTGGTCATCCGTCGGGTCGTCGGTCGGCGCCTGCAATGCCGTTCGGCGCGGCGGCAGCGGCCGTGAACTCCAGTCGTCCAGCCTCCCGTCGTTGGCCTTGGTCAGGGTCGGAGGCGCCAGGATGCGCTCCTGGAACCCTCCATCCTCGTAGTAGCGCGCTTTTTTGGCCCGGATCGGATGGAGGCCCGACATCATCACGATCTGATCGGATGGCGGGAGCTGCATCATCTCGCCGGGCGTCAGCAGCGGACGGGCGGTCTCCGACCGCGACACCATCAAGTGACCGAGCCAAGGTGCCAGCCGACTGCCAGCATAGTTCTTCATCGCCTTCATCTCAGTCGCCATGCCTAATGCGTCGGATACCCGCTTTGCCGTCCTTTCGTCGTTGGTCGCGAAGCTGACCCGGACGTGACAATTGTCGAGGATTGAGTTGTTGGGTCCATATGCCTTCTCGATCTGATTCAACGACTGAGCGATCAGGAAGCTCTTGATGCCGTAACCGGCCATGAATGCCAGCGCGGACTCGAAGAAGTCGAGCCGGCCGAGCGCCGGGAATTCGTCGAGCATCAGGAGGAGGCGGCGGCGGCCGGCCTTGGCCTGCAGGTCCTCTGTCAATCGGCGGCCTATCTGGTTCAGGATCAAACGGATCAGCGGCTTGGTGCGATTGATGTCCGACGGCGGCACGACAAGATAGAGCGTGGTCGCTCGCTCTCCACCGACGATGTCGGTGATTCGCCAGTCACAGCGCCGTGTCACCTCCGCCACTACGGGGTCTCGATAGAGGCCCAGGAACGACATGGCGGTGCTCAGAACACCGGAGCGCTCGTTGCCCGATTTGTTCAGCAACTCTCGCGCAGCGGACGCTACCACGGGATGGACACCCGCCTCACCGAGATGCGCCGTCCGCATCATCGAGGCAAGCGTCGACTCGATCGGCCGCTTCGGATCGGACAGGAAGGCTGCGACGCCGGCGAGCGTCTTGTCCTCCTCGGCGTAGAGGACGTGGAGAATCGCGCCGACGAGCAGTGCGTGGCTGGTTTTCTCCCAGTGGTTCCGCTTCTCGAGGCTACCCTCGGGGTCGACGAGGATGTCGGCGATATTTTGGACGTCGCGCACCTCCCACTCGCCGCGGCGGACCTCGAGCAACGGGTTATAGGCTGACGATTTCGCGTTGGTCGGGTCGAACAGAAGAACGCGGCCGTGATGGCTGCGGAAGCCGGCGGTGAGCTGCCAGTTCTCCCCCTTGATGTCATGGACGATCGCCGAGCCCGGCCAGGTCAGGAGGGACGGGATGACGAGGCCGACCCCCTTGCCCGATCTTGTGGGAGCGAAGCACAGGACATGCTCCGGCCCATCATGACGAAGATAGGCGCGCTGGAACCTGCCGAGCACGACGCCGTCACGCCCCAGCAATCCGGCCTGCTCGATCTCCTTTGCCTCCGCCCATCGCGCGGAGCCATAGGTCTCGGCATTCTCTGCCTCGCGGGCGCGCCAGACAGACATGCCGATCGCAACGGCTGCGGCGATGATGCCGCCGGATGCCGCGATGTAGGCGCCCTCGGTGAAGATTGAGGGCGCATAGGCATCGTAGGCGTACCACCACCAGAAGAAGGCCGGCGGAAGGTAGAACGGAAAGTGGAGCAGCTCGAACCAGGGCTGCCCGAGCTGCGGCTGGAAGCCGAGCCGCCAGGCGGTCCATTCCGTCGCGGCCCAGATCGTCAGCAGCACGATCGCGAAGACCGTGATGACCTGTCCCCAGAGGATGCTGGTCGCCGACATGGCGGCCGCCCTCTCCTGAGGTCGGTGATTGGAAGGATCACTCACAAGCCGAGCCCCCGGTTGCGCCCAAAACCCCAATCGATGCCGCCATCGGCGCGGGCAACGCCAGAGACATGCCGGCCGAGCTGCTTTTCCAGCGAGGGCGCCCAGGGCACAAGCTGGAAGCCGAGACCATCGTCGATCATGGCGAAGCGGCCGGAAGCAAGCGCGAAGCGCTGCCGATAGGTGCCGGCCACATACTCGCCGCCAGCCGACGGGTTGAACGGCTGGCCGGACTCGGCGGCGAGCTGCTTGCCGAGATCCTCCAATTCCCGACGCCGCAGCGTGCCGATGAGGTTCTTCGCGAACACCAGCCCGCGCGCCTGGCGTTCGGCGAGCCCCTGCTCGACAAGCTGCTCGGCCCGCCGTTCCATAGCGTCGCGGACCTCGGCGCCGAAGCCGGCCTGGCCAAGTGCTAACGGATCGCGGGCGACGGCCTGGCGGTCGAGCCATGTTGCGCCGCTCGCCGTCACCTGCGCTTCGATCGAGAAATCGGAGCGGACGGCGAGCGCAACGCGACGCTGCCCTCTCGCGTCATCGAATTTGCGGAGCTCGACGATCGAGCCCGGCGCGCTGTCGCCAGCGGCGTCGAGATCGGACAGTCTGATGTGGTGGGTGCGGCCGTCGACGCCATCGACCACGGCATAGGCGGTCCCCTTGAGTTCATCGTCGAGACCGCGATCGACGAGACGTCCGATGACGGGAACGTCGAGACTTTCGCCTGCCAGCACGTAGCTCGCGGTCCCGCGCTCGATGCCGCGTTCGGTCAGGCTGCGATGGATCCGCTTGATGATGTCGCCGCGCTCGCTGAGCTCGCGTAACGTCGTCTCGGCGGCCTCGTCCATGACCCATTGGCCTGGCCCAAGCTGATGAGCGAGGCCGAGGCTCTCCAAGCGTCGCAGCCGGCCCACCTTCAATGCATGGAACTGATAGGGCTGCTGCACCGGATTGGGCGCAAGGTCGATGACACCGTGCCGGTCTGCATCCCGAACAAGCTGGCGATCAAGCTGTGTCCAGCGCTCGGCTTCGACCTGGCGCTCGAGCGATCGTCGGATGTCGAGATCGGAGCGCAGTCCGAGCTCTTGTGTAACCAGGTCCTGGGCGCGGGCGCGCATCCCCTCCTTGATGTAGTCGCGGGAGATGACGAGGTCCTGGCCGTCCTCGGCGACGCCACGCACGATGATGTGGACGTGCGGGTGCTGGGTGTTCCAGTGATCGACACCCACCCAGTCGAGCTTGGTGCCGAGGTCCACTTCCATCTGCCCGACCAGCTCGCGGGTGAAGCCCTTGAGGTCGGCCATATCGGGCGCGTCTTCGGGCGACACGATGAAGCGGAAATGATGACGGTCATTCGGACAGCGCTCGGCAAAGGCCTTGGGATCGGCATCCTCGGTGTCGGGGCCGAACAAGCGGGCCTTCTCCCCGTCCCGGGTGACGCCCTCACGCCGGAGGTAGCCGAGATGGGCGGCAAGCGGCGCCGATCTCGCTCTATGCCGGACAACGCGGGTCTTGATCGTCACCAGCCGTGAGCGGCCGGTGAGCAGACGGTTTGCCCGCACGCTGACGACGCGCCCCCGGCCGAAGCGCGAATGACGGTGGCTCACGAGATGGCCGGCGCGCGAAATGCCGCCGCCGGCGCGCTGAGCAGCGGCAAGCGCCTGGGCGATGAAGGGCTTGGCCCGCTGACTCCGCGAGGAGCGGATGCGGCCTGGCCGGGGCTGAAATTCGTTCTCTTCAGCCATTGCCAGCCTCGGCAATGTGCGAAATGCAGAATCCGTGCAATGAGTTGACAGTGGGGCGCACGTTGCGTGCCGACGCAACACATTGCCGGATCAGCAACAAAACAAAGCAACAACAACCGACCGACCGAGCCGCACATTGCGGCCTTTTATCTCGCCATCGTCCGGTAGGTACTTGCGGCGATTTGCGACAAGTTCGGGTCATTGCGGTGGATCCTTCAATAGCGCCTGCCCGAACACGTTGGCTGGTGGCCGATTCATTGCAAAAGAGCCGCCGCGACTTGGCAGTTGACTTGCGAAGCCCCCACTGTTTGCGAGCGTTTGCGATAGCGATCGTTACCCGAAGGGCCGAGACACCCGCAGGGTGGCTCGGTGAGGAGCGAAGCGACGAGTAGAGCGCGGGCCGAAGGCATCGCCCGTATGACTGTATTGCAGCGTTTCGAATGCAAACCGAATGTCCGTCACGGGGCGCCAGCGAACCTGGAAACTGACGGCTGATATCACGAGCTGCCCGATGTGCAGCCGCCGCAACAAGGGTGCGTGCAGACGTACCGCGATCCGCGCATGGACGTTGAAGATGCCGTGCAGTCATTGCGATCGCCCCGTGGCCGAGAGCGCGACGAACAGGCCCTCCGACTGCGGCGCAATCGCCGAAACATCGTGCACCGGAGTGGCAGCTAAGCCGGCATGCACGTGATCGAGCGCCGCTCGCGCGCCAGGAGACGGACCGTCAGCGTGACCCGAAAACAGCGGCGCCCGCGTCCAGGATGAACGAGAGGAGGCCGCGACGAGGAGAGGCTCTGGCGCTCTCTCCGCATCGACAAAAGGGACGATGGCCGCGACGTAGGCTTTGGTCTCCGCCGGCAGTGGACGGTGTCTATCGCGAAACTCCTCATAGCGGCCGGGACCTGCATTATAGGCCGCGAGAAAGCCTGGCGAGCCGTAGCGGTCGTGCAGTTCGCGAAGGAAGGCGGCGCCGGCGAGGATGTTGTCACGGGGATCGAGGGGATCGCGTCCGAGACCGTAGCGAACTCGCATGTCCGTCCAGGTCTTGGGCATGAGTTGCATCAGGCCGAGTGCACCTTTCGGTGAGACGGCACGCCGATCGCCGTTGCTCTCGACCCGCATGACGGCGCCTATCCATGCAGCGGGAATGCCAAAACGCTGCGCGGCTTCTGCCACATGAGCTGCGTAGTGATCGCTCGCCCGTTGACTTTGCGCCGGCGCTCTCTGCGCGGATTCTGCTGCCGTTGGCCCGCCAATTACCAGCAGGCCCGTAAGGAGGAGAACGGCAAAGCCCGCCGTGGCTTCGCCATCATGGCGAGGCGTCTTGCTGCCTACCGGCGGTGCGCAGGGACCGCCGATTTGACAACCAGTGTGCGCGGCTGCCGGCCGACGGTTGCGCGGACCGGAGGGAGGAGACGGCGTTGCCGCGAGCAGAGGGATGGAGATTAGATCCGCCTTGTCGGTAGCACGCGTGACGGGATCCTGCATGCAATCAGTCCCGCTCGGCGCGTTGGGGCTGACGATTCCAGTTCAGGGTCCAGGCCGCTTTGTCGTCGCCCGACTGGAAGAGGTTGGCGCGGATCGGCCGCGGCAGCGCCGGGTCGTCGATGATCAACGAAACGTATTCGCCGGCCTTCTCGCCGGTACGCTTCCAGCCTGCCCCGATCTCCGGGCCGTCGGCATCGCCGAGGCGGATGCGGTAGTCCGGCGCGTTCTCGGCATCCGAGGATTCGGCCGGAACGAGAGTGAGAATCCGCTCGAAGAATAGCGTCTCAACGCGTCCGGTGAAGCCGGACTTGTCGCTGGTGAACTGGCCGATTTGTGTCATGGGAAAGCTCCTGGGTTGCTGGGTTGAAAGCGGGTCAATGGGTGGCTACACGCCAGACGAAGCGGCCGTCGCCGGCCTCATTGGTCCAAAGCGGGGCTGCGCGCGCGATGATCGAAGTGATGGGAAGCGAGCCGAAATAGCGGCCGTCCAGGCTGTCCGGGACGGTTGGGTTCATGAGAAAGACCTCGCCGGGCTCGAGGGTATGGCAACCGCTCCAACGCGGCAGCGGACCGCCGCGATGATCGTGGTCGTGTGCGGCGCCGACATCGACATGATCGACGGAAACGGTGTCGCCTGACCGGCAAACAGTCTGCCCGGGCAGCGCCATCACACGCTTCAGCAGCGGCACACCTCTGGGAAGAAAGCCGCCATCGGCAAGGAAGCTCGCGATCGGCTCCGGCAGCCGTACCGCGACCAGTTCGAGGGCGTGCAGTTCTCCAACGGGATGCAGCACGTAGAGTCCTATCGGCGTGCTCGCGGTAGCGTTCCAGATCAGCCGCGGCGCAGGATGAATGAGGGCCAGGGCGCCAGCGACCAGCGCCGCAAGGTAGGTCAACATGAGATAGCCGAAGGGAGTCATGGCGTGACGCTCCGGCGCTTGAGCCAGGCGATATGTTGCTCGCGCGTGTAGGCGCGCGGCACATGGTCGGCAGCGAGACGGTTGTGGAGATGCCGCCAGTATTCGGGCGCAGCATCAGCCGGATCGATGGAGAGCGCCTCGATGGCGTCGATCGCCTGCAACGCGCGCTCAACCTTCGGCCAGCTGTCGACGCGCAGCAGAATTTCGCCGCCGGGACGGACGAATGGCAGCGTCTGATAGCGCTGGCCGGCCTCAACGGCACGCACGATATCCATGCGCGACACCACGGTGCCATAGTCGTTCGATGCCCAGCGGACGAAGCCAAAGATGCTGCCGGGCGCAAAACTTGAGACGCTGCGGCGGCGGTCGAGAATCTTCTCCTCCGCGCGACGGCCGAAGCGCAGCCAGTGCTCGATCCGCTTCTCGATCCAGGTCAGCTCGACATGGGTGAGCGCAACAGCACGTCGATGCGACGGAGGTACGGCGCGCGGCGGCAAGGCCTCGTTGTCGTTCATGACGGCTCTCCGGCGTCAGCGGGGAATTCTCGCGCGAGCAATTCGCGGAGCATGTCGGCAACGGTCGCGCCGCGCTGGAACGCGGCGACCTTGATGCGGCCGCGCAGCGCCGGCGTGATGTCGATGGTCAAACGCGCGGTGAATGCCGCTGCTTCATTCACGCTGCGTGGCGGTGCGTCGCTCGTCCTGATCCAGCTTTCGGCGTCGCCGGGACGTAAGGCGAAGCCTCGGTTGGTGGAACGCTCGCTCATGGCGCGAACCTCGCGACTTCAGCAGCGAGAGCTGCGATCTCGCGGGCGGCGGCGCCCTGCTCCACGAACTCGAAGACGAGCCGACCGGACTGCGCGGCATCAGCGAAGACGACGCGTTGGCCGAGGGTACTGGCGAGCACCGGCGGATCGTGATCGGCCAGAGTTTCAGCGGTCTCGCGGGCGATGATCGTGCGTGCGCCGCAGCGGTTGAGCACAAAGCGAGCGGCGAGCTGGGACCGGTAGATGCGGGCCTCTCGCAGCAGAGCGAGCATCTCGGCAGACGCCCAGCCGTCGAGGGGCGAGGGTTGCACGGGGATCAGTACCAGATGGGCCGCCAGCAGCGCCGAACGCATCAATCCAGCGACGCGCGGCGGTCCGTCGATGACGACATGATCGGCGGTGCGTGCGATCTCCGGCGCCTCGCGGTGGAGGGTATCGCGCGCGAGGCCAACGACGCCGAACAACCGTGTGACGTTCTCCCTCGCGCGCTGCTGCGACCAATCCAACGCCCAGCCCTGGCGGTCAGCATCGATCAGCATCACGCGCTTTCCGCGCAGCGCCCATTCACCGGCGAGGTGTAGGGCAAGCGTCGTCTTGCCGACACCGCCCTTCTGGTTGAGCACGGCGACGATCATCGCTTGCCTCCCGCCTTGCGATCCGGGAGCGACAGAGATGGCTGACTTGGGTGCGTGGTTGGCGGGTCAGCGTCGGTGTCGTTGGCCGCAAAAGACGAGTCTGTGCGCAAGTGGAATGCTGAGTCTTTGCAGGCAGTTGAACATCGGCTGATGGTCCTTTCATCATAGACTTGGCCCTTGTTCGGTGGACTGACCGGCGGATTTGGGTTTACCGTCACCTCATTCGCCAAATTTGATTCGGGTGGCCCCATGCGGCGCATCCCGCTGAGCCGACGTTCGCACGTAACCGGCTTCCAGCCAGTCCCGACGGGGACGGCTGAGCATGAGAGCGCGCTGGAACGGGATTTCGTCACGCTGACTGCGTTCGCTGACCCAGCCGCGACGATCACCTCGCAACCCGTGACGATCAGGTTTGACGACGGCGGCAAGCTGCGCCGGTACACGCCGGATTTCCTGGTGCGCTGGAGCGATGGGCGTTCCGACTTAGTTGAAGTGAAGTACCGGGCGGATCTGCGCGCATTCTGGGCGCAACTGAGGCCCGGCTTCGCAGCAGCGCGGGCCTGGACGCGTGAGCACAAAACGAGTTTCCACATCGCGACCGAGCGCGGCATCCGCGTGCCGCGGCTGGAGAATGCAAAGCGGCTGATCCCGCTGAGGCGAGCAGCACTCGATCCGGTCGCAGCAGACCGGATGTTGCGCGTCGCTCGCGCGTTATCAGCGCCGACCTTCGGACGAATCGTCGAGGCAATGGACTGTGATCGTGCCATCGCCTTGGCCACGATGTGGCGGCTGATCGCGCGAGGGAGCCTGAGCGTCGATTTGAACGCGCCGATCCGGCTCGATACGCCAGTGACAGCGCCATGACCGAGGCAACGACTACGCCAGATCTCACCGACGTACCCGCAAAGGAGTGGCAAAAGGCGCGCCGCCGGCTTGCCGTGATCCGTGATCTGGCGGAGCTGACCGACCGCACGCGCGCGGACGCTGAGGCGGCAGCGGCCGAGTTGGACATGAGCCTGTCGCAGCTCTATCGGCTGCTCGGCCGCTATGAGGCCGATCCGCGCCTGACCAGTCTGCTGCCGGATCGCCACGGACCAAGAGCTGGAGCGATCAGGCTGCCGCCCGAGGTCGATGAGGTCATCAACACGACAATCGATGACTATTATCTCTCCCGGCAGCGACCGAGGGTGAGTGATCTGCTGGTCGAAGTCCGCCGCCGCTGTCGTGCGTTGGGCTATTATGCACCAGGTCGCAAGGCGGTGCGTCTGCGCCTGGCGCAGCGACCAGTAGCCAAGATGACTGCTCGGCGTCACGGCAGGAAGGCTGCCCACGACCAGTTCGGGGCAGCAGCCGGCTCGCTTGATGCACCGTGGCCGCTGTCGCTGGTACAGATCGACCACACGCTGATTGATGTGATCGTAGTTGATAGCGTCACGCGCGCACCGATCCAACGGCCATGGCTCACACTGGCGATCGACGTCCACTCGCGCTGCGTCGCTGGCTTCCATCTGGCGCTCGATGCGCCGTCGGCGACCAGCGCTGCGTTGTGCATCGCGCATGCAGCGTTGCCAAAGGTCGGCTGGCTGATGGCGCGCAACGTTGACGGCGAGTGGCCGATCGATGGCGTGCCCGATCGGCTGCACCTCGACAACGCTAAGGAGTTCCACTCCGAGGCGCTGAAGCGCGGCTGTGACCAGTATGGAATAGCGGTCGATTATCGGCCAGTACGCACGCCCCACTACGGCGGTCATATCGAGCGGCTGATCGGCACAATGATGGGCAAAGTCCACCTGCTGCCCGGCACGACCTTCTCGAATGTCCGTGCTAAGGGTGACCTCGACCCATCGAAGAGCGCCGTCATGACGCTCGAAGAGGTCGAGCGCTGGCTTGCCCATGCGATCGTCGGCATCTATCACCAGGAGCTGCATCGTGGGATCGGCACGACGCCGCTTGCGGCGTGGAAGCGCGGAATTTTGGGCGATGGCGAGACGCCGGGACGCGGTGCGCCGAGCGCAGTCGCGGATCCACGGCGCTTCCTGATCGACTTCCTGCCGCTCGAGCGCCGCCTCGTCCGTCGCGAAGGCGTGTTCCTGAACTCGATCGGATACTGGTCGGATGTGTTGCGCGCGTGGATCGGCGAACGCGAGCGCATGATCGTTCGCTATGATCCGCGCGATCTCAGCCGCATCTACTTGCTGGCGCCCGATGGGCGCTACTACGACCTCAGCTATTGCGACTTGCGCCGGCCGCCGATCAGCCTGTGGGAGCACCGCCTGGCGCTGAAGCGACTGCGCGAGGAAGGTCGCGCCGAGGTCAACGAAGATACGATCTTTAGGGCAATCGAGGTCATGCGCGGGATAGCCGAGCGCGCCAGCGCCGACAGCAAGCTGGCGCGTCGCCAGCGAGAACGGCGACTGCAGCTTGTTCAAACAACAGCTGAACGAGCGACCGGCACGGCCGCAGAATCTACGACACCGATTGAACCGCTGCCCGCTGATCAGCGGGTGTTCAAGAATGTGGAGGAGTGGATGTGAGCGATCGATCCTACCCGCATTTACTCCCGCAGATACGCTCGCTGGCCGACGAACCAGCCGAGCTACGCATCCGGCGTATCCGTATGGATCGATGGATCGGTTACGCACGGGCGGAAGCCGCCCTGTCGGCCATGGAGGACTTACTGACGTTCCCGAAGCGGACACGGATGCCAAACCTGTTGCTGGTCGGTCCGAGCAACAACGGCAAGACCATGATCGTTGAAAAGTTCAGGCGTGAGCACATGCGAGGCGCCGAGGCCGACGTCCGCGAAGGCGCAATTGCCGTGCCGGTCCTCAAGGTCCAGACGCCACCGGCGCCGGACGAACGTCGGTTCTTCTCGGCAGTGCTGGAAGCGCTCGGCGCACCCGATCGCAGCAACGACCTGTTGGCCGCTAAGCAGGATATGGCGATGCGGATGTTACGCGCGACCGACGTGAGGCTGCTCGCCATAGACGAGGTCCACAACATTTTGTCAGGCTCGCGCGACCAACAACGCCGCTTTCTGAACTTGCTGCGCTGGCTCGGCAACGAATTGCAGATTCCGCTCGTCGCGGTCGGTACATCCGAAGCGCTACGCGCCATCCAGAGCGATGACCAGATCCAGAGCGATGACCAGCTCGCCAACCGGTTCACGCCGTTTAGGCTGCCGCCCTGGTCTTTTGACGCCGAGTATCGGCGGATGCTCAATACGTTGGAAGCTATGCTTCCGTTGCGCGAGCCATCTGGCTTGGAGGAGCCTGCGGTCGCGCAGAAGATCTTGGCTACAGCCGAGGGCATTCTCGGCGAGGTGGTCAACTTGGTTACAATGGCGGCGGTGGCCGCGATCATCGCTGGTGAGGAGCGCATCCGCATCGAACGGAT
Source organism: Bradyrhizobium sp. CCBAU 45389 (assembly GCF_028128625.1). Taxonomy (NCBI): domain Bacteria; kingdom Pseudomonadati; phylum Pseudomonadota; class Alphaproteobacteria; order Hyphomicrobiales; family Nitrobacteraceae; genus Bradyrhizobium; species Bradyrhizobium sp. CCBAU 45389. The sequence continues at coordinate 29,629 of NZ_LBIY01000004.1, read as the reverse complement.
CGAAAACATGGGCTTCATCCCTCCCACGGAGCGCCGACATGCTGCCGGCTGAGACTTACGAGGTTGAGTTCTTCGAGACCGAGGCAATCGCGCCTCCGCGGCTGCCAGCGCGAGTAGCGCCATTGCCTGACGAGGTATTGGCATCGTGGTTGCTGCGGTTCGCCGAACCGTTTGCTGTCCCGCCGGAACACTTGCTGCTCGGCGACGGCGAGCGCGATCTCGCGACACATTGCGAGTGGTGGCGCAAACCTGATCCGCTTCTCATTGCCGCGCTTGCACGCGGAACCGGCCAGTCGACCGACACTGTCCGTGCGCTGACGTTTGCCGATTGGCCAGATGATGGACGAGACGATGCATTGCCGGAGCGGTTCAGTCGGCAGCGCTTTACGGTCGAGCAACCGTCGCGGCAAACGCGCCGCATCGGTGTTTGCCCGGAATGCTTCTCCGAAGATGAGACCAGTTACATCAGGCGTACGTGGACGCTCAGCTGGCTGGCCGCTTGTCCGATGCATCGCGTACCGTTTGTTCGGACATGTCCAGAATGCGGAGCAAAACTGCGGTTGCCAGCATTGTCGTCTCGCGACCACTTTGCGCCGGATCGCTGTCCGCGCTGCGCCTTCCGGCTCGCACGCGCTCCGAGCCGGCTCGCACCGGAGCCAGTGCTTCGATTGCAACAGCGCGTGCTCGAAGGACGGCCAGCCGGGATCATCGATCTGCCCGAGGTCGGCACGCTCAGCTGGCCAGTTGCAGTTGCTTTGTTCGACGTCCTGCTCGGGACGGTGTGGATCGACACCAAGCCGGCAGCCCGCGATCAGCTCTTCGCGCGGATCGCACGTGATTTGAACACCGAACCGCTCGGCGAGGTCGCTGACGCCTATCGGGGCCTTGCCATCCTCGCCTGGATGTTCGAGGCGTGGCCGATGCGGGCGCAGGCCGCGCTCGCGATCCTGCGCGCCGCGCGGCCCCGACGTCAGTTGCGGCGCTGGCCGAACCTCGATGCGGCGATCCGCGGACCAGTGGAGCAACTGCTGTTCGCCGCATGGCCCGACGAGAGCCACCCGCCCGAACGCGCATGGTGGCGAGCTTGGATCGACACCTTGCCGGAAACGGGCGAAGATTTGCGCGCACAAGCGGCCCGCGAGCGGCTGCCGCATCGGCGAGTTCGCCTCCTCGCAATCGCCGACGTGCGCGATGGCCTGCCGGTCGAGGTCGCCGATGTTATACCACGAACTCTGTATCGCTGGATTAGACGTGGAGCGAAGGGCGGCCTCGACGCCGCGCTCGAGCGGCCCCGGTGGCACCAACTCAGCGAGCCGCAGGTGATGGAGCTCGCCGAATGGATCGCCACGGCGTCGCCAGACGGACCACGCTGGCGCGCTAATCGTGTGCAGAATGAAGCGCGACGGCGGTTCGGAGTCGAGATCAGCTTGCACATCGCGGGACGATTCCTGCGCAAGTACGGTCCGTGGCGTCGGCGCAAAGTGCTCGCCAAGAGGCGACTCACACTTGCGCCAGTGTATGTGTGAAGCGGCGCGCCAGTCGCATGAAGAAGGACCACCAGTCGCATGAAGAAGGACCACAGTCGCATGATTGAGGGCCATTCTACTCATTTAGGCCCCCGTTCTCGGCTTCTGGGGCCAGCGACAGTCGACCTCGGCGTTGTCCGCAAGACGCGCGGCCCCACTACAACAGTTAGATTCTAAGTTAGACTCTAAGTTAAGGCCGGGAATCGCGGTTTCCGGCCAAAACGTTAGCTGCGGTCTGCACTCCCGAAATCCCGATACGGGCACGCCCGGAGTCCCGATAGTGCGCACGCCCGAAGTCCCGAGCTGATTCACAGCGCCATCCACAGGTGCTGTGAATGACTTAGCCGGCAGGATGCGCAGCAGTTCTCGGCATTCCCTGCGTTCGACGCTCAGGCGATAGCCTGGCAGCGGTTGACGGGCAGCGACCCGGCGGAGATCAAAGGCGAAGTCAGCGGGCTTGGCGAGGCTGCCGGATTTCTCATGGAGGTGTGCGAACTCGAACAGCCAACCCTTCGGCTGGCGGCCGGCATGCTTGCGTGCGACGCGGTAGAGCCAGCGCTCAATCCCGCCAGTCAGCCCGAAGTACGCCGGATCTATGGTAAGAACGAGCGACCGATCGATGACGCCGCGATAGAACCAGTCGGGTAGGACGAATTCCATGCCTTCCACGCGGCCATCGCGCCGGGCGCATTCCTCCCATTCGTTGATCCAGGAGAATTGGTGGCGCCGCCAATGCTCGCCCTGCCGGATGCTGGTGCGGATCACAGTCGCTTGCAGACGGGTCAGTGCGCGCTTCAAGAGCTTGTATTCGCGGGCACCAGTTTGTCGGCCGACTGCGGTCAGAAGCTGGTAAGGTGTGAAACGCAGGAAGCGCGAGGTCTTCAGACCAAGATTCTCGGCCTCGACAATCTGGCTCGCCGCCCAAATCAGCACGTCGGCATCCCAAATGGTCGCCATACCGTGCTCAGGAACTGCATAGACTTCGACACACACGTCGCCAGCCTGGTAGTGGATCGGCCTCGTCCGCTTGGTCTTGGCGAGAGAAAAGAACGGCCGCTCCATCAGGTCGCGCTGATCGCGCGGACTGGCGTCGCCAGTGGCGACAACGAACGGATCGAGCTTGCTTCGTTCGCTGGGCGTGATGAGGCGGCGCGACGACATGGGCGGGATGCCTCAGCGATGCGCGTTGGCGGCGGCACGGGCCTTGAGATAGCGAGGATCCGACGTTGAATTGCAGGCGGCCTGATCGGCCCATTCTTCGAGATCGCCGATGGCGTAGACGACGCGGCCGCCGAGCTTGCGAAAGGTCGGGCCATTGCCATGGCAGCGGTATTTCTCCAGCGTGCGCGGCGAGATGCCGAGGAGGCACGCGGCCTCTGGGGTGCGCACGTAGCGGGTGGCGAGCTGTGCGGGCCTATCGAGCATGGGAGATCTCCGTCTTGCCTCGAAGCGCCGCGGCCAAATCGCGGCATGTCGGGGCCAGAGTGGCGGAGAGTTCAGGCGTTGGGGGTGGACGAAAATTGACTTACGTTTGTGTCCCCCCACAGTCGCAACCGGGCGAAGCCAGGCGTTGCCACGAGGCGCGGATTAACTCATCGAGGCGGATGGCTTTAAGGGATCGATGGCCGCTCACAGGCCGCGTAGAAGTTTCAGATAACCGCGCTCGACCAGGGCGATCGAATCATGAATGAGGCGGTTCGCCTTACGGCGAGCATGCGAATCCTTCCACTCGACCGAACGACGGTGAGCGTGGTCGGACGCGAGCACCTTCGCTGCCACGTCGCGCGGGCCGCCACCCAGATCGTGAACGTCGAAGGCGTGAAGAAGCTGTGTCAGTCGCCGTTTCTGAAACGACGTCAGCCGCAGCGCCGCCGGCAGAAGGCCGGTGCGTTCGCCAGCAAGGTGGCGGGCGAAGTGTAGCGCCACGTCGGCGCGCAGTTCGCCCATACTGTCGAGCGGCACAAGCACCGCAGGGCAGCGCGCGGCTCGCTCGTCGCCCAAACGGACATGGAGCTCACCCGAGCCGTCTGTGACAACCAGCTCGCGACCATAAGCATCCGTCCGCTCGACGATCGGCAGTCCGAAAGCGTTGCGATCAATCGAACGAACGGTCTCGAAGTCCGGCGGCGCGGGCGTCAGGATCAATGTGCCCGGTGATGCCTCGGGAAGCCAAATGGCTGGTTCGGGCCCAACCGGAGAGGCGGGGTCATGGGCGACACCGCAACCTCCATCGACGTGCGAAACTGGTTCGGATGGTTTCGGGATCAGCGCCGTCTCGCGCGATCTGGCGTTCAGCACGGACGAAATCGCGGCGATACTCGGCATTGCGCCGCAGAAACTCAAGGGCAAAACCCGGACGCTCAAGGCGATTCAGGCGTTCAATGGTCTCCGGCGCCCGCCAATACTGGGTCGGCATGGTCTTCTCGTCTTTCGTTCTGTGCCCCGCACCACGAATCCAGAAAGACGCTACAAGAAACTAGCCCCTTAGGTTGCATCACGCGATGTCACAATTTGTGTGATCGGACGCAAATTCACTGCATCCGCGGCTCCAAAAGGTCCCGATATCCGGCTTCCGACATCCATCGCGCACGGGCGAGATGGCTGTCGTGGACGATTTTGGCACGATCCGGTTCGCGTGCCGGGTCGAGGCCGAAGAGCACGTTGACCACCTCACGCCAGTCGGCGCCCTCCTCCTCGGCTATTAACAACCTAACGTAGATTGCGAGATGTTTCTCGTCGTAGGCATTGACGCGATCAGTTATTGGCGGGCTGTCCTGGAATGGCGCCTCGTTCATTGCTATTGCCCCTCAGCAAGGATGCAGCGATTAGAACTCATCTAAGCTCCGGAACTTTGCAAGCCGGGAAACCGTCGTACGCGATTTGTGCCGTGATGCGCAAATCGCATCGCGGTGCTCCCCGGAAGTGGCAAACCAGGCCCAAGCCAGACGATATGAATAACACGGCCCGGTACGAATCGGAACGATCGTTCCTGGAACGATCGTTCCGATGTGAGTTCCCTTGTCGCCATGGATCTCAAGGAGGTCATGGCGATCAATTTGCGTCGGATCCGCCATAAGAAGGAGATGACGCAGGAAGAATTGGCCGATGGTGCCGGGCTAAGTGTCCGTTACATCGGCGCAATTGAACGCGCCGATGTGTCGGCCAGCGTGACGGTGCTCGGCCGCATCGCGGAGGCCCTTGGGGTCGAAGCAACCGATCTGATCAAACGAACGGCGGTTCATCCTCATCGTGGTCGATGACGCAACGAATTTATGCCACATCGCAGCCTTGGCACGTTATGAATCAACTCGGCATTGCGTCACGCATAAGTTGATAGGCGACTTTACGAAAATCTGGTCTGTCTCCAAAGACGCATACCTGTCCAGGGATGGAAGGGCGTGATGAGTGAGATGGAGTGGGCTTTATGACCCTGTACGAGCACTTGCCAGCCGACATCCGCGAAGTCGTGGACGCTTACGTCCGGGACCTCAGGCCCCAACCTTGGCGGATTCGCTTACTCTTGCTGATTGATCTCCTTCAAGAGAAGTTGGAGGGCGGACCCGCCGCTGAGCATTGGCGTCTACTTCAACAATGGACCGGCATAGTGACGGCAATCTTGGAACACTTGCCGCCTGACAGTTCGGTCGTCGAATGTTTGGGGTTGATGAGCATCAGCTTCAACGACCAATGGCGCGCTCAGGCGCTCGGCCAGATCGAGCGCGATCCTACGGTGCTGGATCGTCTCGTCGCAATTTGCCCCGACTGGGGAGACATCGTCGAAACCGTATTGGAGGCCAATCAGAGACGGCCGATCAAGGCCGGGCAGGCTCGCGCTCGTTGATCGGGATCGATCCGGCACGTGCACCGGCTCGCCAAGCTCTGCGCGGCCAGCTCTAGAGCTTAGCGATGCCCCGCCCGGGCGAGCCGGGCGAGGCATTGCGGGTCGGATCAGTCGCCGTTCCGACGGTTAGGACGAGACCAGATCACGCTGAAGCCCTCGCCCTCTTCATCGGCGAAGAGGTTGGCGAAGATCGGAGCAGTGAAGCTCGGATCGTCGAGCTTGAGGCCCAGATAGTCGCGGCCCTCGTTGGAGCGCTTTGACCAAGCGGCCCCGATCTCCACGCGGCCGACATAGATCCGGTGGCTGGGGGCGTTGTCGCCCGAGCGGCTGGTTTCGGGGACGATGCGGACGTTTCTCGCCTGCAGCGAGAGGGTGACGATTTGCCCGTTGAACTCGTTGTTGCCGGTCTTCTTGAAGGTGCCGATGGTCGCCATGGTAGTTCTCCTTGATCTGAAGTTTTCCGAGCCCGCACCTTGCGGCCTCGATGGTGATCGACAGGCCGGAGGCGATCGACGGCGCACCCCGAAGGGGCCGAAGCGTCAGCGGAGGATGGCAGCCAGGCGACTTTCTTGTTTCGCGAGGAATGACGGCGCAGCCGGCAGGGGAAGAAAGTCGATCGGCGCCGTTGCGCCATAGGCGGTCGAGGCGTCAGCCGTCCTTCGGCCAGATCAATCCATCGAAGAGGCCGTTGGTGCGCTCGGTCCGAACAGAGCTGACATCAAGGAGAGCGTGGCGATCTGCGAGTCCACTGAAAGAGTTGGCACAACCGAATCCAGTGGTGATAAGCTCTCTTTATTGCAGGTGGACGGATCTCCGCTTTCACGATAGCGCGTCGACAGCACACCACATTCACGAGAGCGGCTGGCCGTATCTGTGATCCGTCGCCGTTTGGTCGGTGCCGCCCAAGGACTGCCACGAAACTGCCACTCTGCGATGATCGGTCGAGTCTCGACGCTTGGGCCGTTCTGAGTCTAGTTCAAAGACAAGATTCGCGAGCGCGCTGGATGCCTGATCCGCCCCTTCAATGTGACGCTATCGGCCGTCGCCAGGCCTTTCCCTGGACGGCGCAGAGGTCACGACATATTAGCCGTGCAGCCCAGGGAGGATCTCGTGCAGGACGGTACCCGTTAAGAGCTTGAGGGAGAAGAGAATCGGATGAGCGACAATAGCAACCTCGAACACAGAACCATCGAAGCGATACGGCACTATCGCGAGGCCCTCGCCGTGGTCGACGGCCTGGAGCGAAAAGAACGTTCCGCGCATCGAGCGCTGACCAGGATACTGCCTGAATTGGGGCGCGCCTTACGCAGCCAAAACACGCGGTGTCTTAAGAATAGCATTAAGATCGGCTCGGCAGCTGTCTCGCGGCAGAACGAAGCGTGGGCCAACCTAACTGAGGCGACCGCACGTTTGGATTCAGCCCGCTCGACTTTGGCCGCCCTCGAGCGCCAACTGAGATATCTTCCAAAGGTCTCAAAACCACGAGATTCAGGCTAGCTCAAAGTATGCCAGGACGCCGAGCTCCGCCTCATCCTAGGCGGAGATTTTCTGCGGCTTGTTTGCCGCTGCGGTTCGTCACCAGCTCGTAGCTGACCTTCGTGCCTTCAACGAGCGAGGTATAGCCGGCCTTCTCTACCGCAGAGATGTGCACGAAAACATCTTTGCCACCGTCATCCGGCGCAATGAATCCATAGCCTTTCGTCGGGTTGAACCACTTAACAGTCCCTAACGCCACGTCATTTGCTCCAAAAAGAAAGAACACGTTCATATCTAAATCAATCAACGATCCGGTCGCAAGTCTCCGCGCGAATATTAGCTTGAAGGGATCCGTTGTCTCGCCCGGTCGCAGGTTCTTGGACAGAGGAAATAAAATGCCCGACGTGATGGTCGTACAAGCACTTTGAAATCGGCCGGCATTCAAGAACGACGACGCGAAGGTCACATTTTCTTCGAAAACCGCGTGCTAACTGTCGCCTGGTTGTCGCGGCCGGATGTACGCCGTGGCATCACGGGAGCCCCGGCCTTCATGCCGGGGTTTTTCGTTTTTGGCGCGAGAAGCACGCCGATTCAAGAGCCTTTTGTGCAGCTGATTTGAGTAGGATCATGACGCGTCGTAGACTGCGTCCTGTACGTGGACCCATTACAATCTTTGTCGTGTCCATGAAGCCCCGCGGACAGCGCCAGCGATCGCGCTCGGCGTCATGGATCGGGTCGGGGTGATCGGTATTTCGTTGGCGCGCAGCGCAACCAGATGGCTGCGCTTGAAAGGATAGCGTTGTAGCTCAGGGAATGCCGGCAGCACATCGAGCGCTCGAGCTCGTGAATCAGTGTTGTCTTTCGACCCGAGATGATGTCCGCGGGCCCTGCGCGCCATATCGAGTCCGCACCAAGGGCAAGAGCGGCCTTCGCTCACGCTCCGCACCATTGCCTCTCGACCTTTCGGCGTCAGTGGCACATTCTTGTGGGTATCCATTCGGCTCTCCCCACCGGCAGCCGCCCTCACTTGGTGGGTGGATTGAGTCCGACCCTGGTCTAGTTGGCCTTCAAACTGACGGCCGCCGCCCCGGTTTATAGCCTGGTCCTTGTCTTAGGCCAGAGCGAATTTCAACCAGAGATTAAGGCCGTGATGCACGATCCGGATGCGTCGGCCCTGCGATCTTTGTCTGGTTTTTCACAGCCGTGTACAAAAGCTGTAAGATCCAAGACATCGCGCGCCGTGGCGCATGGCGAACTGTTTCAAAGCGTAACCAGGCGGTTTAATGCGCGAGGAACGCTGGCATGGTCATTGCTCTCGCTGCAGGCAACAACGGCGCTGGCTACTCCGCGTCTGGCGCGAGAGGAATGGTCCAATATGAGCTTGGTAAGGTCATTGGAAAGGGCGGAAGTTGACGCCTTCTATACGCTCAATGAGGGGCGTCTTGCATCCGTCACGCGCGAATTTACTGAGCATTTCTCGGGACGCGTGCTGTATGCGGTGAAGGCGAATCCGTTGCCCAAAATTCTTCACGCGGTCTCTCGCGCCGGAGTGGCTGGATTCGACGTAGCGTCGCTGGCCGAAGCCCACCTTGTCCATTCCACTATTCCCGGGGCCCGTTCATGGTTCATGAATCCCGTGAAATCTCGTCGCGATATCGAACGGACGTTTCGCGATCTGGGAGTTCGCGACTATGTCATCGATTGCGAAGCCGAGCTGCGGAAGCTCCTCGAAGCCTTGCCGTTGCATGATCCGGAAATACGAATCTACGTCCGGTTCAAGTGTAGCGCGACGTGCGCCATCATAGACTTAAACGGCAAGTTTGGTGCCTCGCCCGCCGAAGCGAGCCGTCTGCTGGATCTCGTCAACGCGCAATCGCGCTGGACCACGGGGTTGTCCTTTCACCCAGGCTCCCAAACGATCGTTGTCGATCCCATCTGCATGGCATTCGGGCGGCCGTCGACATTATAGAAGCTGTTTCTCCGGCCCCCACAGCGCTCGATATCGGTGGCGGCTTTCCCGGCCATTATCTGAACTTCCCCTATCACTCTCCCTTGCGCATGCTCTCCGAGATCACGAAACTGGTGCGCGGAACGGATGCACTAAAGCGTGTTGAACTGTTGTGTGAGCCCGGACGAGCACTGGTTCACGATAGCATCTCTTTGTTTTGCCGCGTGATCTTAAGAAAAGGTGAGGCGCTCTACTGCGGCGCGGGCATCTACAGCGGGCTCTCACCTGCCCGACAATGTTTTCTGCTCCCCGCCCGCGCTTGGCGTGGGGGACAGCCGATCCAGACTGAGGAGTGGCAGGACTTCATCATCTTTGGCCCAACTTGCGACAGCATGGACAGGCTTGGATTCTCGTATTCACTGCCACGCGATTTGAGCGAAGGCGATTGGATTGAATTCCAGAATGTGGGCGCCTATACGGATATGGCGCGATTCAACGGGTTTTCGGTTGATAAGATCGTGGCTGTAGGACAGGATGAACTTACCATGTTGCCCGCCGCCATTCAGTAGTTGTTCATAAACATACTAGCAACGAGGCGCGCCTTGGCATCGATCGCGAGCGTCTTGATGGTGCCGGTATAGGTGCCATCGTTGGTGCGGGTGAACGAACCGATCTGGGACATGGTGGATCTCCTGTGCTGTGTTCAAGCCCGCGACCATCGCCGCCTTGATGGCGATCTCTGAGCGCCGCAACGACTGACCCGCAGCCTCTTGGCCCCCAGCGTCAGCGGAGGATGGCGGGCTGAGCGATCTTGTTGCCTCGCGAGGAATGCCGCCGCTTAGCGGCAGGGGGAAGAAGATCGCGAACAAGCCATTGCGGGTAAAGGTCGGCAAGCGCAGCGAGCGTATTGTGGCGCGTGATCCGCCAGAAAAAGGCCGGTATGGACGCGGGCCAAACGGCACGCCCGGAGAACCGACCGGCTCCAGTCGGACACGCATGACACGAATGCGCCCGGCACAACCGCTGACTGAGGTTCAGAACAGCAACCACCTCGACCATCCACATGCAGAAGGGGGCGACATGCCAACAGGTGTTTATGTCCGTAAGAACGCGGTCTGGGACCGATTGAAGGCGGGAATGGCCGCAGACCACGCGGCCGACTTTGCTCAATGGCTCCGTGGGCGCCGATATACGCCACTTACCATCGTCGAGAGGATGCGGCTGCTTGCAAGTTGGACGCACTGGGCGCGCGGGGAAGGTTACACGCTTCCTGCGATCCGTGAGGCGCACGCGGCCTCGGTCGCCTTGATCGAAGCGGGACATCGGCCGCGCTTCCGCGGCGACCTCAACAAGGACGCGGTCGAGTCGAGTGCGCCAAGCTGTTCATCGCCTACCTCGAGGATCAAGGTGTGATGACGCGATTGCCAACCAAATCGGCGGAGTCTCATCCTGTCTCGTTTGCTGTCGGCGGTGCTCCCCCCCTTTCCTGGCGCCTTAGTCGTGATGGTGATGGATTGGCCTATCATCTTCTTCAGCCAGACTCGCCGGCTCTATCATGAAGTCGATCGCTATCGTACCGGCCTTCTCGAATTCCAGCGTCCCTTTGACCATCTTTCCTTCTGTAAGTGCGCCGTGTAGTCCCTCAAACAGGATCCGCGCCCCATTGGGCTGAAGACGAACGAAACCACCGGGCTCGATTGGGAAGCCCTGATCTTGCGCGGCAAACCTCGCTGGCCGAGCGCCTGCAACGGCTTTCTGCAAGATTCCTTTCTTGCCGGAAAGTGATGCCCCGAGCAACCGATCTGGCTTCGCGCCTCTGTTCTGGATTTCAACCACGTAGGCTGTCGTTGCGGCGTGGGTCATATCCTTGGCCGCGACCCAAGGATGTGGGATCAGGAGTGCTCCGCTCTCCAACTCATGACTGGCGGCGGCACTGCTGACCAAAGCCAGGATGGCAACAACACGGATCAACGGAAGCAACGCCGTTGCACTTGCCATCAACGTCGCAGGTTTCCAACGCATCATGGGCCTCCTCTGTTCGCGTTTGCGCTTGCCACCCCATGTTCGGAGAAGGCGATCAGGAACGTGTGTCGCAATTGTCCTTTTTGGATCTTTCGGGTCGCTGCATGGGACATTTCGGCAACGGAGTTGAGGGTCCTCTTTCGTCACCATCTTACGACTTCGTTCTTCTGACGTTCGAAATGAGAAGTCTTCCTATGCAACGGGCGCCGTCCGGGCCCACCAAAACAGCCGAGGGGCCGGTTATCGATGCAGGAGCTGCTCTCTGCGAATTGGGCATTCTCCGCCTGCTTGCGGACCGACAGATCACTGAGCAGAGGTGATCGCTGTATCCGACCATTGTCACTCGCCTCAAAGCCTCGGTCGTCAGACCATATGACCGTTTAGGGATCGCCGATGGACGCTTGCGGATGGAGTAACCACGAGACGTCTGTAAGCACGGTCGGGGAGACAGCACGCTGGCGCACGAATCATCAGCGCAAGTCCATCTGCGGTTCTGATTTGTAGACAGATTGGGCTCCCTGAAGACCGCCGAGATTGGTCGCCCTGCAATCCACCGTATGACGCCAGCCGGCCCCGTCGGATGTGGTGCGCATCAGCTGATGGTTCGAATGCCTTGCTGCCACCCAAATGCCAACAGGACCACAGACTGCGCGGAGGTTGATTGTCGGGTCCTTTGTCATGGCCTGTCATGCCCTGAGATCTTGCCGGCCGCAGACCGCTCCCGTCACAAGTGAACGACGGGGTGTCCCGAGTGAGTGTCATGCTTACCGCGATCTTCAGTCACCGAAGCAAAAAGCGAGCCAGACGGCATGCGAAGTGATAATCTACCTGCACACTAATGATCATGAACGCCTCTCTTGTTTATCTCTGGTTCGGCTCGGAGTTGCGTCATGGCTTCGACCAATTGGGAGGGCGAGGCCAACCCCTCCGTCTCATCCGAACGCCAGCGCGCGCGCACGAACCCGAATCTATCGATGAGAAACTCGATGATCGATGGCGGCAAATCGTCGTCATGGAAGCCAGGGTTACTCATCGTGCGCCGATAGAGATTCCATGCAGCGGCAATACGATGATCCACGTCGAACACGACACAGACATTTCTCAGAACGCCGGCAGACGCGATCTTTTCGGAAGGAGACGGCAGCACCGCGACGATCACTCCACCTGCTCGCGCAATGTCGCGCTCATGTTGCATCAACTGATCCAGGTGCTGCATTCGAGCGCCATCCCGGAAGATCGACACAAGCTTTGCGGACCCATCGCCCCCCCCCCTTTCGAGTTCTCTGTCGGAGCAACGCCGCTGCACGTCGGAAAGTCGATCGCGTGCAGCCACGGCTGCCCCGCCGCGATTTCGGGGCCCAGAACTCTTGCTTCATAGCCAAGTGATAGAGCCATCACATACTCGACTACCCGCCAACGGTCCATGTCCGAGAGACGGTCGGCAAATCCCGGCATCGCCGAGGATGGGAAGCCATAGCTCACCCACCAGTACATGTCTCCCATCGTATGATCGGTCGTGTGCGGCGCGGTGAGATCGGCAGGAGGCGGCTTCAAATCATTTGCCAGCGGGCCATCGCCTCTGCCCCTTTGGCCGTGGCACGCTACGCAATTTGCGCGGAATACATCGTATCCCTGGCCGATCGCTTCCGCGTCATACGGCACTGGAACCGACGCGTAGGTCGACGGATAGGCCGGGACTGACAACGCAGGCAGCGCGAAAGCACCTCCGACGCCAACTCCAGCGGCAGCAACAATCGTCGCCCATCGCCACATTCCCGCGCGGCCGAGCACAAAGGCGGCCATACTCCCCACAGACAAGGCAACGCAGCCGCCAATGGCCAGAAGGCGACTTCCCGGAACCGTCCGCCACGCAACCGCTGGATCCAGACGAAACGAAAGCGGCCAGATTATCTCGACATGTCTCGATGGAATCGCCTGAGACAGGCACCCTGCAAGTAGTATGACCAGACATGCGAAGGCTAGCTCGGTCTTCAAGACCATCGCGAGCGGCGGAACTGATTTCTCGGACCTTAGCAACGGCAAGAGCTTCAGCCGGACAAACGCCGCACAGATCAGGGCCATGCCGACACACGCGAGCTTCCCCATTAGGAGCCAGCCATACTCAGTCGCCACCAAGCCCGGCCAAGTCCCGACGTTTTCAATCGCTAGAGTTACGCCGGTCGCGACCACGAGCGACATCAGTGGCAGCGCAATGTTCGAAAAGCCGCTGAGCCGCCTCGACGGCCCTTCAGGCCTCGCCGCTGACTGGTGAGCCATTGCGACAACGAGGGCTGACAGTCCTCCGAACCAGAGCGCTGCTGCAACAACGTGAGCTATATTGATCACGAGGTCTGCAATAGTCCCGCCAGCCGCCGAGTGACTCGAGAACAATCCCATCAGCAGCGACAATACGCTGACAATCGCGGCAAGACCTGGCTTGTGCAGAAGTCGCAAGCTCGCGGCACCAACGAGCACACATCCAAGCGCTGCAAGCTGAGCTCTCCCGAACCGGGTGCCAAGAATGATGAAGAGCACGTCGCTGAAGTTGATAGCCGAGGGCGGCTTACCAAGAAGCGCAATGGTCCGAACCGTTAAGAACAGGACACCAAGGGCGAATCCTGCGAATGCTGCGGTGGAAGCGATCGTCGTGAAAAGCGACTGGGTGCGGCTTTCAAGTCCATCGCGCCACAGCGCCAGACCCGAGCAAACCCCGCCGAAAGCTGCCGTGGAGGCAAAAGCAGTCCCTCGCGCAAGTGAGAGGACCGTTTCCATCAAGGTCCCCAGTAGACGAACTTAAACTTGCCTTCCGTGCGATGCCCATCAATGGAGACAACGTTCCAACTGACGGTATAGAGCCCGGCAGAAAGATGCGGCAGCGAAATAGTCACGGTTCGTCCATTGTCGGCTAGCAAGGGCTGCGAAAGCCCTGACACGGCTTTATCATCGCGAAAGAGGGTGACATTGATGAGCAGCGGCTCAAGCGCTTCGGTGAAGGAGAGGACGATTGCCTTGATCGGCGCTGAAACTCGACTGCCATCTTGCGGCGTCGAGCGCATGAGATGCGCATGAGGGAGGACTGCACTCGGCGTTCCGATCAGCGCAGCCATCAGCACAATCACGAACCTTTTCATTGAACTACTCGCCTTCACTTCTCGCTCGCCGCAGGTAGATTTTGTGCTATCGCGTTTCGTCGCCAGGCCCATAGAAACGTCCCGATGGCGGCTGATACGAGGACCAGACACCAGGCCAAAAGGCGTATCAGACTCCAGCCTCGTCCCACGTCGAACGGAAATTTCGCCACGTTTCGCTCGCCATTCTCGATCGCCACCATCCCGATATATCTGCCGGCTTGCTCGAAATTGACGTCGATCTTGATCGTTCCGTTCGGATACTTCTTCGGTGGAATGTAGAGGATGCTGGATGGCGTGTTCATCGTGTCCCCCGTTCGGGCGCCATCATGTCGAGCCAGATTCACGCTGACCGGGATGTCTCGAAGGGACTGGTCGACGAAATCGAGAACAATGATTGTTCGCCCGACCTCCGGTATGTCCTCACAAAATTCGGCTCTCGAGCTCTGCGGCTGATAGCCAGTAAAATGCATGAAATAGCCGTCCACTTTCAGCTTACATTGGTCAGCCTCCATGGACACCGCTCCGTGCGCATGACCTTCGCGGACGGCGGCAGGAATAATGTGAGCGACTAGTGCCATCACCCGCGCGGTCCGGAACGCCCCTCTTCGGCTCGCAGCCGTTCGCGCCTGACGTCTTCGCAACATTCACACACCCAAACCCTACTTGAGTTCGGTGAATACGGGCACGATTGGTCCGCCCATCTCTGCTATGACGCGTTCCCCATTGGGGGCATAGAGGAGCAATAACCCGCCGAACTTGGAGTCCACGTCGGTGAGGAAGCTGACAAGTCGCTCCAATTCCCACACGGCGTCCGTTGCCTCAACGCGCACCTCTCTCGTTTCACCGGGATTGATCGGCGTATCACTGCTGAGCTTAAGGCCCGTGCGTGCGATGAGGTCTCTTGGGTAGGACGGATCGACATTGGCCATTACCACTGGGAGGCTCTGATTGAGGAAACGAATGTTTGCCGTCGTAAGTTCGCCAATCGAGAGAGGTTCTGATCCTTTGTTGGTTATCTGGGTCGCCAACCTCATCGAACGGCCTGGCACGTCATAGGTCGCCGATATGACCTTGATTTCTGCGTAAGCAGGGCTTGCCGGAAGCGGGGCGACCCTGTTCAAGCCGCTCTGGAGGGGCACATTGTATGGATATTCCGCGCTCGCCCGGACATAGCCACCGAAGACCATGACAAGAACAATCGCCGACACAATGATCCCAGCGCCAGTGTCTCTCAACGAAATCAACAAATCCTCCCGCCCCTTCTGCAGGACAAGCCATCGAGGCAGAATTAGCGGTCGAGCCAGCCAGAACGACAACCAAGCCGCAGCCACAGCCAGCCAAGCCAAATGCCATCCGACCGCATGAGCCAGCCCGAACGTCTGCAAGTCCTCGATCTGCAGACCGGTCATCGTCTTGATCGGAAATGCGAACGAATGCGCCTCACCCGAGATGTTTACCCATTGCCCCGGTCCGACCAACGGACCAGAGCCCTTGATTGAGATCGAGGGATGAATGTGGCTACTGCCCGGTGTGCGCCCCCAAGAACCATTCGAAACTCATAGTCTCGGCCAAGTTCCAGCCGCGCGAAAGACTGCCTCGCTGGCTGCCCGTTGAGGTATGTTTCGATCCTGGCAATGGTCGGCCCCGGCGATATGCTTGATACGAAAACGATGTCCGGCGGGGTCACTGCATCCGGCCAGTCCTGCATCAACCTGAATTTTCCCGTCAGTTCGAAACGTTCGTTCACCTTCACGTCAGTTTTGGAGAAATGAACATCGTAGAACTGCACTGTTCTGGTCCTCAGGTATGGCTCCTGAGCGCGTTCGCCATGAGCCGCCGCATGAGACACGCCGGCGATGAATGCGACGCAAACGGCAGCGAATTTGATAAGCTTCAGCAGCATGCCTACAGTCCCCGTGCTCATGTCCTTCGGTCGGAGGTGGCTGGATCGAAGCTCTGCTTGAACGGCGTCGGCCCATGGTTGTTGCCGTCGCTGTCGCCAACAAGTGGGCTCGGATCATCTGGGCAATGATGACGACCGGTGAGTTCTATCGGCCTAAGCTCGCGGCCTGAGCTGCCGCGATTTTTGGTCACCCTAAGAGCCTGACCGAAAAAGGTGAGCGGCTTTAGCGGGGCTGTGATTCCTTCGGATTTGCAAAGATTCGAGGGAGGACACCATGCCGTGGACCAAAGCCGCTCGTCTCAAGTATCAGCGCAGTGGACTGCGTTACACAAGTGATCTGACCGATGCAGAGTGGGCGTTGATCGCCCGGAGGATGCCGCCGCGACGACGATTGGGCCGGCCGCGGGAGGTTGATCTGCGCGAGATCGTGCGGGCGATCTTCTATATTCTGTCGAGCGGCTGCCAATGGCGAGCCTTGCCGAAGGAGTTCCCGCCATATTCGACGGTGCAGGGCTATTTTTACGCCTGGCGCGACACAGGTAGATGGCAGGAGATCGTCGAAGCCTTGGTTCGGAAGGCGCGCCGGAAACTGGGACGAAAGCCCAAACCGACAGCTGCCGTCATCGATAGCCAGACCGTCTCGACCACGGAGGCCGGCGGGGCACGCGGGTTCGACGCCGGCAAGCGCCTCCATGGGCGCAAGCGCCATATCGTGACCGACACCAACGGTCTCTTGCTGGCTGCATATGTTCATCCCGCCAACATTCAGGATGTCCACGGTGCCGTTCCCCTGTTGGAGGACTTGCGAGGCCGCTTCCCAAGGCTTGAGCATGTCTTTGCCGACCGGATCTACCGCGGCAAACAGCTCGTCAACGCACTCTCAGACTGCGGGCCGTGGACGATCGAGATCGTCGAGCGACCGCATGGGGTCAAAGGCTTCCAGCTCCTGCCAAGGCGCTGGGTCGTCGAGCGAACCTTTGCATGGCTCGGCAGATGCCGGCGCCTGTCCAAAGACTTCGAAGGCTCTGCCGCCACCGAGCTCGCCTGGCTGCACGTCGCCCATCTGAGGCTCCTAACTCGCCGTCTGGCCAGACCCTGAAAGCGTCTACGCTTTTTGAGTCAGGCTCTAAGGTGTGAGGGTAGATGACAGCGTGATGGAAACCGGCGGAGCTGGGGATCGAGAAAGCCCCACGTCGCCCATCTGAGGCTCCTAACTCGCCGTCTGGCCAGACCCTGAAAGCGTCTACGCTTTTTGAGTCAGGCTCTTAGGACGCGACGCTGCTTTTTATACCCATGAAGGATTTGACGACATCGCTGTTCTTGAGGAACGTTGCCTGGGACGCAAAAAGTCCAAGCCGCCACCAAAGCTGGTGCATGAATATGCAGATGAAGCCCGCGAATGCCGCCGATACCCAACTCACCGAGCTACCGAAAGTGCGGAGGGTGCCGCGCTCAATGATACGCAGATACTCTGGCATGTTCGAACGCGGAAATGTATAACCGATCATGTCGGCTAACGATGCGACCACTCCCTGGTGCTCGACAGGGAGATAGAACGGAGCCAATGCGGAATAGTTCGATGGCCAAAATACGAAACCGAACGCAAAGCCGCCGATGATGGATGTGAACAGGCTATTGCGAAGGACGATTAAAGTCATATCCATCAACAATGCCCCCGCGAGCGCCTGTGACGGCACGCCTTCCGTGAAGGGAAAACCTGTCCATAACCACCAATTCGCGTAACGACCGATCCAGGTGGCAATGAGCAACGCCGTTGCGCCAACCGTCGCACCGATCGGCAAACGAAAGTTGACCCAGAAGATCGCCTGCAGGGCAGCAGGAAACATGATCATGGCGACAGGCATGACCAGGGGCCAATACTGCCGGTCTTTCCAGTCGACATACATGTCCCAATCGCCGACCGTGAGCATAACATGCAGATGGATTGCTCCCGCAAAGATAGTCACCACAGCCGCCACGACGAGGACGTCGAACAGGCGAGAGTATCTGGCTGCACTGGGCGTTAGACCAGAGACAGAAATGACCGTCTCACCCTTCTTATCCTTGAAGCGGGTATTCTCTCTCGGACTCGCCGCTGCATCGATGTCGGCCGTTGAGGTCACTCTTCCCTCGCCGCTGGGGTTCACTTACTCTTCCCGGAGATAGGTCGCCGTCCAGAAACGCTCGTTGGCTTGTATCGTTGTCGCTGCGCTTCCGGACCGCCTTTTCCGACGCGTCGCGAAACGGGTTCGCGTCCGTCGGGCTTCCCGCAGCATCCTGCTTGAACACGAGTGGTATGAGCTCTCTGAACCGTTCGACGATCTGCATCAAAACGCCCGCCAACGCGAGTGCACACCATCCAAGAACGACGAAACCCCAATGCAGCGGATGCGAGAAGATTTCCTCAGTCAGCCAGTAAGCATGTCCCCATTCGTTGAAACCGAGATTCGGCAATATGAGGAAAGGCCCCACTACAGCAATCGCATGCATAAGCGAGACCCCCCTGCAGAAGGCCGGGATCCGGGTCATCGCGTAGACAAAGCTGCCGACCCCAAAGAAGAGATAGATCGGGATGGTCGCATAGAACAGAATGATGTGACTGGGGGTGAGCGGCGTGTCCCTCAGGGTCGTCTGATGCCAGACGCCATCTCCATCGGCGAAGAAGCTGCCCGTCCAGAAGATGCAGAAGCTGTACACGACGAGCCACATGGTCAGATAGAAGTACCTGCGCAACTCGGTCTCGGGCGTGACGGTCTCAATGCTCCTATCACGCGTCAGGAAGAGATACGACCAGCAGAGCACGCCCGCGCCGTATAGAACCGGCAACTCGATTCTGAAGAGCGTCATCCAGTATCGGTCAAATTCCGGCGAGTTCGCATCGAGCCCCATGGAGAAACCAAAAGCCTGCTGATACAGACGCGCGCTGATGTACAGAATCGTCAGCGCGACCATCGCAAACGCGAACAATCCATAATCAATATCAAAGGTCTTGATGACCGTGACATTCGCCATGCGAGGTAACGCATCGCCAGACATTTTTGCTTCTCGACTTTATCCTAACAAATATCGACACAGAGGCACTGACTGATCGGCTGGGGAATCCAAGACGCATAGCCGCTCAGCAGGGACCTGCACTTCGGCCTGCACGGCGGACCCGCTCTCCGATGAGTACGCATTGGTGCGGAATGCCCGGCCTGATGATGGAGTTGCCAAGCCGTCGGCAGCCGGCCAAGGATGAGTGCATATCCCGCTCGGTCATTCAGTGCGTCTCCACGCGTAAACATCCTACCCCTGCAGATAGCCTGAGGACGTTCGGTCAGATGGAGATCGCCTTGAGCAGGCGGTTCTGCATCCTCCTAATCTGCACGAGGTGACCACAACGTCGTCGTTCAGTTTCGGTTCTGTCTACTTCGTCCATCATCGCCTTACTCAACCACCGACGAGGCGGCTTGAGCAGCTACCAGATCACGTAGTGTCAGACCACGTCGGAGCCTTGCAAGCCTGACGGCCATTGACGCCCTTCGCTCCAACGGGCGTTTCACGCCTCGCACGCACGTGGACGGTCGCCATCGCCGATGATGAGAATGATCGAAATGTGATCGAAATGTGAAATGTTCAGTTTGGCCAGCGCGGCCTGGAGTTCAAGCCAACTCTTCGTGTGAAGCTCGCACCAAGCCGTCCATCCTGAGCATATCGTGTCCATTTAGTGCCGTGTAGTGGTCCGCCGCATTGGAGGCGGAGATGGCCTGCCAGACCTGCTCTTGGCGCCCATGATCTGCGCCGACGGTGAAAGCCATCAACTGCTCGAGCGACATGCCATCGTCGGCATAGATTTCGAGCAGCGCTGGCGACACCGCGGCGAGGCGCAGCCGCTGCTTCACGACATTAACCGACGTGAAGAAGGCAGCGGCGATGTCCTCCTCGGACTGCCCCTTCTCGCGCAAGGCCAGGAATGCCCGGAATTGGTCGAGCGGATGTAGCGGCGCGCGCTGAATATTCTCGGCAAGCGAGTCGTCCTCGGCGAGAATGGCGGTTGCTGGATCGCGTACTACGCAGGGCACCGACGCGGTCTTGGCCGGGCGCTTCTGCTTCACGAGCAGCTCCAGCGCACGGTAGCGCCGTCCGCCGGCCGGGATCTCGAACATGCCGGTCTCGGCGCCCTCCGCGTCGAGGACCGGCCGGACATTGAGGCTTTGGAGCAGGGTACGCCGGGCGATGTCCTCGGCCAGCTCCTCGATGGAGATGCCGGCCTTCACGCGCCGGACGTTCGACTGGCTGAGCACCAGCTTGTTGAAGGGAATGTCGCGCGAAGACGACAGGGTGATCTTCTGAATGGCGTTAGCCATGGGTGATACTCCGCGACGGGCGGCCCAAAGACTCTCTTTGGTCCTCCAACCCGTCACGAGGCGCAACGCGGCCCTCTTCCTCTCAAGGGCCGCGCCAAAGGCACGAAGCCGGAGACAAGCCGTTCCGCATATCCGGTTTTCCAGGTATCAGGCTGCGCGGTCGAGCGGCTTCTTCGCGCGGGCCTCCAGATCGAGTCGTGCGTCCTGATGGGTCTTGCCGCGCGCAACCGCTATGATGCCTTGCACGAAATCGAACACGCTTTCGGGCTTGCGCCCTTCCTCAGACAACACCCGTTCGATGATCCTCGCTGTCTCGGATTGGAGAACCCGCGCTTGCGCAGGAATTCGTTGCGGTCCTCGTCGGTGCGAGCGACGACCTTCTCCCGGGCCGCCTTGATGCCGTTGACGAAGGGCATCGGTGAGGAATTGGCAAAGCCGGCCAGCGCCGGCGCTGCCTCCTGCGCAAAGCGTGAGGCCGCGTATTTGGAGTGGCGGATGGTGATCTCCTCGAAATCCTCGACGCCCCAAAGATTCCGGTTCTGGCAGACGGCGCGGAGATAGAAGCTCGTCATGCCGAGCGTCTTCGCGCCCACCTCGGAATTCCAGCAGTAGAAGCCACGGAAGTAGAGGTCGGGCGAACCGTCGCGCAGCCGGCCGGCCTCGATCGGATTGAGATCGTCGACCAGGAACAGGAAGACATCGCGATCGGACGCGTAGAGCGTCGTCGTATCCCGGGTGATATCGACGTTCGGATTGTAGACGCCAGTCGACCAGTCGAGCACGCCAGGATAGATCGCGTCACCGAACT
Organism: Bradyrhizobium sp. CCBAU 45389; assembly: GCF_028128625.1. NCBI lineage: Bacteria > Pseudomonadati > Pseudomonadota > Alphaproteobacteria > Hyphomicrobiales > Nitrobacteraceae > Bradyrhizobium > Bradyrhizobium sp. CCBAU 45389. Next base: position 8,628 of record NZ_LBIY01000004.1, on the reverse strand, counting down.
GTCCTGATAGTCTTGTATGAGACGGTAGCGCAGACGCCTTTGAGTGAGCGTCAGCGTGCCTTCAGCGTTGCGCCGGGAGATCCGCGCAGGGCGGAGGCGTAGCCGAAGCCCGGAGCGGATTTCCCGGCGCAACGCTGATCCGGACCGCTTTGGAGGCGCGTGCCATGGCCATGATCGTTCGTGCTGCGCCTGGCTATCCTCCAATCCCGGCCGAGTTTCCGCTTCTCCTTTCCAATCAGATGCAGATTATCGAACCTGCCTTCGCCTATCTGATTGAGCAGGGTGAGTTGCGGGCGCACTCGGGGCAGCCGAAGGCGCACGGTCTATCCGCCGCTGAAGCTCATCGACCGCACCAACTGGTATATCGGAGAAGGCCGTGCGGCGCAGATAACGCGGTTGCGACGGCGAAACCCGGACTACGTGCCGTCGAACACTCTCTTCCTCAACAAGCGTGGCCTGCCCGTCACCAAAGCCCGGCTGTCGGCCGCATTCGCACGTGGCTTTGCCGCAGCGGGATTGGATGGTTCGGCCCACTGGCTGCGGCACACCTTCGCGACGGTCATGCTGGTGCGGCTACAGGCGGAAGCGCAACGCAATCCCGACATCAATCCCCTCAAGGTCCTTCAGGTCCTGCTTGGCCACGCCTCGATCGAGACGACAGCGATCTATCTGCGCTGTGTCGAATTGCATGGAGATGAGATCGCCGAAACGATCGAGTATCTCTACGGACGCGTGATCGACGATGCGTACTGACCGCCGTCGCATCGACCGCCGGCTATCGGATGAGGTCCAGCCCACGGTCTCGATTGAAGGTGGGCCGGTCGTGCTGTTCCGGGATGCGTGGGGCGAACTGGCGCAGCGGTTCGACCTCGGGCAACTCAATCTTCCAGCCGAACTTGATGCTCCCTATGCCGAGGCGTTCCGGGGGCATCATGCGGCGTCGTCACCTGGCATGCGTCACCAATGCTGGAACGCACTGAAGTTCTTCGCCCGGTTCCTAGCCGATGGCCACAGTGTTCATTCCCCTACTGATTTAACGACCGAATTGTTCGGCCGATACATCTTATGGCTGGACGCCTTGCCTTCCCGGACCGGTAAACCCTGTGCTCCGGGCCTGCGTCACAATCGCTATCAGCCGGTCAAGCTTCTGACCGAGTGGATGGCGAGACGGCGGCCGGATCTGTTGCCGATCCGCCCATCCTTCCCCTTCAATCCGTTTCCCGGCAGGCATGCGCTGAAGGAAGGCGGCCGGCTGTCCGGCTCGCAGCTCAAGGCTATCCTGCGGTCCTGCTATGAAGAGATCGACGATGCCTGGGCACTCTTCGAGGAAGGACAGCGACTGCTTGCGGCTCCGGCAAAAAGCGACGATCCGGATGGCTTTGAAGCGATCCTGCGGGAATTACATCGCCTCGGGCACGGCGTGATGCCATCGCGTCGTGCCTTGCCGGACCGGCTCGGTCGAAGGTTATATCTTCATGGTGGACACGACTGGTTCGAACGCCATCTTCACGTAACGCCAGACTGCCTGGCTTCCTTCTTCATCGCCATTGCGATCCAGACGGCGGGAAACGCCGAGGCGCTTCGGCTCATCGACCGCGATTGCATCGAGCCTCATCCGCTGATCGAACATCGGACGATGATCGATTGGCGGAAGGGCCGCGCCGGACATCTGTTCAAACGGGCGCAGCGCCGGTCCTTCGATCGCCGGCGGCGCTATGCGGCACCCAATCTCATCGACAAGGTGCTTAAAATGACCGCGTCACTGGCGGCGCGCGCACCTGCGAGCGAAAAGGATCGACTGTTCCTGATGCGCAGGCCAGGCCGGGACGTTGGCGTCATCCAGCGTACGACCCTTGAAACCGCCATGGCTCGATTCATCGAGCGGGTGAACCGTCGTATCGACGCGTGGAATGCCGACAATCCCGATCAGTCGCGCATCGCCTTGCCGCGCTTCCACACCAGGATGTTCCGAGGCAGCGTCGCCATCGAGCACTATAGGGCATCGGGCGGGGACGTGCGGGCGGCGCAGGCCGTGCTCAATCATGGCAGCCCGGGACAGACCGATCGCTATATCAGGGGAGATCAAAGCCGAGCGCTCCAGCACGAGACCATCGCCACGTTACAGGCAATGATGGTGGCCTGGATCGTCGAACCCCGTGGCGAATCCGGGCAATGTTCGTCAGGGACGGCACATGCCGCGGAGTCGTTCGGCCATCGCTGTACCGATCCGACCGCAGGTGGCGAAAAGCTCTGTCCGCACTTCGGCGGCTGCCTGTCCGGGCCTGGTGGTGCCGATCGATGCAATCCATCTGGCGCGCATTCTACTGGCGATCGAACAACTGGAAAAGGCGCGCTCGCGTCGCGACCCGCAGCGGTGGACGCTGATCTACAAGTCCAGCCATGATCTTCTCGTCGAGAATATTCTGCCGGACTTCCCTGTCGAGCTCCACGGCGAAGCGCGCGCCCTGATGGCCTCGTTGCCCGTCTTACCGGCGCTGGAGTGAAACGATGGCGCTGCCTGCACCGAGCAAAAGAAGTACTCCCGCATTGCCTCAGGCAATCTCCTCGACCTCGACCTGGAATGATGACACATGGCGGTTCGATCTCACCCGGCCAGGCGTAACCGACAGTAGCCGGACGATCGATTGGTCGTTCGAGCTTCCCGATGGGAGCCGGTTTACCGACCCGACAGGGACGCCGCTGCGTGAGGCCGTCAAATGCTTCCTGTGGTCGCTCAGGACCGATCCACCGGCGGGCAAGCGCAGGCTCGGACCCGGCTCCCTGATCTCGATCTTCAACCAGATGCGCGTTCTGGTCTGCTGGATGGTCGGTGAAGGTTATGACAGCTTCAATCAGCTTGATGCCGAAGCTGCAGCCCGCTTCATGATCACGCTGAGGGAACGCCCGGGACGAAAAGGCGAAGCCCTGTCGCTGGGCACTCGGGCTGGGTATTTGTCGACCCTGGCGCGCCTCCATGCCCAACGGGAGAAGCTAATCGACGGCGTCCCCGATGATCTTCAGTGGCTCTTGGATGAACACGGCCCTCGTCTTCCGCGCCTCGATCGGCAGAGTCGGGGCTTCCCCCATACACCCGACCCAGTTGCAACGGCGCTGATCGGCGGCGCCTTGCGCCTCATCGGCACACCAGCTGACGACGTGATCACGCTCCGCGATCTGGCGGCAGTTGCCTATGCCTATCGGCTTGGCGGCAGGCCTACGCCTGCGGGAAGGACAGGCTCACCGGATGCTCGACGACTTCACCTTCTCGACCTTGCCGGACGAAGACAGTCCCTGGCATACCCCGGTCGTGCAGTTGAAAGACATCCACGCCTTGATCGAGCGCATCTACGATGCCTGCTTCGTCGTGATCGCCTGGCTCGTCGGCGCGCGCGTCTCGGAAATCCTCGGGCTCGAGGCAGGATGCATAGAGCAACATGTTGGTCCGGATGGCCAGGAGATCACCTATCTGCATGGACGGATTTACAAGATGGCAACGGGCGACGGCGGCAAGCCCCATCGCTGGATCGCACCCGAACCGGTGGTCCTCGTCATCGACGTTCTGGAGCGGTTGTCGGCACCCATCCGCAAGAAGCTTGGGACAAGCAATTTGTAGATGCTGACGCGAGATCCAACGCTGCTGCGACAGCCGATCGGCATCCCGCATTGTCGGGCCTTCGGCGTCCGGCTGAACAGCAGCTTCCGAACAATGCTCGACCTTCCTCTTCATCAAGGAAGACCTTGGCACCTGAACGCGCATCAAGGACGGAAGACGTTCGCACGCTTCATCGGCAAGCGTGACAGGACAGGCCTTCATGCCCTCCAGGAGCATCTCGGACATGTGAGCCGAGTGATGACCGATACCGCTTATGTGGGCACAGACTTCGAGCTCGCCGAATTGATCAACGACGAAATCCTGAAGGAAACGCGGGCAGCCCTGGAGGACCTTCTGGCGGCATCAAATCTGTCGGGCCATGCCGGGCGCATGATCGCGTCACGGTCGCCGTTCCGGGGCCGCACACAGGATAGCAACCTCGGAGAATATATAGACTTCATCCTGAAAGACAGCGGGATGGTGCTCGGAGTGTGCGACTGGGGTTATTGCCTCTATCGTCGCGAGCATTCTGCCTGCCAGGGTGATGATCATGGACCGAATGCAGTCCTTCGCACGCAGAGCGTATGCGCCCGCTGCGCCAACTTCGCCGTGAGCGAGCGCCACAGAGCCGTCTGGGAAGATCGGATGGTGCGCAATGCTCAGTTGCTTGAACATCCTGCCCTCGACGATAAAAGCCGAAAACTCGCTCAAGATCGCATCGTCGAATGTGACCGAATCCTCCGGGGACTGGATGGGGAGAGCGATAGTGTCCGGTGATAAAACGGTGCATCACGCCCCAGCAGAAGCGCCGTGATGCCACCGGCCAGCGCCTGCGCGCGGCGCTGGCGCGGTTGTTGGCGCAGGAGGGAGGCCTGAAGCTGTCGGTCGCCGCCCTTGCCGTGAAGCGGGCGTCGGGCGCAATGCAATCTACGTCAATCATCGTGATGTCGTTGCGGAGTTGCTGCAGGCCGCTTCGCATCCGGTCGACGCTACGGTGGCATCGAAAGAAGCGCCGGCAACCGATTGGCGCGCCGTCGCAACGGAGTTCAGAGAGCAGGCTCGCGGGCTGGCAACCGAGAATGCGAGGTTGCTCAGGCGCGTGCATAAAGTCAAACTGGCAACTGCGCGCGCCGAAAAACGGGCAGCGAAGCTTGATGCGGAACTGCGGGCGTTGCGGTCTCCCGTGCATCTGCTTGGGACGAAGCCTAACACCCGCAACCGCTAATCAAGCGGCCTGTTCATGCCGACCGGATTGCTGCGCGTGCATCCAATCAGCCGCTTGTTGCGCCTTGCTCGCGGCCGTGAAGATTGCGCGAGGATCGGCCCTAAGCACTTCGATCCACGAGGCAATATAAGCCGCATGATCGGGGCGCGGATGGTGAGCGATCCCGAGATCGGCAAGGATAAACCCGCTGAGAATCTCGACGCAGCATTCCTCGGCGGCATAGGCGGCCGAACCGAACCGGCCCGAGAGATCGCGGTCAAGCCGGTGCTTCGCCCCCGAGGCGTGGCCGGTCTCGTGCAACCACACCCCATAGAACGACGCGGCATCGCGGAAAGAAACGAAGTCCGGCATGAACACCGTGTCCGAAGACGGAAGATAGTAAGCATCCGATCCGCCGAACTCGGTCTTGATGTCGAGGTTGGTGATGAACGCCTTCGCATGCGCGAGACGCTCGTTCTCCGGCAGTGTGTCCGCCGGCGGACGCTCGTATCCGTCTACCTGAGCGGCATTGAACACCGAAAATGCCCGAGCGAAAATCCGGCGGCGGCCACCTTCATCATCGTCGTCATCGTCATCAGCGGGCTCGGAGGAAGCGATCTGCTTCCACAGAACGACGATGGTCGAACGCTCACCCTTGCGGACCTGCGCGCCTGCGGCCTGCCATTGCCTGTAGGTTCCCCATAGACCATCGCCGTAGCCGGCGGCCATGGCCGCAACCCAAAGCGCCACCGTATTTATGCCGCGGTAGCGCTTGCCGGATGATATGTTGGTTGGCCGTGCGGCGCTCGTGCCATTGTGAAACCACGGCGCGTGCCACTCGCCTGCACCTTGCTCGATTGCCGCGATGATCTCCGCCGTGACGCGGGTGTACACGTCGGCCCGATCTTGAATCGCCATGATCAGGCCCTCCCTGCGCAGGAGGGGGCGGCGCTCAAGAATACAGTTGCAAAATGACCTAAGCCAGGGATCTTCCAGCGCGTGTCGCCCGTACCATTGCCGGCGATGCGCTGAACAGCCGCCACGAGTTCGTGGTCAAATATGCGCCCATATTCGGGACCCGTAGCGGCGCGAAGCTCGACGCGACCATCCTCTATCTCGAGCGTCTTGACCTGCTCGGCTCGATGAGAGCTGAAGCCGAACTGCAGGTTGATGCCGGCGAGCGGCGCTGGAAGCTGACGGAGGTATGCCGCCGGCGCTCCGACCAGACTGGCAAGTTGGCCGAAGCTCCAGTGAGTCGGCGCGATCGGCGCGTCGGAACCGGGCATCAGCAGCGCCAGCCGCTCGGCATCGTCGCGGCTGGCTTCAATCCGGATCGCCGCGCTTTCGACAATTCGGGTTCGGCTACGTTCTGTCCGTCCGCGCACGGCGGCATAGAGGTCCGACAGGGACAGATAGCGCTCGTCCGCCGGCCTCGAGAACCACTCCGACGATACGCGGCCGACGCGCTCGCCGCGGGTCACGTCCACCTTGTAGCCGCCAACGTGGTCGCGGGCGGCGTTCAGAACTTCGACTTGGGTCATGGGTCATCTCCACGACAGGCGCCGGAGGTTTCTCCTCCGTTCTTCAACCCGTCACGGCGAAGCCCGTCCGCCCTCTCACTCTGATCGGGGCGTTGCGGGGTTCTCCCCGCAGAAGGGGTCGGCCGAGACCACAGGCTCGAGCGCAGGGGAAGGCTTTCCCTCAAGGGTCTTCTCCCGGCGTTCAGAATGTCATCAGATCAACAGGTCGCGTAACCCGATGGATCTGCTCGAAAAGTTTAGTGCACCGAAAACGAGGCGAACGGAAAACTAGTCCCGGTTTGCGGGTATTCCAACATTTCCATACGGCAGCTTGACTTGATGTCCCGCACATCGTCCGAACAACCTTCAGAGATCACCACGTCAGCGATGAAACCAAACGACGCTCGATATCGGCAGCATCAAAATACGAAGATTAGCTCGAACCGGTATCTTGTTTTTGAGGAACTGATCTCAAATGCGATCGACTCGTTCCTGATCCTCAAGCACGAGGACGCTTCTTTCTGCAACGGACATGCTGCCCGGTGGTGGTTTGTCTCCGAGCAAGATCCTGAAACCAGCCATCTTTGAGCGACCGGCTCGGTGTATCACTTGATAGTTTTCCTTGCGCACGCGGCCCGCAGCCATCGAAACCTCGTGTACCTACGACCGCGAGGCGCAAGTATTTTTGCTACGCACCTTCACGCCATCCTGCGACTGTCGACGCTCCAAGCCGACCGCGTTTGAGGCGAGCCACGGGGTCGTCGAGATTGTCGTTTTCTTCCCTCATTCTGGATGTCAACATCGCAGCCATCTCTACAGTGACGTCTCATGCGGTAGAGTGATGGAGAAGACGAATGGCGGACGCCAAATTCCTTACTCCCGAGGAAGTGTCTGCACGATACCGTGGCGAGGTCACCGTGGGCACGCTGCGGAACTGGCGCGCGATGCGAATCGCGACCCGCATATGTCAAGATCGGCAAAGCCGTCTTATATCCGGTGGACGAACTTGAGTCATGGGATAGAAGGAATCTTGTGGTTTGTCGCGCGTCGAAAGGACTGGACATGAGCTAGCAGTGGGGACGGCTGCGACCACGAAAAGCATCTACTACCGCCTCCAGATTTTTTGGTTGAGCTCGGACCAAATGGGGTAGTTGTAAATCAGACAATCCTTTAGCATCCAAAATATCCACGCTAACCAGCCAGTTCGGAAGCTCGAATCTGCTGTCTACAATCCGCAATAATGCAACTGGGGTCATCCAGTTGATTTGGTTTGACCTGCCACTGCGTATTTCCTCCAGAAGGAGTTAGAGTCCGGCCCNTGCAGCGCCGGTGAGAAGCGGGAGAAGATATCGACGATCGTGAGCACGCGCAGCTTATGCCCCGTCGCCAACTGATCGTGGACAAAATCCATCGCCCAGGTCTCGTTCGACCGCGTTGCCGGCTTGCGGTCGTCGCGCAACTTGGCCTTGACCCGGCGCTTGGGCGTTTTGTTGCGTAATTGCAGGCCCAATTCGCGATAGATCCGCCGCGTCTTGTTCTGGCCATGGCGCCAGCCTTCACGACGCAGCAGAACGTGAGCACGACGATAACCGTAGCGGATACGCACATGGCAGATCTCCTTGATCTTCTGTTCAAGGGCAGCCTGGCCGGAGCGACGGGACTTGTAGTGGTAGGTCGAGCGGTCAAATTCGAGAGCGTCACAGGTCCTGCAGATCGAGACCTGCCATTCGCTGCGAACCGCGTCGACCAGCATGCGCTTCCGACCAGGCTTCATAGCTTTCGGCGGATCACGTCCTGCAGCATCTCCTTGTCGAGCGACAGGTCCGCGACCAGCTTCTTCAGCTTGCCGTTCTCCTCCTCGAGCTGCTTCAGCCGGCGCATCTCGGTCGGCAGCAGCCCGTCATACTTCTTCTTCCAATTGAAGTAGGTCGCCTGGCTGATCCCGGCCTTACGGCAGATCTCCGCCACCGCAACCCCGTCGTTGCCCTGTTTCAGGATGAACGCCTTCTGGGCGTCCGAAAATTTCGAGGCCTTCATGGTCCGTCGCTCCTCCCAGCCGAGGGGATTTACGCAGCGAAACTCTAGCCAAAAATGGTCCAGTTTGCCGGCCGCAGATCA
>NZ_LBIY01000003.1:2670-3368 GCF_028128625.1 Bradyrhizobium sp. CCBAU 45389 | reverse complement strand
CCGCGCGACAAGGCGATTGCTTCATATTGCACCTCATCCTGACAGTTGCGCGGTGATAGATGTTGTTTGCGGTTTGCGGGAGCGGCGGCCGCCGCGGCCTTTAAGGATAGTCGTATTTGATGGGATCTCCCAGAGGCCACGGTTAAGGCAGTCAGCGTAGCACTGTTTGATGAGTCCCTGACGGCCCCACTCCTGCACGGTGGTCTTGGCAATGCCAAACCTCGCTGCGACCTCGCGCGTCGTGAGCATGCCACAGTGGCGCAGTCGATCGTATCGACTCGCCAGTTTGTAGGCACCTCGAATGAAGGCGATCTTCTTCAGATTGAACGGCTTTGCCTCCCATGTGCGCCATCCGTTCTGATTGAGAATCTCAGCGATCTCACGATCGCAGTAATGGTCAAGGAGACGATCGACCTCGGCGACGAGCTCGGGTTTGAACTTGCGGATCTGTGCGATAGGCAACGGCCGTTCGAGCACCAAGGAGCGCGTCGCGCCGCCCGACAGGCGCACGTGAACAGTGATCTTCTCCGCTTTGATCAGGGTTACGTCGTCAATGAGTAGACGCACAATACGCTTGCGCTCGCGGACGTCGACACGCGGGTCGTGCCAGATTCGTGGCAGTTGCTCGGCAAGATCGAGAATGCGCCGTCGGGTCTCGGCGTTCAGTGCTGCGGCTTGCTGTTTGCTGCGGCGCTCGT
>NZ_LBIY01000003.1:1755-2544 GCF_028128625.1 Bradyrhizobium sp. CCBAU 45389 | reverse complement strand
TGCGTCAGTCTGCGCGGCGCGCGCCTCGAGCTCGCGCTGAACCTCCAAAGTGACCGCCAGGCTCATCGGTGTCATCAGCTCGATCATCAGGGCGGCGATCGCGGCATCGACGAGCTTCCCGGGAACCGTTTGGCATGTCCATCCCGCGCGCCGCACCGCATTAGCTTGACAGACATAGGTCGGCACTATGCGGCTGTGCTCTTGGCTGTAGCGCACACCCATGCGTTCGCCACAGAGGCCACAGACCACGCGACCTTGCAGCAACGCCGGTCCTTCGCGTGCCGGCCCCGACCGCCGTTCGCCGCCGAAGGCGCGGGCATTGTCGGCGAGCCGCCGCTGATTAGCTTCGAACCGTTCCCAGTCGATGTAGCCTTGGTACATGCCCGGCATGACGAACTGCCAGTCCGCCTTAGCAACCCTGATGACACTGCTGCCGCCGTCGGGTCTGTACCGTGTGCGCGTGCGACCATAGACGAAGGCGCCGGCGTAGCGTGGATTGTGGAGCACCTGCAGGATCCGTGCATGATTCGGCGGCGCCCACAGGAGGTCTCCCTTGTTTGGACCTGCGCGCAATCGACGTGGGAACAACAGACCCTGCTCTCGGAAGAAGCGGACGGTCTGCACGGCACTTTCGATCCGCTCAAAGGTGTCGAACACGAGACGGATGGCATTCTGCACTTGGGCGTCAGGATCGAGGCCGAGGGTCCGATCATTCCGGTAAACCAAGCCGACTGGAGGGCACATCTCGAGCTCGCCACGTCGCGCCTTGTTGAGTTGGCCACCGCGCAT
>NZ_LBIY01000003.1:0-1606 GCF_028128625.1 Bradyrhizobium sp. CCBAU 45389 | reverse complement strand
CTGGATCGTAGATTCCGTCCTCGTCGAGGATCAACGTCATCGTCAACGCGCACAACTCGATGAGGCGATGCCAGTCAGCCGAGTTGCGTGCAAGCCGCGAGACCTCCAGGCCCATGACAATGCCGGCCTTGCCCAGCGCCACCTCGCTCACGAGTTGCTGGAAGCCCTCGCGTGCTGTCGTACTTGTTCCTGATTTGCCGAGATCGCAATCGATGACGTGGATGCGTTCAATCGGCCAGCCCGAGGCGATTGCCCGAGCGCGCAACGCATATTGGCGCTGCGTGCTTTCGCCGTGCTCGGCGACTTGGCGGAGGGTCGATTGGCGGACATAGAGGTAGGCGGCGCGCTTGAGATGCTCGGTAGTAACTTTGAGCTCAGCCATGGGCGGGCTCCATTGCGATGGCGATGATGATGCCGGCGATGAGGCGCGTGAGGTCGCCCGCCGCGGGCAATGGATCGATCTTGATCGCTGGCGTGGTCGGATGATCGCAGTACGCCATCTCGGCGTGGCGGCGCTGCCCGAGCGCTCTGATCCATGCAGCGAGCCCTTGGCGGCGAAGAATGCCGAGGCCGAAGCAGGCAGCGAGCTCGCCTCGCAATACCGCGGCGCGTAGCTCCTCGTAACGGTCCGTGGCGTCCGCCGGCGGAACGATCAGGTTGAAGTGAGTCGTTTTTTTTTGCGCGCCAGCGCCCGCTCCAGGCTGCGCCTGTGCACCGTGACGCCAAAGCGTGTCTCGATCGCATCGAGACATTGCGGTGTCGTCAGCTCGGGGCTTGCAGCCTTGAGATCGGCTACGAACGCAATGACCTCTGCGGAGATCTTGTGGCCCCCCTTGGGGCCTCGCCGGTTCGGCAGCAAGCCGGCGACTCCTGCGCTCTGCAGCGCACTCTGGGCCTTGTAGAAGGTTGGGCGGGTGACGCCGAACGTCGCGGCGGCTTCGCTGATGGCAACGCCGTCGACTTGATGGCGCCGCACCATCTCGTAACGGACCTGGACCAAGTCCTTGGCATCGAAGAATGGATTGCCGACGAACAGCAGGTCGCGGACGGCTTCGGGGTCGGGATTGAGGACGCCGTCCTGCGCCAGCGCCGCGCTCTTCGTATCCTGTTTTTTGGCCTTCCTCATGCGTGGCCTCAAATCGTCGTAAATATAAATACGCCCATACATCTTGATGATCAAGCCCAAAGTCGGCACCACATGCTGATATTCGGCTGACCAAATTGTAAAAATCCATCGTTTGGCTGCTTTGGCGCGGCGTCATTCCCTTTACATATGCGGCGCAATTCTCTTTACGCATCGTCGGACCTCAATCCCTCGGCAAGCCGATCCAGCGCATCACACACGGCCAGCAGATCAATGGTCCTAAAGGCTGCTCGACCCGCGGCAATCAGCCGAAACTCATCCCCGGGATCGATGTCGGTCCAGGCACTCGCAATCGTGCAAAGTCGTCCATTCTGCCCTTCATAGATCACCCGGTCTTCGCCCCAATGTCGCCGCCGGCAGATCAGATCGAACATGCGACCGCACAGCGGATGGAAGGGATGAGTGATCCGTACCTTTTGGCGGATCGTACCTACACGGCCTGCAGTCGACGACTTTCTCCAA
>NZ_LBIY01000002.1:628620-856106 GCF_028128625.1 Bradyrhizobium sp. CCBAU 45389 | reverse complement strand
AACCAAGTGTAGCGAGGCGATCCAACTCCCACAATTTCCTTCATCTCCCCGTTGCATCCCCGGAACAAAATCGCGCTGAGCGTGTCTTAAAACCGCCGCCGCCGCTCCCGCGCGTTTTCCGACAAATAGTCAAATAATATGACTAGTCGGAACCCATCTTCCGTGAAATAGTGCCTTCCGCCGCCCCAAAGGCCGGCCTGTGGGTGCCATGCTACCAATCGGCGCCCCGGATAACATCTTGGGAGACACGCCTGATGACCCCTAAAGCCCTCTTTGCGGCCAGCGCCACGGCCGCCTTGTTGCTCGCGGTGCCGGCGAGTGCCGGCCAGCTCACCATCGGCTTCTCGCAGATCGGATCGGAATCCGGCTGGCGCGCGGCCGAGACGTCGGTCTCCAAGCAGGAGGCCAGTAAGCGCCAGGTCAATCTCAAGATCGCCGACGCGCAGCAGAAGCAGGAGAACCAGATCAAGGCGATCCGCTCCTTCATCGCGCAGAACGTCGACGCGATCTTCCTCGCCCCCGTCGTCTCGACCGGTTGGGATTCGGTGCTGAAGGAAGCCAAGGAGGCCAAGATCCCGGTCGTGCTGCTCGACCGCGACATCGATCCCTCGGGCAAGGAGCTCTATCTCACCGCCGTCACCTCCGACAGCGTGCACGAAGGCGCGGTCGCCGGCGATTGGCTGGCCAAGACCGTCGGCAACAAGGCCTGCAACATCGTCGAACTGCAGGGCACGGTCGGTGCCAGCGTCGCCGCCAACCGCAAGAAGGGCTTTGACACCGCCGTCGCCAAACATCCGAACCTGAAGGTGGTGCGCAGCCAGACTGGCGACTTCACTCGCGCCAAGGGCAAGGAAGTCATGGAGAGCTTCATCAAGGCCGAAGGCGGCGGCAAGAACATCTGTGCGGTCTATGCCCACAACGACGACATGATGGTCGGCGCCATCCAGGCGATGAAGGAAGCCGGCCTCAAGCCCGGCAAGGAGATCCTCACCGTCTCCATCGACGCGGTCCCCGACATCTTCAAGGCGATGGCCGCCGGCGAAGCCAACGCCACCGTCGAACTGACGCCGAACATGGCCGGCCCCGCGCTCGACGCCATCGCGGCCTTCAAGGACAAGGGCACGGTGCCGCCGAAATGGATCCAGACCGAGTCCAAGCTCTATACGGCCGCCGACGATCCGCAGAAGATCTACGACAGCAAGAAGGGCCTCGGTTACTGAGGCGGGCTTCGCCGGACCGCGCTTTGCGGTCCGGCACCCCCTTCGAAACCGCTGCGCGAGCGAATAGGCTGGGTGTCCGCATCGTTTGCGGGCGCCGGTGGGAGTGACGTCGCGATGGAAAACAGCCTTGATCCTGCTCTGCCGCTACTGGAGGTGCGCGGGATCAGCAAGAGCTTTGGTGCGGTGCGTGCGTTGCAGGAGGTCGACTTCACGCTGCGCGCCGGCGAGATCCATGCGCTGCTCGGCGAGAACGGCGCCGGCAAGTCCACCCTGATCAAGGTCGTCACCGGCGTATTCGCCCGCGATGCCGGCATCGTCCGGCTCGGCGGCCAAGAGGTCGCGCCGCGCTCGGCCAAGGCTGCGCTCCAGGCCGGCATTGCCACCGTCTACCAGGAGGTCAACCTGCTGCCGAACCTGTCGGTGGCGCAGAACCTGTTCCTCGACCGCCAGCCGATGCGCTTCGGCATCGTGCGCGAAGGCGAGATGCGCCGCCGCGCCAAGGCGCTGCTTGCCGATTTCGGTCTCGATATCGACGTCGCCGCGCCGCTCGGCAATTATTCCGTGGCCATCCAGCACGTCACCGCGATTGCCCGTGCGGTGGATCTCTCCGCGCGCGTGCTGATCCTGGACGAGCCGACCGCGAGCCTCGACCGCCACGAGGTCGAGATCCTCTTCGGCATCATGCGCAAGCTCGCGCGGCGCGGCATCGGCATCGTCTTCGTCAGCCACTTCCTCGACCAGGTTTACGAGATCTCCGACCGCATCACTGTGCTGCGCAACGGTCGCCTCGTCGGCGAGCGCGAAACCGCCTCGCTGCCGCGCCTCGAGCTGATCCGCATGATGCTCGGCCGCGAGCTTGCGGAAACCACCAGCGCGCGGGCGGCAACGCGCGAGCATCAGGTTCGCGAGGTGTGTGCGAGCTTCGAGAATTACGGCAAGGCCGGCTATGTCGCGCCATTCAGTCTCGAGCTGCGCCACGGCGAGGTCGTCGGACTTGCCGGCCTGCTCGGCTCGGGCCGCACCGAGACGGCGCGGCTGGTGTTCGGTGCCGAGCGTGCCGATCGCGGGCAGGCGAAGGTGGAGGGCGCAGCCGTCCGGCTGCAGTCGCCGCGCGACGGCGTCCGCCACGGCTTTGGCTATTGTCCGGAGGAGCGCAAGACCGACGGCATCGTCGCCGAGCTCAGCGTGCGCGAGAACATCGTGCTCGCGCTCCAGGCCAAGCACGGTCTGCATCGCCCGTTGTCGCGCCGCGAGCAGGACGAGATCGCGCGCCGTTACGTCAGGATGCTCGACATCCGCCCGCCCGACCCGGAGCGTCCCGTCGGCCTGCTCTCCGGCGGCAACCAGCAAAAGGTGCTGCTGGCGCGCTGGCTCGCGACCTCGCCGCGGCTTCTCGTGCTGGATGAGCCGACCCGCGGCATCGATGTCGGCGCGCATGCCGAAATCATCCGCTTGATCCGCGAGCTTTGCGACGACGGGCTCTCGCTGCTCGTGATCTCCTCCGAGCTCGACGAGATCGTGACCTATTCGGACCGCGTCGTCGTGCTGCGCGACCGCGCCCATATCGAGGAGCTCGCGGGCGAGGCGATCGACGTCGGCAACATTCTCGCCGCCATTGCCGCCGATAGCGTCACAGTTGCGCTTGAGGCCCACACATGACAGCGCTGCTGCCGCGCCGCGGCCTTGCCCAGATCCTGGCGCTGATCGTCATCCTCGCGGTCGATCGCGTGGTGTCGCCGCAATTCTTCGACCTGCGCCTCCAGGACGGCCGCCTGTTCGGCAGCCTGATCGACGTGCTCAATCGCGGCACGCCGGTGGCGCTGCTCTCGCTCGGCATGGTGCTGGTGATCGCGACGCGCGGCATCGATCTCTCCGTCGGCGCGGTGATGGCCATCTGCGGCGCGATCGCGGCAAGTCTTGCTGACAGCCACGGCCTGCCAGTCGTGCTGGCGGCTGCGCTCGGGGCCGGCCTCGTCTGCGGCTTGTGGAATGGCTTTCTCGTCGCCGTGCTTGGCATGCAGCCGATCGTGGCGACGTTGATCCTGATGGTCGCCGGGCGCGGCATCGCCCAGCTCATCACCGAAGGGCGCATTGTCACGTTCTCCTCGCCGGATCTGGTCTGGCTCGGCAATGGCTCGGTGCTCGGCCTGCCGGTACCGGTCGTGATTGCCTTAGGGATGCTGATCCTCACCGGCGCGGTGGTGCGCGGCTCCGCGCTCGGTCTCCTGATCGAGGCGACCGGCGGCAATGCGCGCGCGAGCGAGCTGGCCGGCGTCGGCACCCGTGCGATGATCTTGGCGGTCTATGTCTGGTGCGGCGTCTGCGCCGCGCTCGCGGGCGTGATCGCGGCCGCCGACATCATGGGTGCCGATGCCAACAATGCCGGCCTCTGGCTCGAGCTCGACGCGATCCTCGCCGTCGTGATCGGCGGCACCTCGCTGTTCGGCGGCCGCTTCAGTCTCGTGCTGGCGGTGCTGGGGGCGCTGATCATCCAGACCATGAACACCGGCATCCTGCTGTCGGGCTATCCGCCGGAGTTCAACCTGCTGGTCAAGGCGGTGGTGGTGCTCGCGGTGCTGCTGCTGCAATCGCCGAAATTCTCCGGTCTCGCCGGGATCGCCGCGCGGCTGCGGGGGACCAAAGCATGAAAGGCCTGCCGCCGGTCCTCATCACCGCCATCGTGCTCGTCGCAGGCTTCGCGGCTTGCGCCGTGCAATTCCCCAACATCGCCTCCACCCGCGTGGTCGGCAATCTCCTCACCGACAACGCCTTCCTCGGCATCGTCGCTGTCGGCATGACTTTCGTCATCATCTCCGGCGGCATCGACCTCTCGGTCGGCTCGGTGATCGGCTTCACCACCGTGTTCGTCGCGCTCGCCATCGAGCGCTGGGGCGTGCCGCCGCTGGTCGCCTTCGTCGCCATCCTCGCGCTCTCGGCGGCTTTTGGCGCGGCGATGGGGGCGGTGATCCACGTCTTCGACCTGCCGCCCTTCATCGTCACGTTGGCCGGGATGTTCCTCGCTCGCGGCGCCAGCTTCCTGCTCTCGACGGAATCGGTGCCGATCACGGCTCCGATCTACTCGACCGTGTCGGACTTCGCGCTGCGCATGCCCGGCGGCGGACGACTGACGGCGATCGCGATCATCATGCTCGTGATCGTGATCGGCGGCGCCTTGCTGCTGCATCTCACGAGGTTCGGCGCCAACGTCTATGCGCTCGGCGGCAGCCGGACCACCGCCAGCCTGATGGGCGTTGCCGTCGGCAAGATGACGATCAAGATCTACATGCTGTCGAGCCTGCTCGCGGGGATCGCCGGCATCGTCTTCTCCTTCTACACCAGCGCCGGCTATTCGCTCTCTGCCGTCGGCGTCGAGCTCGACAGCATCGCCGCCGTCGTGATCGGCGGCACGCTGCTCACGGGCGGGCAGGGCTCGGTGATCGGAACCTTCCTTGGCGTATTGATCCAGGGCATGATCCAGACCTACATCAATTTCGACGGGACGCTCTCGAGCTGGTGGACCAAGATCGCGACCGGCGTGCTACTGTTCGCCTTCATCGCGCTGCAGCAGGGTCTGGTCGCGCTGGCGCGCCGGCCGGCGGCGAAACGTGTGGGAGCGGCGTCATGACTTCGCGCATCGTCGTGATCCCGACCCGGCGGGCCCACTCCAACCATGCGGAGGTCGCCCGTTCGATCGGCGTCGACATCATCGCCGGCCGCTACGCGGAAGGCACGCGCCTGCCCGGCGATGCCGAGATGATCGCGATGTTCGGGGTGTCGCGCCCGGTGCTGCGCGAGAGCGTGAAGACGCTGGTCGCCAAGGGCCTGCTCACCACCAAGGCGCGGGTCGGCACCGTCGTGCGCGAGCGCGGCGCCTGGAACATGTTCGACGCCGACGTGCTGGCCTGGCACCTCGACGCCGGCATCGACAAGCGCTTTCTCAACGACCTCGCCGAGATCCGTCTGGCGGTCGAGCCGCGCGCGGCGATGCTCGCAGCAGTGCAGCGGTCCGAGGAGGACGTCGCCGAGCTCCGCCGCTGCATGGATCGCATGCGGCGTGAAGCCTCCGACTCGGTCGGCTTTGCCGATGCCGATCTCGCGCTTCACGTTGGCGTGGCGCGCGCCTCCGGCAATCTGTTCATGCGTTCTATCGGCCATGTCATCGAGGCCGCGTTGCGCGCCTCGTTCCTGCTCAGCGCCCCCGTCGAGCCGGAGGAGCGCGACACCGTGCTGCTCTGGCACCAGAAGATCGTCGATGCCATCGCCACGGGCGACGCGGATGCCGCGTCCGAGGCCATGGTCTATGTCATTCACAACGGCATGCGCCGCCACGAGGGTACGGTGATCGAGACCGCCCCGGCCGAGTCGCTGCCGTCGGCAGATACCGGAGAACAAGCGTGACAGACCTTCGCATCGCCATCGTCGGCTTCGGCAAGATCGCGCGGGACCAGCATGTGGGCGCGATCGCGGCGACACCGGGCGCAACGCTCGCGGCGGTGGCGAGCCGCAATGCTTCGCTGCCGGACGTGCCGCATTTCGCCACCATCGAGGAGCTGCTGGACAAAGGTCCGCCGATCGACGCCGTCTCGCTCTGCACGCCGCCGCAGGTGCGCCGCGCCCAGGCCGCCACGGCGCTCGCAGCCGGCAAGCATGTCATGCTGGAGAAGCCGCCGGGCACCGGCGTTGCCGAGCTCGATCCGCTGACCGCGATGGCTGCGGAAGCAAAGCGGACGCTGTTTGCGACCTGGCATTCGCGCTACGCACCGGCGGTCGAGCCGGCCCGCGAATGGCTGGCGAGCCGCCGGATCAAATCCGTGCGCATCAACTGGAAGGAAGACGTCCGCGTCTGGCATCCCGGCCAGGCCTGGATCTGGGAACCCGGTGGCCTCGGCGTGTTCGACCCCGGCATCAACGCGCTCTCGATCCTGACCCGCATCCTGCCGCAGCCCGTGTTCGTCACCGCGGCCGAGCTTGCCTTCCCCGCCAATTGCCAGGCGCCGATCGCCGCGAAGCTGAACCTGACGGACATTGGCGGCCTGCCCATCACCGCCGAATTCGACTTCCGGCAGACCGGCCCGCAGAGCTGGGATATCCTCGTGGAAACAGATCAGGGCCGGATGACATTGTCTGACGGCGGCCGGCGGATGGCCGTCGACGGCAAGGCCATTGCGGATGCTCCCGATCGGGAATATCGCGAGCTGTACCAGCGCTTCGTCAAGCTGGCGGCGTCAGGCGCAAGCGATGTCGATCTGGCGCCGCTGCGTCTCGTTGCCGACTCTTTCTTGCTCGGCAAGCGCACGATCGTCGAACCGTTTGTGGACTGAACATGGCCGGCTCAAGGAAAATAGAACAAGACGTCTTCGGAACGCTGCCCGACGGCCGCAAGGTCGAGCGCATCGTGCTGCGCGGGGAGGGCGGCTTCGAGGCTCGCATCATCACCCATGGCGCGGTGATCCAGGCGCTGATCGCGCCTGATACCAAAGGCGGCACCGACGACGTCGTGCTCGGCCATGACGCCTTCGCCGGCTATCTCGCCGAACGGAAGTTTTTAGGCGCCACCGTCGGCCGCTACGCCAACCGCATCGCCAAGGGACAGTTCTCGCTCGACGGTGAGACGGTGCAGCTCCCCGTCAACAACGGTCCGAACGCGCTGCATGGCGGCCTCGGCGGTTTCGATCGCAAGCTCTGGGAGATTGCCGAAATCGACGAGGGCGCCGAGCCCGCGGTGACGCTCACCTATTCGAGCCCGCATGGCGAGGAGAATTATCCAGGCAAGCTCGACGTGCGCCTGACCTATCGCGTCACCGGCCCGACCGAGCTGTCGCTGACGATGGAAGCGCGGACCGACCGGCCGACCATCGTCAACCTGACCAATCACAGCTTCTTCAATCTGGAAGGCGCCACCTCAGGCACGCCGATCCTCGACCACAAACTCACGGTCGCGGCCGAGAATTTCCTCGCGATCGATCCCACCGCCATTCCGTTGCCGGAGCCGCCGCGCAGCGTTGCCGGCACGCCGTTCGACTTCCGCGAACCGAGATCGGTGGGCGAGCGCATCCGCGAGAGCGATCAGCAATTGCGAAACGGCAGGGGCTACGACCACACCTATTGCCTCGGCCGCGAGGGAAAGCTTGCGCTCGCGGCGCGGCTCGAGGCACCGCGCTCGGGACGCGTCATGGAGCTGCTCACCAATCAGCCCGGGCTCCAGGTCTATTCCGGCAACTATCTCGACGGCACGATCTCGGGCAAGGGCGGCAAGCTGATCCGGCAATCGGACGCCATGTGTTTGGAGCCGCATATCTGGCCCGACGCGCCGAACCGGCCGGACTTTCCGAGCCCGCGCCTCGATCCCGGCCAAGTCTATCGGCATCACACCGTCTATCGCTTTGGGGTGAGGGCGCCATGACGGAACAGGTGCCGACTTCGGTTCTATCGGCTGAGCACTGTCATCTCGGCGAAGGGCCGACTTATGATGTGACCACCGACACGGCCTGGTGGTTCGACATTCGCGAGGGCAAGCTGTTCGAGGCGCAGCTAAGCAGCGGTTCTGTCCGCATCCACGCGCTCGGCCGGATGGCAAGCGCGCTCGGGCGCATCGATGTCGGCAGGCAGTTGATCGTGGCGGAGGACGGCCTCTACATCCGCGAGCTCGCCGACGGCGCGATGACGCTGTTCTGTCCGCTCGAAGCGGACAATCCGGCTACGCGGTCCAACGATTGCCGCGTGCATCAATCCGGCACGTTCTGGATCGGCACCATGGGCAAGAAGGCCGAGCCAAAGGCTGGGGCGATCTATGCGCTCCACCGCGGCAAGATCTCGACGCTGTTTCCCGGCATCAGCATTCCCAACTCGATCTGCTTCTCGCCGGATGGCGCCACCGGCTATTTCACCGACACCCCGCGCGCCGTGCTCTATGCCGTGCCGCTCAATCCCGCGACCGGCTTGCCGCGCGGCGAGCCGGAGGTGCTGCTGCGCCATAGTGGTATCGGCGGCCTCGACGGCTCGGTGTGCGATGCCGACGGGCAGATCTGGAATGCGTGCTGGGGCGCGAGCCGCGTGGATGTCTACTCGCCGCAGGGCGAGCGTCTTCGCTCGCTCAGCGTGCCGGCGAAGCAGGCGAGCTGCCCCGCCTTCGTCGGCCCCGACCTGTCGCGCCTGCTCGTCACCTCGGCCTGGCAGGACATGGACGCGGCGGCACGCGCCGCCGATCCGCAAGCCGGCTGCACCTTTCTGCTCGAAGCATCCGCGCGCGGTCGCGCAGAGCCCGACGTCAAGCTCGCATAGGAGACCAAAGGCAACCCACGACTACGTTCTCGACGAAACGAAGAAACAGTCCGACACCCAAAGGGAGTGAAATATGCTGAAACTGAAGACGACCTTCCTCGCGCTTGCTCTCGCCAGCGCCGCTGCGCTGATCGCGGGCGCGCCCGCCTCTGCCCAGGACAAGGCAACCGTCGGCATCGCCATGCCGACGAAGTCGTCGGCGCGCTGGATCGACGACGGCAACAACATGGTCAAGGTGCTGAAGGAGCGCGGCTACAACACCGACCTGCAATACGCCGAGGACGACATTCCGAACCAGCTCTCGCAGGTCGAGAACATGGTGACCAAGGGCGCGAAAGCGCTGGTGATCGCCGCGATCGACGGCACCACGCTGTCGGACGTGCTCAAGCAGGCGAAGGCAAAGGGCATTACCGTGATCGCCTATGACCGCCTGATCCGCGGCACGCCGAACGTCGACTATTACGCGACCTTCGACAATTTCCAGGTCGGCGTGCTGCAAGCGGAGTCGATCGTGCAGGGGCTCGGCCTGAAGGACGGCAAGGGCCCGTTCAACATCGAGCTGTTCGGCGGCTCGCCCGACGACAACAACGCCTACTTCTTCTACAACGGCGCCATGAGCGTGCTGAAGCCCTATATCGACAGCGGCAAGCTCGTCGTCGTGTCCGGCCAGATGGGCATGGACAAGGTCGCGACCCTGCGCTGGGACGGCGCCACCGCCCAGGCCCGCATGGACAATCTGCTCAGCGCCTACTACGGCAACAAGAAGGTCAACGCCGTGCTGTCGCCTTATGACGGCCTCTCCATCGGCATCATCTCCTCGCTGAAAGGCGTCGGCTATGGCAGCGCCGACCAACCGATGCCGATCATCTCGGGTCAGGACGCAGAGGTACCGTCGATCAAGGCGATGCTGCGCGGCGACCAATACTCGACCATCTTCAAGGACACCCGCGACCTCGCCAAGGTGACCGCCGACATGGTCGATGCCGCGCTCGCAGGCAAGCAAGTGACGGTCAACGACACCAAGACCTACGAGAACGGCGTCAAGACCGTGCCGTCCTACCTGCTCAAGCCAGTCGTGGTCTACAAGGACAATTGGGAGAAGACCCTGGTCGACAGCGGCTACTACAAGAAGTCGCAGTTCCAGTAGAACTAGTACTCCGTCGTTCCGGGGCGCTCGAAGGGCGAACCCGGACCCTCGAGATTCCGGGTTCGATGCTCCAGGACGCGCTTCGCGGTCCTGTCGCATCGCCCCGGAATGACGGCGATTGAGGAACACGATGCAATGACCGCCATGCTGGAGATGCGAAACGTCAGCAAGAGCTTTGCCGGAGTGCAGGCGCTGCGTGATGTCAATTTCTCGGTTCAGGCCGGGCAGATCCACGCCCTCGTCGGCGAGAATGGCGCCGGCAAGTCGACGCTGATGAAGGTGCTGAGCGGCGTCTACCCGCACGGCAGCTACGAGGGCACCATCGTCTTCGAGGGCGAGGAGCGCCGCTTCCGCGACATCAACGATTCCGAGGCGCTCGGCATCATCATCATTCATCAGGAGCTGGCGCTGATCCCGCTGATGTCGATCGCGGAAAACATTTTCCTGTCGCATCCGCCGTCGAAGTTCGGCGTCATCGACCGCGACGAGGTTTATCGACGCACGCGGGAGCTCTTGGCCCAAGTGGGCCTCAAAGAATCGCCGGATACGCTGATCACCGATCTCGGCGTCGGCAAGCAGCAACTGGTCGAGATCGCCAAGGCACTGTCCAAGCGGGTGCGGATGCTGATCCTGGACGAGCCGACCGCGAGCCTCAACGAGGCCGACAGCGCTGCGCTGCTCGAACGCCTGATGGCGTTTCGCGAGCAGGGCATCGGCTCGATCCTGATCTCGCACAAGCTCAACGAGGTCGCCAAGGTCGCCGACCACATCACCGTGCTGCGCGACGGCCGCACCGTCGACAGCATCGACTGCCATGCCGAGCCGATCCAGGAAGACCGCATCATCCGCAGCATGGTGAACCGCGATATGGCGCACCGTTTCCCGGAGCGCAGCGTGAAGATCGGCGAGCCCGTGCTGGACGTCGCGAACTGGTCGGTCTATCACCCCATCCATCCCGAGCGGCAGGTGATCAAGAACGTCAATTTCGGCGTCAGGCGCGGCGAGGTCGTCGGCATCGCCGGGCTGATGGGGGCGGGGCGCACCGAATTCGCCATGAGCCTGTTCGGCCGCTCCTGGGGCACCAATATCAGCGGCAGTATCCGGCTCGAAGGCCGCGAGATCGCGCTGCCGAGCGTCGCCGCGGCGATCGACGCAGGGCTTGCCTATGTCACCGAGGACCGCAAGCAGCTCGGCCTGATCCTCGCCGACGACGTGCGCAAGAACATCACGCTGGCGAGCCTCGACCAGGTCGCGCCGGGCAGGGTGATCGACGACATCGCGGAGCTGAAGGTTGCCAGCGACTACCGCAACCGCATGCGCATCCGCTGCTCCGACGTCTACCAGGAGACCGGCCAGCTCTCCGGCGGCAACCAGCAGAAGGTGGTGCTGTCGAAATGGCTGATGACCGATCCCAAGGTCCTGATCCTGGACGAGCCGACAAGGGGCATCGACGTCGGTGCCAAATACGAGATTTACTGTATCATCAACGAGCTGGCGGAGGCCGGCCGCGGCGTCGTGGTGGTCTCCTCGGAGATGCCCGAGCTGCTCGGTATCTGCGACCGCATCTGCGTCATGAACGAGGGAGCCTTCGTCGGCGAGTTCAAGGGCGCGGAAGCGACACAGGAAAAGATCATGCGCGCCATCATGCGCAACGAACGAAGCAACGGCGTGCCTGAGGCCGCGGAGATGGGAGTTGTGCGGTCATGACCGACAAGACGGTATCGCTGCCCGAGGAGCGCCGGCACGGCAGCTTCATCAAGAACAATTTGCGCAATTACGGCATGCTGCTGTCGCTGATCGCGATCATGCTGTTCTTCCAGGTCATGACCGGCGGCACGCTGCTGCAGCCGCTCAACCTCACCAATCTGGTGCTGCAGAACAGCTACATCGTGATCATGGCGCTGGGCATGCTGCTGGTGATCGTCACCGGCCATATCGACCTTTCAGTCGGGTCGGTCGCGGGCTTCGTCGGCGCCGTGGCGGCGCTGCTCATGGTGACCTACAAGGTCGACTATACGCTCGCCTTCATCGCCTGCCTCGCGCTCGGCGCCGCCATCGGTGCGGCGCAGGGCTATTGGGTGGCCTATTTCAAGATCCCGTCCTTCATCGTCACGCTGGCAGGTATGCTGGTGTTCAAGGGCCTCGCGCTCGCCGTGCTGCAGGGCCAGTCGCTCGGGCCGTTCCCGCCGACCTTCCAGAAATTGTCCTCCGGCTTCATTCCGGAACTGCTGCCCGAGGCCGGCACGCTGCATCCGACATCCATGCTGATCGGCGCCGTGCTCGCGCTCGGCCTCGTCTATGCCAGCGCCAAGGGACGGTCGCGGGAGCAGGCGCACGGCATCGAGGTCGAGCCTTACGCGTTTTTCCTCGGCAAGAGCATTCTGCTCGCCTGCGCCGTGCTCTATTTCACATATCTGATCGCCTCGCATCGCGGCCTGCCCAACGTGCTGGTGATCATGACCGCGCTGATCGCGCTCTACGGCTTCGTCACCCGCCGCACCGTGATCGGCCGGCAGATCTATGCGGTCGGTGGCAACGCCAAGGCGGCGAGCCTGTCGGGCATCAAGACAGAGCGGCTGACCTTTCTCACTTTCGTCAACATGGGCGTGCTGGCCGCGCTCGCCGGCCTCGTCTTCGCCGCGCGGCTGAATACCGCAACGCCCAAGGCGGGCCTCGGCTTCGAGCTCGACGTCATCGCCGCCTGCTTCATCGGCGGCGCCTCGGCCTATGGCGGGGTGGGGCGCGTCGGCGGCGCGGTGGTCGGCGCCATGATCATGGGCGTGATGAACAACGGCATGTCCATCCTCGGCATCGGCATCGACTACCAGCAGGTCATCAAGGGCCTGGTGCTGCTGGGAGCGGTGTGCATCGATGTGTATAACCAGCGGCGGTAGGGCGCGCGCGAATGCAAAGGTGGGTATAGGCACACCTCCGCGCGGCGTCCGCCCGGCGGTGATTGCGACAATTATCGTCAAATTCGATCACGGTATCGGCATTGCGGCGGCGGCCAATGCCTCGCCTTCACCATGATTTGGGGCATAAATCCGCGGCGCCGGGCAAGGCATGGGCAGGGCAGCGCCGATGACGGCTCCGTACCATGAGATGACGGAAGAAGAGTACGAGGACAAACTTCGCACCCTCGTCCGCATCGTGTCAGCCTCCACCCTGGGACTCTGCTCCTTTGCCGCGGGGCTGCTGATCGGGGCCTTTGTCCTGTTTTGAACCCTGCGATGCGCTGCCCGCACGCGCATTGCCATCATCGATCCCCTCGAACGAGGGGGGATTCGTTTGCCCGCCCCGCCTACTGCGTCGTGAACAGCACCGTCGCGATCGCGACGGAGAGGCTCACCGCCGATATGGTCGCGACCGTCGACAACACGCCCATTCGCCTCAGCGCGATCGCAAAGGCGATGATGATGGGGGTCGCGGTCATCAGCCCGATTTGTGCATCACTCATGTGATCGTTCGTCACTTCTGGGAACCCTGAGCCGGTTCTTAACGCGCGCCGGCGTCTCCCAGTTTGTCCTGCGACAAATTCCGAGCTCGACGGGTCGGCTAAGTCTGGCCGGTGTCCTGATCCGGAAAGACGATGTCGACGGCCGAGTGCGAACAACAGGAAACCGGCTGGGGAATTTTGCAAGATCTCCCCGGCGATCCCATGATCTGGGTGCTGATCTTCAGCGAGCTCGTCGCCTTCGGCCTGTTCCTCGGCGCCTTCGTGGTTGCGCGCGCGATTCATCCGGCGGTGTTCGCAGCCGGGCAGGCGACGCTCGATTCGAACCTCGCCGGCCTCAACACCGTCGTGCTGGTGACCAGCGGCTGGGCCGCGGCCCGGGCGACCAAATCCGCACGCGCCAATGCGAAGCGGGCTTCGCGCCGCTGGCTCCTCATCGCCATGGCGCTCGGCAGCCTCTTCATCGCAATCAAGCTCGCCGAATATGCGGAAGAAATCGGGCGAGGCGTCGGGCTCGAAACCAGCCCGTTCTTCACGCTCTACTTCCTGCTGACCGGCTTCCATCTCCTGCACGTCGGCCTCGGCATCGTCATCCTCGCCCTGGTCTGCCGCCGCGCTGAGGTATCCGGCGTCGAGACGAGCGCCGCCTTCTGGCACATGGTCGACCTGGTCTGGATCGTCATGTTCCCGGTTCTCTATCTGGTGCAATGACGATGCCGGATCGTATCGATATCACCTGGATCGCACTGATCGGCCTCGCGCTCGCGACCATCCTGATTCCGCCGTTGATGCCGCGTCCGCTGCTCGGCAACGCCGTGCTGCTGGCGCTTGCCGTGATCAAGGGCCGCCGGATTGCGCTCGATTTCCTCGACCTCCGCGCGGCGCCCGCGCTTTGGCGCGGCCTCGTCAGCGCCTGGATCCTGATCGTGCTGCTGCTTGCCTGGCTCGCCTCCGCCGTCGTCACCCTGATCTGACGCGCTCATTGCGCCCTGACAAAGAACGGACCGGGCAAAGCGGCAATAAATCGCCGCATCGCTATTTCGCAGAAGCAACCGGAAAGGATTGGCAATGGCTGAACGCCTGACCAAGTCGGCCGCTCGAAACGTGTTCTACGGCGGCTCGGCCTTTTTCTTCGCCATCTTCATAGGGCTGACGGCGCACAGCCATTACTACATGGCCACGAGCTCGACCGATGCGACGACGCTGACGTCGTCGGTCGCCCGCGGCAAGCATGTCTGGGAGAAGAACTCCTGCATCAACTGCCACACGCTGCTGGGCGAGGGCGCCTATTTCGCCCCCGAGGTCGGCAACGTCTGGGATCGCTGGGGCGGCAAGGAGGACCCGGCCGGCGCGCGCGAGACGCTGAAGGCCTGGATGCAGGCGCAGCCCTCGGGCGCGCCGGGCCGGCGGCAGATGCCGCAGTTCAACCTGACCGACCAGGAGCTCAACGACCTCGCCGATTTCCTGCAATGGACCTCGACGATCAAGCGCCAGGAATGGCCGCCGAACAAGGCCGGCTGAGCAGGCCGAATTCCTCTTTCAAGACAGAGAGAACCCGAGATGAAATACCAAACCCAGAAAGTCGCGATGCTGTATTTCTACGGTGCGCTGACGCTGTTCCTGGCCCAGGTCCTGTTCGGCCTGCTCGCCGGAACCATCTACGTCCTGCCCAACACGCTCTCGACCCTCCTGCCGTTCAACATCGTCAGGATGATCCACACCAACGCGCTGATCGTGTGGTCGCTGATCGGATTCATGGGCGCGACCTACTTCCTGCTGCCCGAGGAAACCGAGACCGAGCTGTACAGCCCGCTGCTCGCGAAGATCCAGTTCTGGATGTTCTTCGGCGCGGCAGGTGTCGCCGTGGTCGGCTATCTCTTCCACTACCACGAGGGCCGCGAATTCCTCGAGCAGCCCTTCATCATCAAGGTCGGCATCGTCGTGGTTTGCCTGATGTTCCTGTTCAACGTCACCATGACGGCGCTGAAGGGCCGCAAGACCACGGTCACGAACATCCTCTTGTTCGGCCTGTGGGGCGTTGCGATCTTCTTCCTGTTCGCCTTCTACAACCCGGCGAACCTCGCGGTCGACAAGATGTACTGGTGGTACGTCGTCCATCTCTGGGTCGAGGGCGTCTGGGAGCTGATCATGGCCTCCGTGCTCGCCTATCTCATGATCAAGCTCAACGGCATCGACCGCGAGGTCGTGGAGAAGTGGCTCTACGTCATCATCGGGCTGGCGCTGTTCTCCGGCATCCTCGGCACCGGCCATCACTTCTACTGGATCGGCGCGCCCGGCTACTGGCAGTGGATCGGCTCGTTGTTCTCCACGTTGGAGGTCGCGCCGTTCTTCACCATGGTGATCTTCACGGTGCAGATGACCTGGAAGGCCGGCCGGAAGCATCCGAACCGCGCCGCGCTGTTGTGGTCGGTCGGCTGCTCGGTGATGGCGTTCTTAGGGGCCGGTGTCTGGGGCTTCCTGCACACGCTGTCCTCGGTGAACTACTACACCCACGGCACGCAGGTCACCGCGGCGCACGGCCATCTCGCCTTCTTCGGCGCCTATGTGATGCTGAACCTGTCGGTGATGGCCTATGCGATCCCGCAGCTCAAGGGGCGCGCGCCCTATAACCAGTGGCTGAGCATGGCGAGCTTCTGGATCATGTGCACGGCCATGATGACCATGACCTTCGCGCTGACCTTCGCCGGCGTGGTCCAGGTCCATCTCCAGCGCGTGCTCGGCCAAGGCTACATGGACGTGCAGGATCAGCTCGCCTTCTTCTACTGGATCCGGCTCGGGTCGGGCGTGTTCGTCGCGATCTCTGCGCTGATGTTCGTGTGGGCCGTGCTGGTGCCGGGCCGCGAGAAGACGGTGGCCATTCCGGCCGCGCTGCAGCCGGCCGAGTAAACGCTCACGGCGGCCGCGGTTCGCCGCGGCCGCCGTCTCAATGTGAATTGCGAGGAATGACCATGAAACCTGCCCTTCACGCCGTCACGGCACCGGCCCCCGCGTTGCCGGCCTATGTCGCCAGCGGCAACGAATGCGCGCTGTTCGAGCACGCCTGGCGGCACCAGCTTCCGGTCCTGCTCAAGGGGCCGACAGGCTGCGGCAAGACCCGCTTCGTCGCGCATATGGCGGCGCGGCTCGGCTTGCCGCTGCACACCGTGGCCTGCCACGACGATCTCACCGCAGCCGATCTCACCGGCCGCTATCTCTTGCGGGGCGGCGACACTGTATGGACCGACGGTCCGTTGACACGCGCGGTGCGCGAGGGCGGCATCTGCTATCTCGACGAGGTGGTGGAGGCGCGCAAGGACGTCACGGTGGTGCTGCATCCGCTGACCGACGATCGCCGCATCCTGCCGCTGGAGCGCACCGGCGAGGAGCTCGCCGCGCCGGAGAGATTCATGCTCGTGGTCTCCTACAATCCCGGCTACCAGACGCTGCTGAAGGCGCTGAAGCCGTCGACGCGGCAGCGCTTCGTCGCCATCGAGTTCGGCTTCTTGGCCCCGGAGCAGGAGATCGCGGTGGTCGCGGCCGAGAGCGGACTGTCGCCGGAGCGCGTGCGGCCGCTGGTGGCGCTGGCCGGCCGGCTGCGCGCACTCAAGGGCCACGATCTGGAGGAGGGCGTCTCGACCCGCCTCGTGGTCTATTGCGCGACCCTGATCGCCGCCGGCATGCCGACGGCGGAGGCGGTGCTCGCCGGCATGATCGAGCCGCTGACCGACGATGCCGACGTCAAGGCGGCACTGCTCGACGTCGCACGCGCCGTGATCGGGTGAGGCGGGTCCCATGCTCGACTTCCTCGAACTGGAGGAGACGGTCGGCCGTGCCTGGCACCGGATGGTCGGCGGCACCGCGAGCTATCCGGTTCACCCCGATCACGCGGTCTCGCTTGCCGAAGTGAGAAACAGGCTCGCGGTGATGTTCCGCGCGCTCGGCGGTGAGGCGGGCGTGCAGATCGCGAGCGCTGGCGCGCGCAAGTCCAGCCATCGGCTCGGCTGGCGGCAACGCATCGGCCTCGGCGACGAGCGCCTCGAGCAGCCGGGCCGTGACGCCGCGACCATCTTCCTCCCCGACAGCATCGCGATTTTCGCCGACCGCGAACTCAATGCATCGCTCTATCGTTGGCTCGCGGCCTGGTTCGCGGTCGCGCCGGTCGAGGCGATCACCGAGGCCGATCCGCTCCGGCGCGATCTCCTCGCGCTGCGCCGCGCCGCCGAAACGGCGGTCTTTGTGCTCACGCAGTTTCCCGGGCTCGCCGCCGACTACGCGCAGCTTGCCGCGGCGACCGCCGAGGCCCGGCCGCGGCGCCCCCTGCCGCGCATCGAGCAGGAGATCGAGCGGATCGTTCTCGCCCTGCTCGGCGCGGGACCCGCGCCCGCGGGACAATTGTGGCCGGCCATGATGGGAACGGGACCGCTGCCGGACAAGGCGCCGCCGGGCTATCGTCCGATCCTGCCGTGCCCGCTCTGGGGCGATTGCTGGACGCGCGAGCTCACGCCCGCGTATGCGGGCGAGGATGAATGCGCTGATGGTGCTGAGCTCACGGCCCAGGACAATCGCAAGCGCTTCGCCGTGCGCGAGCGTGAGGACGGCGCCAATCGCCGCGATCCCTTCGTGCTCAACCGCTTCGAAAAAAACCTGGCGATGGCCGAGATGGTCAATGTCGATCGCCCCTCGGACGACAGCGAGGACGAGGACGCGCAGAAGGCGGCCGACGATCTCGAGGAAATCACGCTCAGCCGCCGCAGCGGCAAGCCGGCGAGCCGGTTCAAGTTCGATCTCGATCTGCCGCCCGAGGCGCTCGATGCCTCGCGCCTGAATGCGGAGCTGACCTATCCCGAATGGGATTATCGCAGCAGCTCCTATCTGCCCGATCATTGCCGCGTGCTCGCATCTCCGGCTTCGGAGCGAGGTGAAAGCTGGGCGCCTGACGAGACCATGCGCCGGCACATCCGCCAGGTGCGTCGCCGCTTCGAGGTCTTGCGGCCGCGTCATGAACTGATGCGGGCCCAGGCCGACGGACATGACCTCGACCTCGATGCGCTGGTGCGTGCGAGGTGCGACCTCCGCGCCGGCAGCAGCAATGGTCTCGATCGCGTCCACATGGCGATGCGCCCGCAAGGGCACGATCTCGCCGTCACGCTGCTCGTCGACGTCTCGCTCTCGACGGATGCCTGGGCCGATGGCCACCGGGTGCTCGACGTCGAGAAGGAGGCGCTGCTCGTGCTTGCGCACGGGCTGTCGGCCTGCGGCGATCACCACAGCATCCTGACCTTCACCTCGCGCCGGCGCTCCTGGGTGCGGCTCGAAACGGTCAAGGCGTTCGGCGAGCCGATGAGCGGCGTGGTCGAGCGCCGCATCGGTGCGCTCAAGCCCGGCTATTACACGCGGATCGGCGCGGCGGTGCGCCACGCCTCGGCCGAGCTTGCGCGCCAGTCGCAGCGCAAGAAGCTGCTGCTCGTCCTCACCGACGGCAAGCCGAACGACGTCGATCATTATGAGGGCCGCTTTGCGCTCGAAGACACCCGAAAATCCGTGCAGGAAGCGCGCCGGCTCGGTATCGCGGTCTTCGGCGTGACGATCGACGCGGCGGCGCAATCCTATTTTCCGACGCTGTTCGGCCATAGCGGCTATGCGATCGTCGGCAACATCAAGCGGCTGCCCGCGGCGCTGCCGGCGATCTACCGGCAGGTGGCGCATTGATGCGGGAATACCGCGGCACCGTGTTCCTTCCTGAGCTATTGCTCAAACATTGAGTATATGATCGAATGGCCGGATGGACCAGGGCCGGCCAAAACCCGATCTGATCATCTTCGACTGCGACGGCGTGCTCGTCGACAGCGAACTGTTGAGCTGCCGCTGCCTCTCTTCGGCGCTGGCCGAGCTTGGAATCGCGCTGAGCGAAGAGCAGGCGGTCGAATTGTTTCTCGGACGCAGCACCAAGGCGGTCGAGCAGCACTACCGCGATCTCGGGCAGTCGCTGCCGGACAGCTTCCTGCCGCGATTGAAGTCGCGTGTGCTGGAGACGTTTGCCGCCTCGCTCGAACCGATCCCCGGGGTGGAGGCGGTGATCTCGGGACTGACCGTGCCGTTCTGCGTGGCTTCGTCCAGCGACCTCGACCGCGTCTCGCTCTCGCTCGACGTCACTGGTCTTCGCGCGCATTTCGGCGATCGGCTCTACACCGCGCAGATGGTCAGGCACGGCAAGCCGGCGCCCGATCTCTTTCTCCATGCAGCCGAGAACATGCGAACGCCGCCCTCGCGCACGCTGGTGATCGAGGACAGCGTCAGCGGCGTGCAGGCGGCCAAGGCGGCCGGCATGACCGTCTGGGGATTTGTCGGCGGCGGCCATTATCGTGCCCGCGACGGCCGGGCTATATTGTCCGCCGCCGGAGCCGATCGGGTCTTCGCGCGCATGAGCGATTTCTGGGAGATGTGAGCCCGTATGGCCGCCGAGAACGACAAGTCGAGACTCGACGACGCCGCGCGTGCCGGCTGGCTCTATTTCATTGCCGGCCACACCCAGGACGAGATCGCAAAGATGCTCCAGGTCTCGCGCGCCTCGGCGCAGCGGCTGGTCTCGCTGTGCCTCGCCGAGCGGCTGATCACCTTCCGGCTCGAACATCCCATCGCCGCCTGCATGGAATTGTCGGCGCGCCTGAAGGAACGGTTCCACCTCGTGCATTGCGAGGTGGTGCCGGCCGATCCTGCCGCGCCGCAGGCAACTGCAGGCATTGCCGAGCGCTGCGCCAATCTGCTCGATTCCACCCTGCGCTCGGAGACGCCCGTGATCGTCGCGCTCGGCACGGGGAGGGCGGTGCGAGCCGCGGTCGAGCGCGTCACGCCGATCGAGCGGCCCAATCACCAGATCGTCTCGCTGGTCGGCAATATCTCCGCCGACGGTTCGGCGAGCTTCTACGACACCGTCGGCCGGCTCGCCGACCGCACCGGCGCGCGGCACTATCCGATGCCGCTGCCGTTCCTGATGTCGTCGGAGGACGAGCGCAACAAGATGGTGCGCATCGAGCCGATCGCCAAGGTGAAGGCGGTCGCGGCCAGGGCCGATTTGCGCCTCGTCGGCATCGGCCAGATGGACCAGAAGGCGCAGGTGCACGTCGACGGCTTCGTCACCCGCGACGAATTGTTCGAGATGATGCGCCTGGGCGCCATCGGCGAGATCACCGGCTGGGCCTATGATGCCAAGGGACGCCTGCTCAAGGCCGGCACCAACAAGCGCCTCACCAGCATTCCGCCGGAAGTGCCGGCGAAGACCACGACCATCGGCGCCGCCGTCGGTGCCGCCAAGGTGGCGGCCATCGGGGCTGCGCTGAGCGGCGGCCTGATCAATGGCCTGATCACGGACGAGACGACGGCAAGGGCGATCCTGGAGCGGTAGGGCACTCAGGTTTTCAGCGCGCTTCGCGAGGCTGTAGTTCTCTCCACCTACATCGCTGTCATCGCCCGCGAAGGCGGGCGATCCAGTATTCCAGAGGCCGTGGTGGCTAAACCGAGGGGCCGCGGCGTACTGGATGCCCCGCTTTCGCGGGGCATGACAGCCGTGGACGAGGCAACACCTTCCATCACTCCCGCACCGCAGCACTCATAAGTTGCTGGAACGTCCACGCGCCTGCTTGACAAGCCCAGTCCCTCAGTTGAACATACGCCCAACGCGTGGGCATATGCTCAAAAGCGCGAGTCCAAGGGAGGTCACCGTGAAACATGTTCTGGGCGCCGTCTGCGGCGCGTCTGTCCTGCTGGCCGTCCCCGCGATGGCCGAAACGACCCTGACCATCGCCACCGTCAACAATGGCGACATGATCCGCATGCAGGGGCTGACGGGTGAATTCACCAAGAAGAATCCTGACATCACCGTGAAATGGGTGACGCTGGAGGAGAACGTGCTGCGCCAGCGCGTCACGACCGACATCGCCACCAAGGGGGGCCAGTTCGACGTGCTCACCATTGGCACCTATGAGGTGCCGATCTGGGCCAAGAAGGGTTGGCTGGTGCCGCTCGCCAATCTCGGCGCCGATTACGACGTCGCCGACCTCTTGCCCAAGATCAAGGACGCGGTCTCCGCCGACGGCAAGCTCTATGCCGCGCCGTTCTACGGCGAGAGCTCGATGGTGATGTATCGCACCGACCTGTTCGAGAAGGCCGGCCTGAAGATGCCGGAAAAGCCGAGCTGGGACTTCGTGATCGACGCGGCCAAGAAGCTGACCGACAAGAACGCCGGCACCTACGGCATCTGCCTGCGCGGCAAGGCCGGCTGGGGCGAGAACATGGCCTTCCTCTCGGCGATGGCCAATTCCTACGGCGCGCGCTGGTTCGACGAAAAGTGGGAGCCGCAGTTCAATACGCCGGAATGGAAGACGACGCTCACCACCTATGTGAACCTGATGAAGGAAGCCGGCCCTCCCGGCGCGAGCTCCAACGGCTTCAATGAGAATCTGGCGCTGTTCAACGCCGGCAAATGCGCGATGTGGATCGATGCCACGGTCGCGGCGTCCTTTGTCACCAACCCCAAGGACTCCAAGGTCGCCGACAAGGTCGGCTTCGCGCTCGCGCCCAACACCGGGCTCGGCAAGAACGCCAATTGGCTGTGGGCCTGGAATCTCGCGATCCCGGCCGGCTCCAAGAAGACGGAAGCCGCCGAGAAGTTCATCGCCTGGGCGACGAGCAAGGACTACACCAAGCTGGTGGCGTCGAAGGAGGGCTGGGCCAATGTGCCGCCGGGCACGCGCACCTCGCTCTACCAGAACGATGAGTACCTGAAGGTCGCGCCGTTCGCCAAGCTGACGCTGGCCTCGATCGACGCCGCCGATCCCAATAAGCCGACGGTGAAGCCGGTGCCCTATGTAGGCGTGCAATACGCCGCGATCCCCGAATTCCAGGGTATCGGCACGCAGGTGGGCCAGCAATTCTCCGCGGCACTTGCCGGCTCGATGACGGTCGATGCCGCGCTTGCCGCGGCGCAATCCCAGACCGAGCGCGAGATGAAGCGCGCCGGCTACATCAAGTAAGACCCAACCGAGCTCTTCCTCCTGAGCTCAAACTGGCGGCCATCCATCAGCCCAGCCCCGGATGGATGGCCGCCTTCTTCCACTCAGCGGAGAAGCGTTGATGGCAACCCGGCAGACGCAATTCCTCGCGAGGTCGCTGCTGACCCCGGCCGTCGGATTGCTGTTCGTCTGGATGATCGTCCCGCTCGCGCTGACGCTCTATTTCTCGACGCTGCATTACAGCCTGCTGGATCCCGGCTCCGAGGCCTTTATTGGCTTGGAGAACTTCCGCTACTTCCTCACCGATCCCGCCTTCCTCGCCTCGCTCCAGAACACGCTGGTGCTGGTCGGCTCGGTGCTGGCGCTGACGATCCTGCTCGGCATTCCCCTGGCGCTGTTGCTCGACCAGCCCGTGATCGGCCGCAATTTCGTGCGGCTGATGGTGATCGCGCCGTTCTTCGTGATGCCGACGGTGAGCGCGCTGGTCTGGAAGAACCTGTTGATGCATCCGGTCTCCGGGCTGTTTGCCTGGCTCGCCTCGCTGTTTCATCTGACGCCGATCGACTGGTTCAACGACGTGCCGCTGTTTGCCGTGATCCTGATCGTGGCCTGGCAATGGCTGCCGTTCGCGACGCTGATCCTGCTCACCGCGCTGCAATCGCTCGACGAGGAGCAGAAGGAAGCGGCAGAGATGGACGGCGCCAGCGCCGTCTCGACCTTCATCTACATCACGCTACCGCACCTCGCGCGCCCCATCACGGTGGTGATCCTGATCGAGACCATCTTCCTGCTCACCGTCTTTGCAGAGATTTACGTCACCACGGGCGGTGGCCCGGGGCTGTCGACCACCAACATCGCCTTCCTGATCTATTCGCAGGCGCTGATCCAGTTCGACGTTGGCAGCGCCTCCGCCGGCGGTCTCGTCGCGGTGGTGATCGCCAACATCGTCGCCTTCTTCCTTGTCCGCATCGTCGGCCGCAACCTGGAGGCTTGAAGCATGGCGCGGATGGCGACGAGACAGCGGGTGGTGATCTCGACGATCGGGGCCTGGTTCTTCGGCTTCCTGATCTTCTTCCCGATCCTGTGGATGGTGCTGGCGAGCTTCAAGACCGAGCTCGAAGCCTTCGCCATTCCGCCGTCCTTCCTGTTCTTCCACTGGACCACCGAGAACTATGCCACGGTGCAGGAGCGCAGCGATTATTTCCACCATGCGATGAACTCGATCATCATCGCCGGCGGCTCGACGCTGATTGCGCTCTTGATCGCGATCCCTGCAGCCTGGTCGATGGCGTTCTCGCCGACCAAGCGCACCAAGGACATCCTGCTCTGGATGCTCTCGACCAAGATGATGCCGCCGGTCGGCGTGCTGGTGCCGATCTACCTGATCTTCAAGACGTTCGGCCTGCTCGATTCCCGCATCGGCCTGGTCTTCATCCTGTGCCTCGGCAATCTGCCGATCGTGATCTGGATGCTCTTCACCTATTTCAAGGAGATCCCGCGCGACATTCTGGAGGCCGCGCGCATGGACGGCGCCACCATCGGCCGCGAGCTGGTCTATGTGCTGACGCCGATGGCGATCCCGGGGCTGGCGTCCACGCTGCTGCTCAACCTGATCCTGGCCTGGAACGAGGCGTTCTGGACGCTGAACCTGTCGACCTCGAACGCTGCGCCGCTGACGACGTTCATCGCCTCCTATTCGAGCCCGGAAGGGCTGTTCTGGGCAAAGCTGTCGGCGGCGTCAACGCTGGCGATCGCGCCCATTCTCGTCCTCGGTTGGTTCAGCCAGAAGCAGCTCGTGCGCGGGCTCACCTTTGGCGCGGTGAAATAAGGGGGCTGCCATGGGTCGGATCACACTTCAGGGCGTGCAGAAATCCTTCGGCCCGGTACACATCATCAAGGGGGCCGACCTCGACATCGCCGATGGCTCGTTCGTGGTGTTCGTCGGTCCGTCCGGCTGCGGCAAGACCACGCTGCTGCGGCTGATCGCGGGGCTCGAGGACGTCAGCGGCGGCAAGATCCTGATCGACGGCAAGAACGTCGTCGATACGCCCCCGGCCAAGCGCGGGCTGTCGATGGTGTTCCAGTCCTACGCGCTCTATCCGCATATGAGCGTGCGCGGCAATATCGGCTTTGGCCTGAAGATG
The DNA here is from genome assembly GCF_028128625.1 of Bradyrhizobium sp. CCBAU 45389. Classification (NCBI taxonomy): domain Bacteria; kingdom Pseudomonadati; phylum Pseudomonadota; class Alphaproteobacteria; order Hyphomicrobiales; family Nitrobacteraceae; genus Bradyrhizobium; species Bradyrhizobium sp. CCBAU 45389. Next base: position 831,852 of record NZ_LBIY01000002.1, on the reverse strand, counting down.
GCTGGCCTCGCCAAGGACGAGATCAACCGCAAGGTCGAGGCCGCCGCCGCGACGCTGAACCTTTCGCCCTATCTCGACCGCAAGCCGCGCGAGCTCTCCGGCGGCCAGCGCCAGCGTGTCGCGATCGGCCGCGCCATCGTCCGCGAGCCCAAGGCGTTCCTGTTCGACGAGCCGCTGTCCAATCTCGACGCCGCGCTGCGCGTGCAGATGCGCATCGAGGTGACACGGCTGCAGAAGCAGCTCGGCACCACCGCGATCTACGTCACCCACGACCAGGTCGAGGCCATGACCATGGCCGACAAGATCGTCGTGCTCAACGGTGGCAAGATCGAGCAATACGGCTCGCCGCTGGAGCTTTACGAACGGCCCGCCAATCTCTTCGTCGCCGGCTTCATCGGCTCGCCCAAGATGAATTTCGTCACCGGTGAGCCGGCGTTGCAGAAAGGCGCGGCGACGATCGGCGTGCGACCGGAGCATCTGAAGATCGAGCGGGAGGGCGGAGGCGGCTGGCAGGGAACGATCTCGGTGGCCGAGCATCTCGGCAGCGACACGTTTCTTTATGTCGATGCCGGCCCGCTAGGGATGCTGACCGCGCGCTACATCGGCGAATTGAGCCTGCACGCCGGCGACCGCGTCTCGCTGGTGCCGGACCCCCAGCGCATTCACCGCTTCGATGAGGGCGGCAACGCCCTTCGAGGCTAACAAGAAACGACAAGACAACGGCAAGAAACGGAAAGACCACCATGTACCTGGAAAAATTCAGATTGAACGGCAAGACCGCGTTCATCACCGGCGGCGGGCAGGGCATCGGCCTTGGCTGCGCGGAGGCGCTGGCCGAGGCCGGCGCCCGGGTCATCATCGGCGACCGTGACAGCAAGGTCGCCGACAGCGCCAAAGCCAGCCTGAAGGCGAAGGGTTTTGACGTCGAGACGGCAATCATGGACGTCACCGATACCAAGCGGGTGGCGGACGTGGCGAACGACCTCGTCGCCCGCCACGGCAGGGTCGACATCCTCGTCAACAATGCCGGCATCGCGCGCAGCGAGACGCCGGCCGAGACTGTCACCGACGAGCACTGGCTCAACGTCATCGACGTCAATCTCAACGGCACCTTCTGGTGCTGCCGCGAGTTCGGCAAGCACATGCTGAAGGCGAAAAGCGGCGCCATCGTCAATGTCGGCTCGATGTCCGGCTTCATCGTCAACAAGCCGCAGGAGCAGTGCTTCTACAACGCCTCCAAGGCCGCCGTGCACCATCTGACCAAGTCGCTGGCCGCCGAATGGGGCGCGCGCGGCATCCGCGTCAATGCGGTGGCCCCGACCTATATCGAGACGCCGCTCAACGCCTTCGTCAAGAGTAATCCTAAGATGTACGACGCCTGGATCGGCGGAACCCCGATGGCGCGGATGGGGCAGGTCGAGGAGATCGCCTCCGTCGTGCTGTTCCTCTCGTCAGAGGCCGCGAGCCTGATGACCGGCAGTATCGTGCTGGTGGATGGCGGCTACACTTGCTGGTAGGCTTATCGTCAAAACTGACGAGAGCTTCCGGGAGCGACAATGCCGCGAGCGTACATCGGCGTCGACGTGGGGACCACGAGCACGCGGGCAGGGGTTTTTGACGAGGCGGGCACCTTGCTCGCCACCGCCAGGCATCCGATCAGGATCTGGCACGAGGCCGGCGATATCGTCGAGCAGTCGTCCCAGGACATCTGGGAGGCCTGTGCCAAATCGGTCCGCGCGGCCATGGCGCAAGCCGCCATCGCACCCGACAGCATCGGCGGCATCGGTTTTGACGCCACCTGTTCCCTTGTGGTGCTTGATGCGCAAGGCGAGCCGCTCACCGTCAGCGCCTCCGGCGAGGCGCAGCGCAACGTCATCGTCTGGATGGACCACCGCGCCACGGCCGAGGCGCGGCTGATCAACGAGACCGAGGATCCCGTGCTGCGCTATGTCGGCGGCTCGATCTCGCCGGAGATGGAGATGCCGAAGCTGCTCTGGCTGAAGCGGCATCTGCGCGCGAGTTTCGACGCCGCAGGTCACTTCTTCGATCTGGCCGACTATCTGACCTGGCGCGCGACCGGCGCGCTGCAGCGTTCGACCTGCACCGTCACCTGCAAGTGGAACTATCTCGCCCATGACGGCGGCGGCTGGAGCGCGCCGTTCTTCAAGCGCATCGGTCTGTCCGACTTCGTCGCCGAAAAATACGCCCGCATCGGCACCGAGATCGTCGCCCCCGGTACGCGCCTCGGCGCAGGTCTCACCCCGGCAGCCGCAGCCGAGCTCGGCTTGACGCCGGGCACCCCGGTCGGCGCCTCCCTGATCGACGCCCATGCCGGCGGCATCGGCGCGATCGGCGGCCGCGACGGCCCGGGCGGGGCGAGCGATGTCAGCGACCGTCTCGCCTACATCATGGGAACGTCGGCCTGCATCATGGCGACGACGAAGGAGCCGTGCTTCGTCCCCGGCGTGTGGGGGCCCTATTATTCCGGCATGGTGCCGGAGTTCTGGCTCAACGAGGGCGGCCAGTCCGCAGCGGGTGCGGCGATCGATCATCTCCTCAAGTCGCATCCCGGCCATACTGATGCGAGCGCCGCGGCGCGCAGCGAGGGCCTCGACCTCATCGATTTCCTCGAGCGCCGCATCATCGCGCGCGCCGGCGACGCCAGCCGCGCCGCGCTGCTCGCGCGCGACGTCCATGTGCTGCCCGAATTCATCGGCAACCGCTCGCCCTATGCCGACCCCGACACGCGCGCGGTGATCGCCGGTCTCGATCTCGACACCGACATCGCCTCGATGGAGCGGCTGTTCGTCGCCGGCCTGTGCGGGCTTGCTTACGGGCTTGCCGAGGTGATCGAGGCCTTTGCCGCGCATGGCGTCCGTTCCAGCCTCATGATCATGGGCGGCGGCGCCAGCCGCAGCCCGCTGGTGCGGCAGATCATGGCCGACACGACGGGCCTCACGGTCGCGCTGCCGCAGACGAAGGAGCCGGTGCTGCTGGGCGCCGCCATGCTCGGCGCGGTCGCCGGCGGCGCCTATGCCTCGATCGGCGAGACCATGGCCAAGATGTCGGCGCTGGGACGCAAGAGCGAGCCGACCGCGCCCGACATGGCCGCCTTTCACAGGCGTAAGCGTGAGGTCTACAAGCTGCTGCGCGAGGTCGATCGCGGCAGCCGTGCCGCGATGGCCGACATCGCCAGAGGTTGAAAGAGATGTTGTTATCCTGCGGCGATGCGCTGATCGATTTCGTGCCGACGCGAAACATGGAAGGACGCGAGGCGGTGATGCCGGCGGTCGGCGGCTCCTGCCTGAACGTCGCGATCGGCATGGCGCGGCTGGGCGCGCCGACCGGCTTCGTCGGCGGCATCTCCACCGACCTGTTCGGGCGGATGATCGCGGATCACGCAATCGCCTCCAACGTTGAGCTCGGCCTCGCCACCCGCAGCGATCACCAGACCACGCTCGCCTTCGTCCGCATCGTCGCGGGCGAGTCGCATTACGCCTTCTACGATGCCGAGACCGCGACGCGGAACTGGACCTACCGGCGCGGGTCCATTCCCTTCGATACGGTCGAGGCCGTCCATATCGGCTCAACCACGCTGGTCAACGACCAGGGCGCCGCCGAGACCAAAGCTCTGATCGTGGACGCGCGCGCCTCCTCGACGATCTCCTTCGATCCGAACTGCCGCCCCAACCTCGTCAAGGACAAGCCGGCTTACCTTGCGCGCATGGCGGAGTTCGCCGCCCACGCCGATCTCATCAAGATGTCGGACGTCGATTTCGCCTATCTCTTCGGCGAGGAGCCGTATCAGCAGCGCGCGAGCGCGTTGCTGGGGCAGGGCACCAGCCTCGTCGTCATCACCCGCGGCAACAACGGCGCGATTGCCTGGCATGCGCGGGCAGGGCAGATCGAGGTGCAGGCACCAAAGGTCGCGGTCGCCGACACCATCGGTGCCGGCGACAGCTTCCAGGCCGCGCTGCTGTTCGCCCTGCACAAGCAGGCGCGTCTTGCGCGAGAGCGGCTCAAGGACATCAGCACTGAGGAGCTCCGCCGCGCGCTGTCCTTCGCGGCCAATTGCGCCGGCCTGACCTGCACCCGTCCGGGCGCCGATCCGCCCTGGAGCCGCGAGATCACCTGGAGCCTGTAGCCCGTCACAACCCCGCGACGACCTTCTCCGCGCATTTGAGGAAGGTGCGGATCAGCGGGCTCTGTGAATCCCGCCGCCAGCAGACCGCGATGTCGAGGGAGTCGGTGGCGTCGCGCAGCGGCCTGAACACGATGCCGCGCGGGGCGCCGAGCTGCGCGCAGGCGGGCAGGATCGCGAGGCCTTCGCCGGCGAGAACCAGGCTCATCGCCGAATGCACCGTCTCCACCCGGCTCGCGATCGGCATCACCACCTGGTGCCGGCGCAGCAGGGGGACCACCGCGGATGACGCGGGACCATGGTCCGGATGCGGCAGCGCGATCAGCGGACGGCCGTGCAACCGGGCCATCGGTACGGAGCCGAGGCGCGCGAGCGGCGAGCTGGTCGGCATCGCCAGCATGAAGCGCTGCGCACCGATCCGCGCCACCTGGATCTCGGGATGGTTGATCGCCGGCATGCACAGCGCGACCGTGACGCTGCGATCGAGCACCCGGGCCTCGCGTGTCGAGGCGCTGAGCTCGGCGAAGTCGAGGTCGACACCGGGCACCGAGCGGCGCAGCTCGGGGATCAGCCGCGGCAGGATCGCATTGGCCAGCACGAACATGTAGCCGACCGAAAGTCGCCCGCGCTTGCCGGATGCGACCGCGCGTGCGGCCTCGATGCCGTCGGCCGCCAGCGCCAGCGCTTCGCTGGCGCGCACCAGCAGCGCCTGGCCCGCCTCGGTCAGGTCCATGCCGCGCGTGCCGCGGCGGAACAGCGGCGCGCCGACCTCGGCCTCGAGCTTGCGGATCTGCACCGAGAGCGGCGGCTGCGCCATGCGCAGTCGCTCGGCGGCCTTGCCGACGCTGCGGGCTTCAGCGACGGCGACGAAATAGCGGAGCCGGCGGAGATCCATTGGCATACCGAAAACGTATGGGTTGGCGACCAAAATCGTATTGGACGGCGAGTTAACAAAACTGTCATTCTCGCTGTCAATGCCTGCCAACGGTGGCGGGCCTGCGGAGCGTGATGTGACGATGAACGGCGATCCCTGTCTGCTGTCCGCAACCGAGCTGCGCGGCCTGATCGCCGCCAGAAAGATTTCGCCGGTCGAGATCGTCAGCGCCGTGCTCGCCCGCGCCGAGGCGCTCCAGCCCGAATTGAACTGCTTCATCACGCTGTGCGGTGACGAGGCGATGGCGCAGGCCCGCGCGGCCGAGCGCAAGGTGATGGCCGGCGAGCCGCTTGGCCTGCTCCACGGCATCCCCGTCACCGTCAAGGACATCGTCAACACCAAGGGGGTCAAGACCACCTTCGGCGCGGTGCCTTACAAGGACAACGTGCCGACCGAGGACGCCGTCGCGGTGGCGCGGCTGCGAGCTGAGGGCGCGATCCTGATCGGCAAGACCACGACGCCGGAATTCGGCAGCAAGTGCCTGACGGATTCGCCGCTGTTCGGCCGCACCCGCAATGCCTGGGACGCCTGCCGCTCCTCCGGCGGCTCCAGCGGCGGCGCGGCGGTGGCGGTGGCGAGCGGCATCGCGCCGCTGGCGATCGCGACCGACGGCGGCGGCTCGACCCGGATTCCCGCCGCCTGCAACGGCGTGGTGGGCCTGAAGCAGAGCAACGGCGTGATCCCGCACAGCCAGGCCCTCGACGTCTTCGGCAACCAGACCTATGTCACGCCGACCACCCGCACCGTCGCCGACACCGCGCTGATGATGCAGGCGATGGCCGGTGAAGATCCTATCGATCCCTGGTCGATCGGCGTGCCGGTGCCCGACTTCGTCGGCACCGCCGCCCCGCGCGGCGACCTGCGCGGGCAGAGGATTTTGTACTGCCTGACGCCGCCGGGCCGCCCCGTTTCCGCCGAGGTCGCCGCCAGTTTCAAGGCGAGCCTCGACCGGCTGGCCGGGCTCGGCGCCGAGCTCGAGGAATTCTCCGGCGAGGGCTTTGATATCGAGCCGATCTGGCGCGCCATCAACCACACCGTCTGGCGCACGCGCTTTGCGAAGCTCGCGGCCGAGCACGGCGACGAGCTGAGCGAGGCCTTCCTCAAGCAGCTCGCGCTCGCCACCGAGGTCAGCGGCGTCGACTACCAGGAGGCGATGTTCGCGCGCGCCGCGCTGTTTCGCCGTGTACAATCCCTGCTTGCGCGCGGGCACTTTCTGGCGATGCCGACCCTCACGCGCACCGCGCTGCCGATCAAGCAGGATCTGTTCGGCAGCATCGAGATCGACGGGGCGCATTTCGACAGCGTCCGGCCAAACTGGTTCCCCTGGACCATGCCGTTCAACATGACCGGCCATCCCGCCGTCAGCCTGCCCTCAGGCTTTGCCCGCGACGGCCTGCCGGTCGGGCTTCAGCTGGTCGGCCGCTTCCGGCTTGATGCCGACTTGCTGCGTGTTGCCGCGCTGTTCGAGGCTTCAGGCGACCTTCTGTCCCGCTGGCCGGAATGACGTCATGCACAAGCAGCAAAGCCCTTGCCTCGGCCGCCCGGACATGTTGATCGTGCCGCGGATGAGCCCTGAAACCGACCGCACATGAGCGTCTTTGTCCTCCGACGTCTGTTGACCCTGCTGGCGACGCTGGTCGGCGCATCGCTGATCATTTTCCTGGTGCTGGATGCGCTGCCCGGCAATGCCGCGCAGATGCTGATGGGGGCCGACGCCTCGCCGGACGCGGTGCGCGCGCTCACCGTCAAGCTCGGCCTCGACCAGCCGCTCCCCGTTCGCTACCTGCAGTGGATCAAGGGCCTCGTCGTCGGCGACCTCGGCAATTCCTATGTCTACGGCACGCCGGTCGCCAGCCTGATCGCGGAGCGGCTGGTGCTGACCATTCCGCTCGCGATCATGTCGATGGCGATCACGGTGACGCTGGCGCTCTCGGCCGGCGTCTACACCGCCGCCAACCACAACAAGCTCGGCGACGTCGGCGTGATGTCGCTGACGCAAGTGGGCATCGCGCTGCCGAATTTCTGGTTCGCGATCCTGCTGGTGCTGTTGTTCGCGGTGCGGCTGCAATGGCTTTCGGCGGGCGGCTTCGCCGGCTGGGAGGACGGCGTCTGGCCAGGCGTCAAGTCGCTGCTCCTCCCGGCAGTCTCTCTGGCGGTGGTCCAGGCCGCGATCCTCGCCCGCGTCACGCGCTCGGCCGTGCTCGAAGTGCTGCGCGAAGACTTCGTCCGCACCGCCCGCGCGAAGGGGCTCGGCAAGCGCGAGGTGCTGTGGAGCCACGTGCTGCGCAACGCCATGATCCCCGTGATGACGGTGATGGGCCTGCAATTCGCCAATCTGCTCGCCGGCACCATCGTGATCGAGAACGTGTTCTACCTGCCGGGCCTCGGCCGGCTGATCTTCCAGTCGATCGCCAACCGCGACCTGATCGTGGTGCGCAATTGCGTGATGCTGCTGGCGACCATGGTCGTCATCGTCAATTTCATCGTCGACGTGCTCTACGCGCTGATCGATCCCCGCATAAAGGTGCACGACCTGTGAGCGCGCCCGTGACCACCTCCATTGACGCACCCGTCGCGACGCGCCGTCTGCCGGCCAAAACCTTCTGGGGCCGCGCGCTGCGCCATCGCAGTTTCGTCCTCGGCGGCGCGCTCAGCCTGCTGGTGCTCGTCTCGGCGCTGCTGTCGCTGGTTTGGACGCCGTGGTCGCCCTACGAGATCGACATCGCCTCGAAGCTCCGGCCGCCATCGGCCGCGCACTGGCTCGGCACCGATTCCTTCGGCCGCGACATCGTCTCGCTGCTGCTCGCCGGCGCGCGCTCCACCATCATGGTCGGCATCATCGCCGTCAGCATCGGTCTCACCTTCGGCGTCTGCCTCGGCCTGATTGCGTCCGCCAAGCGCGGCTGGACCGAAGAGATCATCATGCGCTTCTCCGACTTCACCTTTGCCTTTCCCGCCGTGCTGTCCGCGATCATGCTGGCCGCGGTGGTCGGACCCGGCATGGTGACCTCGATCGTCGCCATCGGCATCTTCCAGATCCCGACATTGACCCGGCTGACGCGCGGCTCGGCCAACGCGATCTGGGCGCGCGAATTCGTGCTGGCCGCGCGCGCGTCGGGGAAGGGAAAATTCCGCATCACCATCGAGCATGTGCTGCCGAACATCCTGTCGATCCTGATCGTGCAGGTCACCATCCAGTTCGCGCTCGCCATTCTCGCCGAGGCCGCGCTGTCCTATCTCGGCCTCGGCACCCAGCCGCCGCAGCCGTCCTGGGGGCGGATGCTGAACGACGCGCAGACGCTGCTGTTCCAGTCGCCGATGCTCGCGGTCTATCCCGGCGCTGCGATCGCGATCGCCGTGCTCGGCCTCAATCTCCTTGGCGACGGATTGCGCGACCTGCTCGATCCCCGCCTGGCGCGGGAGCGATGACGATGGCTGAGCGCTCCAATATGCCGCTGATCGAGGTCGACAATCTCGGCGTTCGCCTCAACACCAGCCGCGGGCCGGCGCAGGCCGTGCGCGGCGTCAGCTTCGCGCTGAAGCGCGGCGAGACGCTCGGGCTTGTCGGCGAATCCGGCTGCGGCAAGTCGGTCACCGCGATGTCGCTGATGGGCCTGTTGCCTGAGAGCGCACGCGTCACCGGCAGCATCAAGCTCGACGGCAACGAGCTCGCCGGGCTCGCGGATGCGGACTACTGCCGCCTGCGCGGCAACCGCATCAGCATGATCTTCCAGGAGCCGATGACCGCGCTCAATCCGATGCACACGATCGGCAACCAGGTCGCCGAGCCGCTGCGGCGTCACAAGAAATATTCGGCGGCGCAGGCGCGAAAAGAAGCGATCGCCTTGCTCGACCGCGTCGGGTTGCCCGATCCGGCGCGGCGCATCGATGCCTATCCGCACCAGTTCTCCGGCGGCCAGCGCCAGCGCATCACCATCGCCATGGCGCTCGCCTGCGAGCCGGACCTGTTGATCGCGGACGAGCCGACCACCGCGCTCGACGTCACCATCCAGGGCCAGATTCTCGACCTCATCGCCGATCTCGTCGAGGAGCGCGGCATGTCGATGATCCTGATCTCGCACGACCTCGGCGTCATCGCCGAGAACGTGCAGCGCATGATGGTGATGTATGGCGGCACCGTGGTCGAGAGCGGGCCGACCGACGAGGTATTCCGCCGCATGGGCCATCCCTACACGCAGGGCCTGTTCCGCGCCCGGCCGAAGCTCGGTGCGCGCAAGGGCACGCGGCTGAAGACGATCTCGGGCACGGTGCCGGAGCTGGCGGATCTTCCGGCCGGCTGCACCTTCTCCGAGCGGTGTCCGCTGGTGATCGATGCGTGCCGCGCCGCGCTGCCGCCGATGGTCGACGTCGGACCCGGACACGGCGTGCGCTGCATCAGGACCGACGTCTCCATGGCTGCGAATGTCGGAGCGCTGTCCGCATGAGTACCGCGCCTCTCCTCGACGTCAGGGATCTCGAGCAGCGCTACACGCTGCCGCGCGAGAGCCTGTTTCGTCCGCCCGGGCAGGTGCGCGCGCTCAACGGCGTCAGCGTGACGGTCGCGGCCGGCAAGAGCCTCGGCATCGTCGGCGAGTCCGGCTCGGGCAAGTCCACCTTCGCGCGCGTTGTGATGGCGCTGGAGCGGCCGACCTCGGGCCAGGTCGCGCTGCTTGGCCGCGATCTCAACCGCATCCCCGCCGACGAGCTGCGGCGCGCGCGGCGCGATTTCCAGATGGTGTTCCAGGACCCCTACGGCTCGCTCGATCCGCGCCAGACCATCGCGCGCATCGTCGCCGAGCCGCTCACTGTGCTGGAAGGCGCCGACCGCACCACCTTCCGCGATCGCGTCGCCGCGGTGCTGCGCCAGGTCGGCCTGCGCGATGCCGACATGGACAAATATCCGCATGAGTTTTCCGGCGGCCAGCGCCAGCGCATCGCGATCGCACGTGCGCTGATCACGCAGCCGAAGCTGATTGTCGCCGACGAGCCGGTCTCGGCGCTCGACGTCTCCGTGCAGGCCCAGGTGCTCAACCTGATGCAGGACCTCCAGGAGCAGTTCGGCCTCAGCTACATCCTGATCAGCCATGACCTCGCCGTCGTCGACTATCTCTGCGACGAGGTCGCGGTGATGTATCTCGGCCGCATCGTCGAGCAGGGGCGCCCCGAAGATCTGTTCGAGCATTGTGCCCATCCCTATACGCGGGCGCTGCTGGACGCGGTGCCGCGGGCGCGTGCCGGGGGCGGCCGACGCCGACGCGGGGCCCAGGCGATCGCTTCGCAATCGGCGGCCGCGACCGGATGTCCCTACGTCGCGCGCTGCCCGCTCGCCGACCAGCATTGCCGCGAGGCCCTGCCTGAGCTACGCAGGGTGGGCGAGGGGCACCTTGCCGCCTGTCACAAGGCGGAGGCCGTGATGGCGTTGCCGCCAGCGGCCATGGAAGGTTAGTGTCCGGAGCAGGATTGGCGTAGTCTGGGCAGGCAGCAGGCCGGGGAGTTACGAGATGTTCAGGAAACTATCGATCGTCGCATTTGTCGCCGCGCTTGTTGCAGCGCCGCTGCCGGTCCTGGCGCAGAGCAAGAAGGACAGCGTCGTCACGGCGATGGCGCTGGAGCCGCCGGGGCTCGATCCCACCAATGCCGCTGCGGCTGCGATCGCCGAGGTCACGCTCTACAACATCTACGAGACACTGACCAAGATCAACGAGGACGGCTCGGTGTCGCCGCTGCTGGCGGAGAGCTGGACCGCTTCGCCCGACCTGAAGACCTACACTTTCAAGCTGCGCAAGGGCGTCAAATTCCAGAACGGCGAAGCCTTCGATTCCGCGGCCGTGAAATTCTCCTTCGAGCGCAACGCGGCGCCGACCAGCACCAACAAGGACAAGAGCCTGTTCCAGGCTTTCGAGAAGGTCGATGCGCCCGACGCCGACACGGTCGTGATATCGGTGAAATATTCCGAGCCGAACCTGCCGTTCCTGCTGGGACAGGCGAGCGGTTCGATCGTCGAGCCGAAGAGCGCAGCCACCAACGTGACGCAGCCGGTCGGCACCGGGCCCTATCAGTTAGGGGCCTGGGCTAAGGGCTCGTCGATCACCCTGACCAAATGGGTCGACTATCGCAACGCCGCGGCGATCAAGCTCTCGAAGGTGACGATCCGCTTCATCTCCGATCCCGCCGCGCAGGTGGCGGCGCTGCTGTCGGGCGACGTCGATGCATTCCCGCGCGTTGCCGCGGCGCGCGCCTTGCCCCAGTTCAAGTCCGATCCGCGCTTTGCGGTGCTGGTCGGGGGCTCCAAGGCCAAGACCATCGTCGCATTCAACCACCGCAAGAAGCCGCTCGATGACGTCCGCGTTCGCCGCGCCATCATTGCCGCGATCGACCGCAAGGCCATGATCGACGGCGCCGTCGACGGTTTCGGTACGCCGATCGGCAGCTTCTACGTGCCGGGATCGCTCGGCTATGTCGACACCACCGGCATCAATCCTTTCGACCCCGAGAAGGCCAAGAAGCTGCTCACTGAAGCCGGCGTCACCACGCCGCTCGAATTGTCGCTCAAGCTGCCGCCGCCGTCCTATGCGCGGCAGGGCGGCGAGATCGTCGCGGCCCAGCTCGCCAAGGTCGGCATCATCGCCAAGATCGAGAACGTCGAATGGGCGCAATGGCTGTCACAGGTGTTCGCCGGCAACGGTCCGCATAATTTCGACCTCACCATCGTCAGCCATGTCGAGCCGTTCGACCTCGTCAAGATCACCGAGGCCGATTACTATCTCGGCTACAACAACGAGGCCTACAACGCCCTCTACAAGCAGATCGTCTCGACGCCCGACGAAGCCACCCGCGCAAAACTGCTCGGCGACGCCCAGCGCATGCTGGCCACCGACGCCGTCTCCGCCTACCTCTACCAGCCGCAGCTGATCACCATCACAGCCAAGAAGCTGAAAGGCGTCTGGAAGGACGTGCCCCAATACGAGAACGATTTCTCGACCTGGTATTGGGAGTAGGGGCGGCGACAGCGCGGTGCTCATTGCGGTGCCCTTTCCCCTCGTGGGGGAGGGCTATCGCGGATGGCGTCCTGGTGGCGGTCTGAGCGAGCGCCTCGTCCTTCGAGACGACCGCTTCCAGCGGTCTCCTCAGGATGAGGCCAGGCAGTATTGGCCCGTTTGAAATTGCTGCCGCGCGCTCCGCCCTCATCCTGAGGCCCGCCATCGGCGGGCGTCTCGAAGGATGTATTGCAGGCGAGCTATCCGCAGCTCTTTTCTCTTTTTGCGCTATTGGGTGCGGATGGTTGCCGCAGTGGCCTATCTGCACGAACGCATGACCATCGTGGCATATGCGCATTGATTTTCGTGATTTCCGCGCCCTTGCAGCGTAGTCGTCGGGAAGCCGCAATCAAGGTGCAGACTTGGGTTGTGACCGCTGTCGGCGCGGCGCCGACGGGAGCGTTCGCGATGCGCGCCTGTATCCCAATTCCCACACTTCGCGCAAAAGAGCATCCGTTTGTCGCTTTTCGAACAGACGGAAAAAGCCCGCTCCGTTCCAATTCTCCAACGATCAAAGCAGCCGGTCGGGGAGGCGAAATGGAACATTCCCTGTTAGTTGAGATGGCGCGCGACAAATATGTCGAGCGGTGCAAGCAACGGGCCTTCGATCATCTGGACCGAGGCGATCTCAAGAACGCGGTTGCTTCGTTTGTCGGCAATATGAGCGCGCGTCCCGATTGCGAATTGCCATCCTACCTGGCAGCGCTTGGCGCTTCGCTGCTCGGGGCGAACGATGCGTCCGGCTGGAGGATGCTGATTGAAGGATTGAGGTGATGATCCGATAAATGCGGCGTGGGGAGGCGTGGGGATGGCTCACTACCGAGCTTACCTTTTGGATCAGCACCACCGCGTCATAAGCGTGGCCAAATTGCAGTGTGCCGACGAACAGGAAGCACGAGAACGTGCTGCGCAACTGGTCGATGTCAACGACGTTGAGCTATGGCAGCTCGACCGCCGTATTGCGGTGTTTGAGGCCCCCACGAGCCGAACTTCGCAGGCTCCGGGAAAGGGAAGGCCGTGGCGCCCTAAAGACAAATGAGGCGTGCGTGCCGGTGCGCGAATCCCGCGAGTTGAATTCGTGGTGACAACTCCCGGCGGCGCCGCGCCGTCCGCGGATTTTTCCGGCCAGATGCTTCCGGTTCCTGTCGGGAACTACGTGGTCGATCGTCGCTGTGCGCTGGCCGCTTGATTTAGATCAAGCTCGAGACGACGAAATGCCAAATGCATGCGCCGGTGCCGTCGCCGTTGGCGCGGGCATCACCCGCAAAAGGCCAGCCGATCGATGGCGCCTCACCATCAGGAGGAAGCTCATGGTTCGCTATGGTCTGATTGGTTTCGCGGCAGCTATCCTCGTCGCTGCCAGCCTGGTGCCCGATGACGCGTTTGCTCGCCGTGGTGGAGGTGGCGGCGGCTTTCGCGGTGGAGGAGGAGGATTTCATGGCGGCGGCATGCGCGCCGGTAGCTTTCACGGCGGCGGCATGCGTGCTGCCCACGTTGGGCGAGGCGGGGCTTATGCCGGACGCATCCACGGCGGTCGCGGCTATGGCGTGGCCGGAGGAGTTCGGCCGTCGCATCCGATAGCAGGCCGCCCGATTGCAGGTCGACCCGGCTATCCGGGACGCCCGATCGCTGGTCGCCCGGGCTACGGCGGCGGCTACTACCGCCCGGGCTTGGGCTATGGTGCTGCCGCGGTGGGCGCCGCCGCTGCCTACGGAGCCTACGGTTACTACAACAACAACTACAACAGCGGCTGCTACTACGACACCAACGGCAGCTACGTCTGTCCGGGTCAGTATCCGTATCAGTATTGAGAAGACCAGGTGAGCACGGACGGCGGTGATCGAGGGCCGCCGCCTGCTCTTGGCATTCTCGCCGCCGATTGCTCCGGATAAGAGGCGAACCTGTTGGGCCGGCGCTTCAGGCTGTTTCTGCAATCGAATTTGTAGCCTTCAATCAGCTTTTGTCGCGGTTAACCGGTCCCGCGGGCTCAGGAGGCGCATGCGCGATACATCGCCTGCAGCGGGTTTCCGCGGAGGAATATGGTCCGGGGCGTCAAGCCGCCGCGACGGGCGATCCAGCGTCGCACCGGTGCGGGATACATGAGATACATCATACGCGTCGCGCCGGCGTTCGTGACAGCCCGTCCGCGAGGACCAATATCCCATGCGGCGTGGAACGCCAGCTCGGCCCGCGAAGTCACGCAAATCCTTTCGGCGGGCAGGGTCGCCAGGACAATCGTGCAAGCCGACGCGCAGAAACCGTCGATGATGACACGCTGGCCCGAAGCGCGCAGCCGTTCATACTTGTATACGTACTTCCCGATCGATCCGCCTCGATCGTCTGTGATCCGCACGGCGGCATCGCTCGAGCGCGATCCGGCGACCATGAGTGCTGCGATGACAAGCCTCATCCAGCGTTTCATGCCGAGCCCCTGCGCGTTGCCTGATCAATCCTCTTGAATCAGGCTCCGGTTGGCTTGATCCAGATCAACCAACTCGAAAACACGCCGACATCGGCGCGAGGTTGCCGAGCTTGCGGTTGACCGCGTGGAATGGCGCGCGGATGGCTTCCTGGTTGGTGCGACCGAACACGGCTGGCATCTCCTGTCAGAAGGAAGCGCGATCAACTTTTGGTCGCTCCGGCAACCTCCACGCCCGCGAGGCGATTTGTCAGAGACATTGTCCCAATTAGACCCGCGTCCTCGACTTGATGTCGTCGAACCCCAAAGTATCTAGATTGAAGTCGGGAGTGTTGATCAGCCGGGTTGCGGCTCCCGCGGGGAATAAGCAATGAAGGAAATGCAGGCCCAGCTAGAGCTGCTCCGCGCGCAAATCGCCGAATGCGAGCGGCTTCAGAAAACTGCCAAGAGCCAAGTCAAGCGCGACACATTCACGAGATTGCTCGCTCGCTACCGGGCGATCGCCGTGGAGTTGGAGCGAGCAATAGCAAGAATGCCACCGGCTAGCGGTACTTTCCTTGGACCGCAAAGCCGAGGAACCCCGTCCGCAAGAACAAGAAGAACGGTAAGGCCCACCTGAAGGCAGCCTCTTCGTGCTCTTCATCCAATGTGACCTGTTGGCCAGTTTTGCTCGAACGATTTGAAGTCGTAACGAATTCGAATCACGTCCGGAGAGTGAAAATTAGTTCTGCGCCATAATCGTAATGACTCCGTCGTAAAAAAAGAAAATAAGGTGCAAAAAACAAAAAATAGCTGGGAGGAGCAAATGGATACTGCGAGTCGCCTGCGCGCGATGGCATCGCTGTGCCGTCAGACAGCCGCGCATCATCCTGATCGAAGTTGGAAGCTGCTCGCCGAAGCTGAGTATTGGGAGCATTTGGCCAACGATACGCCGCCCGATGATTTCGAACTTTGCCAAGTTGGCTCACCGCCTCATGGTGAGCGCAGTCTCACGCAACCGGCCGCGGCCGTCGCAGGGGAAGTGCAAGACAGCATAGTTTGTTAGCTTCTATATGCCTAACTGGAAGCGTGCCGATTACCGCCGATTGCGGCACATTGGAATGGGAATGCCGGCCCCGGCTGTTACCCCATCCTGCGGCTGGGGCCGTTTTGAACTTTCAAACTCCAACGACAACCTTGTTGAGAGGCAGCCCTATAGCGCTATTTGGAATGGGCATCTCTTCTCAGCCTGATCGAGCGCTGTTCTGTGGCCGCAATACTGATGCCGCGGTCAGGGTTGTGCGGGAGATCAGCCGAGCCTAGAGGCGCTTCAGGAACTACCCGTGCGCTCAACGCCCTGCTGCCAGGGACGGCTACTTCTTCAACAGTATTCCGATGCTCCGCGCCATTCGTCGCACCGACCCGGCGTGACGGCCCAATTCGGCGGCTATCTTCGATGTGCCAACCCCCTGCCGGGCGAGCCTGATCAATCGGCGGACCTCCTGCTCGGCCCATTGCTTTGGCTTCGGTGCTTTCATGGCGGTGCTCGGCTGCACCAGTTAACCAGCAGGGTGATAGGCCGGCACTTGGGAAATTTACGGGTGGTGATTGCTCCCAATCGACATCCGACGCCTGGCAACCGCCACGAGGCACACGGCTGCGCGCAACGGCTATGCCGCTTGCTCGCGCGCCTCTCACCTGGATGTCGTCTGATGACCCATGGCTAAACTGCGTGGGTTGCTGCCGTTGAAGTCCCAGCCGCAGGTCGGCGCCGCCGCGCCAACGATCCAAACGCCGTTCGCGCCGGTTTTGCCTCCCAGAGGAGAAAGAGGATAATGCCCGGAATTCGGAATAATAGCATTATACCCCTGTGTTGCCCGACGTGTCAAAGGGGCCGTGGCTATCTGCGTAAGCCGTTGATTGTGTTATCGCCGGCTACTGTGCATGGGGTTGTTTTCGCATTTTTGTTTGTTGGGGATGAATAGGCTATGCCGCCGCCGGCAGATCCGGATCGGCGATCGCCCCTGCAACACGCACCCGCACACGCAGCGCATTGCCGGGCAGATACGCAATCGGCATGTCCTCGACGTCGACGGTCTTGAGGCTGTCGCGCGCCGCTCCCGCCTGGACGGCGCGGTCGGCGGCGATGTCGCGTGCGGCAGCGATAGCGTCCTCGCGGCTGAGATCGCGGAACACCTGATCGGCTTCGCCTGAGACCTGCGCGATCGCAGCGCCCACCGCGTTGGCGCAGTCGCCATGCGGTACGCGCACGATCTCGGAGATGCCGGGCAGGCGATCCGGCACCAGGAAGGCGCCGCCGCCGACCGCAAGCAGCGGCACGTCGCCGGCCTCGGTCTTCATGCGGTCGATGTCTTCCTCCAGCTTGCGCCAGGCATCGCGCAGCGCGGCCTCGATCAGCCGCTTCGGCAAGTTCGCGACGTGCGAACGGTCGCCGATGTCGATCAGGCCGGCCGCGACCGCAATGTCGGTGGCGGTGAGGCGCGAGCCGCCGAACACCAGCGCATCTGACGTCAGGCGATAGCCGACGCTGAGCGGGCCGACGCGGACCGGGTCCTCGTCGACATGGCTGCCGCCGCCGAGCCCGATCGAGAGCAGATCGGGCATCCGGAACAGCGTGCGCACGCCGCCAACCTCGACGACCGCATTGGCTTCGCGCGGAAAGCCGTGACGCAGCTGGCCGATGTCGCTGGTGGTGCCGCCGACGTCGACCACCATGGCGTCGTCGAGGCCCGAGAGATGCGCGGCGCCGCGCATGGAGTTGGTGGCGCCGGAGGCGAAGCTCATCACCGGGAAGGCGGTGGCGATCTCGGCCTGCATCACCGTGCCGTCGTTCTGGGTCAGGAACAGCGGCGCATCGATGCCGCTGTCGGCGATGGCCTTGCGGAAGGCGGCGACCGTGGTGACCGCGAGGTCGTGCAGCGAAGCGTTGAGCAGCGCCGCGTTCTCGCGCTCGAGCAGGCCGATGCGGCCGAGATCGTGCGACAGCGTCACCGCGACGTCGGGGCAGATCTCGGCGAGGATCTCGCGCGCCGTGGTCTCGCAGGAGGGATCGAGCGGGGAGAAGCTCGAGCAGACAGCGACCGAGCGCAGGCCGGCGTCCTTGATCTTTCGTGCGGCGTTCTTGAGGCCGGCGACATCCAGCGGCATGAACGGACGGCCGTCGTAATCGTGGCCGCCCTCCAGCATGAAGATCTCGCCGTTGACGAGGCTGGCGAGATCCGTCGGCCAGTCGCAGAACGGCGGCAGCGAGGCACTCGCGGGCATGCCGATGCGGATCGCGCCGATCTTCTGCACGTGGCGGCGCTGCACCACGGCGTTGATGAAATGCGTGGTGCCGATCACGACGGCGTCGACCTTCACCGCGGCGGCAGGCTCCGCGCGCAACGCCTTCAGCGCGTCCAGAATGCCCGAGGTCACATCCGCGGTGGTCGGTCGCTTGACCGAATGAACGACCTTCTCGTCGACGATCAAAACGGCGTCCGTGTTGGTGCCGCCGACATCGATGCCAATACGCTTCATGGGATCTTAAGCTCCGACTGCTGCGGGCGAGAAGAGGGAACGGAAATCGAGGTCGTAGCCGAAGGCGCGCGGGCCGACGAATTCGAGACCGCGCTGGCTCGTCAGCACCGGCGGCGCGGGCAGGGCCACGACGGTGACGCGCTGGCCATAGCGAATGGTCTCGGTGCCGATGCCATGGCCGTTGACGCTGTCGAGCACGCAGATCAGATCGGGCGAGGTCGCGATCGCCTCCTCATCACGCCAGGCCACGATCCATTCGTTCTGGAACGAGAGTTTTAGCTTTGTGCCGCGATCCGCGTCGCTGCCGTCCACCATCGCTGTGCCACGCAGGAATCCCTCGGTTGTCCGTCGCGCAACGTCAACAATCTTGCCGGTGAAGAGCTTCTTGCCGCCCTCGGTCGCGAGCAGCGCCGCGATCGGATCCTCGTGGCGGCGGTTCGCCTCCTGCACGGCGCGGCCGATGCGGATCGCCTTGGTGGTGGTGAAATGGATGCCCCAGTCCTTGACCTCGCGCCCCGTGCGCGGGGCCTTGCTGGTCGAGGCGATCGAGCCCATCTCGACGCAGATCTTGCGGCTCGCCCGCTCCATCCACTTCCAGGTAGGCACCTTGGTCACGACCGCCTCGATGCCGCGGGGATCGTAGAGCGTGCAAGGGTAGGGACGCAGGCCTCCGATCGCGACCGAGGTCATCTGCGCCTCAGGGAAGGCACGGCCCATGCAGTCGGCGTCGACGACGGGGATGCCGAGATGCGCGGCCGCCATCAGCGCCTGCACGCCGTTGCCGCCGCCGATCTCAACCGACATCACCGCGCGGAACTTGATGTTGTTGATCTCTTCCTGCATGCGCACGGCGCGCGCGATGTTGCGGCTGTCGGCGAGGCGCTCCTGTCCGACCAGCGGCGCGCCCATGTTGGAGACCACCGCGACCCAGTCCTCGTCGTCGAGGTCGAGCGGCGACATCAATTGTACGCGGTGGCCTTCGGCGTAGAGCCGGCGCAGATTGAGCAGGCCGAGATAGGGGCTGCCGCCGCCGCCGGTGCCGAGAATCCAGGCGCCGACCGCGAGCGCCTCGATCTCCTCGAGGCTGATCGTCTTCAATTCCACCTTGCTCACGATACCAGCTCCTCGACGATGCGGGCCGCGGCGGCGATGCCGAGGATCACGGGACCTGGATAGGCCTTGCGCACGCGCGCCTTGTTGGCGCTGGTGTAGCTGATGCAGTCCATCACCACGAGATCGGGCTCGAGGTCGGCCATCGTGCGCGCGGCTTCGTCGACGGCGGCCTCGCTGGAGCCGGGGCGCAGCGTGATGCCGACGACTTCGACGCCCTCGCGCTGCCATTTCTTGTCGATCAGCGCGGTCTGCTCGGGTAGCGGCGAGAACACGCCGAGCCGGCCCTTCGGCAGCACGGCCTCGACGAGATTATGCAGGACGGCCGACGGCAGGATGACGAGCCCGTCGGCGGCGAGGTTGGGGAATTTGCCGGTGCAGGCCATCAGCGTCACGCCGACGCCTTCATGCTTGAAGCGCGTGATCTGCTGGCTCGCGCGCCGCTCCACTTCCTTCTTGCTGATAGTGACGCCGTCGCCGTTCGGCAGCAGCGTGAACAGCGTGTCGTAACCGTCCATCGGCGGAATGGCGTCGATCTCGGCGCGGCTCATGCCGTCGAGCGCGCCGCGCAGCTCGATCTGGATGCCCGGCGACAGCACGGCTGCGATCTCGGCAGCGACGGTCGGGCGCGGACTCTGGCCGATCACGACCACTCCGATGCGCTGGTGCTTCAATGGCATGTTCATGTCTAGTCCTTCAACACGACGAGATCGGCCGGCGTCCATTCGAGTGTGACGCCGTTGCCGGGAACGAACAGGCGGCTCGTGCCTGCATTGGGCTGTTGCACGAGGATGCGATGGCCGCCCTCGAGCGTGATGCGGTAGAGCACGGCACCGCCGAGGAAGTTGGTGTTCTCGACGATACCATGTGCCGAGCTGCCGGCCGGGGGGGCGGCGTCAGCGCGCGGCATGAGGCGAATCTTTTCGGGGCGCAGCGCGACCGAGAGCACGCCGGTGCCCTGCGCTTCGGTGGGCGGCAGTGCCAGGATCAGGCCCTTGCCAACGTCGAGGCTCTGGCCCGCGGCAGTGCGCTCGCCGCGGAAGATGTTGGTGTCGCCGATGAAGTCGGCGACGAAGCGCGTCGTCGGCTGGTTGTAGATCTCCGTGGGCGTGCCGACCTGCTCGACGCGGCCGCCGTTCATCACGGCGATGCGGTCGGACATCGCCAGCGCCTCTTCCTGGTCGTGGGTGACGAAGACCAGGGTGAGGCCGAGCTTCTTCTGCAGCTGCTTGAGCTCGAACTGCATCTGCTGGCGCAGCTTCTTGTCGAGCGCCCCTAACGGCTCGTCGCAGAGCAGGACGCGCGGGGCGATCACGATGGCCCGCGCAAGCGCGACACGCTGCTGCTGGCCGCCGGAGAGCTGGGCGGGGCGGCGATCTTCCAGCCCGGACAGCTCGACCATGGCGAGGGCGGCTTTCACCCTGGCCGCAATGCTCGCCTTGTCGAGCCCGCGCATGCGGAGGCCAAAGGCGACGTTCTCGGCGACGGTGCGATGCGGGAACAGCGCGTAGTTCTGGAACACCATGCCCATGTCGCGCTTGTGCGCGGGTACATGGGTGATGTCGGCGCCGTCGACGCGGATCGCGCCCGCGCTCGGCGTCTCGAAGCCGGCGATCATGCGCAGCGTCGTGGTCTTGCCGCAGCCGGATGGGCCGAGCAGGGAGAAGAACTCCCCTTGCCTGATGTCCATCGCGACCGCGTCGACGGCGCGGACGCCGCCGTCATAGACCTTGCTGACGCCGGCGATCTCGATCGATGCGCTCATGCGCGGAAGATCCGGTTGACGCGCTGGTCGATCTCGTCCTTGCGCTCGTTGTACCACTTCCAGTCGACCTGGATCAGCTTGGAGACCTTCTCGGGCGTGGTCAGCAGCTTGGCGTCGTACTTGGCGTCGAGCTTCACCTTCTTGTTGGCCGGTGAGTACCACACGGTCTCGGCGAGGCGCTTCTGCACCTCGGGACGCAGCATGTAGTTCACATAGGCGTTGGCGAGCTCCTTCATCTTGCTGCCGGGCGTGATGGTCAGAACCTGCTCCAGCGACAGCACGCCTTCGCTCGGCGAGACGAAATCGGTCGGCTGGTTCTGGCCATCATAGCGGTAGATGCCGGAATCGTGGATGACGCAGAGGCCGACTTCGCCTGATAGCAGCATCTTCTCCATCGCGCCGGTGAAATCGACGATCTTGATCGGCTTCAGCTTCTCCAGCGCGGCATAAGCCGCGTCGAGATCGGTCTGGCCCTTGCCGAACAGCGTGCCGCACATCATCAGGAAGGCCTGGCCGAGGCTGTTGACCGGAATGACATAGCCGCCGCGGACGCCGTTGTACTTCGCGTCCCACAGCTCCTTCCAGGAGGTGACGCTGCCATAGCCCTTGTCGGTGCGAAGGCCAAGGCCAATGGCGCTCGTGAAGATCGAGACGCCGACGATCTTGTCGCTGACGGCGTAGGGATAGACGTCGGCGAGGTTCGGAACGAGCTTGGGATCGATCTTCGGCTCGACCAGTCCCATCTCGGCGGCGGCCCACTGCTCGTTGGAATTGGTGTGCAGCACGTCGTAGATCGGCGCGGAGCGCGAGCTCGCCTGGAGCTTTGGCAGATAGGGGAAAGCGGAGTCAGTCTGAAGCTTGCACTTGAACTCGCTCTCGAAGGCGGGGCCGATCTCGGCCTTCATGATCTCGCCCCACTTGCCGCCCCAGCCGGTGATGCGCAGCGTCGGGTCGTCGGCGCGCGCAACGTAAGGCGCGGCGATGGTGCCGATGCCGAGCGAGGCGCTCGCGGTCAGAAAGCGGCGGCGGCTGAGCCGTGACGATCCCAGAGCTTTCATCATGTGTCGATTCCTTCGTTGGAATGAGCGGTTACAATTTGACGTAGGAGCGCAGGCCGACCGTGCGGTCGAGCCCGATGACGACGACAAAGGCGAGCACGATCGAGACCACCGAGGCAGCGCCGATGGTGCCGTCCAGATCGAACTTCAGATAATTGAACAGCGTGACCGGCAGCGTCTCGTTGCCCGGCGAGACCAGGAACAGCGACACCGGGAACTGGTCGAAGGAGACGATGAAGGCGAAGATCGCGCCCGCGAGCACACCCGGCTTGATCAGCGGCAGCGTCACCTCGAAGAAGGTGCGTAACGGGCTGGCGCCGAGATTGCGCGCCGCCTCTTCCAGGCGCGTGTCGAAATTGTGCAGCACGGCGAGCGTGGTGCGCACCACGTAAGGCAGGGTCACCAGCGTGTGGCCGGCGACGAGGCCCCAGGTCGGCCGACCGACATCGAGCAGCACATAGGTCTGGAACAGCGCAAGGCCGGTGAGGATCGCCGGCAGCATCAAGGGCGAGAGCATGGTCGCCACGATCAGCCGCGTGCCCGGCAGATTGCCGCGTGCAAGCGCCAGCGCCGCGGAGGCGCCGAGCAAAGTCGCGGACAGGGTGGTGAGCACGGCGACTTCGAGGCTGAAGCCGAGCGCATGCATGAAATCGCGCGAGGCGAAGAATTTCTCGAACCAGCGCAGGGACACACCGACCGGCGGAAACTGGATGAACGGCGTCGGGTTCAGCGCGAACACGACCACGATCGCGATCGGCGCCAGCAGGAAGACCAGAATGGCGATGTTGAGGGCGAGATAGAGATAGCGGCCGTAAGGCCATGCGGCTGCGGCCGTACGAGCAGGCGTCGCCTTCCGGGCGGTTGCGAACGATGGGCTGTGGGAGGTGGAGGTGCTCATAGTCCGCCTCACTGCAATTCGCGCTGGCCGGAGACGAGGCCGAGCGCGCGGTTATAGGCGATGACGAGCATGAGCGAGATCATGAGCAGCACGATGCCGAGCGCAGCGGCGAAGCCGACGTTGAAGTTCGCCGAGATCTGCTGGTAGATCAGGATCGGCAGCGTCATGATCTGGAAGCCGCCGAGCAGGATCGGCGTGACATAGGCGCTGATCGCGAGCGCGAAGACCAGCAACGATCCGGCGAGGATGCCGGGCACGCTGAGCGGCAGCGTCACCTCGAGGAAGGCGCGCAAGGGGCTCGCGCCGAGATTTTCGGCGGCCTGCTCCAGCCGTTCGTCGATCCGGCCGATGACGCCGGTCAGCGTCAGCACCATGAAGGGCACGTAGATGTGGACGAGGCCAACCACGATGCCGGTCTCGGTGTACATCAGCTTCAAGGGTTGAGAGATCAGGCCGAGCGACATCAGGGTCTGGTTGACCACGCCCTTGTCGGAGAGCAGCGTCATCCACGCGAAGGTGCGCACCACGATGCCGGTCAGCATCGGCGCCAGCACGGCCATCAGCAGCAGCGCGTGCCCGGTACGGCTCTTGATCCGCGCCATCCAGTGCGCCAGCGGATAGCCGATCAGGAGCGCGACCAGCGTGGTGACGAGCCCGATCCGGATCGTGGTCCAGATCACCTCGAGGTAATAGGGATCGCCGACCATGCGGGCGTAGTGGCGGTTGGTGAAGGCGACCTTCGGCATCACCACGGGATTGCCGGTGAGCACGCTCATCAGCGCCATCAGCCCGATCGGCAGGAAGAAGAACAAGGCGAACAGCAGCGCGCTCGGCAGAATGAAGAGCGCAAGGCCGTTGGGGCGCGTGGTTGCGGCGT
This sequence comes from Bradyrhizobium sp. CCBAU 45389, assembly GCF_028128625.1. Classification (NCBI taxonomy): domain Bacteria; kingdom Pseudomonadati; phylum Pseudomonadota; class Alphaproteobacteria; order Hyphomicrobiales; family Nitrobacteraceae; genus Bradyrhizobium; species Bradyrhizobium sp. CCBAU 45389. Next base: position 808,094 of record NZ_LBIY01000002.1, on the reverse strand, counting down.
TGCTCATCGCGTCCCCGTCTGGATGCGGGCGGCGTCCTGATCGAGCGGATCGCCGGTCAGTCGTCGCAGTTTTGCGGCCATCGCCGCCAGCTCGCGGCGGACATTGGCGCGCTCGGCGGCGGTGGTCGCCTGCACCGAGTAGGACACCGCGATGCCGATCATCTCGCCGGTCTCGCCACTCTTGAGCGCAAAGCCTTGCGAGCCGACGCCCTCGATGGATTCATCGGCCGCCTCCGACACGCCGGTGCTGCGGATCTCGTTCAGGCGCAGCATCAGCTGCTTGAAATTCTGCGGCGAGTTGCGCGCCAGCTTTGGATAGGTCGCAGGCACCCGCGCGCGGATGTCTTCGTCGGAAAGGCGCGCCAGCATGGCGCGGCCATTGGAGGTCGCGAGCGCAGGCGTGCGCTGGCCAGGCGGATTGACGACGCGCAGGGGATTGGAGCCCGGCACGATGCGGAGCACGACCTGCTCAAAACCGTCGAGCACGGCGATGTAACCGGTGTGACCGGTGCGCGCGCAAACCTCGCGCAGCTCGCGCTCGGCCATGCTGATGAGATCGTCATGGGCGCGATGCAGTCGGCCGAGCTCGAAGGTGAGCAGGCCCGGCCGGTAGCGGCGGGTGTGCGGGTCCTGCTCGAGCAGGCCGCAATCGCGCAAGGAGCGCAGCAGCCGCGAGGTCGAGCTCTTCGGCTTGCCCGTCAGCGCCATCACGTCCGCGAACGACAGATCGGGCCGCGCGCTGGAAAAGCAGCGGAGGATCTCGATCGCGTTGGTGAGAGCGCTCATCAGGGTTGGTCCAAGGTAGTTCCATATTTCGGAACCTTGTCCCAAATTCTAAGCCTGACGCGGAAACGGGCAAGCGGAAAATTCCGGCAGGCTGGCGCCCGATTGCGCAGATGCGGCGGAAGGTCGCTTGCAGGGGGGCGAGGCGGCGCACCGCGACCAACGGTGCGCCGTTCGCAGATGTCAGGCCGCTTCGGCGGCGACGCTGCCGATCCAGTCGCGGGCGAGCGTCACGTCGGCCTGCGACAATTGATGGCCTGCCGGCAGGACCTTGTGCGTCACGCCGGCGCCTGCTTGCGACAGCAGCGCTGCCAGCCGCGCCGAGTTGCTCGCAGGCACGATCGGATCGGCCTGGCCGGACAGGAGCAGGACCGGCTTGTTGCCGAGCACCGCCTTGAGCGGATGCGACAGCGGCACCATGGCCCGCAGCAGGATCGCGCCTGCAAGCACGTCCGGCTTCAGCAGCAACAGCGCCGCCGCGATATTGGCGCCGTTGGAGAAGCCGACCGCGATCGGCGCGGCGATGCCGTAGCGTTGCCGCGCCTCCGTAACGAAGTCACCGAGCTCGTGCGCGCGGCGGCGGACGTCGTCTTCGTCGAACACGCCTTCGGCGAGGCGGCGGAAGAAGCGCGGCATGCCGTGCTCGAGCACGCGGCCACGCGGCGAGAGCAGCGCCGAGCCTGGCGAGATCATCTTGCCGAGCCCGAGCAGGTCGTTCTCATCGCCGCCGGTGCCGTGCAGCAGCAGGAGAGGGGGTGAGCCCGCGCTGGTCGCGGGCTCGAAACGGTGGATGAAGGTGCTCTCGGTCATGACACGCTTTCTTCGAGGCTCGGCAGCACGCTCTCGATCTGCTTGCGGTGCTGCTCGAGGAAGCTCGGCAGCTTCAGGTCACGTCCCAGCGTCGCGACGGGCTCGTCGACGGCGAAGCCGGGGATGTCGGTTGCGATCTCGAACAGCACGCCGCCGGGCTCGCGGAAATAGATCGAGCGGAAGTAGTTGCGGTCCCTCTGCTCGGTCGGGTGCAGGCCGTGATTGCTCACGAGCTTCTGCGCCATCTTGCCCTGCTCGGCATCATCGGCCGCGCGGAAGGCGATGTGATGCACCGAGCCGCCGCCCTGATGTCCGCGCAGAAAGCCCTTGGCCTCGTAGATGTCGACGACGCTGCCTTCGACATCGCCCGGCGCCTTGAAGCGGATCACCGAGCCCTCGCGGCCGGTCTCCTTGAAGCCGAACACGTCGGTGAGAATGCCGGCCGTCTTCGCCGCGCTGTCGAGGAGCAGCGTCACGCCATGGAAGCCGCGGATTGCGTGCTCGGCCGGCACGTCGCCATTGCTCCAGCCGGGCTCGTTCTCGGCGCCGGGGACGCCGACCAGCGCGAGCGCCATGCCGTCAGGATCGGTGAAGGGCAGCACGGATTCGCCAAAGCGCTTCTCCAGCGCCTCGTAAGCAATGCCCTTCTCGGTGAAGCGCTGGGTCCAGTAGCCGAGCGAGCGCTGCGGCACGCGGAAGGCGGTCTGATGGGTCTCGCCGACGCCACGGCGGCCCGAGGGCACGCCGGCCCAGGGGAAGAAGGTCAGGATGGTGCCCGGGCGGCCGGTCTCGTCGCCATAATAGAAGTGATAGGTGCCGGGATCGTCAAAATTGACCGTCTTCTTGACGAAGCGCAGGCCGAGATCGCGCGTGTAGAAGCCGAAATTGCGGATGGGGTCGCCGGCAATCGCGGTGACATGGTGCAGTCCAGACATTGTCGTCCTCCTGAAATCGGGGAGCGGTCTTGCTCTGGCTGGAAATATCGTTCCGCTTTGGATTGGAGACAATCCATGCAAATATGACGGCTATGTCTACGATTTGGAAACAATCGCGGGGGCCGGGCCTTGGATAAGGTCGCCAGCCTCCGGGCCTTCGTCAAAGTGGTCGAAAGCGGCAGCTTCGCCGAGGCCGGACGGCAGCTGCGGCTGTCGCGCTCAGCGATCAGCAAATACATCGCCGACCTCGAGGAGAGCCTTGGCGTCCAGCTGCTGAACCGGACCACGCGTCACGCCAGCCCCACCGAGAACGGCCAGCGCTATTTTGAGCGTGCGGTCGTCATCCTCTCCGAGATCGAGGCCGCGGACCAGGCGGTGACACAGGCCCAGTCGGCGCCGCGAGGTCTGCTGCGCGTCAACGCGCCGATGTCGTTCGGCACGATGCGGTTAGGTCCCGTGCTCGCCGATTTCATGGCGCGCTATGGCGAGCTGCAGCTCCAGATCGTGCTCAGCGACGATCTGCTCGATCCCGTGCAGGACGGCTTTGACGTGACCTTGCGGATCGCAGAACTGGAATCCTCCAGCCTGATCGCGCGCAGGATTGTGCCTGTCCCGCGCATGATCTGCGCCTCGCCGGATTATCTCGCGCGCCACGGCACGCCAAAACATCCGCAGGATCTGCGCGAGCACGCCTCGCTGACCTACGGCTTCCTGCTCACAGGCAATCAGTGGAAGCTCACCGGCAACGACGGCGATCACTGGATCCAGCCGGCCTGGTCGCTCTGCGTCAACAATGCCGAAGTGCTGCGCGATGTCGCGATCAAGGGCAGGGGGCTGGCGTTGCTGCCGGAGTTCATCGCTGCGGACGCGTTGAAGAAGGGCGAGCTGCGGACGGTGCTGGACGATTATTCGGCGCCGCCGCTCGCGCTCTATGCGGTCTATCCGCCGACGCGGCATTTGTCTGTGAAGGTGCGGCTATTCATCGATTTCCTGGTGGAGCGGTTTGGCCGCGAGGAGGAGGCCGGCGGGCGCAGACGTGCGGAGGCTGGGCCGTGAACCCATAAATCTCCCGGGCGACGGCTCGCTAGAGTCCGCTAACCCCGATGGCGCATCAATTTCCCTGTCACAGCGATTCTGTCGCGATGGGGCAAGAGGCGATTCCATGGGTGACCAGCGCAGGGACTTACGCCCGTGAAATGGTGTCGCGACATCGCTCTCCCATTTGTCAACGTTGGTGACACTAATCCCCCGGAATTGCTGTTCCGCGAACTATCGGATGGAGTTGGCCAACCAGCGAAGGCCATCCGGCGCCGTCGAAGCATTGGTCAGCTCGATTACATCGCTCGTATCGACACACTGAGGGTCCCGTGTAGCTGGACACCATTATACCGTAACGGAAACCTGAACTTTCTTCCGATCGCTTGGGACTCATACTTGCGTCCCGGCTTCGCGCCTTAGGACCAGAGAGCTTCAGCCGCTGCCGGGGCGCCGCCGAGGGCTCTCTTTCGTGCCGCAGCGAAAAGCGGCGGCATGATGTGTGGCTCGCCGGCACTTCTCGACTTGATTTCAACAAGCTCAGGAGGAGCCTATGCGGAAGTCTCTCACCTTTTTCCTTTCTGGCGTGGCATTGACCATCGCGGCGTCAACCGCCGTAGCCGGCGAGCGGGTGCTTGAGTTCAAGCTGATCACGAAGCCGATCGACCTCAAGGTGATAGAGGCCGCAAACGTCGAAGGACAGACGGTTGCGTCTGGTAAATTCTTTGGGGTCGCAGTCTTCAACGATGGCCGTATCGGAGTGAAGGAGTTCGTTAATAGTTCGGACTTGCTCAAAGGGTCGGGCCCCTTCTTCGGCTATAGCACTTACACGTTCGAGGAAGGCTCGATTACGGCGCGCTACACCGGTTCGGTCAAAGACGGCAAATCAATGGGCGAATACACGATCCTATCGGGCACAGGTGCTTATGCGAACGCCACGGGTACGGGAACAATCGAAAGCGCCCCGAACCCATTCAAGGGCGTCAACCTGCTTAACATAAAGCTTGTCGTTAAAACGTCCGGTTCTTGAGAGTGCAATGCTCAGAGGCCCCTGCACGAAGGAAGTTAATCCCTCGTGTGGCGTGTTAGCCCGGCCGGCACATTGCCGGCCGGGCGATCTGCTGAAGAAACGACCGGAATCGTGAGATCGATCTCCCTCTTGGCGCTAGGTGGCGGCGGCCGCATCGGCTTGGTGGCGGTCCATTCAGAGTTGCCGAGGTCCGTCGCGCGCAATTCGAGGCTACTGTTTGGGAGCTTGAATCATAGGCTGACGCGGTTGCTCCACTGGTCCTGATCGTAGGCCTGCAGGATGCGGACAAAATCGGCCATGCTGGATCGATCCCGGTTTTCGGGGACAGCCGCAACCTGGGTATCGGATGCGGGCTGGCTCCCATGCCAAAACCGCACGAGCAGATCGGTGATGTTTCTCATGACGTACTCTCTGCAGCCAACTGGGACAGTAGACATCAAGTACTGGAGCGGCATCGTGCCGTTCGATCAGGAGAAAGGCCGGCGGGCGCCTACGCCGCCGGACTTGTCCTGCAACTGCCGGCTCGTAGGGCCGGTTCCGTTGCTTTTCACTCTGCGTTCATAGGTAGCACGGAGCACTTGGCTGTCGCCATTGTGCGCGGGTATGGCGTGACCATACTGAGGTAGGGTCAGATGATGCATCGGGATAAGTCGACCAAGGGGCGGTTTATTCACGGGTTCAGCGGCTAGCTAGCCGAACGCGCCTCGGCCGGCGTGAGCAGATCGTCCAGCGCTTTCATCGACGCCTGCTGAAGCGCGGCAAGTTCGTCGGCCGCACTCTGGCATTCCGCCGGGGATATCGAGATTGCAGCCAATTCGACCTCACGGCAGCGCTCGAACAGGCGGACGAGCCCGAGCGCGCCGGCCGCGCTGCCGAGCTGGTGCGCGGATCGGGCGAGCTGCTTGTGGTCGCCGGTCGCCGCAGCCTTGGCGATATCGTCGATCAGCCGTTCGCTCGTTTGCTGCAGGAGCTGATGGAGTTTTGCGATCTGCGCCGCACCCAGCAATTCCTTCTGGTCATCGAGAAAATGCCGGTCGATCAGTGCGCCTGCGGCGAGTTGCGCGGCGGCCGGTTCGTCCGGGGTGTCTTCGATCGCCTCGCGCAGCGCATTGATCAGGATCGGCTTGCTGACGACCTTGGTGATGCCGGCGCCGGCGAGGCGTTCGCGGGCGTTGGTGGATACGTCGGCGGTCACGGCGATGATGCTAGGCATCTTCGGCAAACCGAGCTTGCCGATCAGCGAGGCTGCCTCCACGCCGTCCATGTCAGGCATGTGCAAATCCATCAGGATGATATCGAACGTCTGGTCGCGCGCGAGTGCGACGGCGGAGGCGCCGTTGCCGGCGAGGGTGGGGCGATGGCCGAGCCGGTTCAGAATGGCTTCGCCGACCTGGCGATTGACGGGATCGTCGTCGACCAGCAGCACGCGGAGCTGCCGCGACGGCGGCGGAAGCGCGCCTTGCGCGATGCCGCTCGCGGCGCGGTCGAGCGGTACCTCAAGCCTGAACGTGCTGCCGGCGCCCGGCGTGCTCTCCACCGTCAGCTCGCCCCGCATCAGGCGGGTGAGGCGCCGCGCGATCGCAAGGCCGAGGCCTGTGCCGCCGAACCGCCGTGCAATGCTGTCGTCGGCCTGGACGAAGTCCTCAAAAATCCGCTCATGCATGTCGGGCGCGATGCCGATGCCGGTATCGCGAACGGTGATGTGCAGCAGGACACGATTGTCGAGCCGTTCGGCGGTGCCCGTCAAAGCGATCCCGCCGCGCGGGGTGAACTTGATCGCGTTGCCGATCAGGTTGAGCAGGATGCGGTTGAGCCTGACGGGATCGCCGTGCACGGAGATATTGACCGTCGCATCGCTGGCGAGATCGAAGGTCAGTCCTTTATTGAAGGCCTGCGGGCGCATCAGATCGGCGGCTGCCTCGATCAGCTGGTCGAGGCGGAAGTCGCGCGTCTCCAGCGCCTCGGTGCTGGCCTCGAGGCGCGCATATTCCAGGATCGCATCGACCAGCGCGATCAGCGTTTCGCCCGATGCGGCGGCGGTGGCGAGGCGGCGCCGCTGCATCTCGCCGAGGCTGCCGTCGTCGAGCAGTTGCAGTACGCCCATGACGCCGTTCAGCGGCGTGCGCAGCTCGTGGCTGACGACGGCAAGAAAGCGCGATTTGGTCTCGTTGGCCTGCACGGCAATGCTGCGCGCGCGCTCGGCAGCGTCGTGCTCGGCCAGGGCCTGATCGCGCGCCTTCTCGAGCTCGGAGGTCCGCTCGATCACCTTGCCCTCGAGCGTTGCGTAGGAGTCGCGCAAGTGAGCGGCCATCCGGTTGAACTGGTCACCGAGCGCCTCCAGCTCGTCGCCGGTCCTGATCGCGAGCGACAGGCCGAGATCGCCGCTTCCGATCCGCCGCGCGCCCTGCGTCAGGATCTGGATCGGCACTGTCATGCGCCGACTGAGCCAGAGGGACACCAGAACCGCAATGGCGAGCAGGACGACCAGAAGAAAGGTGGAGCGTCCGATCGACGCGTAGATCGGGGCATAGGCTTCGGTGAGCGGAAGCTCGACGAACACCAGCCAGCCGAGCGACGGCACCGTCGCATAGGTCGACAGCACGCGTTGACCTGACAGGTCCTCCCTGACCAGGCCGCCCGAGGGCGGGCCTATGCCGTCGAGCGCGGCGCGCACGTCCGCGTGGCCGGTGAGATCGCTGCGACGAAGCGCCGGCCACAGATCCGGATGGGCGATCAAGACCCCCATGCGGTCGACCACGTAGGCCTTGCCGGTGTTGCCGACCCTGATCCCGGCGACGAGGTCCCAGATAAAACGCAGATTGACTTCGGCGACGACCACATTGGGCGCGCGGCCGCTCCCGCGGGTGGCGAGCGTCATGAACGGCTCGGTGTCGCCGAAGAAGTAGACCGGCCCGTAATAGGCGCGGCTTTCATTGGCGCCGCGGAAGGCCGGCGAGGTGGAGAGGTCGGCCTTGCTGCCGACCTTGTCCGCAACGCGGCGCGACACGCGCACCAGCTCGCGGCCCTGCGCATCGAGCTCGGCAATTTCCGCGATCGCGGGCGAGAGGCGCAGCAGGCGGATGGCGTTCAGGCGATCGTCCTCGTTGGTCGACAGTTCCGGCGGCAGGCGCGAGAGCCATCTGATCTGGTTTTCGATCTGGCCGATGAACTGGCCGATCTGGATGGCCGCGGATGCCGCCTGCTCGCGCTGGATCGCCGCGAGGAGCTGCTTCTGCTCGCGATAGGAGAACCAGACGTCGAAGCCGGTGTTGATGGCGAGCGCGGCAAAGGCGAGGGCGACGATCGAGTAGAGATATTTCCGGTACAGCCGGCCGGGAGGCGTTCGCAAATGTCCCTGGTCGACCTGCTCGTTCACTCGCGGATCTCGTCGGCGCGCGCGAGCAGCGTGAACGGGATCGTCAGTCCGAGCGATCGCGCGACGGTGCGGTTGATCAAAAGCTCGTATTTACGCGGCGATTGCACCGGCAGATCCCCGGCCTTGGTGCCGCGCAGGATCAGGTCGACATAGTCGGCCGAGCGGACCTCCAGCGTCGGCCCGTAGCTCATGAGCCCGCCCGCATCCATGAAGTAATGAAACGGATAGATCATCGGAACACGATATTTCGCCGTTGCCGCGACGATCGCCTGGCGGTTCACCACCAGGAAACTGTCGACGAGCGAGATCATCGCAGCCTTGGGCGGCTCGGAAAAGCGGCTTATCGCCCCGTCGATCTCCGCTGCCTTGCCGATGGGGGCGAGGACCACGTCAACCCCCGATGTCGCGGCCTCCTGCTCGAGGGACTCGAGAAAGAAGCGTCCGGCGCGAGGCGTGCTCGCAGGATTGAACAGGACGCCGACACGCGCCATGTCCGGCACGGCCTCCTTGATGAGCTGAAACCATTTTCCGCCCATCTCGGCGGTGCTGCTGGTGAAGCCCGTGACGTTGCCGCCGGGATGGGCGAGGCTCTCGACGAAGCCGTTGCCGACGGGATCGTTGGAGGTCGCGAAAACGATCGGGATCGTCTTGGTGGCCGCCAGCACGGCCGCGGTTTCACCTGTCGAGCCGGTCAGGATGACATCCGGCTTGAGATCGATGAGCTCCTGCACGGCGGTCTTCAACTTGTCCGGTCCGCCGAAGCTCGACCGGATCTCGAAACGGAAATTGACCCCTTCGACCCAGCCTCGTTGCCTCAGGCCCGCGATGAGCCCGCCGAGCCGCGTGGTCGCAGCTTCGGTCATGCTTCTTTTGGTCAGTTCGTCGTCGAGCGGCAATGCCGTGAGCGTCGCGACGAGCCGCATGCGATCCGGCGTTGCGCCGAGCACAAGCCATCCCGCGGCAGTTGCGCCTGCCAGGCGAAGGAGATCGCGGCGGGCGACCGCCGGCACAACGCGGGCAGGAGCGGGCCGCTCAGTCATGAAATGCTTCGCAAAAGTTGTCCCTGACGCTGTGCATATCCCGAAAGGCTAGCGACCACAATTGATGAAAAAGTGCGCTTATGAATGTTCATTCGCAGCCATGCGCAGCCCGATACCGTATTCCTACGAGCCGAGAGAGTCGCTGTTTCGATCGTTGCCTGATCGGTGACGCTCCGTAATGCCTTGTCTCTGGATTGCTTCGCTGCGCCCGCAATGACGGAGGATCGTGCGGCCTGCTAACGCCGCAGCGTAAATTCGCTCGCGCCGCGCCGGTGCTCCCACTTCGCCTGCTCGAGTTCGGGCTGGTCGCATTCGACCTCCGGATAACCGATGCAGAGATAGGCGATGAATTTCCAGGTGTCAGGCACGTCGAGAATGGCGTGGATGCGATCGGGATTCAGGATCGACACCCAGCCAAGGCCAATGCCTTCCGCGCGCGCGGCGAGCCACATCGCGGTGATCGCGGCGACGACGGAATATTCCGTCGTTTCCGGCATGGTGGCGCGGCCAAGGCCGTGGCCGATGTCGCTGGTCTTGTCCGCGAACACGGCGAGGTGGCCCGGCGCCTGTTCGAGGCCCGACAGTTTTAGCGTGGCATAGCGCGCCGCGCGGTCGCCCGAGTAGCAGTTGAGCGCATCGGCGTTGCAGGCCCTGAAGTCGTCGATGACGGCACGGCGCCGTGCCGCATCGTCGACGATGACGAAGCGCCAGGGCTGGCTGAGGCCGACCGACGGGGAAAGACACGCCGTCTCGATCAGGCGATCGACGGCGCCGTCCGGCAGCGGATCGCTGCGAAAGCGGCGCACGTCGCGGCGCCACACGAACAGCTCGTGCAGGTGCCGGCGGAAGGTGTCGTCGAACTCGACCATGAGGTCAGCGTCCCATCTGGAAGGCCGCGGCGACCAGCAGGATCAGGATTTCGCCGATCTGCTCGAACGCGCCGAGAATGTCGCCGGTCTGCCCGCCGATCTGGCGGATGGCGAGCCGCGCCAGCAGCAGGCCGGCGAGCGAGAGCAGGACCAGGCCGGCCAGCGCCTTGCCCGGCCCCAACGCCAGGGCAAGCACGAGCGTTCCAACCGCGAAGGCGATCGCGATGCTGCGGCCGGGCGGCACGCCAGCGCTGGCCGACAGTCCGTCAGGCCGCGCCGGCGGCACCAGCGACATGAAGGCCGGCACGCCCGCGCGTGCAGCGGCGTGCGCGGCGCATAGCGCGAACGTGACCGCCAGGGGATTGGCGATCGCTGCGAGCGCGCTCCAGCGCAGGCCGAACGACAGGATCAACGCGCAGACGCCGTAAGCGCCGATCCGGCTGTCGCGCATGATCTCGAGCTTGCGCTCGCGCGTGCGGCCGCCGCCGAGCCCATCGGCGGTGTCGGCAAGGCCGTCCTCGTGCAGCGCGCCGGTGATGAGGGTAGTCGTCGCCAGCGCGAGCAGGGCGGCGAGGCTCGGCGTCAGCCCGAGGCGGATGGCGACCTTGTAGATGAAAGCGCCGGCAAGGCCGACCAGAAGGCCAGCGATTGGAAGGGCCCAGGTCGCGCGCGCGACGGCGCCGTCGGCTGCGGGTTTCGACGATGCGACGGGGAGGATCGTGACGAACGATGCCGCCATCCTGAGATCGGCGACGATGTCCTTGAGAAGCTCCACGCGCGGCATCATTTCAGTTTCATCGGCAGGCCGGCAACCACGAACTCGACCTCGTCGGCGAACTCGGCAATCGTCTGGTTCATGATCCCGGCGGCGTCGCGATAGCTGCGCGCCAGTGCGTTGTCGGGCACGATGCCGAGGCCGACCTCGTTGGTGACGAGCACGACCGGGCTCTTGAGATTGAAGAGGGTCGCGGCAAGCGCGTTCACCTCGTGCTCCCAGTTGCGCCCGGCATGCATCAGGTTGGAGAGCCAGAGCGTCAGGCAATCCACTAGCCGTGCGCCGCCGCCGTCGCTTGCGACCAGCGCGGCCGCGAGATCGAGCGGCACTTCCCGCTCGATCCAGTCGGTTCCGCGCCGCGCGCGATGCCTGGCGATGCGCGCCTCCATTTCTCCATCCAGCGCCTCGGCCGTAGCGACATAGACGGGCTGTCCGGGAAAAGCGCGCGTGCGTGCTTCCGCGCGCTTGCTCTTGCCCGATCGCGCTCCGCCGGTAATCAAGATGACGGCCATGAAGGTCTCCTGTGGGCCTGACTAATCACCAAACGCGGCCAAAGACAAAGCCGAAATCAGGCGGGCAGGGGCTTGCGCTCGGCCCTCGCTTTGCGCAACAGGGGCGGGACAGGAGGCGGATTTGGGCTTTGCGGGCGCGATGGTGGTGGCGATGGCGGTGGATGCCCTTCTGGGCTGGCCGTCATGGCTGTTCGCGCGCATCGGCCACCCCGTGACCTGGCTGGGTAGCCTGATTGGCGCGATCGATACCGGCTGGAATCGCTCCTCCGATCAGCCGGTCCTTCGGCGCGCTGCGGGTGTTGCGGGAGCGCTTTTGGTGATTGCGCTCTCCGTCGCGCTCGGCTGGATGCTTCAGTCCTTGCTGGCTTCGGGCTGGATCCAGATCGCGCTGGTGGGCGTGCTCGCCTGGCCGCTGGTCGCGCTGCGCTCGCTCCATGATCACGTTGCCGCCGTCGCGAGGCCATTGCAGGCCGGCGATATCGCTGCCGCGCGCGAAGCGGTCTCGCGCATCGTCGGCCGCGATCCCGCGGCGCTCGATGAGGCCGGGATCGCGCGCGCGGCGATCGAGAGCCTTGCCGAGAACGCCTCCGACGGTATCGTGGCGCCGGTGTTCTGGGGCGCGCTGTTCGGCCTCCCCGGTATTCTCGGCTACAAGGCCATCAACACGCTGGATTCCATGATCGGCCATCGCAGCGAGCGTCACGAAGCTTTTGGCTGGGCCGCGGCGCGCATCGACGATGTCGCCAACTTCATTCCGGCGCGCCTGACAGGGTTTCTGTTCGTGCTGCTCGCGCCAAGGCGATCCGAAGCGTTGTCGTGCATGACGCGCGATGCGCGTCGCCACCGCTCGCCCAACGCCGGCTGGCCGGAAGCGGCCATGGCCGGTGGGTTAGGCGTCCGGCTCAGCGGTCCCCGCATCTATCATGGCAGCGTCACGAAGGAGCCCTGGCTCAACGAAGGCGCGCGCGATCCACTTGCTGCCGACATCGGCGAAGGGCTGAACGTCTACCGCCGCGCCATGCTGCTGCTTGCCGGCCTCCTTGCGATCCTGGCCTTCGCGTGAAAGAACGGGGCATGCGCGAGCACGGTGGAAATCTCGATCTGGCCCAGCAGCGGTTTGGCGGCCGCGCCGAGGACTGGATCGATCTGTCGACCGGGATCAACCGGGTGCCTTATCCGGTGGGCGAGGTGAGCATGCGCGCCTGGAGCGCGCTGCCGTCGCGGGCTGAGATCGATGCGTTGCATCAGGCGGCGCGGCACGCCTATCGCACGAGCGCACCACTCGTCGCGATGGGCGGTGCGCAAGCCGCCATTCAACTCTTGCCGCAACTCGCGCCGTGCGGCCGCGCTCGCATTCTCGCACCGACCTACAACGAATATGCCGGGGTCCTCTCGGCTACGGGCTGGGATGTCGAGGAGGTCAGGGACTTCGAGGCATTGGCAGGCGCGGACCTCGCCATCATCGTCAATCCCAACAATCCCGATGGCCGCTGCCATACGCCCAATGATTTGCTCGCACTGCTGCCGCGCGTCGGCCGTCTCGTCGTCGACGAGAGTTTCGCCGACGTCGTTCCGCATCTGTCGCTCGCGCCGGAGGCAGATCGGCCGAGACTGCTGATCCTGCGCTCCTTCGGCAAGTTTTACGGGTTGGCCGGCCTGCGGCTTGGATTCGCGATCGGCAATGCCGCCGATGTCGGCAAGCTCGCGGCGGCATCGGGCCCATGGCCGATCTCGGGAGCGGCGATCGCCATCGGCTGCCGCGCATTGTTTGACGATGCCTGGGCCGAGGCGACAACGGCGCGGCTTGTGCGCGACAGCATACGGCTCGACGCGATGGTACAGTCGCAAGGCTGGTCGCTGATTGGCGGCACGCCGCTGTTTCGTCTTTACGAGACGCCCGACGCGTTGACTGCACAGGACAAGCTCGCGCGCGCCCATATCTGGTCGCGCGTCTTCGCGAAAGAGCCGACATGGCTGCGGCTCGGGCTTCCAGGCAACGAAGCCGAATGGTCGCGCCTTGCCGAGGTTCTAGCGCGCTAGCGCGAGCAGGCCTTCGACGTCGAGATGCTTTTCGATGTGGTCGGCGAGCGCATCGAGCGCGCTCTCGACCCGGGCGTGATATGGCTCTTCGCCCGCGGGAATGTCGAGCTTTGCCAAATACGCTTTGCGAAAATCGTCCGAGGTGAAGAGGCCGTGCAAGTAGCTGCCCTGCACGCGCCCATCGTGCGAGATCGCGCCTTCCGGCTCGCCGTTCAGGCTGGCGAACGGACGCGCGCGATCCGGCCCGTCGGTGCGGCCGATGTGGATTTCGTAGGCTTGGATCGGCTGATCGGTCGCGGCGTGCACGGCCGTGGCGCGCGTCAGCGTCTTCTGCGGGCTCATCACGGTCTCGACATCGAGAAGTCCGAGGCCCGGTGTGTCGCCCGCAGGGCCTTCGATGCCCTCAGGGTCGGAAACGCTGCGCCCGAGCATCTGATAGCCGCCGCAGAGGCCGAGCACATGGCCGCCGCGGCGGTGATGCGCCATGAGATCGATGTCCCAGCCCTGCGCGCGCAGGAAGGCGAGATCGCCGCGCGTGGATTTTGAGCCGGGGATGATGACGAGACGGACATCGCCGGGGATCGGCTCGCCCGGACGCACCATGATGAGATCGACGCCAGGCTCGAGCTTGAGTGGATCGAGATCGTCGAAATTGGCAATCCGCGACAGCGCCAGGCACGCGATCTTGCAGCGGCCCGGCTTGCGCGCGTCGCTCAGGCCCAGCGCGTCCTCGGCCGGCAGCTCGCCGGCACGCGGAAACCAGGGCAGCACGCCAAAGCCGCGCCACGATGTTTTCGCCTCGATCAGTCTGTAGCCATCATCGAACAGCGTGGGATCGCCGCGGAACTTGTTGATGACAAAACCCTGAATCATCGCAGCATCTTCAGGATCGATCACCGTCCTGATGCCGACGAGCTGGGCGATGACGCCGCCGCGGTCGATGTCGCCGACCAGCACGACGGGGACATCCGCCTTGCGAGCAAAGCCCATATTGGCGATGTCGGCCTTGCGCAGGTTGACCTCGGCCGGACTGCCGGCGCCTTCGACCAGCACCAGATCAGATCGCGCCTTCAGCCGCTCAAAGCTCTCGATCACCGCACCCATCAGCGACGGCTTCATCGCCGCATATTCGCGCGCACGCGCGGTCGCAATGCGTTTGCCGTGGACGACGACCTGTGCGCCGACATCGGTCTCGGGCTTGAGCAGCACCGGGTTCATGTCCGTGTGCGGCTCGACGCCGGCGGCAAGCGCCTGCAGCGCCTGGGCGCGACCGATCTCGCCGCCATCGACCGTGACGGCCGCATTGTTCGACATGTTCTGCGGCTTGAACGGAAGCACGCGCAAGGCCCGCCGCGTGAAGGCACGCGCGAGGCCGGCCACGATGAGCGATTTGCCCACGTCCGAGCCGGCCCCCTGGATCATCAATGCGCGCGCCATCGAATTCAGAACTCGACGCCGGCCTGCGCCTTGATGCCGGAGCGGAAGGGATGCTTCACCAGCGTCATCTCGGTGACGAGATCGGCGATCTCGATCAACTCGTCCTTGGCGTTGCGCCCGGTGAGCACGACATGCGTCATCGGCGGCTTCGAGGTCGTCAGGAAGTCGACCACCTCCGCGATGTCGAGATAATCGTAGCGCAGCGCGATGTTGATCTCGTCGAGCACGACCATGCGCAAGTTCGAATCGAGGATCAGCTCCTTGGCCTTCTCCCAGCCGGCGCGCGCGGCGGCGATGTCGCGGGCGCGGTCCTGCGTCTCCCAGGTAAAACCTTCGCCCATCGCGTGGAACTGACAGAGGTCGCCGAAATGGCCGGTGAGCAGGCGCCGCTCGCCGGTGTCCCAGGCGCCCTTGATGAACTGCACGACCGCGCAGGGGAAGCCGTGGGCGACGCAGCGGACGATCATGCCGAAGGCGGAGGAGGATTTGCCCTTGCCCGCGCCGGTGTGGACGATGATGAGGCCCTTTTCGCCGCTCTTGGTCGCCATGATCTTGTCGCGGGCGGCCTTCTTCTTCGCCATCTTCTGGGCGTGCCGGGCGTCGGTTTCCTCGGCCGTTTGGGTATCCGGATCAGGCGTCATCGGATGGGGTCCTTCGGCTTGACAAGAGGCGGCCGGGGGCAAATGGTGGCCCGGCGTTGGTTCCTGTCCTATGACAGGCGAAGAGGGAATGCGATAGGGTCCGAATCGGCAAGATTTGGGCCCAAAATGCAGCCGCCCCCGCGACCGTGACCGGAGAGATGCCCGAAGCCACTGATTCCCACGGGGATCGGGAAGGCGGGGATCGAAGGGCAAAACCCTGCTCCGCAAGCCGGGAGACCTGCCAGCGCGGACGAGTTTTGGACCGGCGGACGGGGTGTTCCGCGACGGGGAAGCGGGCCCTCGCAAGACGGTTCGTGGGCCTCTTCGCCTCCGCCGTTTATTCTGGAAGAGGCGATGACCGTCACACTTCACGTCTGCATCACCTGCCGCGCCGGCCAGACGCTGGGCGAGGGCGAGACGACGCCCGGCAAGCGCCTGCATGGTGCGATCCTCGAGGCGGGCGTGCCCGAGGGCGTCAATGTGGTTCCCGTCGAATGCCTGTCCGCATGCAGCCAGGGCTGCTCGGTCGCGCTCAGCGCGCCCGGCCGCTGGTCCTATGTCTATGGCCGCCTGTCGGATGCGAATGCGCAGGACGTCGTCGCGGGTGCCGCAGCCTATGCGGCCGCGCCCGACGGCCTCGTGCCCTGGCGCAGCCGTCCCGAAATCTTCCGCAAGCAGTCGCTTGCCCGCATTCCCCCCATTGCCGTGTTGCCGGAGGCCGCCGAATGAACTCGCTCGCAAAAGTCCCTGTTACGGTGGTCACGGGGTTTCTCGGTTCCGGCAAGACGACGCTGATTCAGCATCTGCTCAGCAATCCCAACGGCAAGAAGCTCGCGGTGCTCGTCAACGAGTTCGGCAGCGAGGGCGTCGACGGCGAGATCCTCAAATCCTGCGCCGACGCCAATTGCCCCGAGGAGAACATCGTCGAGCTCGCCAATGGCTGCATCTGCTGCACCGTGGCCGACGATTTCATTCCGACCATGGAGCAATTGCTGGCGCGCCCCGTGCGGCCCGATCACATCCTGATCGAGACCTCGGGCCTTGCGCTGCCAAAGCCGCTGCTGAAGGCGTTCGACTGGCCGGAGATCCGCTCGCGGATCACGGTCGACGGCGTGATCGCGCTGGCCGACGCCGAGGCTGTGGCCGCCGGCCGCTTCGCGCCCGATCCGGCGGCCGTCGAGGCGCAGCGCGCAGCGGACGAAAATCTCGACCACGAGACGCCGTTATCGGAAGTGTTCGAGGATCAGATCGCCTGCGCCGACATCGTGCTGCTGACCAAGGCGGATCTCGCCGGCAGTGCCGGCATTGAAGCTGCGAAGGCTGTAATCACGGCCGAGATGCCGCGCCGCGTGCCGATGTTGCCCGTGACTGACGGTGCGATCGATGCGCGCGTGATCCTTGGCCTCGGCGCCGCCGCCGAGAACGATCTGGCCGCGCGTCCCTCGCATCATGATGGCGAGGAGGAGCACGAGCACGATGATTTCGCCTCCGTCGTGATCGATCTTCCGGAGGTTGCCGATGTCGATGGGCTGGTCGCTTCCGTTCAGCGTCTGGCGCGCGAGCAGAACGTGCTGCGCGCCAAGGGCTATATCGCGGTCGCCGGCAAGCCGATGCGCCTGTTGCTGCAGGCGGTGGGCGAGCGCGTGCGCCACCAGTTCGACAAGCCCTGGGGCGCGGGTCTCAGGCAGTCAAAGCTCGTCGTGATCGGCGAGCATGGCGACATCGACGAGGCCGCGATCAGGTCAGGACTAGGTATCTGATGCACGTCGTCTTCCGCGAGAGCCGCGGTCTGGAGGAGACCGCGACGCCAAGGGACATCGGCCAGGACCCGGCCGATCTCGTGGTGCTCTCGTACTCGGATTCCGACCTTGCCGCGTTTGCGGCCGGCTGGCGGCGTGGTCGCGACGGCCTGCCGTCGCTGCGGCTCGCCAATCTCGCGGAGCTGCGTCATCCGCTGTCGGTCGATACCTATATCGAGCGCACGCTGTCGCAGGCGCGCGGCATCCTGGTGCGCCTGATCGGCGGCGAGTCCTATTGGCCGTACGGGCTCGCGGCCCTGCAGCAACTCGCCAAGGATCGCGGCATCGTGCTGGCCGTGCTGCCGGCCGATGGTCGCGACGACGTCAGGCTCGATGCCTACTCGACCCTGCCGGTTTCGACGCTGCGCCGGCTGAAGGTGCTCTGCGACACCGGCGGCCCGGTCGCGGCGCAAGCCGCGATCGCGCAGCTCGCGCTGGCCTCGGGGCTTTATGCAGGCCCGGTCGTCGGCGAGATGACGGTGCCCGAGATGGGCTTTTACGATCCTGCGCGCGGTGTCATTGCGGCGCCGGCGCCGGGCGAGGGAAAGCCGCGCGCGCTGGTGACGTTTTATCGCTCCTATCTCACCGCTGCCGACACCGGCCCCGTCGATGCCCTCATCGCCGCGTTGCGCGAAAAGGGTTTTGACGCGCATGGCGTGTTCGTCACCTCGTTGAAGGCCGCGGGCGTTGCGGATTGGCTGGGCGCGTATCTCGCGCAAAATCCGGCGGCTGCGATCGTCAATGCGACGGCGTTTTCCGCGGTTGGCGACGGCGGCACGACGCCGTTCGATGCTGCATTGTGTCCGGTCTTCCAGGTCGCGCTTTCCACGGCGCGTCGCGAAGACTGGGCGGACTCGCTGCGCGGCCTTTCGCCCGGCGATCTCGCGATGCATGTGGTGCTGCCCGAGGTCGATGGCCGCGTGTTCACGGGCGTGGTGAGTTTCAAGTCCGCCGCGGTGCGTGATCCGGATCTACAGTTTTCGCATTTGGCGCACCGGCCCGATGAGGCGCGCGTAAAGGCTGTGGCCGCGCGCGTCGCGGCCTGGCGGCACCTTGCGGAGAAGCCTGCCGCCGAGAAGCGTGTGGCGATCGTGCTCTCGAACTATCCGGGCCGGCCGCACCAGATCGCACATGCGGTCGGTCTTGATGCGCTGGCTTCGGTCGAGGCCCTGGTATCCGATCTCGCGGAAGCCGGCTTCGGCGTCGCGCCGATCCATGCACTCGGCGATACGCTGCTCAAGCAGCGATTGACCTGGAGCGTCGCCGACTATCGCGCCGCGCTCGCGCGCCTGCCGCAATCGCTGCAGGATGATCTCGCGCAAGCCTGGGGCTCGCCGGAGACTGATCCGAGTTGCCGCGACGGCGCGTTTCACTTCGCGGCCATCACTTGCGGCAACTCGATCATCGCGGTCCAGCCGGAGCGCGGCGATGCCACCTCGCGCGATGCCGATTATCACGATCTCGCCCGCACGCCGCGCCATGGCTATGTCGCGTTCTATCTCTGGCTCCGCGGGCAGGGGATTGATGCCGTCGTGCACATGGGCGCACATGGCACGCTGGAATGGCTGCCCGGAAAATCGGTGGCGCTGTCTCCAGCCTGCTGGCCGGAAGCCCTGATCGGCGATCTCCCAATCATCTATCCCTTCATCGTCAACGATCCCGGCGAGGCCGCGCAGGCCAAGCGGCGCATCGGCGCCGTCACGATTGGCCATCTGCCGCCGCCGCTCGAAAAATCCGCCGTGCCGGAAGGCCTGCGTCGGCTCGAACGGCTCCTTGACGAATATTCGACCGCCGATGGTCTGGATCCAGCCCGCCGGCAGCGTTTGATCGCGGCAATCCGCGACGAGGCGCGTGCAGCCGGCCTTGAAGACGATCTTGGCCTGGATGCTTCTGCTGCACCGGCCGAAGCGATCCCGCGCATCGACCGCTTCGTCTGCGATCTCAAGGAGAGCCAGTTCGGCGACGGCCTGCACGTGTTTGGCCGCGGCGCCTGTGGCGATGCGGAGCGCGACGCCCTGCGTGCTGCGCTCGCAGGACAGCGAGTCGCGCCGGGGCCGTCGGGCTCGCCTTATCGCGGCCGTCAGGACGTGCTGCCCACGGGACGCAATCTCTTCGCCGTCGATCCCCGCGCGGTGCCGACCCCGTCGGCGCACGCGCAGGGGATAAAACTCGCCGAAGAGCTGCTGCGGCGCCATCTGCAGGATCACGGCGACTGGCCGAAGGGGCTCGTCGTCGATCTCTGGGGTTCGGCGACAATGCGCACCGCGGGCGAGGAATTTGCGATGGCGCTGCATCTGGCAGGCCTCGCGCCGCGCTGGGATCACGCTTCCGGCCGCGTCACCGGTTACGACATCATCGCGCCCGCCGAGCTCGGCCGTCCCCGCATTGATGTCACCCTGCGCGTATCTGGCCTGTTTCGCGATGTCTTTGCAGGGCTTGCGCAATTGTTCGAGGCCGCTGCCGAGGCGCTCGCGGCGCGCGACGACGAGGGCGAGGAGAATCCGTATCGCCAGCGTGCGTCGCGCGTGTTCGCGCCGCGTCCCGGACAATACGGCGTCGGCCTGTCGGCGATCCCGGATGCCTTCACGCCGGAGACGCGCGAAGCGGCCGGCGAGGCTTGGCTGTCGGCATCGTCCTGGGCGTTCTCCGCCGATGGCGAGATTAAGCCGGATCGAGCCGGCATCGAGACGCGCCTCGCGTCGGCCGATGCTTTTGTCCACGTCCAGGACTTGCCGGAAACCGATCTGCTGCTCGCGGCCGACTACGCCGCGCATGAAGCGGGGATTGCGGCCGCCGCGGCACAGCTCGGCGGGACCGCGCCGTCGCTCTATCATCTCGACGCAACGCGCCCCGACCAGCCGCATGCGCGGACGCTGACCGAGGAGATCTCGCGCGTGGTTCGCGCGCGCGCCGCCAATCCGGCCTGGATCGCCGGCATGATGCGCCATGGTTTTCGCGGCGCCGCCGAGATCACCGCGACGCTCGAGCATATGGCAGCCTTCGCCCATCTGGCCGGCGCCGTGCCGCCGCATCTGTTCGATCTCTATTATGACGCGACACTGGGCAACGAGGACGTCAGCGCGTTCATGGCCCGCGAGAATCCGGCGGCACTTGCCGCGATGGAGACCTGCTTCACCCGCTTGCATGAGGCTTCACTCTGGCGAACGCGCCGCAATTCGATCGCGGCTGCACTCCGGGAGGCGTCATGAGCGCGGCTATGGTCAAGGGCTGGTGCCCCGGTGCGCTGCGGCCGATGCAATCGGGCGACGGACTCGTCGTCCGCGTGCGGCCGTTCGGCGGTCGGCTCGATGCGGCGCAGATCTCCGGACTTGCCCATCTGGCCGAACGCCATGGCAACGGCCTGATCGACGTGACCAGCCGCGCCAATCTCCAGATCAGGGGCGTCAGTGAAAGCAGCCACGGGCTGCTGGTCGACGGGCTCGCGCAACTGGCGCTGCTCGATCCGGACCCCGAAACCGAATCCCGGCGCAATATCCTGGTGACACCGTTCTGGCGCGCGGGCGACGAGACCCAGGCGATTGTCGCCGAGCTCGAAGCGGCGCTCGAGGCGTGCGCGCTCGCGCTTCCGACCAAGTTCGGCTTCGCCGTCGATGACGGCACCTCGCGCGTGCTTGCCGGCGATTCCGCGGATGTGCGGATCGAGCGCGACCGGGCCGGCGGGCTGCTGGTGCGGGCCAATGGCGCCGAGCTCGGCCGATCCGTCGCGCGCGGCGAGGCCGTGACCGCTGCGCTCGCGCTTGCAAACTGGTTCGTGATGTCAGGCGGCGCCACTGGCGGGCGAGGGCGCATGGCGGCGCATCTGGCCGCCGGCGCAATCTTGCCCAGGGCGCTGCGCGGCGAGGCCGAGCCGGCACCGATCATGGCCGCGGCGCGCCCCGGCCTCTATCCGCAGGGCGCGATGGTCGGCGTCGCGTTCGGGCAATTGCCCCATGCCACGCTCAACCAGTTTGCCGATTGTGGACATGCGCTGCGGATGACGCCGTGGCGGATGGTCTTGAGCGAAGACAAGCGCACGATGCCGACCGCGGCCGGCCTCATCACCGAGGCCTACGATCCGGCGCTGCGCGTCATCGCCTGCAGCGGTGCGCCGCGCTGTCGCGAGGCCCACGCCGACACCCGCGCGCTGGCGGCCGCGCTTGCGCCGAACATCGGTGCGGCCGCGCGGCTTCACGTTTCCGGCTGCGCCAAGGGATGTGCGCATTCCGGCACTGCTGCGATCACGCTGGTCGCGACTGGCGCAGGATTCGATCTCGTGCGCAGCGGGTCGACGCGCGACGAGCCCGTTCTGCGTGGGCTGAACCGCGATGATATCGTCGGTAATCCCTCCATCCTGATGGGAGGGCATTGATGCCGCATGTTTACGAGACCGATGGCGCCGCGATCTACCGGCAGTCCTTTGCGACCATTCGCGCAGAAGCCGACCTTGCCCGCTTCACGCCCGATGAGGAGCAGGTCGTCGTGCGGATGATCCATGCCGCCGGCATGGTCGGCCTCGAAGCGCATATTCGCTTCACGCCAGGCATGGCGACCGCCGCGCGCGCCGCCCTGCAGAAGGGCGCGCCGATCCTGTGCGATGCGCGCATGGTCTCGGAAGGAATCACGCGGGCGAGACTGCCGGCGGACAATGCCGTGATCTGCACGCTCGGCGATCCCTCCGTTCCGTCGCTGGCGCAATCCATGCGCAACACCCGCTCGGCCGCGGCGCTGGAGCTGTGGCGGCCGCATCTCGATGGCGCGATTGTTGCGATCGGCAACGCACCGACAGCGCTGTTCCATCTCCTCAACATGCTGGAGGACCAAAACTGTCCGCGGCCGGCGGCGATTATCGGCTGCCCGGTCGGCTTCGTCGGTGCAGCCGAGTCCAAGGCGGCGCTGATGGCCGATCCGAAGGTCGCGACGCTGACGGTCGAGGGCCGCCTCGGCGGTTCGGCGATCACGGTGGCCGCCGTGAACGGGCTGGCGAGCCGGAGCGAATAGCGATGGGACGCATCATATGTTGCGGCCTCGGCCCCGGTGATCCCGATCTGATGAGCGTGCGCGCCGACCGCACCGTGCGCGCCGCGCAGCACGTTGCGTATTTCCGCAAGAAGGGTCGGCCTGGCCAGGCGCGCCGTATCGTCGAGGGCATGCTCGCCTCCGACGTCACCGAATATCCCATGGAATATCCGGTCACCACGGAGATTGCTTTCGACAGCCCCGAATACGTCCAGCTGCTCGCCGGCTTCTACGACGAATGGGCCGAGCGCTTGGCGCGGCTGGCGCGCGCGGTCGACGTCGTCGTGCTGTGCGAGGGCGATCCCTATTTCTACGGCTCCTTCATGCATCTGCACATGCGCCTGCAGGGGCGTGTCGAGATCGAGGTGATTGCCGGCATTCCCGGCATGGTTGGCTGCTGGAATGGCGTCGGCCAGCCGATCGCCCTCGGTGACGACGTGACGACGGTGCTGATGGGGACGCTTCCCGAAGACGACCTCGAACGCCGCATGCGCGATTCCGATGCGCTGGTCGTCATGAAGACCGGCCGCAATCTTGCGAAAGTACGCCGCGCGCTCGCATCCGCCGGTCGGCTTGAAGACGCCTGGCTGGTCGAGCGTGGCACCATGCCGGGCGAGCGCGTGGTGCGGCTCGCGGAGGTCGATGCCGCAGATTGTCCCTATTTCGCGATCGTGCTGGTGCACGGCAAGGGACGGCATCTGGACGCGGCCGAATGACGGGCACGCTGACCATTGCGGGTCTTGGCCCGGGCAGCGACGCGCTGGTAACGCCTGAGGTTTCCGCCGCGCTCGCCTCCGCGACCGATATTTTGGGCTATGCGCCTTATGTTGCGCGCGTGCCGCCGCGACCAGGTCTCACGCTGCACCCCTCCGACAACCGCGAAGAGCTGCAACGCGCGCGCGAGGCGTTGCGTCTGGCCGCCGAAGGCGGTCAGGTCGTCGTCGTCTCCTCAGGCGACCCCGGCGTCTTCGCGATGGCGTCCGCCGTGTTCGAGGCGCTCGAACAGGTGCCGCAATGGCAGGCGCTGCCGATCCGCGTGCTGCCGGGCATCACGGCGATGCTGGCGGCGGCTGCACGCGCGGGTGCGCCGCTCGGTCACGACTTCTGTGCGATCAATCTCTCCGACAATCTCAAGCCCTGGGCCGTGATCGAGAAACGGCTGCGGCTCGCGGCGGAAGCCGATTTTTCGATTGCGATGTACAACCCCCGTTCGGCAAGCCGGCCGGAGGGTTTTGGACGCGCGCTGGCGCTACTCAAGGATGCCGGTTGCGGCGAACGGCTCGTGATCTTCGCGCGCGCGGTCAGCGCTGCCGACGAGACAATCGAGACCGTGACGCTGAACGAGGCGCGGCCCGAGATGGCAGATATGCGCACGCTGGTGATCGTCGGAAATTCGCAGACACGCCGCGTCGGCCGCTGGGTCTATGCACCGAGGCGGGTTGAATGACCGAGCCACTGCATCACTTCAGTGACGCTTTCGACGCGCGGACGCTCGGGCAGTTCTGGTCGCGAGATCATGACCACGGGCAGGCCGAGCGTACGGGCCGCGTCGATCTTGGCGCGCGCGCCGTCGCCGCCGGAATTGCGGGCGACGATCCATGCGATGCCGCGTGCGCGCATCATCTCGAGCTCACCTTCGAGGGTGAACGGCCCGCGGGACACGATCACGTCAGCCGGGAAGGGCAGGGGCGCTTCGGGAGAATCGACGAAGCGCAGCGTGTAGGTATGCTGCGGCTTGGTTGCGAACGGAGCGATATGCTGGCGACCGATGGCGAGAAAGACGTGTGCGGGCGTCTCGGGCAGCGCGGCGACCGCCGCGTCGACGTCCGCGACCTCGATCCAGTTGTCGCCTTGCGTCCTGTCCCATGGCATGCGTTCGAGCGCGATCAACGGCGTACCGGCTTCGGCGCACGCCGCAACCGCATTGCGGCTCATCTCGGCAGCGAAAGGGTGCGTCGCGTCGATAACGTGCGTGATGCCTTCGCGGCGGATGTAATCGGCAAGCCCGCTCGCGCCGCCAAAACCGCCGATGCGGGTCGGCAGCGGCTGGTCGGCGGGCGCGCGGGTGCGGCCGCCATAGGAGTAGACGGCATCGACGCGCGCATGCGCGATCTCCGCGGCGAGCAGGCTCGCATCGGCCGTTCCGCCCAGAATGAGGGCGCGCGTCATGGCTAATTCCTTGGCTGATCCCTGGCTGACCATCATCGGTATCGGCGAAGATGGCCTTGCCGGGCTGTCCGACGCAAGCCGAAAGGCGCTTGTGAGGGCTGAAACCGTCTTCGGTGGTGAACGTCATCTCGCTCTGGCAGACGTGGGCGGCCGCGGCCGTCCATGGCCGGTGCCGTTCGATGCGGATGTCGTGCTGAGCTGCCGCGGCAGGCCGACGGTGGTGCTGGCATCCGGTGATCCGTTCTGGCATGGCGCCGGCGCGAGCCTTGCCGAGAAGCTGCAGACCGGCGAGTGGATCGCGCACTCCGCTCCGTCGACGTTTTCGCTTGCGGCCGCGCGGCTGGGCTGGCGACTCGAATCCGCCGTTTGCCTCGGCCTGCACGCCGCGCCATTCGAGCGTCTCGTGCCGCATCTTGCGAATGGTGCGCGCATCATTTGCCTCGTGCGTGATGGGAAAGCGGCAGGTGACTTCGCAGCATGGCTGAGTGAGCGGGGATGGGGCGCCTCGTCCTTCTGGACGCTCGCTGCGCTCGGCGGGCCGCGCGAGAGCATCGGGGAATATCGCGCTAACAGTTTTGCCGGTGGTCTCGCCGGAAACCTGGTCGCAGTCGCCGTCGAGGCGAAGGGCGCACAAGGTCTGCCCCGCAGCTCGGGACTGTCAGACGATCTCTTCGTCCATGACGGCCAGATCACCAAGCGGCCGGTGCGCGCAATGGCGCTCTCGACGCTGGCGCCGCGCTCCGGCGAGCGATTGTGGGACATCGGCGCGGGCTCGGGTTCGATCTCGGTGGAATGGGCGCTATGCGGTGGAACGGCGACCGCCGTCGAAGCGCGAGAGGATCGCGCCGCGAATATCCGCAGGAATGCGGCAGCGTTCGGGCTGGCGCACCGGATCACTGTTGTTGAAGGGAAAGCGCCCGACGCTCTCGCTGCGCTGGACGCGCCGGACGCCGTCTTCATCGGTGGCGGTCTCGATAGCGCGATGTTCGACGCCATCTGGTCGCGGCTCGCGCCGGGGGCGCGGCTGGTTGCACATTCCGTGACGCTGGAGACGGAAGCGCTGCTCGGCGAATTGCACCAACGCCACGGCGGCGAGCTGATGCGAGTCGAGATCGCGCATGCTGCGCCGCTCGGCGGCTATCGCTCCTGGGAAGCGGCACGCCCGGTGGTGCAGTGGAGTGTAGTCCGATGAAGGTCGCCGGACTCGGGTTCAAGAAGGATGTCACGCTGGCTTCGCTGCGCGAAGCGCTTCTGGCCGCCGGCGGTCCCGAAGGGCTTGCGGCAGTGGCGACCGTCAGCGACAAAGCTGATGCCGAGGCCCTGAAGCAACTCGCGCAAGAATGCGGTGTGCCGATCAAGGCCGTTCCGGCCGAGACGCTGGCCGGCATCGACACGCTCACGCAATCGAAGCTCATCGCGGAGAAGTTCGGCACGGGATCAGTTGCCGAAGCTGCGGCGCTCGCCGCAGCCGGCCCTCGCGCGCGACTGATTGCGATGCGCGTGGTCTCGAGGGACCGCACGGCCACCGCCGCGATCGCGGAAGGAGACGGCCCATGACCGTGCATTTCATCGGCGCCGGGCCCGGCGCTCCCGATTTGCTGACGCTGCGCGGCCGCGACTTGATCGCGGCCTGTCCGGTCTGTCTCTATGCCGGCTCGCTGGTTCCCGAAGGCGTGCTGGCGCATTGCCCGCCCGGCGCGCGCATCGTCAACACCGCGCCGCTGTCGCTCGACGAGATCATTGCCGAGATCGCTGCCGCGCATGCGGAGGGCAAGGACGTCGCGCGGCTGCATTCCGGCGATCTCTCGATCTGGTCGGCGATGGGCGAGCAGCTCCGCCGCCTGCGCGCGCGCGGCATTCCCTATTCGGTGACGCCCGGCGTTCCCTCGTTCTCCGCTGCTGCGGCAGCGCTGGAGGTCGAGCTGACTTTGCCCGGTCTTGCCCAGACGGTGGTGCTGACGCGCACGCCAGGCCGCGCCAGCGCGATGCCTGAGGGCGAGAAGCTCGCCGCCTTCGCCGCGACCGGCGCGGTGCTCGCGATCCACCTCTCGATCCATCTGCTCGGCCAGGTCATCGCCGAGCTCACCCCGCATTACGGCGCGGACTGTCCCGTCGCCATCGTCTGGCGCGCGAGCTGGCCGGAGCAGCGTGTCGTGCGCGCGACGCTGGCGACGCTGAATGCCGCCGTTGGTACCGAGATGGAGCGCACCGCGCTGATCCTGGTCGGCAAGACCCTTGGCTCGGCAGATTTCGACGAGAGCCGCCTTTATGCCGCCGACTACGACCGCCGCTATCGGCCAATCGGCGCCGAGCCGCGCTTTCCGGAGGTCTCCTAATGCCGGCGGGCCTTGTCATCTCCGCGCCAGCCTCCGGCGTCGGCAAGACCACACTGACGCTGGCGCTCGCGCGCGCTTGGCGCAATCGTGGCCTCGAGGTGCAGTGCTTCAAGAGCGGGCCTGACTATATTGATCCCGCATTCCACGCGGCCGCCACGGGACGAGCCTCTGTCAACGTCGATAGCTGGGCGATGGACCGCGGAACGATCGCGCATCTCGTCAGCCGCGGCACGGATGCCGATATCGTCCTCGCCGAAGGCTCGATGGGTCTGTTCGACGGCGTCGCCGCGCGTGGCGTGTCCGGCACCGGTGCTTCGGCCGACATCGCGGAGATGCTGGGCTGGCCGGTGGTGCTGGTGATCGATCCATCGGGGCAGGCGCAGACGGCGGCTGCGATCGCCGCAGGCCTTCGCGACTATCGCCCGGGCGTGCGCCTTGCCGGCGTCGTGCTCAATCGCGTCGCCAGCCCGCGCCACGAAGACCTGGTGCGGAGTGCGCTCAACGATGCCGGCATTGCCGTGTTCGGTGCGCTGCCGCGGCACGCGGAGATCAGCCTGCCGAAGCGGCATCTCGGCCTCGTGCAGGCGGAGGAGCAGGCCGAGATCGGCAAGCTGATCGACGAGGCCGCGCGCTTTGTTGCCGAGCACGTCGATCTCGACGCGGTGTTGCGAGCGGCCGCCGGCTGGTCGCCGCAACCTGCCGCGAATGGCCTGAACGTGACGCCGCCCGGCCAGCGCATCGCGCTCGCCCGCGACGCCGCGTTTTCCTTCGTCTATCCGCACATGCTGGAAGCCTGGCGCGCGGCGGGCGCCGAAATCACGACATTCTCGCCGCTCGCCGATGAAGGCCCTGATACGAGCGCCGACGTTTGCTGGTTGCCCGGCGGCTATCCCGAGCTTCACGCAGGAAAGATCGCGGCCAATACGCGGTTTCGCACCGGCCTGCGCTCGTTCGCCGAGACGCGGCCGGTGCACGGCGAGTGCGGAGGCTATATGGTGCTGGGCGCAGGCCTCACCGACGCCGACGGTGTTCGTCATGAGATGACGGGTCTGCTTGGCCTGGAGACGAGCTTTGCCAAACGCCGCATGCATCTGGGCTATCGTCTTGCCGCCCTCGCGGCGCCTATGCCGGGGCATCAGGCGGGCGCGCGCTTGCGCGGTCATGAGTTCCACTATTCGACCATCCTTGCCCAGCCCGATACGCCGCTGGCGGTCGTGCATGATGCAACGGGCGCGGTCATCGCCGAGACCGGCTCGCAGCGCGGCCGTGCCACCGGCACTTTCTTCCATCTGATCGCGGAGGACCGGTGAGCGGTTTCGTCTCCTTCATCTCCGCCGGCCCCGGTGATCCCGAGCTCCTCACCGTGAAGGGCGCCACGCGGCTGCGCGAGGCCGACGTTGTGCTCTATGACGACCTCGCATCCGGCGCGATCCTCGATCTCGCCCGGCCCGGCGCCAATCTCGTCGCGGTGGGAAAGCGGGCCGGGCGGCCCTCGACCAAGCAGCACCATGTCAACCGCCTGCTGGTCGACTACGCCGTCACAGGCGCGCGCGTCGTGCGACTGAAGTCCGGCGATGCCGGGATATTCGGCCGGCTCGAGGAGGAGCTGGAGACGCTGCGCGAGGCCGGCATCGGCTACGAGATCGTTCCCGGCGTCACCTCGGCTTGCGTCGCCGCGGCGCAGGCGGGGATTCCGCTGACCCGGCGGCACACCTCGCGCCGCGTGCAGTTCGTGACCGGGGCCGATGTCACGGGCGAGCTGCCGCCAAACCTGAACTGGGCGGCGCTGGCCGACCCTGAAGCGACCACTGTCGTCTACATGGGCCGGCGCACCTTTCCGGCGCTTGCCGCAAAATTGATCGCCCACGGCCTCGCACCAACCACCCCGGCGCTGTTCGCCGAATCCCTCGGCCGATCCGACGAACGGCTGGTCCGCACCACGATTGCCGAGCTTGCCGAGCAGCTTGCACGGGGTGGGGCGGCTTCGACGGCCGCCGTCATCCTGTTTGGCGCGCTGGCGGGGGAATATCCATCATGACGGCCACTGCCGCCGTTCGCCCCTTGACGCCTGCAACGCGAAAGGGGCACACAAGAGGGGCATGGTGCTCGACGCGGCGCAAAGCGCCGGAGCATAATCGGGAATGGGGATGGGCGGACCCAGTTGCGGCGCCCAAAACCCCAGCCGCCCCCGCGACTGTAAGCGGTGAGGGGCTCCGATCAGCCACTGGGCCGCAAGGTCCGGGAAGGCCGGAGAACCCCAGTGAACCGCGAGCCAGGAGACCGGCCGTGCATGTTTTGAGGCCAAGGCCGTCGGGTGTGACGGCAGGAAGGAACTGAGCCATGCATATCGAACCCGGCGTCGTGACGGGCGCCAAGCTCGTGTTGAGTTACGCAACCGGCATCGCCGCAGGCGGCGTTGCCTTGAAGCTCGCGGCCGAGACCGTGCGCGAGCAGGGCATCACGTCGTTCGCCGCGCGAACGCTGGCCACCACCGCCCTCGTCTTCACCTTCTTCGAGATCCTGCCGCACTTCCCGGTCGGCGTCTCCGAGGTGCACTTCATTCTCGGCTCGACCCTGTTCCTGCTGTTTGGCGCTGCGCCCGCGGCCTTCGGCCTTGCGCTCGGCCTGTTGCTCCAGGGCGTGTTGTTCGAACCCGCCGACCTGCCGCAATACGGCATGAACGTCACGACGCTGCTGGTGCCGCTGTTCGGGATCCAGGCGATCGCCACACGGATCATTTCGCGCAACACCGCCTATGTCGACCTCAGGTATCGCCAGGCGCTGGCGCTCTCGACGACTTACCAGGCCGGCGTGATCGCCTGGGTGGCGTTCTGGGCGCTCTATGGCTCCGGCTTTGCCATGAGCAACCTCGCCAACATCGCGACCTTCGCGGCCTCCTACGCGCTCGTCATCGTGATCGAGCCGCTGGCCGATCTCGCCGTGCTGGCGCTGGCGAAGTCGCTGCGCGGTGTGACCGCGCCCGGCCTCGTCACCCCGCGCCTGCACAACGCGGCTTAAGAGACAAGGGGCGGCCGTCATGGCCGCCCCACACGCCCGATGCTCACACTCTCCCTGATAGGCATCGGTTGCGGCGATCCCGAGCAGCTCACGCGCGCCGCGATCCGCGCGATCAACGCGGCCGATCTCGTGCTGATCCCGCGCAAGGGAAGCGCCAAATCAGATCTCGCCGATCTCAGGCGGACGATCTGCACTGACGTGCTCACGAACGACACGACGCGCATTGCCGAGTTCGATTTGCCGGTGCGCGACGCGACCGAAGCTGACTACCGAAAGGGCGTGGACGATTGGCACGACGCCGTGGCCGCCGCTTGGTCGCAGACGATCGCGAGCCATCTCGTCGGTGACGGCAAGGTCGCACTGCTGATCTGGGGCGATCCTTCGCTCTACGATTCCTCGCTGCGCATCGCGCGGCGGCTGAATCCCTTGCCAAAGATCGAGGTCGTGCCCGGCATCTCCTCGATCCAGGCCTTGTGCGCGGCGCATGCGCTGCCGCTCAACGACATCGGCGAGCCGTTTCTGGTCACGACAGGCCGTCGCTTGCGCGAGGCCGGCTGGCCGCAGGGCGTCGACACGGTGGTGGTGATGCTCGACGGCGGCACCGCGTTCCAGTCGCTCGATCCGGCCGGGCTGTATATCTGGTGGGGCGCCTATCTCGGCATGCCCGATCAGATCGTGATGTCCGGCCCGCTCACTGACGCGGGTCCGCGCATCGTCGCTGTGCGGCAGGAGGCGCGCGAGCGGCATGGCTGGATCATGGACAGCTACATTCTCAAGCGCAGGCCGTAAGCGAGGCAGCATGCTCCCCGACTGGGTCACCCGGAAATGCCCCGATGTCTCCGCGATCCATCGCGACGCGGCGATCGCACGTCAGGCGCAACTTACAAAACCGACCGGCGCGCTCGGTCGGCTCGAGCAGCTCGCGATCGAGCTCGCCGGCCTGCAGGCGACCGAGCAGCCGCGCGCCGCGCGCGTGCCGATCATCATCTTCGCCGGCGATCACGGCATCGTCGCGCAGGGTGTGTCGGCCTATCCGCAAGCCGTCACCATCGCGATGATGGCGAATTTTGCTTCCGGCGGCGCCGCGATCTCGGTGCTGGCGCGCGAGCTGGGTTCGCGCCTGGAAGTCGTCGACGCCGGCACGCTGGCGCAGGGGGCGATGCCTGGCATCGTCACCGACAAGCCGCGCAATGGCACCCGCGATTTCAGCGTCGAGGCCGCACTCACGCCTGCAGAGCTGGCTTTCGCCTTCGATGCCGGCCAGCGCGCGGTTGCGCGTGCCGAGGCCAGCCAGCCTGATCTCCTGATCTTCGGCGAGATGGGAATCGGCAACACCACGACGTCAGCGGCGATCGCCGCGAGCCTGCTCGGGATCAGCGCCGAGGAGATCGCGGGCAGCGGCACCGGCGTCGATGCGGCCGGCCGGGCGCACAAGGCGCGCGTGATCGATACGGCGATTGCGCGTCATGGCGCTGCGGGCGCGTCGCCCGAAAAGATCCTGTGTGCCGTCGGCGGCCTCGAGATCGCGGCGATCTCGGGTGCCATCATTGCGGCCGCGCAGCGCCGCATCCCCGTGTTGATTGACGGCTTCATCGTGTCGGTCGCGGCGCTGGCGGCGGTGCGGCTCAATCCGTCGTGCCAGCCATTCCTGCTGCCCTCGCATCAATCGGCCGAGCAGGGGCATCGGCTGGTGCTGCGCGCATTGAACGTGCAGCCGCTGATCAGCCTCGATCTCAGGCTCGGGGAGGGATCGGGCGCCGCCATCGCTCTGCCGCTGGTGCGGTCGGCCTGCGCGCTCCATAACGGCATGGCGACCTTCGCGCAGGCCAATGTGCCGGATCGGCCTAGCTGACCCGCTGATTGACGGACACCACCCGCCAGCCGGCCGCGAGCCGATCGATCCTGGTCAGCGACAGCGGATCGATCACGAAGCGCAACGCCGCTTCCGGTGTGAGATCGAGCGCGATGCAGAGCGCGGCACGGATGGTGCCGGAATGCACGACGAGCGTTGCGGAGCCGGCTCCGATCCGCGACAGGCCCAGGCGGACGCGCGCGACCTGATCCCCAAAACTCTCGCCGCCCGGTGGTCTCAGGTGCGCAGGGTCGCTCCAGAATTGTGTGTAGGCCTCGCCACTGCTCGTTGCGAGCTCGTCATGCCGCCGGCCGGTCCAGTCGCCGAAATCCTGCTCGCCGAATTCGCTCATCAACACCGGTTCGAGCCCCAGCGCGCGCGCCGTCTCGATCGTGCGCCGCGCAGGGCTCGCATAGCTCGCAGCATCCCGCGGCAGGCGCGACCGCAGCGCTTCCAGTTGCGCGCGGTCGGTCAGGTCCGCCGGTGCATCGGCGGCATGGATCGTTCCTTTGACGCCGTCGACGGGTGCATGTCGGATCAGCCAGAGGAAGGTCGGGCCTTCCATACTTATCTCCAGGGAAGTTGATCGCTGTGGCAATAACGCTGCAACTGGTACATTGACTCTGTCTTGCTGGTAATCCTAGATGCTCGCGACGGTTTCCCCGAGAGGGGATGAAAAGGGAATGCGGTGCGGGGAAATTGTCCCCAATGCCGTGGCTGCCCCCGCAACTGTGAGCGGATAATCCTTCGTCAGAAGCCACTGGGTCCTCGGTCCCGGGAAGGCGACGAAGCGGTCGTGACCCGCGAGCCAGGAGACCTGCCGTCAGCCGTGGTCACACGCGAAGATGTCGGTCGGGGAGTACAGACATTCGGCTTCATCGTAGGGCTGACAAGCCCGGGGTGAGACCTCGTTCGCTGTGACGTGCCACTGACGTCATACCGAGGTCTAGACCCGTGTCTTCCATCCGTATCGTACGACCGCGCAGCGTCCTGCTTGCCTCTGCCGCGCTCACGTCCTTTGCCGTTCTCGATGTGCCTGCTGCACTGGCGCAGCAGGCCCGCGAAGCCCTGCCGCCGATCGAGGTATCGCCCCAATCTCGCAAGCCGGCCAAACCGGCCGCCCGGGAAGCCCAGAGCACGCGCCGCGCGGCAGCGCGCAGACCTGCGGCGGCATCGGTCGCGCCAAAACCCACCGTGCCGGCCGCAGCCGCGCAGACGCCGCTCAACACCAATGTGGTGGCGGAAAGCGCCTCGCGCCTTGGGCTGACCGTGCGGGAGATACCGGCGACCGTCGAAGTCATCTCGGCCCAGACCATGCGCGAGCAGGGCTATCGCACCGTGTCCGAGGTGGCGCAAGGAGCGGTCGGCGTGACCTCCGGCGACGCCCCGGGGGAGCCGGCGGGCTTCTCGATGCGCGGCTTCACCAACAGCCAGATCAACACGCTCTACAACGGCATCAAGATCGGCCCGCAGAACATGACCTCGCGGATCATGGACACGGCCAACCTGGAAGCCGTGGAATTCCTGAAGGGTCCGGCCTCGCTGATCTCGGGCGAGGGCGCCGCCGGCGGCGCGATCAACCTCGTCACCAAGCAACCGCACACCGGAGCGATCCGGAACGAAGCGGACGTCTCGTACGACTCCCTGAATTCGTTCCGTGCGCATTACGGCTCGGGCGGCAGCACCAACGTTCAAGGCCTCGACTACCGCTTCGACATCAGCCGCTCCTCGCTCAACGGTTTTGTCGACGACACCTATACCAAGACGTTCGACGTCTCCGGCCAGCTCAACTACCGCATCTCCGACAGCCTCAAGGTCTGGGGCGCGATCGAGTACCGCGAGGATCGCGGGAAGGCCTATTGGGGCGCGCCGCTGGTGCCGGTCGCCTTCAGCGGCTCGCATGCGACAACGGGGATTGTCTCGGGCAACTACGTCTCAAACTACAACAAGACCAATCTCGGTGCGGTCACCATCGACGATCGAACCTTCAACACCAACTACAACGTTCTCGACAACCGCAACGTGGGGCAGGAAGTCTGGCTGCGCGGCGGCTTTGAACTGAAGCTCGCGCCCGACCTGACCTTGAAGAGCCAGGCCTATGGCTACGGCGCAGAGCGCACCTGGTTCAACAACGAGGTCGAGGCATTCAACTCTGGTACGAACCTGGTCGATCGCGAGCGCTTCTATGTTGCGCATAGCCAGCGGCTGGTCGGCAACATCACCGACCTGATATGGGATGCGAACATCGCCGGCTTCGACAACCGGATGGTCACGACGCTCTCGTCGAGCTACCTCGATTTTGTCAGGCCGGGCGCCGCAAACTTCCCCGGCGACTCCGTTTCGCTGGTCGATCCTGACCGCGGCTTCTACGGCCTGCTCACGACGCAGCAGCAGACCGCGCGCATCGACAACGAGGCGCTGTCGTTCGAGGACCGGCTCAAGCTGACGCGCAGCTTCGCGCTGGTCGGCGGGCTGCGCGTCGAGCATATCGGGCTCGACCGCAACTCGACCGACGTCAACGGCCTGGTGAAGGCGGGCTTCCCGTTCACGAAGGACTGGGCGCCGGTGACGGGACGCATCGGCTACACCTGGGAGGCCGTGCCCGGCCTGACCTTCTTCAGCCAGTATGCGACCGGCGCGGACGTTTCCGCCAACAACATCTTCCTGTTGCTGCCGACCCAGCCGCTGGACCTGACGACGTCGCGCACCTACGAGACCGGCGTCAAGCATCTGTTCTGGGACAATAGGGCGGAGTGGTCGTTCTCGGCCTACGATATCCTGCGCAAGAACGTCTATGCGGCGGCCGGCGGGCAGGCGCTCAATATCGCCGGGCGGCAGGAATCGAAGGGCGTCGAGCTCGCCGCCGCGGTGCGGCCGATCGATCCGCTGCGTTTGTGGGGCAACATCGCCTATGTCGATGCGCGCTATGCCGACTATAATTTCGCCGGCGGCTCGTTCTCGGGCAACACGCCGCCGAACGTGCCGCGCATCGTCGCGAATGCCGGCGCGTCGTATCGCTTCTTCACGCCGTGGCCGGTGGAGCTCGGCATCGTCGGCCGGCACGTCGGCGATCGCTACAACACCGACGCCAACACGGTGACGATGAACGCCTACACGGTCGGCGACGTCTATGCCTTCGTCGATATCCCGAAGACCGTCTTCAATGCCGTCGACCAGGCCCGCCTGACCTTCCGGGTGCGCAACTTCACCGACAAGCGCTACGCGATCTGGGGCGATCCGTTCTATCCCGACCAGATCCTCTTGGGCGCGCCGCGCACCTACGAGATCTCGGCGGCGTTCAAATGGTAGGGCGCTGACCGCATGATGGGCGCGATCGTCCTGCTGCATCGCTGGCTCGGGGTCGCATTCTGCCTGCTGTTCGCGATGTGGTTCGCAACCGGAATCGTGATGCACTTCGTTCCGTTTCCGTCGCTGACGGAAGCGGAGCGGGTTGCCGGCCTGGCGCCGGTGGGGCGCGCGCAGGCGACCATGACGGTTGCCGATGCGGTGATTGCGAGCGGGATCGCCGATGCTACGCGTGTGCGCTTGATCCAAGGGAGCGATGGGCCGGTCTACGTCGTGTCAGGGCCCTCGCGCCTGAGCGCGGTTCGGGCTGCTGATGGGCAGGATGCCTCGGTGCGGTCGCCTGAGGTCGCGCTCGCCATCGCGGGTACGCATGCGCGTCAACGCGGGCTCGATGCCGCGCAGGCGGCGGTCGTTGCGCATGCGGACTACGACCAATGGAGCGTACCGAACGGCTTTGATCGACACCGGCCCTTGTTACGCGTGGCTCTCGGCGATGCGGCCGGCACGGAGGTCTACGTCTCGTCGCGCACCGGCGAGGTCGTGCTGGATACGACGCGAAGCGAGCGTGGCTGGAATCTCGTCGGCAGCGTGCTGCACTGGATCTATCCGACGATCCTGAGAAGCAATTGGAAGCTCTGGGATCGCGTAGTCTGGACGCTGTCGCTGCTGGCCCTGTTCGCAGCCTTGCTGGGTGCGGTGCTCGGGATCGTGCGTGTGAAGATGCGGGGACGCCAGCTCTCGTCGCCGTATCGCGGCTGGCACGCCCTGCATCATGTCATCGGCCTCGCAGCGACCGTCTTCGTGCTGACCTGGATCTTCAGCGGATGGCTCTCCATGGATCACGGCCGGCTGTTCTCGCGCGGGCAGGTGAGCCCGGCCGAGGATGGCGTGATCAATGCTTCGCCGGACTGGACGATGGTCCCGTCACCCGATCGGAATCCCATCTCGTCCTTGACCCGCGAAGTCGAATGGTTCGCTTTCGACGGCAAGCTCTATCGACGCGAGCGGATTGATCTCGACACGCAGGTTGTGGTGCGGCCGGATGGTGCGGAGTCGCCGGTCCTCAGCGCACAGGAGATCGCGACTCTGACGATGCGGCTTGCGACGGGCTGCGACGCGCCCTCCATCCTCGCGGGTAACGACGACTATCCCGCACAGTCCGCCGTCCCCGGGGCGCCCGTCTACCGCTCGCGGTGCGGTGATGTCTGGTTCGACATCGACGGCGCCGATGGCCGCGTGCTGCAAAGGCTGGATGCGTCGCGGCGGGCTTATCGCTGGTTCTATAGCGCGCTGCACACGCTCGATTTTCCGATCCTCATGGCGCATCCGCGCTTGCGCGATGTGCTGATCGTCGGCCTTTGCGCGCTCGGGCTGGTGTTCTCGATCACCGGAATCGTCATCGGCTGGCGGCGGCTGCGTCTGTCTTTCGCCAGCTAGGGGAGCCCGACAAACAAAAAGTGTGAAAACAACCCCATGCACAGTAGCCGGCCATAATGGAATCAACGGCTTACGCAGGCATCGCCGCGATTTGACCCGTCGGGCAAAACAGGGGTATATTGCTATTATTCCGAAATAGCCGCGTGCTCGAAGCTACGCCCGCAGCTGCGCCTCGATCTGCCGCGCCGCGCGCAGCAGCGTGCGGTCCTGACCGCGGCGGGCGATGATCTGGAGGCCGAACGGAAGCCCGTTTGCGTCGGTCCCGCATGGAAGCGAGATCGCCGGCAGGCGGGCATGATTGATGAACGGCGTGAACACCGCATGCGCGCGCGGGCTCGCCGCGCGGCCGCCGATCGTGTCGGGCCCGAGCTGGGTGAACGGCCAGGCGACACAAGGGACGGTCGGCGTGAGCAGCAGGTCGACCTCGGTGAAGAAGGCCGCGAAGGCATTGGCGATCGCCGCGCTCGCGATCAACGCTCCCCCAACGTCTGTGCTCGTCCACGACAGTCCTCGCTCGATTTGCCTTGCGATGTCGGGATCGAAGATAGTCGCATCCTTGAGGAAGGTGTCGCCATAGAGTGCAGCGAGGCCGGCATGCTGGAGCGGCATGATGGCCTCTTCCGTCGCGCCCGCCGGCCAGACGGGATCGCGCTGCATGATGCGCAGGCCGGCGGCGGAGAGACGGGCGATGACGGAAACCAGCCCATTGGCGACGACGTCGTCGACCGCAACGTCGAGCCCGAGGCGCGGCGAGAAGGCGATGCGAAGGCCGGCGATGTCCTCGGCCTCTTGCGTGATGACAGCCGAATCCGGATCGCGTGGATCGGTGCCGGCCATGGCCTCGAAGGCCAGCGCGATGTCGGCGACGTCAGTGGCGATCGGTGCGATCACGGAGAGGCCGAAGAACGGTTCGGCGAAGCCGGGCCCATAGGGGATTGCGCCGTAGGACGGCTTGAAGCCGGCGACGCCGACATGGGCCGGCGGCCTGCGGCTCGAGCCGCCCGCATCGGTGCCGATCGCGAGCGGCACGAGGCCGGCCGCAACCGCAGCGGCCGGGCCGCCCGATGAGCCGCCCGGTGTCAACGCGGGATCGAGCGGATGCCGCGTTGGCCCGAACAGCTGCGAGGTGGTGACGCCCTTGCTGGCGAATTCCGACGTCGCACCGGTGCCGACGATGACAGCACCGGCCTTGCGCAGGCGCTCGACCGCAATGGCATCGCGTGGCGCGATGAAATCGGCAAACAGGCGCGAGCCCTGCGTCACGCGCCAGCCGCCGACCCAGATGTTGTCCTTGACGATAACGGGGACGCCGGCGAGCGGCATCGTCGCGCCGGCACGCAGGCGATCGTCGACCGCCGCCGCGTCGGCCAGTGTGCGTGCGGGATCGGTCGTGACCACCGCGTTCAGCGCCTTGGCTGCTTCGATCCGTGCGAGCGCGGCCTTTGCGGTCTCGACGGCGCTGGTCCGTCCAGCCGCGACATCGGCCGCAATCTCGCGGGCGCTATGTGCTGGCTTTGTCATGGCCTCCCCAGATCAGCGCCACTGTGCCGCAGAGAGCGAGGCAGGCCAAGGCGAAGAACGCCGCGCCAAGGCCGGCCACGCCATCGAAGATCGACACCAGCGCCGGCGCCGCCAGCAGGCCGGCATAGGACGCGGTCAGCACTGCGCCGGTGGTCTCGCCGATCCGGTCCTGTGGTGCCAGGCGGGCGATCTCGGCGATAAAGACGCCGTTCCAGCCCGACGCCGTCAGGCCGAACAGTGCGGCAACGATGAATTGTTCGCTGCGGCCGAGCGATGCGCCATCAAGGCCCAGCAGCGCGGCACAGAAGGCCATGCCGAGGCCGATGACGACGAGCACGGCGCGGGAGGCGTCGAGGCGCATCGCGACATAGCCCCAGCCGAGACGGCCGACCAGGCCGCCGGCTTGCGCGCAGGCGAGCGCCATGCCGGCCTCGATATGGCTGAGGCCGAGCTCGCGTGTGCCGAGCGTGACGAAGACCGTGTTGAGGGACACCTGCATCGCGCTGAACGGCATCGAGGCCAGCGCCAGCATCGCGATC
Organism: Bradyrhizobium sp. CCBAU 45389; assembly: GCF_028128625.1. Taxonomy (NCBI): domain Bacteria; kingdom Pseudomonadati; phylum Pseudomonadota; class Alphaproteobacteria; order Hyphomicrobiales; family Nitrobacteraceae; genus Bradyrhizobium; species Bradyrhizobium sp. CCBAU 45389. The sequence goes on along the minus strand of NZ_LBIY01000002.1, from coordinate 769,818 downwards.
CGCCGGTCCGCGGTCACCAGCGCCAGCCGGGCACGTAGATCGAGCTTTGGCGGCGGGGCGACCTTGCCGGTATAGGCCGGCCGCAACCATTCGAACATCACGATCGCGAGCAGCGCGCAGACGCCCACCAATGCATAGCACCAGGACGGCCCGAGCGAGATCGCGATCGCGGGCAGGGCCAGCGAGCCGCAGACCGCGCCGATCTGGTTGCCGGTCTGGCGCACCGAGAAGACGAAGGCGCGCCGCTCGGCGGTGACGAGCCGTGCCAGCAGCGCTGCGCTTGCGGGCGTCTCGGGTCCCATGGCAAGGCCGAGGCAGAGGCCCGCGGCCAGCAACGCGGCGCTCGATCCGAGCGAGGCCAATGCCATGCCGGCGACGATGGCCGCCGCACAGAGACTTGCGATCCGCAGCGAGCCAAGGCGCGCGATGAAGCCGCCGCCCCAGAACGAGGCGGGGATGCCGACCGCGAACACCGCGCAGGAGAACATCGAGAGCTGCCAGACCTCGATATGGGCGCGGGGCGCGACCACGCCGGGCGCGAACAAGGCGAGCGCGACGAGGGCCTGAAGCGCGGTCATCGCCCCCAGGGCCGGCAGCAACGCGGGTGCTGGCCGAAGGGCCGTGTTTCCGTCTACCATGGCGGCGTGCTCATGGGAGGAACATTGTGGCAGGCGGCATTTCCATTCACGCGGTCGATGTGGCGAGCGGACGGCCCGCGCAGGGACTGCGCGTCGAGATCTGGCGGATCGATCCGGATTCCCAGCGCATCGCCGACGGGCGGCTCGGTGCCAATGGCGTGCTTGATCATTCCGTTGCGCAAGGCGCAGGCGTGACGGCGGGCGAGTATGAGGTGCTGTTTCATCTCGGCGAGTTCTTTGGCGAGCGCGACGGCTTCCTGACCGTGACGCCGTTCCGCTTCCGCATCAAGAACGTTGAGGAGCATTTTCATCTGCCGCTGAAATTCACGCGCTGGGGTTATTCGCTGTTCCGCGGAGCCTAGAAAAACGTGGCGGGAAGCTTGCCTGCGGCCATCCTTCGAAGACGCCCGCCTCCGGCGGGCCCTCAGGATGAGGACGGAGTACGTGGCGGTAGTTCGGCAGGCAAAACTGCCGCCAAGCCTCATCCTGAGGAGACCGCGGAGCGGTCGTCTCGAAGGACGAGGCGCTTGCTCAGGCCTTACTAACTCATATGCGATAATCCTCCCCGGCGAGGCTCAGCCTATCAGCTCTTAGTTCGTCAGTCGCCGCGACAGCCCAGTGACGCGCTCCATCACCGCGACCAGCACGACGGTGGCGATGATCAGCACACTCGACAGCGCGGCGATGGTGACATCCAGCTTGCCTTCGAGATCCTGCCACATCCGGATCGGCAGCATGTCGGTCGCGGCATCGCGCAGGAACAGCGACACCGGCACGTTGTCGAAGGACGACATGAAGGCGATGAAGGCGCCGGCGATGATGCCTGGCCGGATCAGCGGCAGCACGATGCGGCGGAAGGTGTAGAGGCGGCTCGCGCCGAGCACTGCCGAGCTTTCGAGCAGGGTCGGCTCGAGCTGGGCCAGCGCTGCGACCGTGTTGCGCACGACATAGGGCACGCAGACCACGGTGTGGCCGATCACCAGCGTCAGCGGCGACACGGGCAGGCCGACCAGCGAGAACAGCATCAGGGCGGCAAGGCCGAAGGCCAGCGCCGGCAGCACCAGCGGCGACATGAAGAGGGAATCGAGCAGCCGCGCCGACAGCGTCCGCGACCTGGAGATCGCGAGCGCCGCGGCAACGCCGAGGGTGACGGACAGGCCGGTCGCCCACAGCGCCACGATCAGGCTGTTCTTAGCCGCGAAATGCAGCTGCCAGGCATTCCACAGCTCGGCGTACCAGCGCAGCGAATAGCCGGGTGGCGGGAAGCGCAGCGAGAAGCCGCTGGTGAAGGAAACGATCAGAACCACGAGCGACGGCGCGATGATGATGACAAGCGCAATCACCGCGATCACGGTCATGACGAGCTCGAAGCTGATCGCCTCAAGAGTGCGCTTGCGGCCGCTCATCATGCGCCTCCATAGCCGCGCGACATGCGGCCGAGCGTGGTGAAGACCGAGACGACCGCGAGCACGGCGAGCAGGAAGATGATCGAGATCGCGGCCGCAAACGGCCAGTTCTGCAAGGTCGAGGCCTGCTGGTAGAGATACATCGGCATGAACAGCATCTGCCCGCCGCCGACCAGCGACTGGGTGATGAAGGCGGTGATGGCGGCGGCATAGGTCAGCGTGCAGCCGGCAATGACGCCGGGCAGCGACAGCGGCAGCACGATCCGGAAGAAGGTGCGCCAGCTTCCGGCGCCGAGCGAGCAGGAGGCATCGTCGAGATTGGGATCGATGCGGCCGAGCGCGGTGATCAGCGGCAGCGTCATCAAGGGCATCTGCACCTGCGCCAGCGCGATCACCACGCCGAACTGGGTGTAGAGCAGTTTTAAGGGCGTATCGATGATGCCAAGGGATTGCAGCGTCGCGTTGATGATGCCCTGGCGCCCCAGGATGACAATCCAGGCGAAGGTGCGCACCACGACGCTGGTCAGAAGCGGCAGCAGCACGATCAGGATGATGATGGTCTGGAGCTTCGGTCCGACCCGCTGGTAGAGCCAGGCGATGGGAAAGCCGAGCACGAGGCACACCGCCGTCACCTCGGCGCCCAGCAGCAGCGTTGAGCCGAGCACGCCCAGGCTGAAGGGATCGGTGAGGAAGTGCAGGTACTGGCCGAGCCCCCAATGGAGCCCGGCCGTGTCGTTGTGCAGCGAGAGCCAGAGCAGTTGCAGCAGCGGCGCGACGAAGAAGAGCAGGAAGAACAGCGCCAGCGGTGCTGCCAATCCCATTCCGTAGGACGTGACGTCCCGTGATGCCGGTGCTGCGCCCATGATCTAGATCTTGATCTCGCGGTTGAAGCGCTCGATCCAGGCCGAGCGCTGCTCGTTGATCTTCTTCCAGTCCTGGAACACGAACTTCTTCTTCAGCTCGGCCGTGTCCTTGGCCAGCACGCGCGCGATCTCGCCGCCCATCGTCACCTTGGAATTGGTCGGCACGATCAGGTAGGGCGGGTTCATCAGCGTGGTCTGCACCTCCGGCGTCAGCGCCGCCTCGATCAGCTTGAAGGCGAGCTCGCGGTTGGGCGAGTTCTTGACGATGTGGATCGTGGTCTTGAAGGCGATGGCGCCTTCCTTCGGCGCCACGAACTCGACCGGCACGCCGCGGGCTTTGAGGATCTGGATGGCGTTGAAATTGCCGGGCGAGATGTCGATCTGGCCCTGCTGGAACAGGGTCGCGAGCGCGCCGGGATTGGCGGCGACGGCGGCGAGATTGGGCTTGAGCTCCTCCAGCGCCTTGAAGCCTGGATCGACGTTGGCCTCGGAGCCGCCGCGCATCTTGGCGATCTCGACCAGCCAGCCGGTGCCGAGCGTCGAGTTGAGGTTGGTGATGCCGACGCGGCCCTTGAACTCGGGCTTCCAGAGATCGGCCCACGAGGTCGGCGGCGTTTTGACGGCTTCGGGATTGTAGGTGAGGCCGACGACCTGGAAGAACGGGGCGGGGCCCATCGGCTCCTGCGCTTCAGTGATCAGGTCCTTGTAATAGGCGCTCTTCTCGACCGGATAGGGCTCGACCAGGTCCTGGCCGATGGCGACGAGGGCGGGGCCGGGATCGTGCAGCATGACGTCGATTGGCGGATTGGCCTTGGCGGCGTTGACCTTGGCGATCTGGTCGACCGAGAGCATGGGATCGAGCACCATCGCGGCGTCCGCATTGGCTTTGCGGAATGCGGGCACAAGCACGGCCTTGTGCGCTTCCTCCCAGCTTCCGGTGAAGGTCGCAAACACCAGCGGGCGGGCCTGGGCGTAGCTCAGGCCTGGAAACGCCTTCATGGCCCCGAGTGTCAGCGCCGTGGTTAGCAGGCTTCTGCGGTTCATGATCATGTCGAACTCCCCTCTGGACTGGATCTAAAGCGTTGCGGGAAAGGCGTTGGCGAGCGATGGCGCGAGCGGCGCAAGGCGCACGGCGGCGCCATTCTCCAGCGCGCGCGTCTCGCCGATGCGCGCCTGCGAGACCTTGACGCCGGAGCCGTCGGCGGTGGTGACCTCGTGCACGACGGTGGCGCCCAGCGGCAACGACATGCCGACGACGCCGGCAAAGCCGGTCTCGTCGCCGACGAATTGCAGATGCTCGGGGCGGATGCAGACGGTGACGCGGCCGCCTTCGCTGAGCGTACCGCCCGCGGGCCGCGCGATGATCTCCGCGCCGGCATCGAGCCGCACCTTCGCCGCCGTGCGGTCCGCCGAGACCACGACGCCCGGCATGCGGTTGGTGGAGCCGACGAAAGTGTTGACGAACAGCGTCTGCGGGCGGTCGTAGACGTCCGACGGCGAGCCGAACTGCTCGAGCTTGCCGTGGCTCAGCACGGCGACACGATCGGCCATCGACAGTGCTTCTTCCTGGTCGTGCGTCACGATCAGCGTGGTGATGCCGGACACGCGTTGCAGCCGCTTGACCTCGATCTGCATGTCGAGCCGCAGATTCTTGTCGAGCGCGGCGAAGGGCTCGTCGAGCAGCAGGATCGACGGCTTGATCGCGAGCGCGCGGGCGAGCGCAACGCGCTGCTGCTGGCCGCCGGAGAGCTGCCGCGGCAGCCGCTCGGCCATAGAAGGCAGCTGCACCAGCTCCAGCAGGCGCTGCGCCTCGCGCTGGCGCGCGGCCTTGTCGACGCCGCGGGCGGCGAGGCCGTAGGCGACGTTCTCGCTGATGCTGAGATGGGGAAACAGCGCGTAGTTCTGGAACACGATGCCGACCGCGCGCTTGTTCGGCGGCAGCGCATCGACGATGTCGTCGCCGATGATGATCCGCCCTTGCGTCTGCGCGATGAAGCCGGCGATGATGCGCAGGAGCGTGGTCTTGCCGCAGCCGGACGGGCCGAGCAGGGCGATGATCTCGCCGCCCTTGATGTCGAGATTGATGTTCTCGACCGCGAGCGCGCCACTTGGATACCGGTGGGTGACCGCGTCGACGACGAGCGATCGGCCGCCTTGCGTTTCAGCCATGGTATTGCCTCCCGTTGTCCCAGAGGAGAAAGCAAGTCTTGTGCCCGCGCCTGTCGCTTTTCGGCGAGCGTTTTGGCATGGTGACCCGATGAAAGCGGATCGATCGATATGCGACCTCACGGCTATGGGGCTTGCGCGTGCCATTGCGAGGGGCGAAGTGTCGTCTCGCGAGGCGATTGAGGCGCATCTTGCGCGGATTGCGAGCCTCGACACCCGATTGGCGGCATTCGTGACGGTCGATGCGGACGGCGCCCGCCGCGCCGCGCAGATCTGCGATGCGGCACCGGCGCCGATCGGTCCGCTGCATGGCGTGCCCATCGCGATCAAGGACCTCACCGACACTGCGGGACTTGCGACGACTTATGGATCCGTGCTGTTCCGTGATCACGTCCCGGCCGAGGACGATCTCGTCGTGGCGTGGCTGCGGCGCGCCGGCGCGATCATTTTGGGCAAGACCAACACGCCGGAGTTCGGCTTCGGTGCGGTCTGCACCAACAGATTGCGCGGGCCGACGCGCAATCCGTTCGATCCCGCGCTGACCTCCGGGGGATCGTCCGGCGGCTCCGCCGTCGCGGTCGCGGCCGGCATGGTGCCGCTGGCGCACGGCACCGATTTCGGCGGCTCGGTACGCACGCCCGCCAGCTTCTGCGACGTCGCCTCGATCCGGCCGACGCCCGGCCGCATCCCGTCGCCGCGCCGGCCGCTCGGCTGGGACATGCTCGCGACCCACGGTTTCCTCGCGCGCAGTGTCGACGATCTCGAATTCGCGCTGTCGGTTTGCGCCGGCAGCGATGCGGATGATCCACTCTCGCTCGGCGGCGCCGGTGATGATCGACCCATCGCCGATCGTCCCCGGATTGCTGTCACGCCCGATTTCGGCGTCGCGCCCGTTTCTCGCGAGGTGCGTGCGCGCTTCGCTGCAGCTTGCGAGGCTTTGAGCGGCGTTGTCGATCTGGTGCCGTCCTCGCCCGATTGCGGCGGCGCGATTGAGACATTCCGCATGCTGCGCGCCGCGCACATCGCGAGCAGCTATGGCGAGTTGCTGAGGACCCGGCGGGCGGAGCTCACGCCGACGGTGATCTGGAATATCGAGGCCGGCGCAAACCTGTCCGCGGAGGACTATTTGAACGCCGAACGGCGCCGCACCGCGATCTACCGCAGCTTTCGCGAGCTGTTCAGCCGCACCGATTTCCTGGTCGCACCGGCCGCGTCCGTCTTTCCCTGGCCGAATGAGATCAGTGACGTCACCGCCATCGATGGGACGGCGATGGAAACGCCGATCGATTATCTCGCCGTCACCTTCATCGTGTCGCTGGTTGGTTTCCCGGTGCTGACCCTGCCGGTGCGGCGAGGGGAGCATGAGCTGCCCTTTGGCATCCAGATCATCGCACCGCCGGGACGCGAATCCCGCTTGTTTGCCTTCGGCCGTATCCTCGAGAACGAACTGGGTTTTTCGCATCGCCGGCCGCCGCTCTGATCAGCTGTCGCGATGCTCGAGCCGGGCGGCAAGCGCGTCGGCAAGACCGATGGTCGGTTTCGCAGCGGGCCGGCGATACGTTCCCGCCGTTGCCTTGCGCAGGCGCAGCGCATGCAGCGCTTCGGCTTGCTTCACTGAGGCGATGACCTGATCGACCACGGGGACGGGGATGCGGTCGGCGACGCGCTCGGCAAGGCCGGAGAGCGGGGCGCCCGAAAAGATCAGCACATCGGCCTCGTCCTCGACGATGGCGCGCTGGGCGAGCTCGACGAGCACATCCTCCTTCTCGGTGCCGACCTCGGAGATCGCCTGAAACGGCGTATCGAGCATGCGGATGCCGGCGCAGCGCTCCCACAGCCCGTGGGCGCGGACGCATTCCTCGTACCAGGGACCCAGCGCCTGGGCGAAGGTGACGATGGCAAAGCGGCGCCCGACCATGCACGCCGTCAGCATCGCCGCTTCCGCCATGCCGACCACGGGAATGTCGAAAGTTTCGCGCGCGGCGAACAGGCCGGGATCACCGAACGCCGCGATGATCGCGGCGTCGACCTTTTTGTGCTGCTCGGCCAGCATCTCCAGCGCGATGGCGCCGCCGATCTGCGCCTCCGTGCGCGTCGCGATATAGGGCACGCCGCGGGTCGCGGTGCAGGGGATCAGCTCGGTGCCTGGTGAGGCCGCGCGCTGCCCGACACCCAGCATCAGCTGCGTGACCTCGGTGCTGGTGTTGGGGTTGAGCAGCAGCAGCTTCATGGTCATGCCGCCGTCCGCTTGGCTTGAGAGGCGGCGAGCACTTCGAGCAGCGCCGTGCCGGTCCGCGCGACATGGGCGCCGAGCAGGCGGCCGGCCGCTTCGCCGTCGCGCGCTTCGAGAGCGGCCAGGATATCGGCGTGCTCGTCGACCGAATTGCTCCAGCGCCTGTCGGCCCCGAGCGCGAGATAACGCGCGCGTTCGGCGCGGGAGATCAGTGTCTCGTGCGCCTCGCGCAGCGGCGTGTTGCGCGCCATGCGGACGATGGTGTTGTGGATCTCGCCGTTGATGGCGAAATAGTCGTCGAGCTTGCCGTTGCGGTGATGCCCTTCCATCCGGGTCTGCAGCGTGCGCAGGCGGGTGAGATCGCGCTCGGTGGCGCGCACTGCGGCAAGCTCAGCGGCGAGCCGCTCGATGCCGGCGAGGGCCTCGAACAATTCCGAGATGCCGTCGACCGCGATATCGGCAATGCGCGGGCTGCGGTTGGGGCGAAGCTCGATCAAGCCTTCGGCGGCGAGCACCTTCATCGCTTCGCGCAAGGGCGTGCGCGACACGCCGAGCTCCTTCGACAGCCTGGTCTCCTGGGTCTGCGATCCCGGCGGCAGCTCGCCGCGGATGATCATCGTCCGCATCCGCGCGGCGGCGCGCTCATGCAGGCCCATCCGCTTGAGTTTGGGCGATTTTCGTCCCTTCGGCGCTTCCGGTTTTGGCTGCACGCGTGCCTCGCTTCTCAGGTTGATCTTAGCCGTTTCCGGCCCCTTGGCTTGCCCAAAATATCGACGTATCTCGCTGAAAACAATGGCATAGAGCGCAAATTGTATGCAGCATGCAAAAATCGGATTGCGCCGCGGCGAAGGGCGGCGGATGATCGTTTCCGACGCGCGAGATCCCGCGCCTTCGAAACGGAGTAAGCGATGCGGACGAGTTTGCGACTGGGCCTCGTGGTGATGGCGGCAGTGCTTGGCGGCAGCAATCTCGCCTCGGCGCAAGTCGCGAAGATCAAGCTCGGCTACGCCAAATGCGCGCACTGCCTGCCGATGTCGCTGATCCCGGGCATGGCGAAGAGTGTCGAGGTCGAGGCCACCGGCTTCAACTCGGGCAATGACGTGCTCACCGCGCTGGTGTCGAAGAGCATCGACATCGCGCAGGTGACCTATCTCCACTACATCACCGCGCTCGACAAAGGTTTTGACGTCGTCGCCGTCTCGGGCCAGATCAACGGCGGCTCGGAATGTCTGTCGTCCGCGAAGCTGAGCCTGCCCCCTGAGGACTGGGCCACCTTCAAGACGACCGTTGCGAAGGCGAAGAGCGACGGCCAGCCGCTGAAGGTCGCGGCGTCCCGCGGCAATGCGCAGGACATCCACATGCGCGGCGCGTTCCTCAAGCAGGGCGTCGATCCCAACAAGGACATCCAGTTCATCAACATTCCCAATCCGTCCGACCATCTCGCAGCGCTCCAGCGCGGCGAGGTCGACATGATCTGCTCGGTCGAGCCGTTCGCCTCGCAGATTCGCCTCGCCGGCGCCGGCAAGCATTTCGTGCTGCCGTATGAGCAGGCTGCGGGCAATCTGACCAATCTGATCGTCACCCGTTCCGACGTGATCGCGAGCCAGCGCGCCGGCGTGCAGGGCGTCGTCAGCGCCGTGGTCGAGCTCGACAACAAGTTGATCGCCGACAAGGCGCCGTGGATCGAGGTCATCAACAAGCTCACCGGCCTCGACAAGAATGTGGCGACCGAGGCGCTGAAGAATGCCTCGCCCGATCCCGCGATCCATCGCTCGCAAACGCTGGCGATCGCCGCGATGATGCGCGACCTCAAATACATCTCGAAGGACGTCTCCGCGGAAGCGGAGAAGAACATGGACTATTCGTTCCTGGAGCAGGCCACGGGAAAGGCTAGGAATGACCTCGGTTACTGACGTCTCGGCCGCCAGGCCGGCGTTCCGGCTGACGCGGGCATTCCAGGGGCTCGAACGCCTCGTCGTGCCCGCGCTGCTGATCGCGGGCTGGGAAGCGTTTGCCCGCAGCGGCATGCTGCCGCCCGCGCTGCTGCCGGCACCGAGCGCGGTGCTGCATGCGCTCGGCGACTGGGTGTTCGGCTTCGACGAGACCACGCAGACCTATTCCGGGCACTGGCTGCGCGACGCGCTCGCCAGCGCGCTTCGCGTGTTCGGCGGCTTTGCGCTGGCGAGCCTCCTCGGCATCCTCGCAGGCGTTGCGATCGGCTGGTCGCGCCTGTTCGAGAAGACGCTGGAGCCGACGCTGCAGATGCTGCGCCCGATTCCGCCGGTGTCCTGGATTCCGCTCGCGATCATCTGGTTCGGCATCGCCGACAAGCCGGCGATCTTCCTCGTCTTCCTCGGCGCCTTTTTTCCCGTGCTGATGAACAGCATCCATGGCGTCAAGACGGTGGACCACAATCTCGTGCGCGCCGGCGCGATGATGGGCGCCAATGGCCGGCAGATGCTGACCGACATCGTGCTGCCGGCGGCGCTGCCTTCGATCTTCGCCGGCCTGCGCATCGCGGTCGGCTCGGCCTGGATGCTGACTGTTACGGCCGAGATGGTCGCGGTGAAGAGCGGCCTCGGCTACGTCTTGTGGGATTCTTACTACTTCCTGCGCTACGACATCGTGCTCGCCGCGATGATCTCGATCGGGCTGCTCGGCTATCTCTCCGACCTCGGCCTCAAGGCGATCATGGCGCGCACGCTGCGCTGGCAGCAGACGACCACCGTGCAGGGCAGGGCGGGCTGATGGCGGCAATCGAGCTTCGCAACATCGTCAAGGTGTTCTCCGACAAGCGGCGCGGCCGTGACCTCTTGACGCTGGACAACATCAATCTCGACATCGAGGCCAATGATTTCGTCTGCCTGCTCGGCCCCTCCGGCTGCGGCAAGTCGACACTCCTGAACATCATCGCCGGGTTCGAGCAGGCGACCTCCGGCCGTACGCTGGTGGACGGCAAGCAGGTGGAGCGGCCGGGCTCGGACCGCGGCGTGGTGTTTCAGCAGCCGACCCTGATGCCGTGGCTGACGGCGATCGACAACATCGCCTTCCACCTCAAGCTCAAGGGCGTCGCCAAGGCCGAGCGCTACGATCGCGCCATGGAGTTCATCGATCTCGTCGGCCTGCGCGGCTTCGAGCATCACCACCCTTCAGAGATGTCCGGCGGCATGAACCAGCGCGTCGGCATCGCCCGCGCCCTGCTAATGAACCCGAGCGTGATCCTGATGGACGAGCCGTTCGCGGCGCTGGACGCCCAGACCAAGCTCGAAATGCAGGAGGAGCTGGTCGCGATCTGGCAAAAGCGCCGCTGCACCATCGTGTTCGTCACCCACAGCGTCGACGAGGCGCTGGTGCTCGGCAACAAGATCGTGGTGATGACCAGGCGGCCGGGCCGGATCCGCGAGGCCGTCAATTTCGACCTGCCGCGCCCGCGCGACATCACCAGCCCCGAATTCAACGACGCCAAGCGCCACATCCTGGCTTTGATCCGGGAGGAGTCGACGCGCCTTGCGCAGGCGTCGTAAGGTATCGCCATGCGCAAACGCCTCGGCATGATCACGCCGTCCTCCAATTCGGTGCTCGAGCCCGTCACCAGCACGATGCTGCACGACGTTTCTGGCGTCACCGCGCATTTCTCGCGCTTCCGCGTCACCGAGATCGCGCTCGACGCCGCCGCGTTGAGCCAGTTCGATGCCTCCGCGATGCTGCCCGCGGCGGATCTGCTGGCCGATGCCAAGGTCGATGCGATCGCCTGGAATGGCACCTCCGCAAGCTGGCTCGGCATCGGCCGCGACCGCAGCTTGTGCGAGGCGATCACGGCACGCACCGGTGTGCCCGCGACGACGTCGACGCTCGCCTCTATCGACGCAGCCCGCGCGCTCGGCGCCAAGCGCGTCGGCCTGGTCTCGCCTTATACGGACGACGTGCAGCGGCGCATCGGCAATGTCTGGGCCGAGGAGGGGATCGCCCCGCACGCAGAGCGGCATCTCGGCTTGCGCGACAACTTTTCCTTTGGCGAGGTCGCGCCGGCGACGATCGCGGACATGATCCGCGCCGTGGCGGCGGAGGGCGCCGACGCCATCGTCATCCTCTGCACCAATCTCGACGGCGCGGCGCTTGCGGCCACGCTGGAGCGGGAGCTGGACATTGCCGTGCTCGACTCGGTCGCGGTGACGCTGTGGCGGACCCTCGGCCTCGCCGGCGGCGACGTTACGGCCCTTGCGGACTGGGGCCGAATATTCCAGACATCAGCGGTCATCAAGTGACGGAGACGCAAGTGACCCAGCTCGATCTCGCCATTCGCGGCGGCACCATCGTGACGGCCAGCGACGAGTTTCGCGCCGATATCGGCATTCGCGACGGCCGCATCGTCAGCATTGCCGAGCGCATCGAAGGCGCGGCGCGCGAGATCGACGCGACGGGGCTGCTGGCGCTGCCGGGCGGCATCGACAGCCACGTTCACATCTCGCAAGCCTCGGGCCCCGACGTGGTCATGGCCGACGACTTTGCCTCGGCGACGCGCTCGGCGGCGGCCGGCGGCAACACCATGGTGCTGCCCTTTGCGCTGCAGGAAAAGGGCACGTCGCTGCGGACCTGCGTCGAGAACTATCGCAAGCTCGCCGAGGGCGAATGCTATATCGACACCGCGTTCCACCTCATCATCTCCGACCCGACCGCGGTCGTGCTCGGGCAGGAGCTGCCGGCGCTGGTCAAGGACGGCTACACCTCGTTCAAGGTGTTCATGACCTATGACGACCTCGTGCTCAGCGACAAGCAGCTGCTCGAAGTGTTCGAGGTCGCGCGCCGCGAGGAGGCGCTGGTGATGGTCCATTGCGAGGGCTACGACGCCATCCGCTTCCTCACCAGCAAGCTCGAGCGCGAGGGCCACATCGCGCCCTATTATCACGGCACCTCGCGGCCACAGGCGGTCGAGCGCGAGGCGACGCACCGTGCCATCAGCCATGCCGAGGTGATCGGCGTTCCCATCATGATCGTGCACGTCTCCGGACGCGAGGCGATGGAGCAGGTGCGCTGGGCCCAGCAGCGTGGCCTGCCTGTTCATGCGGAGACCTGTCCGCAATACATCACGCTGACGGCCGACGACATGAAGGGCCTCAACATGGACATCACGGGCGCGAAATATGTCTGCTCGCCGCCGCCGCGCGATGTCGAAAGCCAGCAGGCGATCTGGGAAGGCATCACGACAGGCGTGTTCCAGACCTTCTCGTCCGATCACTGCCCGTTCCGCTATGACGATCCCAAGGGCAAGTTGACGCCGAACGCCCGCACCTCGTTCCGCTGGGTGCCGAACGGCATTCCCGGTGTCGAAACGCGGCTGCCGATCCTGTTCTCGGAAGGTGTTTCGAAGGGCCGCATTACTTTGCAGAAATTCGTCGAGCTGACCGCGACCAACCACGCCCGCATCTACGGCCTCTATCCGCGCAAGGGCTCGATCGGCGTCGGCTTCGATGCCGATGTCGTGCTGTGGGACCCCAAGCTGAAGAAGAAAATCCAGCAGGCCGACCTGCACCACGGTGCGGACTACACGCCGTGGGAAGGTTTTGATGTCACCGGATGGCCCGTCACGACCATTGCCCGCGGCCGCGTCGTCTACGAACAGGGCAAGATCGTCGGCGACAAGGGCGCGGGCGAGGTGCTGAGCCGCGGCAAGTCGAGCCTGGTGTGATCGGTCACATCGGCTCGATGTGACCGATCACATCGGCTCGATGCCGATCTTCTTGATGATCCCGGCCCATTTGGTGGTCTCGGCGGTCATGTAATTCGTCAGGCCTTTGGGGTCCATCACCAGTGGCTCGGCGCCCTGCTCGACGAAGAGGGCGCGCACCTTCGGATCGCTCACGGCTTCGATCATCGCCTTGTAGAGCTTGTCGATCACGGCCTTGTCGGTATTGGCCGGCGCCAGCATCGCAAGCCAGGCGGCGCTCTCGTAATTTTTCAGGCCGGCCTCGGCCGCGGTCGGCACATCAGGCAGCGCCGTCATGCGCTTGTCGCTGGCCACCGCGAGCGGGCGCGCATCGCCGCTCTTGATCAGGCCGAGGACGTTCGGCAGCAGCTGGAAGCCGAGCGGCACTTGCCCTGCGATGAAGTCCGGCGTGTAGGCGGCGATGTTGCGGTAGGGAACGTGCGTGAGCTCGGTGCCCGTGAGCTGCTCGAAATAGGCGGCCGACAAATGCTGCGACGAGCCGACCCCGACCGTGCCGTAGTTCAGCTCGCGGGGATGTCCTTTCGCGTAGTCGATCAGCTCGGCCAGCGATTTCGGCGGCAGCTTCGAATTGATCACGATGACATTCGGCATCGTGGCGAACAGGCCGATCGGGGCGAGATCCCTGAGCGGATCGTAAGGAAGCTCTTTGTAGAGCGACTTGTTTGCGGCCAGCGGGCCGGAGGTGCTCATCAGCAAGGTGTAACCGTCAGGGGCCGCATGCGCCGCGGCCGCGGTGCCGATATTGCCGCCGGCGCCGGGGCGATTGTCGACCACGAAGGCCTGTCCCAGTGACGTGGACATGCGGTTGAGCAGGATGCGCGTGATGACGTCGCTGGCACTGCCGCCGGCAAAGGGCACGAGTACCTGGACCGGGCGGGCGGGATAGTCCTGTGCGTTCGCGGTCCGCATTCCGGCGGCTGCGAGCAGGGCGCCGCCTCCGAGCGCGAGCAGCGATCTGCGATCGGGACGAAAGCCCTCGTTCTGCTGCTGAACGCTGTCCGTGATGTTGCTGCGATCGAACCGTGTCATCTCGGACTGAATCTCCCGATTGTCTCTTGTTCTGCGAGCCGTGGGATCGTCCGGGACGAGAATCGGGATGAAGCCAGGTCGCGATTTTCTGCGCCTGGATCGTAGTTAGCTCGTGAATACGACCGTCATGCCGGCTCGTCTCAAAACTTACCAACGCGTCTCATTCTGCGGTGAGCGCGACATCTTGTCCTGATAAGACGAGGCTTAATCCAGCCCGGTCTTGCCTGGCGCCCAGTAGGCTTTGGCCTTGATCCGCGATGACGCGACGCCTGCAGCTTTCAGGGCGCGGCTGAAGCGCTGGATCGAGGATGCCTTGCCGGTCAGGACGAACTGCGCTCCGTTTGCAGCAAGGCGCAGCATTTCCGCCTCGACGATTGCGAGATGCTCCTCGCCGGCGCTGCGCGCAATCAATCGCGCCTGGCCGAGGCTGACAGCATCCAGCACCTGCTGCGATTCCACGACATCAGTAACCTCGAACATGTGGAGCGCACCGCCTGCCTGCAGATTGTTGCGCAGAGCTGCAGCCAGGCCGAACGAGGTCTCGTCGCCGAACAGCACGACAGGCGCTTCAAGGCCGGCGAGATCGAGCGAGCGACGCGGTCCGAAGAATTGGCAAGTGTCGCCTTCGCGCAAGCCGCTGGCCCAGCGGCTGCCGGGGCCATCGCCATGCGCAAAGGCGAGGAGGCGCGTCCTGCCGCGGCTTCTGTCCCACGACATCGGCGTGTAGGTGCGTGCGCTCAGGCCGGCGCCGATCGCGACCTGGATTTTCTGCCCGGCGGTCCAGGCGACGTCCTTGAGGGCCTCGCCTTCGAGCTCGATCAGCGCAAAGCGCGGCGACAGCGTCTCGACGGTAAAAACTCGCGCGGGGCGCATCAACCATCGCAGCAACATGCGTGTGACCCGGCCTTGCGGGACCTGCGACGGTTCCGAGATTTCGGATGCTTGTCCGGGCTTATTCAAGGCTTGGCTCCCGGATTATCTGGACCTGATCGTGAGTTCATTGCCGCGGCCGGGATCGAACTGCAGCGACAGCGAGAGGTAGCCATTCCGGGGATCTCTGACGTAGTCGAGATAGCCGGAGGCTTCCTCGAACGCGTTCTCGCCCACGATGATCGCGCCGGGCTTCAGCTGCGGCTCCAGCAATTTGAGAATGGAAAGATAGAGGGTGAAGGCGCCGTCGAGCATCACCATGTCGATGTCGCTGACGCCGGAGCTGAGCGTCTCGCGGGCATCGCCAAGCCTGAACTCGACGAGGTCGGATAGCCCCGCGGCCGCGACGTTGGCGCGGGCGCGCTCGATCTTGCCGGGTTCGAGATCGGTCCCGATCAGGTGGCCGCCGCCCATGTCGCGCAACGCTGCTGCCATGTAGATTGTGGAAATCCCCATCGAGGAGCCGAACTCGACGATGCGCTTCGCCTTGCTCGCGCGCGCACACATGTAGAGGAAGCGTCCAAACCGCGGCGAGACGCTCAGGAAGTTGTTCGCATAACGCTGGTAGACTTCGTTGAGATCGCGATTCTCGGCCGCGATGGCCTGGCTGATCATCTCTTCGCGGCTGTTTGCCTCACTCGCGAAGGCATGCATCAGTGGCGCGTCGGCCATCTCCGCTTCCTGGTGAAGACGATGAAGGACGTCCGCGACGAGTCCGCTGCTGATCGAATCCATGCATCCAGCT
Organism: Bradyrhizobium sp. CCBAU 45389; assembly: GCF_028128625.1. Lineage (NCBI taxonomy): Bacteria > Pseudomonadati > Pseudomonadota > Alphaproteobacteria > Hyphomicrobiales > Nitrobacteraceae > Bradyrhizobium > Bradyrhizobium sp. CCBAU 45389. The sequence goes on along the minus strand of NZ_LBIY01000002.1, from coordinate 754,083 downwards.
CCCTTGCAATGCGCCACCGGCGCTTCGGAGCCTGGATACGAAATCGCATCTGCAATCGCATTCCGCGAACGGGACAATCGATTGCGATTTCCGGTCAGTATGCGCGGCGTTCCGCCAGATATCGCGCCGGCGGCTTGCCCAGCGCCTTGCGGAACATGGTGACGAAGGCGCTGGCGCCCTCGTAGCCGAGATCGAGCGCCACAGCCTGGACCGAGGCGCCCTGGTCGAGCCGCTGAAGCGCGATGAGGATGTGGAGCTGCTGGCGCCAGCGGCCGAAGCTCATGCCCGTCTCGCGTTGCAGGATGCGGGTCAGCGTCCGCGGCGCAACGGCGATGCGCCGGCCCCAATCGTCGATCGTTGCACGGTCGGAGGGATCTTCGATCATCGCGCTCGCGATCCGGCGCAGCCTGGCATCCGCAGGCATCGGGAAGCGGAGCTCCTCGACCGGCGCCAGCGCCAGCTGGTCCAGCAGCACCGTGGCAATGCGGCCGTCGGCGCCGTCGAGATCGTACAGCGCCGGCATGTGCGTGGCATGCACCAGCAGGCGCTCCAGCAGCGGTGAGATCGTCAGCGTGCAGCATTGCCGGGGCAGCGTTGGTGCCGCATCCGGCTCGACGAACAGGCAGTAGACCTCGACGTCTCCCGCGACGGTTACGCTGTGCGCAACATTGCCGGGGATCCAGACCGCGCAGCGCGGCGGCACGATCCAGACGCTTTGCCCGGCTTCAAGCCTGACGGCGCCGCGCAAGGACAGGACAAGTTCGTCCTTGCGATGCGCGTGCATGGCCACCTCCGTACCCTTTGTGACCATCTGGCCGCCGAAGGCGGCAATGGTGCGCGGCACGTCCTCCGGATTGAAGTCGATGGAGTCGTCGGGGCGAAGATCGCCGTCGTTGAGCCGGAAGAAGGGCATGGTAGGGCGAATAATCGGTCCGGATGCAATGGACGGGGCCTGACCAATATCTGACCTGCTATTGCAACTTTCAACGCTGCTGGCTTGAATCTCGATCTGTTCTAATCAGCTCGCCTGTCGCCGCGTTGGACGCTTGCGGGAAGGTGAGGCCGCGCCATGTGATGCCGGCTCCACGAACCCGCTCGCCACGGCGGCGGCCTGTGCAAGATCCTGGCTGATGACATCGAGCACGGCCTTGGCCGCGACCGACACAGCCCGCCGCGGATGGTGCACCCAGGCGATCGAGCGCACGATCCGCTGCGCGTCGAAGCGATGCGCCCGGATGGTGCCTCCCGCCAGCGACTGCCGGAGTGCGATGGTCGGCAGCACCGTGGCAAAATCGGTGGTCGCGATGACGTCGCAGAGGGCGGGGAGGGTGTCGAGCTCAAGCCGTGGGCGCAGGTCGATGCCAACGGCGGCGGCGTGCTCGTCGAGGATCAAGCGTAGGCCGTGGCGCTTCGAGGGCAGCACGAGATCAAAATTGGCGATGTGGTCGAAACGCAGTTTTGCAGGCGTCCTGATCGGGCCGTCCTTGCGGCAGGCGAACACCATCTCCTCGTCCATGACGTGATGCGCGGCCAGCGGCGTCTTGCGGCGCGGCACGTTGATCAGGGCGAAATCGAGCTGGCCGGTGTTGACCCAGTCGACCAGCGTCTCGGTATAGCCCTCGCAGACTGACAGCGTGATCTCGGGATAGCGGCTGGCGACGATCGCCGATGACCTCGCCATCGTGCTTTGCGCGACCGAGGTGATGAGGCCGACCGAGACGCGGCCCGAGATGCGCCCGCCGAGCTGCGCCATCTCCTGCCGCGCATACTCGGCATCGCGCACGATCGGCGCCGTCAGTCGCACCAGGGCCTCGCCGGCGCTGGTCAGCGTCATGCCCTGGACACTGCGGTCGAACAGCTTCTGGCCGAGCTCGGCCTCGAGCTTGGCGATCTGCATGCTCAGCGCCGGCTGCACGATGTTGAGCTGGCGCGCCGCCCGGGTGACGTTCCTCTCCTCGGCCAGGCACAGGAAATATTGCATCTGCCTGAGTTCCACGGGCGTGTCCTTCGGTCGCTGGTCTTGCTCACGGGCCATCATCTCAGATGATCGATTATATAATCAATCATTATTTGTGATGATGGCTGCGATTGCCTAGTCTTGCCGCGGATGAACGTGGACCTCGGAGGGCGCGTGATCCACGGGAGCGAAACCAAAGATATGCAGGACACCACGCCCAAGCGGATGATCATCGGTATTTCCGGCGCCTCAGGCGTCACCTATGGCGTGCGCCTGCTGCAGCTGCTGCGCAATGCCGGCGTCGAGACGCATCTGGTGATGTCGAAGACCGCCGAGCAGACCTTTGCCTATGAGACCGAGCTGAAGATCGCGGAGGTGAGGGCGCTCGCCAACGTGAACCATGCGATCGACGACATGGCCTCGGCAATCTCGAGCGGTTCGTTCCGCACCTCCGGCATGATCGTGGCGCCGTGCTCGATGCGCTCGATGTCAGAGATCGCCTCGGGCGTGACCACGACGCTGCTGACCCGCGCCGCCGATGTCGTGCTCAAGGAGCGCCGGCGTCTGGTGCTGATGGTGCGCGAGACGCCGCTGCACACCGGGCATCTCCGGACGATGACGGCACTCTCCGAGATGGGTGCGATCATCGCGCCGCCCGTGCCGGCCTTCTACGCCAAGCCCGAAAGCCTCGACGACATAGTCGAGCACACCGTCGGCCGCATGCTCGACCTGTTCGATATCGATATCGGCGTCGTGCGCCGCTGGGGCGAGGACGAGGCGCTCAAGCGCCGCTCGCCGTCGCTGCGCAAGATCGCGCCCTGACCTGAGACTTAGGAAAGACCCGTTACATGCAAATGGAAACTCCGGCCGGAAAGAGCGCCAAGGCGCAGGCTGATCTGCGTGGCTGGCTCGCTTACCTCGCCGAGCGCGGCAAGCTCGCGATTGCCCGCGAGGGTATTGGCTTGGCTGATGAGCTCGCCGCCATCGCCAAGCGGCTGGAGCGCGACAGCGCCGTGCTGTTTCCGCGCCCCGACGGGCACGCGATCCCCGTCGTCGCGAACCTCTTTGCCGGCCGCGACTGGGTCGCCGAGTCGCTCGGCGTGAGCGAGGACCAGCTGCTGCCGCGATTCCTCGCCGCCGCGAGCCATCCGCTGCCGACGCATGAGGTTGCGGGCGGGCCGGTGCAGGAGATCGTCCATGACGATGTCGACCTGCTGCGCCAGCTTCCTGTCCCCAAGCACAATGAGCGCGACAGCGGCCCTTACATCACGGCCGGGCTGCTGATCGCCCGCAATCCCCAAACCGGCGTCCAGAACGTCTCGATCCACCGCTGCCAGATCTCCGGCAAGAACCGCATCGGCGTGCTGCTGCTGCCGCGGCATACCTTCTCCTACTATCGCCTTGCGGAAGAGCTGGGGCAGGCGCTGGAGATCGCGATTGTGATCGGCGCGCATCCGGCCTTGATGCTGGCCTCGCAGGCGATCGCGGCGCTGGACGAGGACGAGATGGCGATCGCCGGTGCGCTGCTCGGCGCGCCCGTCGATGTCGTGAAGTGCCGCACCAATTCGGTCCGCGTGCCCGCGCATGCGGAGATCGTGATCGAGGGACGGATCTTGCAGGGCGTGCGCGAGCCGGAAGGCCCGTTCGGCGAATTCCCCCAATATTACGGCCCGCGCGCCAATCGCGAGGTGATCGAAGTCGATGCGATCACGCATCGCAAGGCGCCGATCTTCCACACCATCGTCGGCGGCGGTTTTGAGCATCTCATCCTCGGTGGCGTGCCGCGCGAGGCGACGCTGCTGCAGCATCTGCGCCGCAGCTTTCCTGGCGTGATCGACGTTCGCCTGACGCGCGGCGGCACCTGCCGCTATCATCTCGCGATCAAGATCGACAAGGCCAATGACGGCGAGCCCAAGAACATCATGATGTGCGCCTTCGGCGCGCATTACGACATCAAGCAGGTGGTCGTGGTCGACAAGGACGTCGACATCTCCTCGTCCGAGGAGATCGAGTGGGCGGTGGCGACGCGCTTCCAGGCCGACCGCGATCTCATGGTCGTCGCGGGCGCGCTCGGCTCAAAACTCGATCCGACCACCGACAACGGCATCAGCGCCAAGATGGGCCTCGATGCGACCGCGCCGCTCAGCGCGCCCGAGCTCGCCTTCAAGCGCATTCGCGTCAAGGGCGAGGAGGAGGTCGATCTCGCCACGGCATTGCAGGCCGACCCAAGCGCGGCGGTCGCGCGGTTGCTTGCGGAGGCGCGCGCATGAGTCGATTACCGCCTCCGGGCACCTTGCGTCCGTTTGCGCGGTTGGAATATGAAGCTGACGCTGCATATAGTGCCGCGCCAACAAGCCAATCGTTTTGCAGCGCAACGCCGGGAGGAAGGAACTGATGTCGACGGCCCTGCGCATCGCTCACGGCGCTTTCGGCAGGGTCGCTCTGCTCGACATGGACCGTTCGCTGGTCCGTCACGCTCATCATCATTGCCACGTCCTGCTCAAGGTCGAGGGCGCCGATACGCAGTTCCTGGTCGGTGATCAGGTCACGCCGCTCACGGACGCCGCCGCCGTGCTCGTCGACGGCTGGAAGCCGCATGCTTACGTGCACGACGTCAACCGTCCGCGCACCCTCATCATGGCGCTCTATATCGAGCCGGAATGGCTGAAGGAGTTCCGACCGGGGTGGGCCGCAAGCGGCGCACCCGGCTTTTTCGAGCGACCCTCGGGCGAAGTCTCGCCGCGCATCCGCCAGCTCACGCTGCATCTGGCGGCCGAAATGATGGCGAATCCGGATGCGGTGCGCACCCATGAGCAGACGCTCTCCGACCTGATGATCGCGGTGATCGAGCGTTTTACGTCCTGGCGCAGCTTTCCGACCTCGATCCGCGGCATGAGCGCGGTGAGCTGCGACTGGCGCATCCGCCGCGCGATGGATGCGATGCGCGGGCAGGATTCCCATGGCAGCGTCGATCAGTTCGTGAAGGGCGCAGGGCTCTCGCGCGCGCAGTTCTTCCGCCTGTTCGAGACCTCGCTGGGCGTCTCGCCAAAGATCTATCTCAACGTCGTCCGCATGGAACGCGCGCTCGATGCCGTGATGCGCGAGGATACGCCGCTCGGCGAGCTCAGCGAGCGTTTTGGGTTTCCGGAGCCGGCGCATTTCACGCGCTTCTTCCGCGACCATGCCGGCGTCAGCCCGCGCGAGTTTCGCAACGTCTCGCGTCTTGCAGGTTGATTCTTGCGGGCTGATATTGCGCTGCACGCGCTCGAATGAGACGATTTGGTAAGTCGTGAGAGCGGGCGGTATGGCCCGCGCATCCCCTGTCCTGACAAGTGTCACCGTCGCGTCAAAGAACGCGTCGGGAGGTATGCCGGGACATGTTGCAGGCGGTCAAATCCGCAAATCCGGGAAATGGCGATGAGCCCTGGGTCGGGCGCTCGATCGAGCGCGTCGAGGACGCCGCGCTGCTCATTGGTCGCGGCCGCTTCATCGACGATCTCGGTCTCCAGCCCGGCACGCTGCACGCGACCATCCTGCGTTCGCCGCACGCGCATGCCGACATTCTCTCCATCGATGCCGAAGCCGCCAGGCGCCTCCGGGGCGTCGCGGCCGTTCTGACCGGCAGCGACGTCAAGGCCGTCACCACGAGCCTCGTCGTCGGCGTGAAGGCGCCGGTCGAGTGCTGGCCGATCGCACTGGATCGCGTGCGCTATGTCGGCGAGCCCGTTGCTGTGATCGTCGCAACCGATCGAGCGCGCGCGGAAGATGCGGCCGAACTGATCAATGTCGAATATCGCCCGCGCGGCGCCGTCGTCGATCCGCTCGGCGCGATCACGCCCGGTGCGCCGGTTCTGCACGACGGCTTCCCCGGCAATCTCGCCAGCGACCGCGCCTTCCGCTACGGCGATCCCGAGAAAGCCTTTGCCGATGCGTCGCACCGCTTCTCCATCGACATCCGCTATCCCCGCAACTCCTGCACGCCGATCGAGACCTATGGCGTCGTCGCCTCGCACGATGCCGGCGAAGACGCCTATGAAGTGCTCGCCAACTTCCAGGGCCCGTTCAGCATCCACACCGTGATCGCGCGGGCGCTGAAAGTGCCGGGCAATCGCTTGCGGCTGCGCACGCCGCCGGATTCCGGCGGCAGCTTTGGCGTCAAGCAGGGCGTGTTTCCCTATATCGTGCTGATCGCCGCCGCGGCGCGCGTCACGGGACGGCCGGTCAAATGGATCGAGGACCGGCTCGAGCATCTCACGGCGTCGGTGTCGGCGACCAATCGCGCGACGACACTCTCAGCCGCGGTCGCGGCCCACGGGAAAATCCTCGCGCTCGACTGGGACCAGGTCGAGGATTGCGGCGCTCACTTACGCGCCCCCGAGCCGGCGACGCTGTATCGCATGCACGGCAATCTGACCGGCGCCTACGACATCAGCCACGTCAAGATCCGCAACCGCGTCGTCGTCACCAACAAGACGCCGACCGGCCTCAACCGCGGCTTTGGCGGGCCGCAGGTCTATTTTGCGCTCGAGCGGCTGGTGCAGCGCATCGCGATCGGGCTTGGCCTCGATCCGCTCGATGTGATCAAGCGAAACCTGATCGATGCGAACGCCTTTCCGTATCGCACCGCGACCGGCGCGCTCCTGGATTCCGGAAATTACCAGGAAGCAATCGCGCGTGCGGTCGAGCAGGGCAGGCTAGCGGAACTGAAAGCCAAGCGCGACGAGGCGCGGGCGCAGGGGCGGCTCTACGGCATCGGCTTCACCGCGGTGGTCGAGCCCAGCGTCTCCAACATGGGCTACATCACCACCGTGCTGACCGCGGCCGAGCGCCGCAAGGTTGGTCCCAAGAACGGTGCGCAGGCGACCGCGACCGTTGGCCTTGATCCCGTCGGCAGCGTCACCGTGCACGTGGCGTCCGTGCCGCAGGGGCAGGGCCATCGCACTGTGCTGTCGCAGGTCGTCGCCGACGTGTTCGGCCTCCAGCCGAAAGACATCCGCGTCAACACCGAGATCGACACGGCCAAGGACGCCTGGTCGATCGCGTCAGGCAATTACGCCAGCCGTTTTGCCGCGGCCGTGGCCGGCACGGCGAAGCTCGCGGCCGAACGTGTTGCCGGCCGTCTCGCTCGCATCGCCGCCAGCCAGCTCAACGTCGAAGCCGCGGACATCGTGTTCGCAAAAGGCTTCGTCGCCTCGAAGCATAATCCGGAGAACCGGATCGCATTCTCGCGCGTCGCCGCGCTCAGCCACTGGTCGCCGGGCTCGCTGCCCGACCATGCCGGCCAGACCATCCGCGAAACCGTGTTCTGGACGCCGCCGGAACTGACGCCGCCTGATGACGAGGATCGCATCAACTCCTCGCTCTGCCACGGCTTCATCTTCGACTTCTGCGGCGTCGAGATCGATCCGGTCACGCTGGAGACGCGGATCGACCGCTACGTCACCATGCACGATTGCGGCACCATCCTGCATCCCGGCATGGTCAACGGCCAGATCCGTGGCGGCTTCACCCAGGCGCTTGGCGCGGCTTTGTTCGAGGAATATGCCTATGCCGAGGATGGCAGCTTCCTGACGGGAACGCTCGCCGACTATCTGCTGCCGACCACCACCGAGGTGCCGGAGCCCGAGATCTTCCACATGGAGACGCCGTCGCCGTTCACGCCGCTCGGCGCGAAGGGCGTGGGCGAAGGCAATTGCATGTCGACACCGGTGTGCCTCGCCAATGCGGTTGCGGATGCGCTTGGCGTTGCCGACGTCACTCTGCCGTTGGTTCCAGCGCGGCTCGCCGAACTTGTGCGCGGCGCCGAACCGCCGCCTCCGGCAGGCGGCGCTACGGCTGCGCCCGCTCGCGAAGGCGACCGGCGGCTGCGCGGCGAAGGGCAGGCCACGGTGAAGGGCGCGCCGGAGCACGTCTGGGCGATGCTGCTCGATCCCGCGACGCTGCAATCCGTCATTCCCGGCTGCCAGAGCGTCGACAAGGTCACCGAGACGCATTTCCGCGCCGATGTCACGCTCGGCATTGGCCCCGTCACCGGGCGCTATCGTGCCGATGTCGAGCTGTTCGATCTCGATCCGCCGCGCGCCGTCACCTTGCGCGGCGGTGCCACCGGTGCGCTCGGCTTCGGTAGCGCTGAGGGACGGATCACGCTTGCGCCGGACGGCCATGGCGGGACCAAACTAGGCTACAGCTACGACGCCGCGATCGGCGGCAAGGTCGCCAGCATCGGCGGCCGCCTGCTCGATGGCGCGACACGCGTGATCATCGGCCAGTTCTTCACGGCGCTCGCCCGCAAGGCCGGCGGCGGTGGCGCAGCGGGCGGCGGCTTCTCGCTGTTCGCGCTGCTCGCGAAGGTCGCCAGTCTGTTCGGAGGGCGCCGATGAAGCCGCCCGCATTCGATTATCTCCGCGCCGAAAGCGTCGGCGATGTCCTCGAAGGGCTCGCGCAGCAGGGCGGCGATGCCCGCGTGCTCGCCGGCGGCCAATCGCTGATGGCGATGCTGAACATGCGCCTCGCCAAGCCCAAGCTGCTGATCGACATCATGCGGATCAGGGAACTTCGCCAGATCGAGCGGAAGGGCGATGCCGTCATCATCGGCGCCGGCGTGCGCCAGGCTGATCTGCTGGCCTGGCCTGATCTTGCCGAGGCGCTGCCGCTGGTGGCGCTGGCGCTGCCCTGGGTCGGGCACATGCAGACCCGCAGCCGCGGCACCATCTGCGGCTCGCTCGCCCATGCCGATCCCAGCGCCGAGATGCCGCTGGCGCTGGTCGCGCTCGGCGGCGAAGTCCTGCTGCGCAGCGCCAGGCGTCGTCGCCGCGTTGCTGCCAAAGACTTTTTCTCCGGCATGATGCTGACCGCCCGCGCCGATGATGAGCTGATCGAGGGCATTTCATTGCCGGTCCTCAAGGGATCGCGCGTCGCCTTCCGCGAGGTCGCGCGCCGGCACGGCGACTTCGCCATCGTCGCCTGCGCTGCGATGAAGACGCCGACGGGCGTGCGTCTCACTGTCGGCGGCGTCGCCGACGTCCCGACCGCGCGCGACTGGCCGCGGCTGGAGGGCAGCGCGCTCGACGATGCGCTCAACGCCTTCGCCTACGAGCTCGGTGCCCGTGACGACGTCCACGCCACCGCGCGCTACCGCCGCGACCTCGTGCGCATGATCGGCCGCGACCTGATCGGCGAGGTGCTGCAATGACCCGTCTCAGGGCCGATCAGCGTCATCCCGTCCGCATCACGCTCAACGGCAAGTCCGTCGAAGGCGAAGCCGAGCCGCGCATGCTGCTGTCCGATTTCCTGCGCCACCAGCTCGGCGCCACCGGCACCCATGTCGGCTGCGAGCACGGCGTCTGCGGCGCCTGCACGATCGTCGTCGACGGCATGCTGACGCGGTCCTGCCTGACGCTGGCGGCGCAGGTCGACGGCTGCGAGCTGAAGACCGTCGAAGGGCTTGCGCCCTCGGCCGACCGGCTCGGCGTGCTGCAGCAGGCGTTCCGCCGCAACCACGCGCTCCAGTGCGGCTTCTGCACTGCCGGCATCTTGATGTCGCTCGACCACTATCTCGCGAAGAACCCGGCGCCGACCGAGGTGGAAATCCGCGACCTCCTCAGCGGGCATATCTGCCGCTGCACCGGGTACACCCCGATCATCAAGGCGGCGTTAGATGCCGCCGCCGAGCTTGCTTCATCCAACAAAGAGACGTCCGATGCTTGATCTCGCCAGCAGCTTCATGGCCAGCGCCGCGCGCGATCCCAATTCCATTGCGCTGGTCGACGGCGATCTCCGCCTGACCTACCGGAAATGGTACGACAAGATCTCCGCGCTGGTGGCCTCATTCGACCGCCTTGGCCTCAAGCCCGGCGATCACGTCGTCACGCTGCTGCAGAACCGCTGGGAGGCGGCGACGCTGCATTGGGCCTGCCAGTTCGCCGGCCTCGTGATCACGCCGATCAACTGGCGCGCCAAGTCCGATGAGCTCGATTACTGCATCGAGAACGCCGAGGCCTGCGCGGTGTTCTACCAGGATATCTCTGCCGAGGCGGTGCAGGGCTCGGCGCTGGCAGGCAAGTTGCTGCGCGTGTCCGTCGATCCCGGGACGGGTGATGCCGCCAACTTTTCCGACCTGATCAAGGACAGCGCACCGCATGCCGAGCCGCGCGTCGGCGCCGATGCCTGGTCGATCATGCTCTACACCTCGGGCACGACCTCGCGCCCCAAGGGCGTGCCGCGGCGGCACCGCGCCGAGCGCGCCGCGGCGATTGCTCATGTCGCGCAAAATCTCTACGGCCGCGGCGAGCGCACGCTCGGCGTCATGCCGCTCTATCACACCATGGGCGTCCGCTCGCTGCTGGCGATGTCGCTGATCGGTGGCAGGTTCATTTGTCTGCCGCGCTATGACAGCCGGCAGGCGCTGGCGCTGATCGAGAAGGAAGCGATCACCAACCTCTATCTGGTGCCGACGCTCTATCACGACCTCGTTCATCACGAGGCGTTTGCCGGGACCAACGTCTCGAGCGTGCGCAAGCTCGGCTTTGCCGGCGCGTCGATGACCGATGGCCTGCTGAAGAAGCTGAACGAGGCGTTCAAGCCCGATCTGTTCGTCAACCATTACGGCAGCTCGGAGATCTACACCTTCACGATCGACCAGAATGCCGCCGCAAAGCCCGGCTCGGCCGGCAAGGCGGGGCTGAACCAGCACGTCAAGGTCGCGCGCATCGGCGCGAAGTCGGTCGCGGACCTCGCTGCGGTCGGCGAGGAGGGCGAGATCATCGCGACGCTCGCGGGCGACGAAGCTTTTGAAGGCTACTGGCGTCGTCCCGAGGCCGACGCGAAATCGCTGCGTGAGGGTTGGTACTTTACGGGCGACACCGGCCTCATTGATCCCGACGGTGACCTGTTCGTCACCGGCCGCGTCGACGACATGATCATCACCGGCGGCGAGAACGTCTCGCCGGTCGAGATCGAGAGCTGCCTGTCGCTGCACCCCGCGGTCGACGAGGTCGCGGTCGTCGGCGTCGCTGATGAAAAGTGGGGCAAGGTCGTCGCCGCCTTCGTCAAGCGCAATCGCGCCGTGTCGGAAGGAGAGCTGGAGCAGCTCTGCCGCACCTCGGGCCTTGCCAATTTCAAACGGCCGCGCCGCTACGTCTTCGTCGACGCGATCCCGAAATCGCCGGTCGGCAAGCTGCTGCGGCGACTGCTCGTCGCCGGAGAATACGAGGCCGAGCGCCTGCCGCCGTCGGACGCGGCCTGATCATCACCCATCAACAGAAGGAAGCCAAAATGCCGTCACCCTATACATTCGCCGATCCCCGGCTCGCCAAGCTCGACGGGTTCAAGGTCGAGATCGACGAAGCGCATGAGCGCGCCGACATCATCCTTGGACGCCCGCCCTACAACGTCGTGGCGATGCCGCAGCGCGACCAGCTGCGGCTGACTTTCGAGACGCTGGACGAGGATCCGCGCGTCCGCGTCATCGTGGTGCGCGGCGAAGGCGAGCATTTCTCCAGCGGCGGCAATATCGGCGGCTTCATGGAGGCGAGCCCGGAGCACGTGTCGAAGCTCGCCTGGAACATTGCGGCGCCCGCGCGCTGCGCCAAGCCCGTGATCGTCGCCAATCGCGGCTATTGCTTCGGCGTCGGCTTCGAGCTGTCGCTGGCCTGCGACTTCCGCATCGCCTCGGAGACCACGCAATACGCGCTGCCGGAGCAGAAGCTCGGCCAGATCCCGGGCTCGGGCGGCTCAGCGCGTCTGCAGAAGATGGTCGGCATCACCCGCACCAAGGACATCGTGATGCGCTCCAAGCGCATCTCGGCCAAGCAGGCGTACGAGTGGGGCATCGCCACCGAATGCGTGCCGGATGGCGAGCTGGAGAAGGCGACCGACAGGCTGGTCAACGAGCTCCGCACCTTCTCGCCGCTGGCGCAGCGCACCGCCAAGAAGCTGCTCAACGACACCGAGGATTCGACGCTCGCCATCGCCATCGAGCTCGAGGGCCATTGCTACAGCCGCCTGCGCCAGTCCGAGGACTTCAAGGAGGGTGTCGAGGCCTTCAACGCCAAGCGTCCGCCGAAATTCGTCGGCCGCTGATACGGGACTGAACTGCCGCGGTTCGCCATGGCGCGGACCGCGGCGCCATTCAAACGGGGGAGGTAAAACAACATGGCTGAGATGGATATGCCGGTCGCGGGTACGCACGCATCGGCCGATAACAAGCAGATGGTCAATGCGATCATCGCATCGGTGCTAGGATGGGCGCTCGATCTGTTCGATTTGTTCATTCTGCTCTACGTGGCGCCGGTCGTCGGCGCGCTGTTCTTTCCGTCGAGCAATGCGGCGCTGTCGCTGGCGGCGGTCTACGGCTCGTTCGCCGTCACGCTCTTGATGCGGCCGCTCGGCTCGGCGGTGTTCGGGCATTATGCCGACGTGCACGGCCGCAAGCAGGCCATGCTGATCGCCATCGTCGGCGTCGGTCTCAGCACGGCGGCGTTCGGCCTGCTGCCGACGATCGCGCAGGTCGGCGTGATCGCGCCGATCGTGTTCCTGGTCCTGCGACTGGTGCAGGGCGTGTTCGTCGGCGGCGTTGTGGCGTCCACCCACACGATCGGCACCGAGTCCGTGCCGCCGCAATGGCGGGGTGCGATGTCGGGCCTGGTCGGCGGCGGCGGTGCCGGCATCGGCGCGCTGCTGGCGTCCTTCATCTTCCTGATCACGTCCTCGGTGTTCCCCGGCGATGCGTTCGCGGTGTGGGGCTGGCGCTTCATGTTCTTCTCGGGCCTGCTGAGCTCGCTGCTCGGCTGGTTCATCTTCCGCAACCTCGAGGAGTCCCCGTACTTCAAGGAGCTCAAGCGCCAGCAGGGCAACAAGCAAGCGAAGGTCTCGAAGGCGCCGGTCAAGGACGTGTTCTCCGGCGAGTATCGCGGCGTGCTGCTGGTCAACCTGCTCATCACCTTCGGTGGCGGTGCCGGCTATTATCTCACCTCGGGCTATCTGCCGAGCTTTCTGAAAGTCATCAACGCGGTTCCGAACCAGACCTCATCGCTGATCCTGATGGCGGCGAGCGTCTCGGCGTTCTTCTCGGCCGTTCTGGTCGGCGCGCTGAGTGACTGGATCGGCCGCAAGAAGACGTTCCTGCTGATCGGCGCGCTGGCGGCGGTGCTGTTGCCGCTGTGCTATCTCAACCTCGCCGCCAGCAAGGACACGACGCAGATCACGCTTCTTGCGCTCGCCATCGCCTTCATCGGCAATGCCGGATACGCGCCGGTGCTGATCTTCCTGAACGAGCGTTTCCCGACCGCGCTGCGCGCGAGCGGCACCGGCCTGTCCTGGAACATCGGCTTCGCGCTGGGCGGCATGATGCCGACCTTCGTCTCGCTGGTGAGCGCCAGCCCGGCGCAGATTCCGATGTCGCTGGCCTACTTCGCGGTCGGCGTGTTCGTGATCTACCTGATCGGCGCGGTCGTGATCCCCGAGACCAAGGGTAACTTCCGCTGAGTCTTGAGCCGGCGCGGCTGCCTTGCCGCCGCGCCGGCTCGCTCGACGCATAACGAGACGGAAATGGATGAGCTGCATTTCGACGATGTGATCGTCGGCGGCGGGTCGGCGGGCTGCGTGCTGGCCAACAGGCTTTCCGCGGATGGACGTCGCCGCGTCCTGCTGATCGAAGCCGGGATGGATACGCCGCCCGAGGCAACACCGCCGGAAATTCTCGACGGCTATCCGATGCCGCTGTTCTTCGGCGACAGATACATCTGGCCGGGCCTGTCGGCGGCGGCCGGCCGCAATGCTGCGGGCAAGCCGGTCGTCCGCGCCTATGAGCAGGGCCGGGTGATGGGCGGCGGCTCCAGCATCAACGTGCAGTCGGCCAATCGCGGCCTGCCGCGCGATTATGACGAATGGCGCGATCTCGGCGCGCGCGGCTGGGGGTGGGCGGACGTGCTGCCTTACTTCCTCAAGCTCGAGACGGACCTCGATTTCGATGGCCCGTTGCACGGCAAACGCGGCCCGATCCCGATCCGCCGGATCGCGCGCGAGGCGATGCCGGCGTTCGGCAAGGTCGTGGGCGAAGCGCTGTCGGCGACCGGCCTGCCGTTCCGGAAAGACCAGAATGCCGAGTTCGAGGACGGCATTTTTCCGCCGGCCTTCTCAAACCGCAGCGACCGGCGCGTCTCCACTGCCGCCGGCTATCTCGATGCGGCGACCCGGGCGCGGCCGAACCTGACCGTCTGGGCCGACAGTGAAGTCGAGCGGCTTCAGCTCGAGGGCCGCCGCGCGACGGGCGTCGTGGTCTCGCGCGGTGGGCAGAAGCTCACCGTCGGCGCCGGCCGCGTGATCCTCACCGCAGGCGCGCTGCAATCGCCGGCGATCCTGATGCGGGCGGGCATCGGCCCCGGGGCTGCGCTGCAAGCGCTCGGCATTCCCGTCGCGATCGATCTTCCCGGTGTCGGCAGCAATCTGCGCGATCATCCTGCGCTGACCTTCTGCCAATATCTGCCGCGCGGCTTGCGGCTGCCGCTGGCCCGGCGGCGTCCGAATTTCGCGGCGATGCGTTTCTCGTCCGGACTTGCGGGTTGCGATCCCTCCGACATGTACATCACGGCCTCGGCCCGCGGCGGCTGGCACGCGCTGGGCACGCGGCTCGGGCTTTATTTTCTCTGGTGCAACCGGCCATATTCGAGCGGTTCGCTCACGCTGGCGAGCCGTGATCCCAGGACCTATCCGGTTGTCGATTTCAACCTGCTGTCCGATGTGCGCGATCTCGAACGGATGGTTGCGGCCGTCCGGCTGCTGGCGAGGCTCGTGGTGCATCCGGCGCTCAATCCCGAGACCGGCGACTTCTTCCCGGCGTCCTATTCGCCGCGCATCAAGCGCCTCAGCCGTTACGGTACCGCCAACCGCATCATCGCCTCCGTGCTCGGGCCGATGCTCGACGTGCCCGCAGGTCTTCGGCAACTCCTGATCCGGCTGGTGCTTCTCAACGGCACCGCGTTCCAGGCGACGCTCGGGGACGACCGCGCGCTCGAAGCCTTCGTCCGGCAGAGCGTGTTCGGCGTCTGGCACCCCGTGGGCACCTGCCGGATGGGCGATCCCGCCGACCGGATGGCGGTGGTCGATCCGCAAGGGCTGGTGATCGGCAGCGAGAACGTTTTCGTGGCGGATGCTTCGATCATGCCGCGGCTGCCGACGGCCAATACCAATATTCCCGTGATCATGGCGGCCGAGAAGATCAGCGATGCCTTGCGGCGGCATCTTTGATCCCTTTTCGCCGGGCGCCTTTCGGTGTAGCTCTGCGCCGGCTTGAAACGGTGGGGCGCTGGGCCCGCCGATGACCGAAATCATGGAGGCACCAAGGATGTATCCGAAAGTTCAAATGTTCATCGCCGGCGAGTGGACCGACGGCACGTCCGGCAAGTCGGAGGACATCCTCAATCCCGCGACCGGCCAGCCGATCGGCAAGACCCCGCACGCCTCGAAGGCTGATCTCGACCGCGCGCTGGAGGCCGCCAAGGCAGGGTTCGAGGTCTGGCGCAGGACCTCGCCGTTCGACCGCTACAAGCTGATGCGCAAGGCCGCCGACATCATCCGCTCCCGCGCCGCCGAGATCGCCCCCGTGATGACCATGGAGCAGGGCAAGCCGGTGGTGGAAGCGCAGGGCGAGACCATGCTCGCCGGTGACCTCATCGACTGGTTCTCCGAGGAAGCCCGCCGCGCCTATGGCCGCATCGTGCCGCCGCGGATGGGCAACGTCTCCCAGCTCGTGACCAAGGAGCCGGTGGGGCCGGTCGCCGCGTTCACGCCGTGGAATTTCCCGATCAACCAGGCGGTGCGCAAGATCTCGGCCGCGCTCGCCGCCGGCTGCTCGATCATCGTCAAGGGTCCGGAAGAAACCCCCGCAAGCTGCATGGAGCTGGTGCGCGCCTATGCCGACGCGGGCATTCCTCCCGGCGTCGTCCAGCTGGTGTTCGGCGTTCCGGCCGAAGTGTCGGAATATCTCATTCCGCATCCGATCATCCGCAAGATCAGTTTTACGGGCTCGACCGCGGTCGGCAAGCATCTGGCCGCGCTCGCGGGCCTACACATGAAGCGCGTCACCATGGAGCTCGGCGGTCATGCGCCGGCGATCGTGTTTGCGGACGCCGATCTCGACAACGCCGCGAAGATCCTCTCGGCCAACAAGTTCCGCAATGCCGGCCAGGTCTGCGTCTCGCCGACGCGCTTCCTGGTGCATGAGAGCGTCTACCAGCCCTTCGTGGACAAGTTCGTCGCGGCGGCCAAGAGCCTCAAGGTCGGCAACGGCCTCGACAAGGACACCCGCATGGGACCGCTGGCCAACCCGCGCCGTGTCGACGCCATGGAAGGTCTCGTGTCCGACGCGGTCCAGCGCGGCGCCAAGGTGCAGGCTGGCGGCAAGCGCATCGGCAATGAAGGCTTCTTCTTCGAGCCGACGGTCATCACCGACGTGCCGCGCGATGCCCGCATCATGAACGAGGAGCCGTTCGGACCGCTGGCGCCGATCACTTCGTTCCGCAGCTATGACGAGGTGGTGGCCGAGGCCAACCGTCTGCCCTATGGCCTTGCGGCTTACGCCTACACGACCTCGACCAAGACGATGCAGGCGATCGGTGCCGACGTCGAGAGCGGCATGGTCTCGATCAACCACCACGGCCTCGCGCTGCCCGAAGTGCCGTTCGGCGGCATCAAGGATTCCGGCTACGGCTCCGAAGGCGGCCTCGAAGCGATCGAGGGGTACCTCAACACGAAGTTCGTGACGCAGGCGAGCGCGTAAGAGAAGACGGTCTCGTAGGGTGGGTTAGCCCCGCGGCTGCGCGCAGCGCAGTCCGCGCGGCGTAACCCACCTCTTCTGTATCCACGTAGAAAGACAGCGGTGGGTTACGCTTCGCTAACCCACCCTACGTTCGCGCAACCCTTACTTCCTCAATTCGTCGGCCCGTCTCCGCGAATGGCGAACGTCGTGGCCTTCAGCTTGGTCATGCCGAACTTGTCGAACAGCTTGTCATAGGTGCCATCAGTGCGGATCGCGGTGAGGGCGTCGGCGACGGCCTGGGCAAGCAGCTTGTCGCGGAAGGCGAAAGTGATGTCGGTGCCGGCGATGTCGCGAACCCAGATCTTTGCGATGCCCTTCTGCTCCAGCGAATTTGCGGTCTCGTTGATGTTCAGCGCGGCCTCGAGCTGTCCGGCGCGCAGCGCCGCCGAGGTGGCGGTGACGGTGGTGAAGGTGCGCAGCTCGATCGGCTTGAGGCCTTTGGCTTCCATCGCCGTGCTGAACTCGCGCGCCTTGCGCTCGGTGTAGGTCGCCGATTCCACGCCGACCACGCGGCCGGCGAGATCCTCGAACTTCTCCAGCTTCAGGCTGGAGGAGGGGTCGGTGTAGATGCTGATCGCCTGCTGCGCGTAAGGCACGAGGTAGAGCATCTTCGAGCGCTCCTCGGTCCAGAACAGGCCGGTGTTGATGGCATCGAAGCGGCCGGAGCGCAGCGCCGGGATCATCGGCGGGAAATCCATGCGCAGGAACACCGCCTCGACGCAGATGCGCTTGGCGATCTCGCGGGCGAGCTCGACATTGAGGCCCTGCAACTCGCCCTTGTCGTCGACGAATTGCTGCGGCGGCAGGGTCGGGTTGATCGACATCTGCCATTTCGGCGCCTCGATCAGGCTCGACGCCGGCACATTCGGCGTGCAGGTCTGGGCAGCGGCGGCCTGCGTCAGGCCGACCAGCAGGGCGAGGGCGGAGAAAGTCTTGGGAAATCGCATCTGAATACTCCGATCAAATCGTGGGTGAGAGGGGAGCCGTTCTCCGGTCCGACGTCTTCTTCATTGTCTCGTCATGTGGCCGCCGGAGCGTCGGCTTGCCGGGTCAGGATCAGCGAGATGTGGCGGGCCGCGGTCACGACCTCGTCGCGCTGGTTGAGCAGGTCGAGCGTCTCGACGACGATGCCGCGCTCGGGGTTTTTGGTCGGCCGCTTCTCGACGAAGCGGAAGCGCACGCGCAAGCTGTCGCCGGCAACGATGGGGCCCTTGAATTTCACCTCGTCCCAGCCGAGCGAGGCGACAGAGGTCTCCTCGTACAGCTTCAATTCCGACTTCAGCCCTTCCATCAGCGACAGGCCGAACAGGCCATGGCCGATCACCGCGGGAAAGCCGCGCGAGCGCGCATAGGCGCCGTCGATATGGAGCGGGTGGTGATCGCGCGTGACGTCGGCGAAGACTGCGATATCAGCCTCGGTCACGGTGTGCACCGCGGTCTCGAACTCCGCGCCGAGCGCGATGTCTTCGTAACGCAGATTGATCGGGGCGCTGGCGTTCATGCTGATCCCTCAGGCAACCTTCCGTGGCCGCGCCGGCAGCGCCTTGAAGCTCTGCGCGATCCCCATCGGCCCGGAGCGGAAGATGCGCGGGTCCATGTCCTTCAGCTGCGGGCTGATGCGTGGGCGAAAGCCCATATGGGCGAGGATGTCCTCCTCGAGCCGCACGCCGGGGGCGATCTCGGTCAGCGTCACGTGGCCGTTCTCGAGCTCGAACACGGCGCGCTCGGTGACGTAGCTGACGTGCTGGCCGCGCTGCGCGGCGAGCGAGGCGCTGAAGCTGATCTGGCCGACTTGTGGGACGAACTTGCGGAAGGCGCCGTCGCGCCGGATCGCGAGGCGGCCGTTCTCGACGCCGATGTCGAACTTGCCGCCGGTCATGGTGCCGCTGAAGATCAGGCGCTTGGCGTTCTGCGTGATGTCGATGAAGCCGCCGGAGCCGTCGCGGCGCTCGCCGAAACGGGTGACGTTGACGTTGCCGGCTTCATCGACTTCCGCGAAGGAGAGGAAGGCGCAGGAGAGGCCGCCGCCGTCGTAGAAGTCGAACTGATAGGCCTGGTCGAGAATGACGCGCGGATTGATCGCGGTGCCGAACTCGCGGGCGTGCCCGGGCACGCCGCCGACGACGCCTGACTCCACCGTCAGCGTGATCAGGTCGGAAATGCCTTCCTCGGCCGCGACATTGGGGATCATCGCGGAGATGCCGACGCCGAGATTGACGACGTCGCGCGGGCGCAATTCGAAGGCGGCGCGACGGGCGATCACCCGACGCTCGGTGAGCGGATCGGGCGTGATCAACGCCACGGGGACGCGCGTCTCGCCGCAGCGCGCGGGATCATAGACGGTGCCATAGGTCTGCATCTGCTCGGGCTCGAGCACGACGTGGTCGATCAGGAAGCCCGGGATCTTCACCATCTGCGGATGGATCAAGCCGCGCTTGACGATGCGCTTGACCTGGCAGATCACGGTGCCGCCGGCATTGTGCACGGCCTGCGCGATCGAGAGATCCTCGCGCGTCGTGCCCTCGTGCTCCATGCTGATATAGCCGTCCTCGTCAGCGGACGTGCCGCGGATGATGGCGACATCGGGCGGATTGGGAACGCGGTAGAGCAGGTACGATTGGCCGTGCAGCTCGAGCAGGTCCACCAGCGGCGCAGTGGTGCGCTTGTTCATGCGGCCGCCGTCCTGGCGCGGATCCATGTAGGTGTTGAGGCCGACATGGGTGAGCACGCCGGGATGTTTGGCGGCCATGGCGCGGCAGAGCTGGCTCATCACGCCTTGCGGGAAATTATAGGCGTCGATCAGCTCGTCGCGGACGAGGCGCATGAACGGCACTTGGAGGCCGAAATTGCCGCCGATGACGCGCGCGATCAGGCCTTCATGGGCGAGATGGCAGAGGCCCTTCTCGGTCACGGCGCCGACGCCGGTGATGTTGATCAGTGTCAGATTGTGCGGGCCCTGACCGCCAAGGAAGCGCTGCTCCAGCGCATCGAGGATGGCTTCGGCAGCGCCGGTGCCGCCGTTGCCGCCGACGATCAGCGTGTCGGTGTCGCGGATCAGGCCCGCTGCTTCTTTCGCGGTGATGATGCTCAGCATGCCCTCACGCGGCCTCCTTCTCGACCTGGCGGGCGATGATCAGCCGCTGGATCTGGTTGGTGCCCTCGTAGATCTGGGCGAGGCGGACGTCGCGGAAGATGCGCTCGATGCGGTACTCGCGCGAATAGCCGTTGCCGCCGTGGATCTGCAGTGCGTTGGAGACGTGCTTCATCGCCATGTCGGTGGTGAACAGCTTTGCCTGCGCCGCCTCCTTGGCAATCGGCTCGCCGGCATCGTGCAGACGCGCGGCGTGATGGATCAGGAGGCGCGCAGCCGCAATGTCGGTCGACATGTCCGCGAGCATGAATTGCACCGCCTGGAAGCCGATGATGGCCTGGCCGAACTGCTTGCGGTCCTTGGCATAGGCGGTCGCGTCCTCGAACGCGGCCTGCGCCATGCCGAGCGCCATCGAGGCCATCATCAGCCGGCTGAAGTTGAAATTGCTCATCGCCATCTTGAAGGCCTGGTTCTCCGGCCCCATCACGCTGTCCGAGGGCAGGCGCACATCGGAGAAGGTGATCTGGCAGTCGTCGAGGCCGTGCATGCCGAGCAGCTCCTCGTTCTTGCCGCGGGCGATGCCGGGCAGGGCGCCGTCGACGAGAAGACAGGAGATGGAGCGGTGGCCCGCCTCGGCGCCGGTGCGCGCGAACACCATGATGCGGTCGGCGACGCCGCCGAGCGTCACCCAGGCCTTGGTGCCGTTGAGCCGCCAGCCATTGCCCTCGCGCACCGCGTTGGTGCGGATGCTAGCTACGTCGGAGCCGTGATCGGGCTCGGAGACGGCGGTGGCGGGAATGATGTCGCCGCTCAGGATCTTCGGGATCAGCGCCTTGTGCGCGTCGGTGCCGTGATGGTCGAAGAACAGCACGGCTTCGACGGGGATCGCGAAGGCGTTGGCGACCGCGCCGGAGCAGCGCGCCAGCTCCTCCATCGCGATGCAGGCCGCGACCGCGTCGAGACCTGCACCGCCGGCGCCTTCACGCAGGCAGATGCCGAACAGGCCGAGATCGGCCATGCCCTTGTAGAGGGTGCGGTCGAAGCGGTCCTCGCGGTCGATCGCGGCGGCGCGCGGCAGGATCTCCGCTTCCGCGAAGCGGCGGGCGGTCTCGCGCAGGGCTTTCTGGTCTTGGCTGTAGAAGCGGTCCATGGCGTGCTCCCGTCAATCGCTGGCGAGCTTGGAATCGTGCGAGACTTCGCTGCGGTCGCGGTCGCAGAAATAGACCGCGACGTCGTCGCCGGGCACGCCATAGGCGCTGCATACGGCGCGGGTCAGCGCGATGGCGGCGGCGCGGCGCTCGGCCTCGCTGCGGCGGAAGGCGTGGACCTTCAGCAGGATGCGCTGGCCGGTGGCCGGAGCGCCGAACGTGCCGGCATGGGCGTAGTCGTCGGTCGCAATGTTCAGGAAATAGAGTGTGACCGTATCAGCGGTGACGCCGAACGCCGACATCAGGCCGTCGGTCACCGACCGCGCCAGCGCGGCCTTGCGCTGGGATGGGACTTGCGGGGCGAGCACTTCGACATAGGGCATCGGTCAGACCTTCGCGGATTTGGCCGCAGATGATTTGGATGAAGAGGATTTGGACTTCGCGGGTTTTGCAGGGGCCGGGCCATCGATCTGGCGGCAGGAGTCGCGCTGGATCAGCTTGGCGCCGACGCGATATTCGCGCACGCCGTCATTGCCGTTACCCTTGCTGTTTCCCCTGGCATCCATGCGATGCAGCAGCCGGTCGACGGCGAGATTGGCAAGATCACGCGCGCCGTTGTCGACGATGCTGATCGCCGGGCGATGCCATTCGAACCACGGCATGTCCTCGTAGCAGAGCAGGGAGAGATCATCGGGAACGGCGATGTTCCGTTCCGCCGTGACGCGCAGCACGCCGAGCGTGGCCTCATGATTGGCGACGAAGATCGCGCTGGGCGGGCGGGGGAGGTCGAGCAGCTTGCGGGCAAAGGTCGCGCCGGTCTCGGGCTCGAAATGGCCCGCGTGAATCAATGCGTCGTCCCTGGTGATCCCCGCCTCACGCAGAGCGCGGACATAGCCGGACAACCGTTCGCGGCCGGACGTGGTGTCCTGGCGGCCGACGATCAGCCCGATGCGCTTGTGCCCGAGCTCGATCAAATGGCGCGTGCCCAGATAAGCGCCTTGCGGATCGTCGGCGAGCACGGTCTCGAGATCGGTCGCGTCATCGCGCCGCACCAGGCAGACGATGGGCACGTCCTTGGAGAGCGTCTTGAGCTGCGCGCCGTTCTTGCCGGTGGGCACCACGATCAGCCCGTCGATGCGGTGATCGACCAGCGTGGTGAGGGTGTCGCTCTCCTGCTGTGGATCGTCGCCGCCGATGCACAGAAGCATCTGATAACCCAGCGCCTTCAGGCGCGCCTGCACCACCTCGGCCATCACCTGGAACGAGGCGTTGGTGAGATTGTGGACGAGCAGCGCCACCAGCCGCGATTGTCCGGTCTTGAGGCCGCGCGCGATCGGGTTCGGCCGGTAGCCGAGCTCGCGTGCGATGCGCACCAGGCGCTGCTGCGTACGCTCGCTAGTCAGGCCGGTTCCCGTCAGCGCTCGGGAAGCAGTGCTGACTGAAACGCGGGCCGCCTGTGCCACATCTTTGAGCGTGACGCTCATCAAACCTGCCGATAGACTGCAAACGATTGCAGAAACGCTATGAGCTTATTCCACGCGGATCAAGCTCAAAAAATGGATGGTGTTGCCCAATGCAGAGCCATTTATGCAAACGATTGCATAAAACGTGCGGATATTCCGCAGGCGGCATCCATCGCCTGAATCCACCCGAGCACCCGGCAGTTCCCCGATGAAGACGTTCCGCGGCACCTACACCGTCATGATCACCCCGTTCACGGCAGCGGGCGAGGTCGATGTCGCGGCCTTGCGCGCCTTCGTCGACTGGCAGATCGCAGAGGGCATTCACGGGTTGATCCCGCTCGGCTCGACCGGCGAGTTTCTCTCCATGGACGATGATGAGAAGGCACTGGTTGCGGAGGTCGTCATTCGCCAGGCCGCGGGCCGCGTCCCCGTGCTGATCGGCACCGGCGCGGAGGACACGCGCGAGGTGGTGCGCCTCAGCCGCCGTGCCGAAAAACTGGGCGCTGATGGTGTGATGATCATCCCGCCGTTCTATTCGACGCCGACCGACGACGAGCTCGTGCATCACTACAAGACGGTGGCGGATGCGATCTCGCTGCCGATCATGGTCTACAACAATCCGGCGACCGCCAATGTCGATCTCAAGCCGCAGCTGGTGGCGCGGATCGCCGAGATCGACAACTGTCTCTATATCAAGGAGTCGACGCTGGAGGTGACGCGGGTGCGCGACATCATCCGGCTCTGCGGCGACAGGATGACGGTGTTCGGCGGCATCCTCGGCTTCGAATCCTTCGTCGAGGGCGCGCAGGGCTGGGTGGCTGTGGCCTCCAACGTGGTCCCGGCAGAGATGGCCCGCATCTTCAGCCTCGTTGCCGACCACGGCGCGATCAAGGAAGCGCGTGAGCTCTATCTGAAATACCTGCCGGTGATCGAATTCGTCGGCGGCCAGGCCTATGTCGCCGGCAGCAAGGCGCTGCTCAGTCATATGGGCTTTGCTGCCGGCCATCCCCGCCCGCCGCGTCTGCCGCTGCCGGCCGCGCAGGATGCGGCCGCGCGTGCCCTGGTCAAGACGTTCGATCTCGCCTGGCGCGGCGCGCCGGTTGCGGCTGCCTAGATTGAGGTGAACGGATGAACCTGCTCGACGGCGTCAAGATCCTCAGCTTCAACCACTATCTCGCGGGGCCCCTGGCGGCGCAGACGCTCGCCGATCTCGGCGCCGACGTCATCGCGGTCGAGCCGATCGAGGGCGCGTTTCAGCGCAACTGGGCGGTCGCCAATCATTTCGTCGCAGGCGACAGCGTCAATCATCTGGCCACGGGACGCAACAAGCGCAGCCTTGCTGTCGATCTCAAGCATCCCGACGGCATCGCCGCGGTGAAGAAGCTGGTCGCGACCGCCGATGTCGTGATGGAGAATTTCCGCCCCGGCACCATGGCCAAGCTCGGCCTCGGCTACGACACGCTCAAGGCGATCAACCCCGGCCTGATCTATGCGGTCGCGACCGGCTTCGGATCGGACGGACCGTACAAGGATCGCCCCGGCCAGGATCTGCTGCTCCAGGCGATGTCGGGTCTTGCGATGCGGACCGGACGCGCCGATGGCGAGCCGACCGCGGTTGGCGCCGTCATCGTCGATCAGCATGCCGCCTCGCTCTATGCCATGAGCATTCTTGCGGCGCTGTTTGCCCGGACGAAGACCGGGAAGGGCCAACTCGTCGAGGTCAACCTCTATCAGGCCGCCCTCGATCTCCAGGTCGAGCCGCTGACGGCGTGGCTGAATGGCGCGCCGTCGCCGACATCGCGCGGTCCGGCCGGTATCGCAGCGTGGTTCAGCCCCGGTCCTTATGGCGTTCACGCCACGGCGGATGGTCATATGGCGATCTCCATGGCCACGCCCAAGGCGCTCGCCGTCGCGCTCGATAGCGAGGAGCTGAAGCAGTTCGGGGAGGGCGACAGTTTTTCGAAGCGTGAGGAGATCACACGGATCGTTGCTACTAGGCTGAAACAGAAGTCGACGGCCGATTGGTTGCCATCGCTCGAAGCCGCGAAGATTTGGCACGCCCCGGTGCAGGACTATCGCGACCTCGTCTCCGATCCCCAGCTCAACCATCTTGGCGTGTTCAAGAGCGCCGAGAGTGCAGGTGGCGCGCCGATCCGCATGGTCGCGCATCCCGCGCGCTATGACGGGCAGACGCCGGAGGTGCGGCTGGTGCCGCAGCGGCTGGGCGCGCAGACGCGCGAAGTGCTCGGCGAGATCGGCTACGGCGCCGCCGAGATTGACGCCATGGTTGCCGGCAAGGCTGTGGGGGTGGCGCGATGATCGATTTTTCACTCCCCGAGGAGACGCGCCTCCTGGTCGACACCGTCCGCCGCTTCGTCGAGACGGAGGTGCAGCCGCTCGAAGACGTCGTCGAGCAGACGGCCAAGGTGCCGGCGGAGGCGCTGGCGGTCACCAAGGCCAAGGCCCAGAAGCTCGGCCTTTACGCCATGAACATGCCGGCTGATGTCGGCGGCGGCGGGCTCACTTGCGTCGAGCACTGCCTGGTCGAGGAAGAATTCGGCAAGACGTCGGACGCGTTGATCCGCCGGGTGTTCGGCCAGGTCTATCCGATGCTGATGGCCTGCAAGGGCGATCAGGTCGAGCGCTATCTGCTGCCGACGGTGAAGGGCGACAAGATCTGCGCCATGGCGATCACCGAGCCGGGCGCCGGTTCCGACGCGGCGTCGATCAGCACCACGGCGCATCTCGACGGCGACGAATGGGTGCTGAACGGCACCAAGCATTTCATCAGCGACGGCGACATCGCCGATTATGTGATCCTGATGGCGCTGACTGACAAGGACAAGCGGGCGCGCGGCGGCATCACGCTGTTCCTGGTCGATCGCGGTACAGCCGGCTTCAAGGTCGCGCGCACCCAGCCGATGATGGGCCATCGCGGCTATGGCCATGCCGAGCTGACCTTCGAGGATTGCCGCATTCCGAAGGCGGCGGTGCTCGGCGAGGTCGGCGGCGGCTTCAAGCTGATCATGCAGAGCGTGCTGCAGATCCGTCTCGCCCATATCGGCGCGCGCGCGGTCGGCATGGCGCAGCGCGCGCTCGAGATGATGCGCAAGCACGCCGGCGAGCGGCGCCAGTTCGGCCAGCTGATCGGCGACTTCCAGATGGTGCAGAAGCTGATCGCCGATTCCGCCACCGAGATTTTTGGCGTCAAGATGATGGTGATGAACGCCGCGTGGGACATCGATCAAGGCAAGGATGCGCGCGACAAGGTCTCGATGATCAAGGTCGCGGCGTCCGAGATGCAGGGCCGCGTCGTCGACCGCGCTATCCAGGTGTTCGGCGGCATGGGATTCAGCAAGGACCTGCCGCTGGAGCGCATGTACCGCGATGCTCGCGTCACCCGCATCTATGACGGCACCTCCGAGATTCACCGCATGCTGGTCGCGCGCAGCACCATCAAGAACGGCTTGCAGCTCTAGGGAAGCGATCGATGTCTCACGCACCTCTCAAGCCCGGCGCTGCCTTCACCTTCCGCAAGACCATGACGGTGGCCGAGCAGGCGATGTTCACCGGCATCAGCGGCAATCTCGGCGGCCTCTATGTCGATGCCGTCCGCGCAAAGAAAGCTGGCGCGTCGAACATGGTCGCCTTCGAGCTCGCGGTCGGGGGTCTCGCGACGACCTGCCTCAGCCAGCTCGGTGGACCCACGCGGCGGATCGGCAGCATCGCGCTGAATTTCGCTGCGCCCGTGATCGTCGGCGAGTCCGTCGAGGCCAGGGCCGAGATCGTTTCGGTTGACGGCGACGACGCGGTCTGCCGCGTCACCTGCACGCTGTCGCCTTCTGGTGCAACCGTGGTGGACGGCACCGCGACCCTGGTTCCCTTTGCCAAGGCCTGAGCCATGTACGAGCCAAAGTCCTTCGACGATCTCAAGGTGAATGACAGGGTCAGCCTGAGCAAGACCATCACCGAAGCCGATGGCGCGCTCTACATCGCCGCGACCGGCGATTTCGGCCCGGTTCATGTCGACGAGGTCTATGCCGGCGCGACGCGCTTCGGCCGCAGGCTGGCGCCGGGGATCATGGTTGCTGGCCTCTGCACCAGCATCCTCACCTCTGAGCTGGTCGGCACCATCGGCGTGTCGGTGGAGGACCGCTTCTGGTTTACCGGCCCCGTGTTCTACGGCGACACGCTCACCTTCGACGTCTGGATCGCCGAGCAGCACGACGAGACCCGCACGATCATCTGGGAGGCGAGCGCGCGCAACGAGGGCGGCCTCGAAGTGCTGAAGGCGCGCGCGAGCCTGAAATTTCCGCGGCGAAAACCATCATGAGCAAGGCGATGAAGAAACCGGATTTGCGCGGCGTCACGGTCGCGACCGTGCTGCCCTTCAAGGACGACAGCTCGATCGATTGGGACGGCTATGCCCGCCTGCTGGACTATTGCGCGTGCCCGGACGGCATCGCGGCGGTGTTCGTCAATGGCCATGCCGGCGAGGGCGGGTCGCTCTCGGACGACGAGCGTCAGGCCGTGATCGAGCGGACACGCCGGCAGATCGGCGGCAAGCCTTTGCTGGCCGGCATCATCGCGCATTCCACCGCGGAAGCGATCCATCAGGCCCAGCTCGCGGAAGCTGCCGGCGCCGATTGCGCGGTGCTGTTCCCGCCCGCGCCGCTCGGCGGCGGCGCCTCGGCAACCTCGCGCGCGCCGGTGGCCTTCGTGCAGGCGGTCAGCTCCGCGATCGGCATTCCCGTGTCGATCTTCCAGTACCCGCTTGCGTCCGGCTTCGGCTATTCGCCGGAGACGCTGGCGAAGATCGCCGCGCTCGACAGCGTCATCGCCATCAAGGAAGGCAGCGACACCATGCTGGCCTATGACGAGAACCGGCGGGCGGTGAAGCAGGCCGATCCGTCTGTCGCGATCCTGCCGTCGAACTTCAACTGGTTCCTGCCGCAGCTCGCCGTCGGCGGCGACGGCATTCTCTCCGGCCTTGTCAGTCTCGCCCCGCATCTGTTCGCAGAACTGTGGCAGGCCTCGCTTGCCGACGACCTCAAGGCGATGCGCGCCGTCAACGAGCGGCTCTATCCGATCGTCCGCGCCATCTACGGACCTGCGCCGATCATGGACATGCACACCCGCATGAAGGTCGGGCTGAAGGCGCTCGGCCTGATCCGCAACGCCGATCCGCGGCCGCCATTGCTGCCGGTTCTGCCTGCGCTGCGCGATGCCATTGCAACGACGGTCGGCGCGGCGCGCGCGGCCGGCGACATCCGCCTGTCATGAGGGACGAGACGATGGCGGACGGAGCCTTCATCCATATTGTGCGGGTCGACATCGATCCCGAGCACGAGGCTGCGTTCAACGCCTGGTACGAGCAAAAGCATTTCCCTGATCTGCTCGCTTGTCCCGGCTGGCTCTCGGCAAAACGCTTCGTCTCCATCGGCGACGGGCCGAAATATGTCGCGATGTACGAAGTCGCGGGACGATGGGCATTCGAGACGCCGGAATTCCTGAAGGTGAAGGGTTTTGGTCCGTTCGAATCCCTGGTGAAGAATTTCATGCGCATCCAGCTCAGGCCGATGTCGGGACCGGCTTGAGAGGATCGAAGACGATGCTGCCTGCCGTGTCGCGAGATCCGGCCGGCCGCATCCAAGAAACGTCAAAGGGGAATCCCGGACGAGGGACTGCATCGGTCATTGGCGTCTTACTGGAGGTATCCATGGTCTCGACACTGTTTCGCTTGAGTGCGGCCGCAGCACTCGTTCTCGCATCGACGGCGGTGCATGCCGCATGTACGCCCGCAATCACCGATGACAATCTGATTGCGCCCGGCAAACTGCAGCTCTCCATCAACCCGACCAATCCACCGCAGCAATTCGTCGACAAGGACGGTCAGTTGCAGGGCCTCAACGTCGAGCTCGCCGCCGAGCTCGGCAAGCGGTTGTGTCTTCCGGTCGAACTCGTCCGGATGGATTTTCCGGCCATGATTCCTGCCTTGGGCGCAGCGCGCATCGACGGCGTCAATACCGGCATGTTCTGGACCGAGGAACGCTCGAAGCTGATGTACATGGTGCCGTACGCCATTCAGGCGATCTCGGTCGTGGTTGCGCCCGATAGCGGCACAAAACTTGCTACCGAGAACGATCTGATCGGAAAATCATCCGCGGTCGAGGTCAGCAGCTACCAGATGAACTGGCTCAAGAAACTCAGCGATGCGAGCGTGGCAAAGGGCGGCGCAGCCGTCGAGATGCGCACGTTCCCGACCGCGACGAACGTCGTGAGTGCGCTGCTTGCGGGGCAGGTGGATAACGCGCTGCTGGTCGACAGCGTGGCGCGCGATCTCGTCGGCCGTGGTCGCGTGAAGGAAGTTCTGAGTGGGCTCGGCACGGCCAGGACCACGCTTGGTTTCCGCAACAAGACGGTCGCCGATACCGTCGTCAAGGCGCTCAACGCGATGCGGGCCGACGGCTTTTATCAGGCGCTGTTCGACAAGTTCGGCCTGACCGCCATGCCGGCCGATCAGCCGCTTGCGATCGCCGGCCCCGGTCCGGCCTGAGATACGGAGACGAGCCGATGAGCCATTTCAGTCCGACGGCCGCCGTCAGCTACTTCTTCAACTACTTCCTGATGAAGGGAGTGCTCGTCACCATCGGCTTGACGGTGGCGGCGGTTGTCGGCGGATTGATTCTCGGCATGGGCATCGCGTTGCTGCGCATGTCGTCCAATCCGGTGCTCGCGGGTGCCGCGCGTTTCTACATCTGGTTCTTCCGCGGCACGCCGCTTCTGATCCAGCTGGTGGTGATCTACAGCGGCTTGCCGCAGCTGGGCATCAAGTTCAGCGTGATCACCTGCGCGCTCGTCGGCCTGATCCTCAACGAGGCGGCCTATCTCGCCGAGATCGTGCGCAGCGGCTTCATGGCGGTGTCGGCGGGGCAGCGCGAGGCCGCCTGGGCGCTCAGCCTGTCGCCCTGGGTCACGTTCCGTCGCGTCACCCTGCCGCAGGCGTTCCGGCTGATGATCCCGCCGCTCGGCAACTCCATCAACTCGCTCCTGAAGGCGACCTCGCTCGCCTCCGTAATCTCGGTCGAGGAGCTGATGCGCCGCAGTGACATGCTGATGCAGGAGCATTTCCAGATCCTTGAAGTCTATGCGGCGGCAACCGCGTATTACCTGATCCTCACCTCGGTCTGGGATGCGGTTCAGCGCCGGCTCGAGAAGCATTTCGGTCGATCAAGCGTTGCGAAATCCAGGAAGGTCGCGGCGCGGGCGCCGGTCGCACAGGCGAGCGTGGAGGCCCGGGCATGAGCGAGATGTCGATGACTACGGTCGAAAGTGCAACAGTCCGCGAGGTCCCCGCGGTTCGCATGGAGGCGGTCTACAAGCACTATGGCGACTTCACCGCGCTCGACCAGATCGATCTCAAGGTCGCCAAGGGCGAGAAGATCGTGGTCTGCGGGCCCTCCGGCTCGGGCAAGTCGACGCTCATCCGCTGCATCAACCACATCGAGAAGCACGACGAAGGACTGATCTACGTCAACGGCGTCGAGCTCGACCATCAGCGCAAGAACATCGACGCGGTCAGGCGCGACACCGGCATGGTGTTCCAGAGTTTTAATCTGTTCCCGCACATGACGGTGCTGGAGAACTGCACCCTGGCACCGATGACCGCGAACGGCATGAGTGAGGCGGAGGCCAAGGACCTCGCCATGCATTTTCTCACAAAAGTCCGGATTCCGGACCAGGCCGGAAAATTCCCGGGGCAGCTCTCCGGCGGCCAGCAGCAGCGCGTCGCCATCGCGCGGGCGCTGTGCATGCGTCCCAAGATCATGCTGTTCGACGAGCCGACCTCGGCGCTCGACCCTGAAATGGTCAAGGAGGTGCTGGAGACCATGAAGAAGCTCGCGGAGGAGGGCATGACCATGCTGTGCGTGACGCACGAGATGGGCTTTGCCCGCGAGGTCGCCGACCGCATCGTGTTCATGAACGAGGGCAAGGTGGTCGAGCAGGCCGCGCCGGAGGAGTTCTTCAAGAATCCGAAGTCCGAGCGGGCGCGGACTTTCCTCGACCAGATTATTCACTAGCCGATGTCGGCGGAGATGCGGACATTCAGCGACCGCCTGCGTGGCATCCACGCCGCCACGATCGTGCCGATGACGGCCGGTTTCGAGGTCGACGAAGCGAGGCTCTCGTCCCATCTCACCTCGGTCGCATCCACGCCCGGCATCAATGGTCTTCTCGTTAACGGCCATGCCGGCGAAAACTTCGTGCTGTCGCTGGCCGAGAAGCGGCGCGTGGTGGAGCTGGCGCGCCAGCACGCGCCAAGGGACTGCCTGATCGTCTCCGGGGTCAATCATGAATCGAGCCTGGAGGCCGCGCGCGAGGCGGCTGCGTTGCAGCAGGCCGGTGCGGACGGGCTGCTGGTGTTTCCGCCCAACAGCTGGGCGCTCGGCCATGCCGATGATTGTGTGATCGAGCATCACCGCCATATTCGCAATGCTACGACGGCGCCCTTGATGCTCTACGCCGCGCCCGTCGGTGCGGGCGCGATGGCCTATGCACCGCCGCTGCTGGAACGGCTTATCGCCGATCCCCGCTTCGTCGCGATCAAGGAGGGCAGCTGGGAGGTCGCGACGTACGAACAGAATCTGCGGCTGATCCGGAAACTGCGACCGGAGTTCGTCGTGCTCGGCTCGGGCGACGAGCATCTGTTGACGAGCTATCTCGTGGGCTCGGCCGGTAGCCAGGTGAGCCTTGCGTGCGTCGTGCCGGAGCTCGTGGTGAGCCTTTGGAATGCCGCGGACGCCGGCGATTGGGAGCGGGCGCGCGCCGCGCACGAGAAACTGTATCCGCTCGCGGTCGCGATCTATCGCGACCCGCCCGGAGGACGGGCGACCGTGCGGCTCAAGGCCTGCCTGAAATTGCTCGGACGCCTGTCGTGCGACGCGGCGCGGCCGCCGCAGCCGCCAGCGACACGCGGCGAGTTGCAGGCGCTCGAGCAGGCACTGCGCGTCGCCGGCGCACTCTAAGCCGCGAAGAACGGATTGGCCGGCCGCGCGAGGCCGAGATGATCGCGCAATGTCGTACCCTCGTAATCCGCGCGGAACAGCCCGCGCTCCTGCAGGATCGGCACGACGAGCTGGACGAAGTCCTCGAACCCTTCGTGGAAGTAGGGCGGCATGACGTTGAAGCCGTCGGCGGCATGCTGCTCGAACCAGAGCTGGAGCGTGTCGGCGATGCGTTCGGCCGAGCCGCACAGCACCCAATGGCCGCGGGCGGCGGCGGTGAGGTTGTAGAGATCACGCAGCGTCATGTTTTCGCGGCGGCCCTTTGCAAGCATCACGCTGGCGAAGCTGTGATAGCTGTCTGATGGCGCGATGTCGGGGATCGGCCCGTCGAGATCGTAGGCCGACATGTCGCGGCCGAAGCGATCAGAGAGGATGGCGAGCGCATTGCTGCCGCTGACGAAGCTCTGGAGCGTGTTGAGCTTCTCGAACGCCTCCTTGTCGGTCCGACCCACGACGGGCATGACGCCCGGCAGCACGGTGACGTCCTCGGACCTGCGCCCGAATGCCGGCAGGCGCGTCTTCAATGAGGCGTAGCCGGCCTTGGCTTCCTCGATATCCTGCACCACCGAGAACACGATGTCGGCGGTGCGCGCGGCGAGCGCCTGTCCGGCCTCGGAGCCGCCGGCCTGGAGCACGACGGGCTGGCCTTGTGGGCTGCGTCCGATGTTGAGCGGGCCCTTCACCTTGAAGAAGGCGCCGTCATGGTCGATCGGGCGCAGCCTGGCCGGATCGATGTAGAGGCCGCTGGCCCGGTCAGCGACGATGGCATCATCCGCCCAGCCGTCCCACAGGCCCTTGACCACCTCGAGAAACTCGCCCGCCATCTCGTAGCGGCGGGCGTGGTCGGGATGCGTCGTGCCGAAATTCGCCGCCGTCGCCGGATTGGCCGTCGTCACCGCGTTCCACGCGGCGCGGCCTTTGGAGATGTGATCCAGCGAAGCGAACACGCGCGCGACCGAGAACGGATCGCTGTAGGTGGTCGAGACAGTGGCGCCGAGGCCGATATGGCTGGTCGAGGTCGAAAGCGCCGCCAGCATGGTCAGCGGCTCGAGCCGCAGCGTGTAGGAGGGATGGGCCGCCGCGTCGGCATAGAGATTGTCGCCCATAAAGATCAGGTCGAACTTGCCGCGCTCGGCGGTGCGGCCGATCTCCTGGATCGCCGCAAAGTCCTGAAAGCTGTCGACCGCGCCGGGATAGCGCCAGCCCGCGACATGACTGCCGGTGCCGAGGATGAATAATCCGAGATGCATCTGTCGTTTCATGGCGTCATGTCCAGAACAGGATTTTTCGCTCGAGGAAGCCGATCAGGCCGAAGAAGGCGAGGCTCGCGGCGGAGGCGACGAAGATCGCCGACCACACCTGGACGAAATCGATCTGGAGCACGGCCTGGTAGATCACCCAGCCGAGCCCGCCGTGCGCGCCGAGCATTTCGGTGACGATCGCCACGATCACGCTGCGCACCGTGGAGACGCGCATGCCCGCGAGCAGCAGCGGCAGCGCGGTCGGCAGCCGCAATCGCCACAGCACGCTGAGGCGGCTCGCACCGAAACTCTTCATGAGATCGACGGCGCGGCGATCGACCCGGTCGAGCCCGGCCAGCATCGACAGCAGGATGGTGAAGCTCACCGCCATCGCCACCATCACGATCTTGGAGCTGACGCCGATGCCGAACCAGAGCAGGATCAGCGGCGAATAACCGACCACCGGCACCGAATTGATCGCGGTTGCAAGCGGCAGGATCGCGCTGCGCAGCGCCGGCACCAGTGCGATGGCGACGGCGAGGCCGATGCCGATCAGGCAGCCGAGGCCGTAGCCGACCAGCGCTTCGAACAGCGTGTAGCCGGCGGCGTCGGCCAACGTTGCGCGCTTGGACCAGAGACCCACCAAGATGTCGCTGACGGCGGGGAGCACATAGGCCGGCAGATGCAGTCCGCGCGCCATGCCCTCCCAGCACGCGATCAGGAGGACGGCGCCGAGAATGCCGCGCTGGACGGCGAGCGAGGGGGAGGCGAGCGCCCGGCTCATTGCTCGGCGCTCCAGAACACGAGCCGCCGCTCGACCGCGGCGACCACCGCATAGAAGCCCGTGCCGAGCAGGGCCGCAGCGAGCAGGGCGCCCCAGATCGCGACCACGTTCTCGGTGAACATGGCCTGGAGCAAGAGTACGCCGAGCCCGGTGGTGTCGCCGAACCACTCGCCGACGATCGCGCCGACGAGGCTCAGTGAGGCCGCGAGCCGCAACGCCACGAAGATCTGCGGCAGCGCGGTCGGCAGCTGCAGGCGCAGCAGGAGCTGGCGGTTGGAGGCGCCGAAACTGCGCATCAGCGCGACCTGCTTGGGATCGACGGTCTCGAGTCCCAGCAGCGTGTTCACCGTCACCGGAAAGAAGGTCAGGTAGAACGCGATGATCGCCTTGGCGAGCAGCGTGTTGCCGAACCACAGCACCACCAGCGCGCCGAAGGCGATGACCGGAATGGTCTGTGACACCACGAAGATCGGGAAGATCATCTCGCGCAGCGCGCGGACGCGGAAGAACAGGATGCCCATGAGCACGCCGAACGCGCCGCCGGACGCAAAGCCGATCAGCGTCTCGGCGAGCGTGCGCAGGAAGCCGTCGACATAGGCGCGAGGCGTGGCCGCCATCGCCATCAGGATCGTGCTGAGGCGCGGCAGATAGTAGGGACGGATGCCGAACAGCAGCACCGCGCCTTCCCAGATCACCGCCGCAATCGCGAGGCCGAGCAGGAGCCGGATCAGCTTGCGCAGCGAATCCGGCATCGTGATCGACCGCGCGGCCGCGCGGCCGTCACCAAGCGATGTCGCGGCAGGGCCGCTCACGGCAGCCGGTCCGCCACGGGGACGCTCTGGATGAAGCTTGCGTCATAGGCGGCGGCAAGATCCAGCGGCTTGGAGATCACGCCGTATTTCAGGAAGAAGTCGTGGGCGGTCTTCACTGCATCGGCATCGATCCAGAACATGCCGTTCTTCGCCGCGGCGCCCGCGGTCATCAGGCGCTTCACCTCGGTCAGCATGAACTCCTGCTGTGCGCGGTCGAGTGTCGGGGCTGCGGCCATCACGGTATCGACGGCGCCCTTGGGATCGGAGAAGGCGTCCTTCCAGCCCTTCAATGAGGCGCGCAGGAATGCCTTGACCAGTTCCGGCTTCTCCTTGGCGGTGGCTTCCGCCACGATCAGCGTGTCGCGCGGGAAGGTGATGCCGTAGTCCTCGGCGACGAAGGTCTTCAGGTTGTCCTTCGGCATGCGCGACTGGATGGTGTAGAACTCGTTGTAATAGGTCGCGGTGATGACATCGACGCTGCCGTCGACGAACGGCGTCACGGACACCTGCTGCGGCTGGATCTTCAGTTCATCCGGCTTGATGCCTTCCCTGGCGAGCATGCCGTTGAGCACGTGATTGGCGCCCGTGAACCAGGTGGTGACGGTCTTGCCCTTGAAGTCCTGGATCGTCTTCACCGGCCCGTCCTTGCGGGTGACGAAGATGAAGGGCGTGATCTGGTGCGAGACGCCGATGCAGACGATCGGCAGTCCCTTGTCGCGGGCGGCGAACACGCTGTCGGTGCCGCCGGAGAGGCCGAACGTGTCGGCGCCGGTCGCGACCAGGTTCTCGGTGAGCAGATTGGGCCCGCCCGGATTGATGGTGAGATCGATGCCTTCGGCCTTGTAATAGCCCTTGGCGGCTGCGACGTAGAAACCTGCGAACTGCGCCTGCGGCAGCCATTTCAGGCGCAGGCTCGCCTTCTGCGGCTCGGCTGCCGGCGCGGCCGTGACGAGCGAGCCGGTCGCCAGTGCGATGGCGGAGAGAATGGAGAAGGCGTGGCGTCGGCTCAACATGGTCATACTCCAGGCGGTGAAAATCAATTGCGGTAAGACGGATCGGTGCGATCGAGCTGGCGCATCAGCGCGGGCCATTCGCGTTCGCCGGGCACGAGGATGTCGCCCTGCAATTCCCAGAACTGGCGGGCGGCCTTCTCGCAGACCTCGTCCGGCGGCATCACCAGCGTGGCGCCGGCCGCGGCGGCCGCCTGCATCTGAAGCTGGATCCGCGCGGCGCGCTCGAAATAATAGAGCAGCATGAAGGCTTCGCCCGGCGTGCGGCCGACGGTGAGGATGCCGTGATTGCGCATCAGCATCACCTTGTGCGGGCCGAGATCGCGCACGAGGCGGACCTGCTCGTCGAGGTCGATGGCGACGCCTTCGTAATCGTGGAAGGCCTGGCGGTCGTAGAAGCGCATCGCGAACTGGCTCAGCGGCAGCAGGCCCTTCTCCTGCCCGGACACCGCGACGCTCGCGTCGGAATGGGTGTGCAGCACGCAGGCCGCGTCATGGTTCGAGGTGTGGATCGCGGCGTGGATCACGAAAGCGGCGACGTTGACGGCCTGCGGCGTGTCGTCGAGCTTGTTACCCCCGGTGTCGATCTTGACGAGGCTCGACGCCGTGATCTCGTCGAACAGCAGGCCATAGGGATTGATCAGGAACTGATCGTCGTGGCCGGGAACGCGCATGGAGATGTGATTGTAGATCAAATCGTCCATGCCGAGCTTGGCGACCATGCGATAGCAGGCGGCGAGCTTGACGCGGGCGTCCCACTCGGCCGGATCGATCCCGTGCGCTTCTCTCGCTGACATCGCGTTCACTGCGGCTTCTCCTGCGCGACGGTGGACTGGAACGATTTCATGCTTTCTTCCTCGATCGCATCGAGCAGCGTGCGCTTGAGGCGCACGAATTCGGGGGAGGTGACGATCTCGGGCTTACGCGGGCGCGGCAGGTCGACGACCTGTTCGAGCTTCACCGAGCCGGGACGCGCGGTCATCACCAGCACGCGGTCGCCGAGGAAGATCGCCTCGTCGACGTCATGGGTGATGAAGAGAATGGTGCGGCGGTATTTCTGCCAGACGTCGAGCAGCCAGCGCTGCATCATCGCCCGCGTCAGCGCGTCGAGCGCGCCGAACGGCTCGTCCAGCAGCATCAGGTCGCGCTCGAACAGGAAGGTGCGCATCAGGGCGACGCGCTGGCGCATGCCGCCGGACAATTGATTGGGATATTGCTTCTCGAAGCCGGCGAGGCCGAACTCGGGCAGCATCTTCAGCGCCTTGGCGCGGGCCTGATCGCGCTTCATGCCCTCGACCTCGAGCGCGAGGATGGCGTTGTCGACCACGTTGCGCCAGGGAAACAGCAGGTCGCGCTGCGGCATGAAGGAGACGCGGCCGAGCAGGTCGGCGGAATGGCAGCTCTTCCCCTCGAAGCGCAGGATGCCGCCGGCATCCGGCTCTTCGAGGCCTGCGACGATGTTGAAGAGGGTGCTCTTGCCGCAGCCGCTGGGACCGACGACCGTGACGAACTCGCCGGGGGCGATGCTCGCCTGAAGTCCGGACAGTGCCGCGACAGCACCGAATGTCTTGTTGATCGCGCGAAGTTCGAGCAGCGGCTCAGGGCTGGGCTGAGCCTGCGGGGCTTCGGTGGCCGGACCGGGATGGGGGAGGCGGGCAGCCTGCACCGGGATGTCCTTGTATAATGGCGGCGGTCATTCGCATACGGAAGCGGGGCCGCGTTGAAATCTCTTAGCAACTCGTGTGCCAGTGCGATTTTCGCGCAAATCAGGCATAAGACTTGCGAGAACGGCAGAGGAAACGTCGGAATTGCTCCGCATCTCCGACAGAAAACAGGCCGTTTGGCTGGAACGAGGGGGCCGTTATGTATACCTACATCGGCATTGGAGAAACATGATGGCGACTATCGGTGCACATAGCGCAGGCAAGCGCGTTAAAAATGGGCACGAAACCCTCACCGCGAGTCCCGGCATGACGCTCGCCGAAAGCCTGCGCCAGAGGCTCGAGGGGGCGATCGCGGCCGGCCATCTGGAGCCGGGCAGCCGGCTCGACGAGCAGGAGATCGCCCAGCGTTTCGGCGTCTCGCGCACGCCGGTGCGGGAGGCGTTCCGCTTGATGGCCGCCAACAATCTCGTCGAGTTGCGCGGGCGGCAGGGGGCGACGGTCCGCAGCATCAAGGCGCAGGCGCTGATCGAGATGTTCCAAGTCATGGCGGAGCTCGAAGGGCTCTGCGCCCGGCTTGCCGCAAGGCGCGTGTCCCAGGCCTGGGGTGCGGAAATTGGCGAGATTCACCAGAGGCTTGTTGCGGCAGGCGAAACCGGCGACATCGACGTCTTCTACGACATCAACCAGGAATTCCACGAAGCGATCTATGAAGCTTCGCGCAACAGCTTCCTCGCCGATCAGACCCGCAGGCTGCGCAATCAGGTAGCGGCCTATCGCCGCCGGGTGACGCGGATGCCGAACCGGATCGCCGATACCGTCCGCGAGCACGAGGCGATCATGCAGGCGATCCTGGCTCATGATCCCGAGCGGGCGCACAGCGCCATGCGCGACCACGTCAACCTGCTCGGCGACAACCTGCTGGACTTCCTCGCCGCCTTCGAATGACCCCTCCGGCCTCTTGGTATGCAAATTGCTAGACTTTGTATATCAAGCTTGCATCCTGGAGACCCGGAGTGGACCTGAAGCTGACGAACAAGACCGCGCTCATTACCGGCGCGTCGAAAGGAATTGGACTTGCGGTGGCCGAGCTCTTCGCCGCCGAGGGGTGTCATCTCCATCTTGCCGCCCGCAACGGCGAGGCGATGCTCGAGGCCAAGACGCAGCTCGAAGCCCGCCATGGCGTGAAGATCACCATCCACGCGCTCGACCTGTCGAGCACGTCCGCGATGGAGAAGCTCGCGGCCGAGGTCGGCGACATCGACATCCTCATCAATAATGCTGGCGACATCCCGGCCGGTTCGCTGGAGATCCTCGACGACGCCGCCTGGCGGCGCGGCTTCGATCTCAAGGTGTTCGGCTACATCACGCTGTCGCGCCTCTATTATCCGCGGATGAAGGGCAAGGACGGCGTCATCATCAACATCATCGGCAATTCCGGTGAGAACTGGGATGCGAGCTATATCGCGGGCTCGACCGGCAATGCGGCGCTGATGTCCTTCACCAAGGCGCTCGGCGGCCGCAGCCTCGACCACGGCGTGCGCGTCGTCGCGGTCAATCCGGGTCCCGTTGCCACCGATCGCATGCTCAAGATCATGAAGCGCAAGGCGATCGACATGCTCGGTGACGAAAGCCGCTGGGAGGAGCTGTTCGACAAATATCCGGGCAAACGGCCGGCGACGTCGGAGGAGGTCGCCGACCTCGTCGCCTTCCTGTCCTCGCCGCGGTCCGGCTACATCACAGGCACCGTGGTGACGATCGACGGCGGCATTGCCGCGCGCGGCTCGG
Source organism: Bradyrhizobium sp. CCBAU 45389 (assembly GCF_028128625.1). Lineage (NCBI taxonomy): Bacteria > Pseudomonadati > Pseudomonadota > Alphaproteobacteria > Hyphomicrobiales > Nitrobacteraceae > Bradyrhizobium > Bradyrhizobium sp. CCBAU 45389. The sequence goes on along the minus strand of NZ_LBIY01000002.1, from coordinate 715,248 downwards.
TGATCTGAGGCGCCGATGTCGAGGCCTCAATCCGCGGCACTGGTCCGCAACCGCTATTTCGACGAGCTCTCGGCGACGCCGGGGCTCTACTGGCTCGGCCAGAACACCAATCATATCGAGAGCCATCCCGCCGTGCGCGAGGCGATGCTGCGCTCGATCGAGGCGGGCGAGTTCAACGCCTACGCCCCGCCGCTCGGCTTCGAGGCGCTACGCGAGGCGATCGTCGCCGATCTCGGTGCGCCCGGTGCAGAGGCGCTGGTGACTGAGGGCGGCGTCAACGCGCTGGCGATGATCTGCCGCGCGCGCTGCAAGCCCGGCACGACGCTGGTCACCACCGATCCGACCTGGAAATGGCCGTGCCTGTTCGCGCGCCAGCAGGGCGCCGAGGTGATCGAGATCCCGATCTACGATCCCGCCTGCAACTACCGCCTGACGCCGGAGGCCTTGAAGGCGAATGTCGATGAGCGCACCGCGATCATCTATCTCGTCGATCCCAACAATCCGCTCGGCATCCGCTACACGCGCGAGGAGATCGAGAGCTTTGCCGCGATTGCGCGCGATTGTGGCGCGCTACTGGTGCACGACTGCACCTATCGCGACTTCGCCGACGGCCATACGCCGGCGCTTCATGTTGCCCCGAAAGGCTCGGTGGTCTCGACCAGCTTTTCGAAATGGCTCGGGCTCGCGGGCTTGCGCATCGGCGCGCTCGTCGCTGCCCCTGATTTGTTCGAGGAACTGGCGCAGACCTCCACCAGCGTGCTCGGTGCGAGCGTCATTGCCCAGCGCGCGGCGCAGGCGGGGCTGTCGGTCAAGGCCGAATGGATGAAGAAGGTGCGCAGCACCGATCGCGCCAACAAGGCGATGATCCAGGAGGCGGCCGCCTCAATCGACGGGCTGGCGCTGCCGATCATGCCTTCGCATGGCAACTTCCTGGTGCTGGAGACCATCGCGGCCGGCATCCGCCCGGAGGCGCTGGTCGAATGCTATCGCCGCCAGGGCATCATGATCCGCCAGGGCACCTATCACACCCAGCGTTTTGGCGACCGCTTCGTCAAGATCAGCACCTCCGTGCCGCAAGCCTGGGTCGAAAAGCTCTGCACGCTGCTGCCGGAGATGGTCGCGCAGGCGCGCACGCTCAACGACCTGCCGCCGCAATTCTAGGGACGATGCCGATGACGATGATCACAGCGAAGGACGGCGTGAAGCTTCATGTGGAAGAGGCGGGCGAGGGCACGCCGATCCTGTTCATCCACGAGTTCGGCGGCAATCACGACAGCTGGGAGCCGCAGCTGCGCTATTTCAGCCGGCGTCATCGCTGCATTACTTACGCCGCGCGCGGCTATCCGCCGTCGGACGTGCCTGAGAGCATGGAGGCCTATTCGCAGGCGATTGCCGCTGACGATGCGGTCGCCGTGCTCGATGCGCTCAAGATCGAGAAGGCGCATATCGTCGGCCTCTCCATGGGCGGCTTCTGCACGGTGCATTTCGGCCTGCGCACGCCGGAGCGCGCGCTGTCGCTGACGGTGGCCGGTGCCGGCTATGGCTGCGAGAAGGAGTTCGAGGAGTATTTTCGCGGCGTCTCGCTCGAAGTCGCCGATAATTTCGAGAAGCAGGGCGCGAAAGAGTTTTCCAGGATCTATGCGCTCGGCGCGAGCCGGGTGCAGTTCCAGAACAAGGATCCGCGCGGCTGGCGGGAATTCGCCGATCGCCTCGCCACCCATTCCGATCGCGGCGCCGCCAACACCATGCGCGGCGTCCAGGCACGGCGGCCGTCCTTCTACGATCTCGAAGACGGCCTGAAGAAGATGATGGTGCCGACGCTGGTCGTGGTCGGCGACGAGGACGATCACTGCCTCCAGCCCGGCATCTTCCTGAAGAAGACCATTCCCGCCTGCGGCCTGTCGGTCTTCCCCAAGACCGGCCACACGCTCAATCTCGAAGAGCCGGCGGCATTCAATGCGCTGCTCGCCGAGTTCATCGCCCAGGTCGAGGCGGGACGCTGGCTGCCGCGGGATCCGCGCGCGCTGCCGGGCCAGATCATGCGCACGAAATAGTCGATGACGAGCGCGCCCCTGATCAATGCCGATCGGCTCTGGACCCGCCTGATGGCGCTCGCCGAGATCGGCGCGACGCCGGCCGGCGGAGTCAATCGTCAGGCATTGAGCGACGGCGAGATCGCGGCCTGGCGCCGCGTCATCGGCTGGGCAAGCGAGGCGGGATTGACGCCGTCGACGGATGCCGCGGGAAATCTGTTCCTGACGCTGGCCGGTCGCGATCGCGCCGCGCCGCCGCTGCTGCTCGGCAGTCATCTCGACAGCCAGCCGACCGGCGGGAAGTTTGACGGCGCGGCCGGTGTGATGGCGGCGTTGGAAGCTGTGGTCTCGCTCGCCGGGCAAGGCGACAAGCCTGCGCGCGATATCATCGTCGTCGCCTGGATGAACGAGGAAGGCTCGCGCTTCGCCCCGGGCATGATGGGCTCGGAGGCCTTTACCGGCGAGCGCGACATGGACGCAATCCGTGCCGCGCGCGATGCAGACGGCATCAGCGTCGGCGAAGCGCTCGATCGCCTCCACCAGGCTTTCCCCGATATGCCGCGCAGGCCGCTCGGCTTTGCCGCCGAGGCCTATCTCGAATTGCACATCGAGCAGGGACCGCTACTGGAGGCGGCCGGCTGCACCATCGGTGTCGTCACCGGCATCCAGGGCAAGAAGACGTTTCAGGTGGTGGTCGAGGGTGCCGAGGGACACGCCGGCACGCTGGCGCAACGGGAGCGGCGCGATGCGCTCGCAGCCTTTGCGCAAGTCGCGAGCGCACTTCATGCCGAGATCGGCGCCATCGATGCCGACATCAAGTTCACCATCGGCCGGGTCGCTGTCGTGCCGAACGCGCCGTCGGTGGTGCCGTCGCGCGTCAGCTTCAGCATCGATCTGCGCCATCCCGATAATTCCGTGCTCGACGCGGCTGGTGCGCGCATCAACGCGCTTTGCGAAGAGAAGGCCCCGCCGTGCTCGGTTACGGTGACGCCGCTCGTGGATGCGCCGTCGAACGCCTTCGATGAGCGCCTGCGGGCAAGCATCGCAGAGGCCGCGCGTGAGCAGGGGCATTCCGCAATGGCGATCCTCTCCGCCGCCGGTCACGATGCCCGTCATCTCGCAAAAGTCTGCCCCGCCGCGATGATTTTCATCCCGTGCCGCGACGGGGTGAGCCATGTCGAGCACGAATGGGCCGAGCCCGATCATGTCGCCGCGGGAGCGTCCGTGCTGGCACAGGTGCTGCGCGAGCTGGCCTTCGCGCCGCCTGGCATCGAGGGGTGACGAGATCGATGCAGGATGTGGCCCCCCGGGACTACCGCGACGCGATGGCCTGTCTCGGCGCGGCCGTTACCATCGTCACGACCGACGGTGCCGCGGGCCGCGCCGGATTCACCGCATCCGCGATCTGCAGCGTCACCGACGATCCGCCGACGCTTCTGGTCTGCATCAACCGCGGCTCCTCCGCCTATGCCAGCGTGACGCGCAACAAGGTGGTGTGCGTCAATGTGCTCTCGGCGCGGCACGAGCAGCTCTCCCGCCTGTTCGGCGGCAAGGTGCCTGCCGAAGAGCGGTTTGCCGCCGCGGCCTGGTCGACGCTTGCGACGGGCGCGCCGGTGCTGGTCGACTGTGCCGCAGCGTTCGACTGCCGGATTGCCGATGTCGCCAATGTCGGCACCCACGATGTGCTGTTCTGCCGGGTCGTCGCGCTGCAAAGATCCGGCTGCACCGACAATCTGATCTATTTCGGCCGCGCCTATCATACGGTCGGGGTGACCGATCCTGCCGAGGCTGGACCCGAATCCGCTTCTGGCCCATCCTGAGGGAACGCCGGCGGCCATCGCCGGCCGTTCCAACAGCCACCTCTGCGCGATGGACAGAGATCGTCACCCGAGCAAGCGCGTCTCCCTTGCGGGAATGCATATCGACCGGACGTCGGCCGTGCCGCTGCATTTGCAGATCGCGGCCCACATCCGGGATTGCATACTGCGCGGCGTCTTTCCGCCCGGAACGCAGTTCCTGGGCTCGCGCGAGATCGCGCGGGAATTGGGCTGCTCGCGCACGGTGGTGCTGACCGCGTGGGATCTGCTCTACGCCGAGGGCTATCTGGCATCGACGCCGCGCGGCAGCGTGATGGTGGCGTCCGTCGCGACCCCGCATGCGGAGCCGCCGTCGATTGCGCCGCCCGCCGCGCCCGCCCTCATGTCGAAGCGCTGGCAATCACTGCTTGGCCTGGATTACGAGACCAATTGGTCGTCCGTGTTCGCACCCGGCGCGCCCGACATCTCGACCTTTCCCTTCAAGGAATGGTCGCGCCTGCTGCGTCAGACCTGGCAGAATCCGCGGGAGCAGGAGTGCCTCGATCTTCCGTCCGAAGGTCATCCGCGCTTGCGCAGCGAGATCGCGAACTTCCTCGGCTCGGTGCGCGGGCTCGTCTGTTCGCCGGACGAGGTCGTCGTCACATCGGGCACATCGGGCGCGCTGGATTTCTGCAGCCGGATGATCCTCGATCCCGGCGACGAGGTCTGGGTCGAGGAGCCCGGCTTCATTGAGGCGCGCTGGGCATTGACGGCCGCGGGCGCGAAGCTGGTTCCCATTCCCGTCGACGACAAGGGCCTCGTCGTCTCCGAAGGTATCAGGCGCGCGCCGGGTGCGCGGCTGATCGTGGTCACGCCGTCGCATCAATATCCGCTCGGCGTTAGCATGGGCTTGGAGCGGCGCCTCGAGCTGCTCGACTGGGCCAACAGGAACGACGTCTGGGTGATCGAGGACGATTACAATTCGGAGTTCAGACACCAGGACAGCATGATCGCCTCCCTGCGCTCGCTCGACCGCGAGGGGCGGGTGATCTATTTCGGCACCTTCTCCAAGATCATGATGCCGAACCTGCGGCTCGGCTACATCGTCGCCAACAGGCATTTCATCGAAGGATTTTCGAAGGGGCGCGCGCGGATCGACGTGCACACCTCCGGCATCGGACAGTTCGCTCTGGCCGAGTTCATGCGGGAGGGACATTTGCTGCGGCATCTGCGTGCGATGCGCCGGGTCTATGCGAGCAGGCGAAAGGCGCTGATCGATGCGATCGCAGCGCTGATGCCGGATGACCTGGTCGTCTCCGCGGCGGTCACGGGATTGCATCTGGTGGCGGAGTTCACCGAGGCGATGCGGGCGCGGATGAGCGACCGCGAGGCGGCTGCAAGCCTGAAGCAGGCCGGCATCCACGTCCAGCCGCTGTCGCAGAACTTTCTGGCGCAGCCGACACGACAGGGCCTGGTGTTCGGCTATGGGCGGCTGCGCGTCGAGGATGCCTCGCCGCTGCTTGCGAGAATCGCGGCTTGCATCGGAAGTGGCTCCCGCAACGCACCATCCGAGGCGGCAATCCCCTCTCGTACTGTTCGTACAATAAAGAGAGGCTGAGGCGACCGCTATGCATAGCTCATAGGCAGGCGAATATCCCGCGGGGTCGATCGATCGCCTGCAAATTAGACAGACGATTTGAAGTGTTCGGATTGCAGTGCAGCGGATATCGCGATTTGCGCGGAGAAATCCGTGGTGCGCTGCACTTTTCCCGCGTGGAGCGGTCCGCGCTCGCGTGCCGTCAGCGCGGGCAGCGCTGCACCAAAACGTGCAGCTTGTGGCGCGGCGCGCGGCCAAGGTCGTGCGCTGGTCTAGCGGTTTGCGACAACTCTGGCCCTATCCTGCGCCCATCGCTCTGTCGCACGCTCGTTCATGGTGGCATGACAGGGGATGCATCATGAGCGCTCTCGGTTCGGCATTGGACGTTGCGATGGACGGGAAGAACCCGGCGTCCGGTTCGGGCGTCATCCGTAGCTGATTGTGCAAATGAGCTACTCCGACAATCACTGGGAGGTCGGCACCGATATCGGTGGCACCTTCACCGACATCATCGCGATCCGGCGCGACTCCGCCGAGGCGCGGATCGCGAAGGTGCCGTCGCGTCCCGACGCGCCCGTTCAGGCGATGCTGGAGGCGATCGAGGCGGTGGGCCTGCGCAAGAGCGAGGTCAAGCGCTTCGTCCACGGCACCACGCGCGTCACCAACGCGATCGTCGAGGGCCGCTTGCCGAAGGTGGCGCTGATCGCGACCGAAGGCTTTGCCGATGTGCTGGAGATTGCGCGCTATCGCCGCCGCGATCTCTACCGGCTCGACATCCCGCCGAAATCGCCGCCCTTGGTGCCGCCTGAACGATGCTTTGGGCTCGCCGAGCGCCTCGATCACGAGGGCCGGGTGCTGAAGGCGTTGGACGAAGCCGAGATCGAGCGTCTGGTGGCGTGGGTGAAGGAGACCGGCGTTCAGAGCGTGGCAGTTGCTCTGCTTCACGCCTATGCCAATCCGGTGCATGAAAAGATGCTGGGCGAACGGCTCAGGGATGTCGTCGCCCATGTCTCGCTCTCGCACGAGATCAATCCCGAGGCGCGCGAATACGAGCGGACCTCGGCGACCGTCTTCAACGCGGCCGCGATGCCGATCGCGGTTGAATATCTCAGTGAGCTGGAGCAGCGACTGCCGATCGGCCCCGGCCTGCAGGTGTTTCATTCCGCCGGCGCCATGATCCCGATCTCGGCGGTGAAGCGGCGGCCGCTGGTGATGGCGATGTCGGGTCCGGCGGCCGGCGTCTCGGCCTCCGTCAGCATCGCGCGCCAGCTCGGCACCTCGCGCATGCTGACCTTCGACATGGGCGGCACCACGACGGACGTCTGCCTGATCGTCGACGGCCAGGCCGAGATGACCGACGGCCGCATGCTCGGCGACAAGCCGCTGCGCCAGCCGATGCTCGCGGTGCATTCGATCGGCGCGGGCGGCGGATCGATCGTCCGCAACGGTCCCGGCGGCCTCACGGTCGGGCCGGAGAGCGCCGGCTCCGAACCGGGCCCGGCTTGCTACGGCCGCGGCGGCCATGAACCGACGATTACCGATGCCAATGCCGTGCTCGGCTATCTCAATCCCGAGACCAAGCTTGGCGACCGCATCGGCATCGATATCGAAAGCGCGAAGCGCGTTATCGATCCGATCGCGCGCGCGTTGGGCCTGAGCCTCACCGAAACGGCGCTCGGCATCATCAAGGTCGCCAACGCCACGATGGCGCGTGCGCTCCGCCGCGTCACGGTCGAGCGCGGCATCGACGGACGCGACTGCACGCTGCTCGCCTTCGGGGGCGGCGGCCCGATGCACGCCGCGGGCCTCGCCGATCTCTACGGGATCGCGCAGGTGGTCGTCCCGAGCGCATCGAGCGCATTCTCGGCGCTGGGCTGTCTCACCGCCGATTTCAGCTTCCTTCAGCAGCAGACGCTGCGCGCCGCTCTCGACGGCATCGACCTCGCGCGGGTGTCGGAACGGATCGGCACGCTGATCGACGATGCTTCGGCGCCGTTGATCGCCAACGGCGTTGCGACGGCGGATATCCAGGTCGAGCTGGTGGCCTTGATGCGTTATGCGGCCCAGAACGATGCCATCCCGGTGCCGTTCGCGCTGCCGCTCGATATCGCCAGGCTGAAGCAGGATTTCCTGACGCGCCACCATGAGCTGTTCGGCTATGCGACCGGCGAGCCTTGCGTCATCGAATCCGTGCGTGTGCAGGCCCGCCGACCCTCGACAACGGTCGTCAGCCGGCCGGCGACGGCGGCGAGGGCGGTGTCGTCAGGTACGCGCATCTGCTCGTTCGACGGCTTCCACGATATCGCGACAGCAATCATCGACCGCGCCTCGCTCACGGAGACTGTCAGCGGCCCGGCCATCATCGAGGACGCATGGTCAACCGTGGTCGTCCCACCCGGCTGGCAAGCGAGGCCAGATGCCGCCGGCAACCTCTTCCTGACGCGGAGGGCGGCATGAAGCTCGATCCGTTCGTCGTCGAAGTCATCAGGCACGGCCTTTCGGCCGCGGCCGAGGAGATGAGTCTGGTGATGACGCGCTCGGCGCGCTCGCCGCTGCTCCGCGAGGCCGGCGATCTGTCGTCCGCGATCACGGATGGCCATGGTGGCCTGGTCGGGCAGGGCCGCGACATCCCGATCCATCTCGGCGCGATGGCCTACACCATCCCTGAATTGCTGAAGGTGATGCCGCGCGACAGCCTGAATGACGGCGACGTGGTGATCTACAATGTCGGCGCGCTCGGCGGCAATCATCTCAACGATGTCAAGGTCGTGCGTCCCGTCTTCGTCGACGGCGAGATCGTCGCCTTCGCGGTCAGCCTCGCGCACTGGCCCGATATCGGTGGCACCTGGCCCGGCAGCTATTTCGCCAAGGCCGTCGACACCTTCCAGGAGGCGTTGCGGATTCCGCCGGTGCTGATCGCAACCGCAGCCGGCCTCAATACGCCGATCGTGCAGCTGCTCAAGGCCAACGTCCGCGATGCCGAATCCTGCGAGGGCGACCTGCTTGCCCAGATCGCCGCGACCAAGGCCGGCGAGAAGCGCATCGTCGAGCTCTGCCGCGAGCACGGCAAGGCCGTCTTCATGGCGACGCAGTCGCGTCTGCACGATCTCTCGGAGATCGAGATGCGTGAGGCATTGCGCGCGCTGCCTGATGGTGTCTACGAGGGCGAGGACTATCTCGACGACGGCAGCGCGAACAACGCGCCGGCGCGCATCCACGTCAAGATCACGATTCGCGGCGACGAGGCGACCTTCGATCTCTCCGGAAGCTGCGACCGCGTCTCGAACTTCTGCAACACGACGCCGTTCATGGCGCGCTCGGCGGTGGCCTATGCCGCGCGCATCATGAGCGGACGCGACATGCAGCAGAACGCCGGCGCGCTGCGGCCGCTGACCATCATCACGCGCCCGGGCTCGATCCTGGAGCCGGGGTGGACCGCGTCCGTTGCCGCCGGCAACCACGAGACGTCCATGCGCATCGTCGATGCGATTTTTCGCGCGATGCAGGACACGATCCCGGAACGTTTGTCGGCTGGGGGCGCGACCACCGCGGGCGTGCTGTTCTTCGCCGAGCCGCGGCCGAACGGTTCGTGGAAGATGCTCTACGAGGTCCATGGCGGCGGCGAAGGCGCGCGGCATGACCGGGCCGGCACCTCCGCGACCCGGGTGCATCTGTCCAACACGTCGAACACGCCGGTCGAGGTGATCGAAGCGAACTACGCGATCCGGCTCGAGCAGCAGGCCATTCGCAGGCAGTCCGGCGGCGCGGGCGCGCACCGCGGCGGTGACGGCTCGGTCCGCACCTACCGCATCCTCGCGCCGTCGATGCACCTGACCACCTGCATCGAGCGCATGGTGATGGCGCCCTGGGGCATGCAGGGCGGCTATCCCGGCAAGGCCTGCCGCATCTCGCTGGTCAGACAGGGCGCCAACGTCGCGATCGACGGCAAGTCGAACCTGGTGTTGCAGCAAGGCGATCTCGTCACGATCGAGATGTGCGGCGGCGGTGGCTACGGCGTCGCGGCCGCGAAGTGAGGGGACCCGCGATGAGCAGATTGTTGCGAACCGGTTTGAATGCGGGCGAGGCCGCGCCGATGGCCGTGGTCGGCGGCGAGGGCGTCTACTTCCACCTGTCCGATGGGCGCAAGCTGATCGACGGCAGCAACACCGGCGGCGGTCTCGGCCATCGCCATCCCGCGATGGTCGAGGCGATCCGCCGTGCGGCGGATACGCCCGTCGTCAACGAGGGGTGGACCTGGGTCGGCCGCGAGCAGGCCGCCGACGACCTGATGGCGACCGCGTTCAAGGGCGAAGAGGATTGGGTCGGTGCGGTGCGCTTTTGCATCAGCGGCAGCGAGGCCAACGACATGGCGCTGTCGCTCTGCCAGGCGCTGACGCAGCGCTCGGCGCTGGCGACGCGCGAGCGCGCCTATCACGGCATCACCGGCCTATCGCGCAGTATGACAGTGCAGCCGCAATGGCACGGCGGGCTTGCGGTGCACGCCGGCGGCTCGAAGCTGCCGGCCCCGATGGCGCCGGTGCGGATTCTGCCGGCGCCGGATGGCGCGATCTATGGCGGGCCGGCCAGCAATACGCCGCCGAGCCAATATCTCGCCGATGCCGCGCGCCTGCTATCGGACACCGCGGCGACGATCATCGACTACACGCAAGGCGGCATCTACTACGACGGCGCCTATCAGGATGAGGTGGCGCGCTGCGCGCGGCAGGCCGGCTCGTACTGGGTCGCCGACGAGGTCGTCACCGGCGCGGGCCGCGCGGGCCGCTGGTTCGCGTTCCAGGGCGCGCAAAGCCGCCCCGACATTGTGACGCTTGGAAAATCGCTCGGCGGCGGCGCGGCGGCGGTGGCCGCGGTCGTGGTGTCCAAGGACATCGTCGAGCGGCTCAAGGGCACGAGCTGGCAGAACTACGGCACGCTGCGTGGCCATCCGATCAGCATGGCGGCCGTCAGCGCCTATTTGAGGGTCGTCACCGACGACAAGATTCTGGAACACGTCGCAAGCCTCGAAAAGCTGTTCACCCGCCGCTTGCTGGCGATCGCGCAAAAGCATCCGAGCGTGCAGCGCGTGGCCGGGCAGGGGCTGCACTGGACGGTGGAGTTGCACGGCCCGGATTGGCGCACCTGGCATGCCGACACCACGGAGGTGCCGATCGCTTCGCGCGTCGCGGAGCGGGCGCTAGAGGCCGGCGCGGTGATCGGCACCAGCGGCGAGCAGACCTCGCTGTTCCTGGCGCCGCCGCTGGTCATCTCCGAGCGCGAAGCTACGCTGCTGCTCGATGCGCTCGACCACGGCCTCGACATTGCCGACAAGGAGCACGGGTGAGCGCGGACCCCGCAGCACCTCGTCGCTCGCCGGCCTGGCCGGCGGATGAGCCTTGGTATCTCGCGATGCCGGAGGGGACACTGTACGATGCGTTGGCGCGCGCGGCGAATGATCGGCCCTCGCATCCGGCGACGGTGTTCTACGGCGCGAGCCTAGGCTATGCCGAGCTGCGCGAGCGGGTCGATGCCATGGCCGGCTTCCTGCAAGGCGTATGTGGCGTGAAGCGCGGCGATCGCGTCATGATCGCGCTGCAGAACTCGCCGCAATATGTCATCGCCTACTACGCGGTGATGCGGGCGGACGCCGTGATCGTGCCCGTCAATCCCATGAACAAGACCGCGGAGATCGCCTATCTCACTGCGGACAGCGGCGCCAGCGTCGCGATCATCGGCAGCGAGCTGAGTGATGTGTTTGCGCCGCTGGTGGGCGAAGCGATCGCGCATACGATCGTCGCGCAATATCGCGACGAGGTTCCAGCCGCGACGCCCTACACGCTGCCATCCTGCGTGACCGAAGCACCGTCGGAGGTGCCGTCGTCGCCGGGCTGGCATTCCTGGTCGCCCGCGATCGCGCAAGGCCTGCAGCCGGGTGCAATGGAGGCCGGGCCGGACGATCTGATGATCCTGCCCTATACCTCGGGCACGACAGGCAAGCCCAAGGCGTGCATGCATACCCATCGCAGCGCGCTGTTCACCGCCGTGTTGCAGGCACGCTGGTATGGGCTCGATGGCAGCGACGTGATGACCGGCTTCATGCCGCTGTTCCATGTTGCGGGCATGCAGGGCTCGATGAATGCCGCCATCGTGACGGGTGCCACGCTGCTGCTGATGGCGCGCTGGGACAAGGATCTTCTGCCTGATCTCTTCGAGACCTATGGCGTCACGTTCTGGAACGCGGCACCGACCATGATCGTGGACGTGCTTGCAAGCGCCAGCTTCCGCGACAGATGCTTTGCAAAACTCAAGGTGCTGACCGGCGGCGGCGCCGCGATGCCGACCGCCGTCGCCGAACGGCTGAAGGGGCGCTTCGGCCTCGATTTCGTCGAGGGCTACGGCATGACCGAGACGATGTCGCCGACCCATCTCAACCCGATGGCGGCGCCGAAGCGGCAGTGCCTCGGCATCGCCGTGCAGGAGACTGACGCAAGGGTCGTCGATCCCGAGAGCCTGATCGAGCTGGACGACAACGTGGTCGGCGAGATCGTCGTGCACGGGCCGCAGGTGCTGCAGAGTTACTGGAACAGGCTGCAGGCGGATGCCGAGGCCTTCATCCAGCTCGACGGCAAGCGGTTCCTCCGCACGGGCGATCTCGGCTATCGCGATGCCGAAGGCTATTTCTTCGCCGTCGATCGCCTCAAGCGGATGATCAATGTCAGCGGCTTCAAGGTGTGGCCGGCCGAGGTGGAGGCGGCGATGTACCAGAACCGCGCCATCCGCGAGTGCTGCATCGTCTCGGCGCCGGATGATTACCGGGGCGAGACCGTCAAGGCGCTGGTGGTGCTCGATGACGCCGCGCGTGCGACGACATCAGTGGACGACATCGTCGGCTGGGCGCGCAGCGCGATGGCGAGCTACAAGGCGCCGCGCGCCGTGGTCTTCGTCGAGTCCCTGCCGCGCACCGCCAGCAACAAGATCAACTGGCGGCTTTTGCAGGATGCCGAATGGGGGCGGACGGCATGAAAGCTGCTTGGCTGGAAAAGCGGTGCGAGGCTGCGTTATGCTGCGCGCGCCGGAACATCCCAGAAGCCGCCGCTTCCCCCGAGAGATCACTAGGAATTCGCTGATGCGTATCGTCAATGTCGCCGCCGCCCAGATGGGCCCGATCCAGAAAGCCGACAGCCGCGAGGCCGTGGTCAAGCGTATGATCGCGCTGATGGACGAGGCCAAGAGCAAGGGCGCCGATTTGATCGTCTATCCCGAGCTGGCTCTGACGACGTTCTTCCCGCGCTGGTACGTCGAGGACCGCTCGGAGTTCGACAACTGGTTCGAGCGGGAGATGCCGAATGCGGCAACCAGGCCGCTGTTCGAGCGCGCGGCGCAGCACCAGATGGCGATGAATTTCGGCTATGCGGAGCTGACGCCGGACGGCCATCATTTCAACACCGCGATCCTCACGGATAAATCCGGCAAGATCGTCGGCAAGTACCGCAAGGTCCATCTGCCAGGCCATGTGGACTACGACACCAAGCGCTCGCACCAGCACCTGGAGAAGCGGTATTTCGAGCCGGGCGATCTCGGCTTCAACGTCTGGCGCGAGCTCGGCGGCATCATCGGCATGGCGATCTGCAACGATCGCCGCTGGCCCGAGACCTATCGCGTCATGGGCCTGCAGGGCGTCGAGATGGTGCTGATCGGCTACAACACGCCATCGGTAAATGCGGAGAAGAGCGAGGAGGGCATCGAAAAGCGCCTGTTCCATAATCGCCTCTCTGTGCAGGCGGGCGCCTATCAGAACGCGACCTGGGTGGTCGCCGTCGGCAAGGCGGGCAATGAGGACGGGCATCCGCTGTTCGGCGGCAGCCTGATCGTGGATCCCAACGGCGAGATCGTGGCCGAGGCCAAGACCGAGGATGACGAGGTGCTGGTTCACGCCTGCGACCTCGATGCCACCACCTTCGGCAAGACCACGATCTTCGATTTCGCCCGGCACCGCCGCATCGAGCATTACGGCCTGATCACCAGCCAGACCGGCGCGGTGCCGCCGCCGGAGAAGTGACGCCGATGGCGGACAAGGGCATATCCCTGCGTGAACTCGATCCGCGCGATCGCTACAAGCTGCTGTGCGGCGTGGTGGTGCCGCGGCCGATTGCGCTGGTGACGACGCTGGACGAGAACGGCGCGGTGAATGCCGCGCCGTTCAGCTTCTTCAATGTCTTCTCGGAGAGCCCGGCGCTGATCGTGCTCGGGCTCCAGCACAAGCCGGATCACTCGCCGAAGGACACGACCCGCAACATCCATCGCGACGGCGAGTTCGTGGTTCACATGGTGGACGAGGCGCTGTCGGTCGCGATGAACGACTGTGCCGTCGATTTTCCCTCCGGGGACAGCGAGGTCGCCGCGACGGGCCTAGTGACGCTTCCCTCCGTCGACGTCAAAGTGCCGCGCCTTGCTGCGGCGCCCTTCGCGCTGGAGTGCCGGCGTCATGTCGTGCTGAACTTCTCGCCGGATCGCGAGCTGCTGGTCGGCGAGGTGCTCAGGGTGCACGCCCGCGAAGGGCTCGTCGACACCGCCAACATGTATGTCGATCTCGATGCCTACCGGCCGATCGGCCGCATGTTCGGCAATCTCTACACCACGCAGCGGGATACGTTTGCTTTGACGCGCGAGAGCCATGCGCAATGGCTCGCGCGCCAAGGCACAAAAGAGCTGAAGGACGCCTAGTGAGCCGAGAACTGCACCGTGCCCAGCGCCATGGTGACGGCCGCCTGTGTCGGGTCGATCACGGGAATGCGCAGCGCGTCTTCAAGCGGGCGGCGGTGGCGCGCCATGCCGGCGCAGCCCATCACGATGGCGCGGGCGCCGTCCTCGTCGCGCAGCGCGCGGCCGATCTCGATCATCCTGGCGAGCGTGCCTTCGCCCGAGGCGGTTTCGGCGACGCTCATGTTGAGCGGCCGCTCGCCGGCAAGGCGTTCCGTCAGTCCCATCTGCCTGAGATAGCGCATGTGCCGCGGGATCGAGCGCTGCGCAATCGCGATGACACCAAAAGTCTCCGCCCGGGCGAGCGCCGTCAGCACGCCGCACTCGGCAATGCCGAACACGGGGCGATCGGTGCCTTCACGGCAGACCTGAAGCCCGGGATCGCTGTAGCAGGCGATGACGAAGGCGGCAAAACTGTTGTCGCTTTCGACCAGCTTTCGCAGCGGCATCGCAACGCTGTCGACGTCCGCCTGACTTTCAATGCCGAACGGACCCTCGGCCAGCGTCTGGCAGACCACCTCCGGCCCGCCCTCGAAACCGAGCGGCTTCAGCGCATCCTCCAGCCCTTGCGTGACCTTTTGGTTGGAGTTCGGGTTGATGACGAGAATGCGCGGCCGGGACATGATGGTCTTCCTGCGAATTTACGAGTACGTGCCTTGAGCCTATCACGGAGTGCCTCATGACTGAACCCGCTTACGACCTGATCATCCGCGGCGGCCGCGTCGCCACCACCACCGACGTCTTCGAGGCCGACGTCGCCATAACAGGCGAGACCATCGCCGCCATCGGCCGCGGGCTTCCCCCCGCCAAGCGCGAGATCGACGCGCGCGGCAAGCTGGTGCTGCCCGGCGGCGTCGACAGCCATGCCCATATCGAGCAGCTCTCGGCCGCCGGCATCATGAACGCCGACACGTTCGAGAGCGCGACGGTCTCCGCGGCGTTCGGCGGCACCACTACGGTGATTCCGTTCGCTGCCCAGCATGTCGGCATGAAGCTGCCGCAGGTGGTGGAGGATTATCACGCGCTGGCGAAGAAGGGCGCCGTGATCGACTACGCCTTTCACATGATCATCGCGGACGCGACCAAGGAGACGGTCGAGGAGCACATTCCCGCGCTGGTGAAGCAGGGGCACGCCTCGATCAAGATCTTCATGACCTACGACCGGCTCAAGGTCGACGACGAGCCGCTGCTCGATATCCTGCTCGCCGCGCGCCAGTCCGGCGCGATGCTGTGCGCGCATGCCGAGAACCACGGCATCATCGCCTGGATGGTGAAGCGCTTGCTTTCGCGCGGCTACACCATGCCGAAATACCACGCCGTCAGCCATGCCCGCGTGTCGGAGGCCGAAGCCTTCACCCGCCTGATCGGCATGGCGGCGCTGATCGACCAGCCGATCATGATCTTCCATGTCTCGACCGCCGAAGGCGCCAAGGTGATCCGCGACTCGCGCGGGCAGGGGCTCAAGGTGTTCGCGGAGACCTGTCCGCAATACCTGTTCCTGACCGCCAACGATCTCGACAAGCCCGGCTCCGAGGGCGCGAAATGGATGTGCAGCCCGCCGCCGCGCGCACATGCCGATCAGGAGGCGCTGTGGCAGGCGCTCTCGCTCGGCGATCTCCAGACCATCTCGTCGGACCACGCGCCGTATCGCTATGACGAGACCGGCAAGCTGCGCGCCGGCCCCAATCCCAATTTCAAGCAGGTCGCCAACGGCCTGCCGGGACTGGAGCTGCGGCTGCCACTGCTGTTCGACGCGATGGTGTCGAAGGGCCGGCTGGGCCTCGAAAAATTTGTCGAGCTGACCGCGACCGCGCCGGCAAAAATCTACAATCTGCATCCGCGCAAGGGCTCGATCGCCGTCGGCGCCGATGCCGACATCGCGATTTGGGATCCCAATCGCGAGACCGTAATCGCCGACGAGATGATGCACGATCTCACCGGCTACACGCCGTTCGCAGGCCGCAAGCTGAAGGGCTGGCCGGTGTCGGTGCTGTCGCGCGGACGCGTGATCGTCGAGGGCAACAAGTGTCTCGCGAGCGCCGGCAGCGGCAAATTCCTGGCGCGTAGCGGCGGCGAGGCGGCAAAGCCGACGGGGCGGCTCGTTGCCGACATGGATCCGGAGCGGAATTTCGGGGCAAAACTGCTGTGATGGCGGATCGCGCGCGATGAAGATCGTCATCTTCGGCGGCACCGGCTTTGTCGGCCTCAATCTCGCCGAGGTGCTGCTCGCGCGCGGGCACGAGGTGACGCTGTATGATCGTGCAACGTTGCCGCCATCCGCGCAGCGCTCTCTTGCCGACTACGGCGCACGGCTCAAAGCGGTGCAGGGCGATATCACCGACGCAGACACCATCGACGCCCTTATCGCAAAGGGCTGCGACGCGATCGTGCTGGGCGCCGCGGTCACCGCCGGCGACGAGCTCGAACGGGCATCGCCCGCGCGCGTTCTCGAGATCAACGTCATGGCGCAGATCCCGATCCTGCAAGCCGCGATCCGGCATGGTGTTCGCCGCGTCATCAATCTGTCGTCGGCATCGGCTTACGGCGCATCGGGCGCGCGGTTCGAGGTCCTCGACGAGGAAACGCCCTGCGATCCCGTCTCGTTCTACGCCATCAGCAAGTTCACCTCGGAACGATCGGTGGCACGGCACGCCGAGCTCTTTGGCGGTGATTTCCTGAGCGTGCGCTTAAGTGCAGTGTTCGGTCCGTGGGAGCGGCCCGGTTCGGTTCGCGATACGCCGAGCCTCCAGTTCCAGATTCTCGCCGCGTTCGCGCGCGGCGAGCCGGCGCTACTCCCTGCGCCAGGCATGAAGGACTGGACCTACGCGCCTGATGCCGCCGAGGCCGTCGCCGTGCTGATCGAGGCCGGGCGGCCGCGCCATCGGCTCTACAACATCTCCAGCGGCACGGCCTGGTCGGCGCTGCAATGGGGCGAGGCGTTTGCGGCACTGCATCCCGGGCTGGAGTGTCGGCTCGCGTCTCCCGGAGAGACGACCATCATCAAGCTCCACGGCGGGGATCGGGCGCCGATGTCGGTCAAGCGGATGGCCGACGAGTTCGGCTGGCGCGCCCGGTTCGGCTGCGCCGAGTCCGCTGCTGCGATGAGCACGTGGTGGATGCAGCACAAGGAGGGGATTTGACATGCGGCTGCAGGGGCGCACCGCCATCATCACCGGAGCGGGCTCGGGCATCGGCCGCGCCAGCGCAAAGCTGTTCGCGGCGGAGGGCGCGCGTCTCGCTCTGGTTGATCGCGATGCCGTGGGGCTTCAGGAAACGCTGGGCCTGGTCGGCGAGGCAACGACGCATGTCGGCGACGTCGGTGATGCCGCCTTCGCCGAGACCGTCGTCGGTGAAGTCATCGCACGATACGGCCGGCTCGACATCCTGATGACGGCGGCCGGCTTCTCCTGCGGCGGCACGGTGCTGACCACGAGCCCGGACGACTGGGACGCGGTGTTCCGCGCCAATGTCGGCGGCACCTGGCTGTGGGCGCGGGCGGCAGTGCCTCACATGCAGCGGGCGAAGAGCGGCTCGATCATCACCTTGGCGTCACAGCTCGCGATCGCCGGCGGCAAGGGCAACAGCGCCTATATCGCCGCCAAGGGCGCGATCGTCAGTCTGACACGGACGATGGCGGTGGATTTCGCCACGGACGGCATTCGCGTCAATGCGATTGCGCCGGGCGCGATCGATACGCCGATGCTTCGCCGCAGCTTTGCCCGTCACGCCAATTCGGACGAGGTGCGCGAAGCCTCGCGCAACCGCCACGCCATGAAGCGGTTCGGCGCGGCCGAGGAGATCGCGCAGACCGCGCTGCATCTGGCCAGCGATGCGTCGTCCTTCACGACCGGCACCGTGATGGTGGTTGACGGAGGCTGGCTCGCGGCATGAGTGAGGCGCTCACCCAGCTCGAAGCCGATATTCGCGCCGATCTTGCGATGATCGCGCATCCCCACGCTGCCTGGCTCGAACCCAAGACCGGGCCGGATGGCAAGCCCGCGCTGGATGTCCTCATCATCGGTGCCGGCCAGTCCGGCATCGCCATCGGCTTCGGCCTGATGCGCTCCCGCGTCAGCAACATCCTGCTGCTCGACAAGGCCGAGGCGGGCAAGGAGGGGCCGTGGCTCACCTATGCCCGCATGCCGACGCTGCGCAGCCCGAAGGACTACACCGGTCCTGATCTCGATATCCCGAGCCTGACCTACCAGTCCTGGCATGAAGCCCGCTTCGGCAAGGACAGCTGGCAACAGCTCGGCCTGATCGAACGCGGCCATTGGGCGGAGTATCTGCTGTGGCTGCGGCGCGCGATCGGCCTGCCGGTGCGCAATGACTGCGAACTCCTGGAAATTGCGCCTGCATCTGACGGCTTGCTCGCCGCGCGCGTGAAGCGCGCGGGCGAGGTCGAGACCCTCTACGCCCGCAAGATCGTGCTGGCGACAGGGCAGGAGGGCATGGGCGACTGGATGATTCCGGAGCAGCTGGCGCATCTGCCGGCGAGCTCGGTCGCGACCGTCGCCGACGACATCGATTTCGAAAGCCTTCGCGGCAAGCGCGTCGCCGTCATCGGCGCCGGCGCTTCCGCCTTCGACAATGCGGCAACCGCGCTGGAGGCGGGCGCCGCCGAGGTGCACCTGCTGTGCCGCCGTGCGCAGATCCAGGTGATCCAGCCCTATCGCTGGCTGACGTTCCGCGGGTTCCTGCGCCATCTCAGCGATCTCGACGATGCCTGGCGCTGGCGCTTCATGCGAAAAATCCTCGAGATGCGCGAGGGATTTCCGCAACCGACCTATGACCGCTGCGCGCGTCACGCCAGTTTCACATTGCACGAGGGCGCGCCGGTCGAAGCCGCGCGTGAGACCGGCAAGGGTGTTGAACTGCAGACGCCGCGCGGCGCCATCACCGCCGATTTCATCATCTGCGGCACCGGGATCGACATGGACTTTGCCGGCCGCGGCGAGCTCTCCAATTTCGCCGGCAACGTCGCCACCTGGGCCGACCGCTATCATCCGCCGGAGGACGAGCGCAACGAACGGCTCGGCCGCTTTCCCTATCTTGCCGATGATTATGCCTTCACCGAGCGCGTGCCGGGAGAGACGCCCTGGATCTCCGACATCCATCTCTTTGCCATCGCCTCCACCATGAGCTTCGGTCCGTCGGGATCGTCGATCAATGCGATGACGACCGCCGTTCCAAAGCTGGTCCACGGCCTGACGCGCGGCCTGTTCCGCGCCGATATCGCGCGCCACTGGGACTCGCTCAGCGCCTATGACGTGCCACAGGCCGTGGTCGCGCGGCCGGCGCGAAAAATGGAGGAATCGCTGTGATCATCCATGCGCCGCCGCGACGACGCGTCCCCAAAAACGCCCCATGAGACTGGCGCGCAACTTGCTTCTTTCTTCACCTGCCTTGCTGGCGTTCTCGTTCGAAATTCAGGGAAAAACCAATGCGTTTTGTGTCTTTCAGACCGGCGACCTCAGTCCTCGCTGTCACCGCGCTGTTGCTCATCGCCACCGCGCCGTCGCAAGCGCAAACCAGGGCGGAGACATTGCGCTATGTGACGGGCGCATCCGTCAACACGCTCGATCCCAACATCCCCGGCTCGACCCGCGAGTCCTTCGCGCTGAGCATGAGCACCTATGACCGGCTGGTCGCGTTCGGCCGCAAGCAGCTCAACGGCAAATGGGTGTTCGATCTCGACACGATCACCGGCGAGCTCGCCGAATCCTACGAGGTCAGCCCCGACGGTTTGAAGCTCACCTTCCGCCTGCGCAAGGATGCAAAATTCCAGGATGGCTCGCCCGTCACCGCCGAGGACGTCAAATGGTCGCTCGATCGCTGCGTCACCGCGCCGATCCTCGGCAAGGCGCAGCTGCTGACGGGCTCGCTGACGTCGGCCGATCAGTTCAAGGTGATCGATCCCCTCACCATCGAGGTGACGCTGCCGAAGCCGGACAAGCTTGCGCTGCCTAATCTCGCCACTGTCTACCCGATGATCATCAACTCGAAGGTCGCGAAAGAGCACGCGACGGCAGATGACCCCTGGGCAACGGCCTGGCTGAAGGAGCACACCGCCGGCAGCGGCGCCTATGCGGTCGAGAGCTTCAAGCCCGGCGAGCAGGTCATCCTCAAGCGTGACGAGAGCTGGAACCGCGGCTCGGCCAACAAGCCGGCGTTCTTCAAGCGCGTCATCGTGCAATCGGTTCCAGAGCCCGCGACCCGCGCCAACCTCGTCGAGCGCGGCGATGCTGATCTCGTGCTCGATCTGCAGGCCAGCGACGTGCAATCGCTGGAAGGCAAGGGCAAGCTCAAGGTGATCTCGACGCCGCAATACAATGCGATCACCTTTGTCTCCATGAACAACCAGATCCCGCCGTTCGACAACGTCAATGTCCGCCGCGCCATCGCTTACGCGCTGCCCTATGAGGACATGTTCAAGGCCGCCCTGTTCGGCCGCGGTTCGCCGCTGTTCGGCGCGAGCTGGGCGGACGGCAAGCCGGCGAACGGAATCTACCCGTTCCAGCAGCCGGTGAAGCTCGACCTCGACAAGGCCAGGGAATATCTGAAGGCCGCAGGTCTCCCCGAGGGCTTCTCGACCACCTTCAGCTTCAACGTCGGCCAGGCCTCGACCGCCGAGCCGATGGCGGCCCTGGTGAAGGAATCGCTCGGCAAGATCGGCATCAAGGTCGACATCCAGAAGCTGCCGGACGCGCAGATGTCGACGCAGATCAACGAGAAGAAGCTTCCTTTCTACACCGAAGGCATCGTCGCCTGGCTGCCGTCGACCGATTACTTCTACCGCAACTTCTACACCGGCAATCAGCGCTGGAACTACTCTTCGATCAACAATCCGGACCTTGCCGCGATCGCGCAGGAAGCGCGCTTCGAGCCGGACAAGGCCAAGTATGAGGAAGCCGGCCGCAAGCTCAACGCGATGCACTTTGATCTGATGCCACAGATCATGCTGTGGCAGCCGAACCAGGACGCTGTCATGGCGCCCTCGATCGAAGGCTACACCTATGAGTTCCATCGCCAGGTCGACTATCGCGACGTCAGCCGCAAGTAATATCGGGAAACGAGGGAGGCTCTGAAAGGTGACGACCGGTCTTGGCGCAACGATGGTGCGGGCGGGCAGGCGGCTCTTGTCGTCGCTGCCGGCGCTGTTCGGTGTGCTGGTCTTCACCTTCCTGCTGATGCGGGTCCTGCCGGGCGACCCCGCGGTGTTCTTCGCCTCGGGGCCCAATGCGGGCAAGGAGGAGATCGAGCTGATCCGCAAGCAGATGGGCCTCGACAAATCGGTGCCGGAGCAGCTCGTGTTCTATCTCTCCGACATCGGCCACGGCAATCTCGGCCGCTCCATGATGACCGGGCAGCCGGTGCTGAAGGATCTGCGCGAGCGGCTGCCGGCCTCGCTCGAGCTCACCTTCACCGCGCTGCTGATCGCGCTGATTGCGGCGGTGCCGCTCGGCGTCATCGCGGCGCTGCGGCCGGGGTCGGTCGTCGATCACGGCGTGCGGCTGTTCTGCGCCCTCGGCGTCTGCGTGCCGACCTTCGTCTCGGGCCTGCTGCTCATCTACGTCTTCTACTATCTGCTCGGGCTCGCGCCCGATCCAACCGGGCGGATCGATGTGTTTACGTCATTGCCGCCGCAGCGTACCGGCTTCCTCTCGATCGATTTCCTGCTGGCCGGCGACTTCGAGGGTTGGTGGGCGGCCTGCAAGCAGCTGATCCTGCCGGCGGTCAGCATGGCGCTGTTCGTGATCGCGCCGCTGGCGCGGATCACGCGCGCCTCGATGCTGGTGTCGCTCGGCAGCGATTTCGTGCGTACCGCGCGCTCGGTCGGATTGTCCTGGCGCAAGGTCGTCGTCACCTACGCGCTGCGCAACGCAATACTACCCGTCATCACCATTGCCGGCATCGTGTTCTCGACCATGCTGGGTGCGAACGTGCTGGTGGAGAAGGTGTTCTCCTGGCCGGGCGTTGCCTCCTATGCGCTCGATGCGCTGCTGTCGTCCGACTATGCGCCGGTGCAGGGTTTCGTGCTGCTGATGGCGAGCCTGTTCGTGCTGGTCAATCTCGTGGTCGATATCTGCTATGGCATCGCCGATCCCAGGGTGTCGATCGAATGACCAGCGCAACCCTCCGCCATTCGGTCTGGATTTTGCGCGGCAATCCGCTCACGGCGGTCGCCGCGGCCGGGGTGACGCTATTCGTCCTGCTCGCGATCTTCGGCCCCTGGATCGTGCCCTATGATCCCGTGGTCTCCAATGTGTCGGAGGCATTGCAGCCGCCGAGTGCAGCGCATCTCGCCGGCACCGATCAGCTCGGGCGCGACGTGTTCAGCCGTCTCATCATCGCCGCGCGGCTTGATCTGGCCATCGCCGTCTCCGCGGTAGGCATCTCCTTCGTGATCGGCGCCGTGGTCGGCTCGTTCTGCGGCTATGCCGGTGGCAAGCTCGATCGGGCGGTCGGCCGCTTCGTCGACGTGATGATGGCCTTTCCGCTGTTCGTGCTGGCGATGGCGATGGTCGCGGCGCTCGGCAACCGGATCGAGAACATCGTGATCGCGACCGCGATCATCAATCTTCCCTTCTACATCCGTTTCGCGCGCGCCGAGGTCAATGTCCGCCGCAATGTCGGCTGGGTCGAGGCCGCGCGCGCCTGCGGCGAGAGCCATTTCTCGGTGGTGCTGCGTTTCCTGCTGCCGAACATCCTGCCGGCGATGGCGGTGCAGATCTCGCTCAATCTCGGCTGGGCCATTCTCAACGCCGCCGGCTTGTCTTTCATCGGCCTCGGCGTCAAGCCGCCGACGCCGGAATGGGGCATCATGGTCGCGGAGGGCGCGCGCTTCATTTCGACGGGACGCTGGTGGCTGGTGGCCTTTCCGGGCCTTGCGCTGATGATGGCCGTGCTGTGCTTCAACCTGCTTGGGGACGGGATGCGGGACATTCTCGATCCGCGCATGCGCACATGAGCGAAGAGCTGCTCAGGATCGAGGACCTCCACGTCGCGTTCTCGACGCGGCGCGGCATGGTCGAGGCCGTGCGCGGCGTTTCGCTTACCGTCGAAACCGGCGAGATGCTCGGCCTCGTCGGCGAGAGCGGCTCGGGCAAGTCGGTGACCGGCTTTGCGACGACGCGGCTGCTCGATGCCGCCGGCCGCGTCACCGGCGGAAAAATCTTGTTTCGCGGGCAGGACGTGACGAAGCTCCGGGGCGACGACCTTCGTCATCTCCAGGGCGCCGCGATGTCGATGATTTTTCAGAACCCGCGGGCGGCGCTCAATCCGATCCGGGCGATCGGCCTGCAGATCGCCGACGCGATCCTCACCCACAAGCGGATCTCCAAGGACGCCGCGCGCGCCGAGGCGCTGGACCTGCTGCGCGCGGTGCAGATCCGCGATCCCGAGGCGCGGATGAATGCCTATCCGCACGAGCTCTCCGGCGGCATGTGCCAGCGCGTCATGATCGCGATCGCGATCTCCTGCAATCCCGCGCTCCTGATTGCCGACGAGCCGACCACCGGTCTGGACGTCACCACGCAGAAGGTGGTGATGGATCTGCTCGCGGACATCGCCGCCGCGCGCGGCATGGCGACGATCCTGATCACGCACGATCTCGGGCTCGCCGCACGCTATTGCCGCCGCATCGCCGTGATGGAGCGCGGCCGCATCGTCGAGGAGGCGAGCCCCAGGACTCTCTTCAGCACACCGCAGCACGCCTATACGCGGCGCCTCGTCGCGGCATCGCCGACCGCGACGTCCCGGATCGAGGATCTCGTGACCGAGGAGGAGCGGGAGCGTTATGCGACCGTTGTCAGCAAGCCCAGGCGGGAGCCAGCACACGGGACGCCGCCGCTGCTGGAGGTGCGCAAGCTCGCGAAGCGCTTCGACCAGGGCTCTGCTGCGGTTGCCGACTTCTCGATGACGATGGCCGGCGGCGAGAGCGTCGGGCTCGTCGGCGAGTCCGGCTCCGGCAAGAGCACGACGTCGCGGATGATCTGCCGCCTGATCGATCCGAGCGAAGGCGACATCGTGTTCGACGGGCAGTCGATCGGCCACGTGGCGGCGCGCGACTTCCATCGCTCGCGCTTTCGCAAAGACATCCAGATGGTGTTCCAGGATCCGAACGAAAGCCTCAATCCGCGCTACACGGCGTTCGACTGTATCGCCCATCCCCTGATGCGGCTCGGCGGCATGCGCGCCGGCGATGCGCTGCGCAAGCGGGTGGAAGAATGCGCCGAGCGGGTGGGCTTGCCGCTCGACCTGTTGCCGCGTTTCCCGCACCAGCTCTCCGGCGGCCAGAAGGCCCGCGTCGGCATTGCCCGCGCCATCGCCTGCCGGCCGCGGCTGCTCGTGCTGGACGAGCCGACCGCCGCACTCGACGTCTCCGTGCAGGCGGTTGTGCTGCAGCTGCTCGATCGCCTCAGGCGCGAGAACGACATCGCGCTACTGTTCGTCAGCCACGATCTCAACGTGGTGCGCATGCTGTGCGACCGCACCATCGTGCTCCGCAATGGCGGCATCGTGGAGCAGGGGGAGAGCCGGGCGCTGTTCGACAATCCGAAGACCGACTACACCCGCAAGCTGGTCGAGGCGATTCCGCATATCGAGACCGGCGAGGTGCTCGCGGCTGCCCTCTAGGGACGTGCAAGTCAACGTGGGTCAGCCAAAAAGTCGGTGAGATCCCGGCTGGCGAAGGGGCATTGAGTGGCATACCATTTGCTTGCAAATGGGCTCGGTTTCACTTGCCCTTGGCCAATGAACAGCTGGCATCGCGGCACTATCGGGAGGACTTCATGGATCGCAGGACGGTATTGAAGGGATTGGCTGGCGCGGGCGGTCTGGCATTGACGGGCGGCCTGTCGGCCCCGGCGATCGCACAGGGCGCGGCGGCCCGCACCCTGCGTTTCGTGCCGCAGGCCAATCTCGCCAATTTCGATCCGATCTGGGGCACCCAATATGTCGTGCGCAATGCGGCCGCGATGGTCTGGGACACGCTCTACGGCATCGATTCCTCGTTCCAGCCGCAGCGGCAGATGGTCGAGTCCGAGGAAGTGACGGACGACGGCACGACCTGGACGTTCAAGCTGCGCCCGGGCCTCAAATTCCACGACGGCGAGCCGGTGCGGAGCAAGGACGTCGTCGCGAGCCTCACCCGCTGGGCGGCGCGCGATCCGATGGGCCTGATGATCAAGGCGCTCCAGCAGGAGCTCACGGCCGTCGACGACCGCACCTTCAAATGGGTGCTGAAGCAGCCTTTCCCGAAAATGCTCTATGCGCTGGGCAAGAACAATTCGCCATGCGCCTTCATCATGCCCGAGCGCATCGCGCAGACCGACCCGTTCAAGCAGATCTCGGAATATGTCGGCTCTGGTCCGCTGAAGTTCGCCAAGAGCGAATGGGTCCCCGGCGCCAAGGCGGTGTTCGAGAAGTTCGCGGACTATTCGCCGCGGCAGGAGAAGTCGTCCTGGCTGGCCGGCGGCAAGCAGGTGATGGTCGATCGCGTCGAGTGGGTGATCATGCCGGATCCGGCAACGGCTGCAGCCGCATTGCAGAACGGCGAGATCGACTGGTGGGAGAATCCGATCGCGGATCTCGTTCCGGTTCTGAAGAAGAACAAGAACATCAGCGTCGATATCGGCGATCCTCTCGGCAATATCGGCTCGTTCCGCATGAACTTCCTGTATCCGCCCTTCAACGACGTGCGGGCCCGCCGCGCGGTGCTGATGGCGATGAGCCAGGAAGACTACATGCGCGCGATCGTCGGCGACGACAATTCGCTGTGGAAGCCGCTGCCCGGTTACTTCACGCCGGATACGCCGCTCTACACCGAAGTGGGTGGAGAGATTCTGAAGGGCAAGCGCGATCTGGACGCCGCCAAGAAGCTGCTCGCCGAGAGCGGCTATTCCGGCCAGCCGGTGACGTGTCTCGTCGCGCAGGACCAGCCGATCACCAAGGCGATGGGCGACGTGACCGCCGACCTCCTCAAGAAGCTCGGCATGAATGTCGACTTCGTGGCGACCGATTGGGGCACGGTCGGCTCCCGCCGCGCGCAGAAGACACCGCCCGGACAGGGCGGCTGGAACATGTTCCACACCTGGCATGCGGGTGCGGATTGCGTCAATCCGGCCCCCTACACCGCCATTCGCGCCACCGGCGACAAGGCCTGGTTCGGCTGGCCGACCAGCGCAGGCACCGAAAAGGAGGTCACGTCGTGGTTCGAGGCCAAGAATGCCGACGAGGAGAAGGCCGCCATCGGCCGTCTCAACAAGGCGGCGATCGATGACGTCGTCTACGCTCCGACCGGCTTCTTCCTGAGCTACACCGCGTGGCGCAAGAACGTGTCGGGCGTCACCAAGGGACCGTTGCCCTTGTTCTGGGGCGTGTCGAAGTCCGCTTGATCGTGCGTTGAGGCCAGATGCTCTCCTACATCCTCCGTCGCATCGTCGCGACCTTGCCGGTCATGGCAATCGTCGCGCTGTTCGTGTTCAGCCTGCTTTACATCGCGCCCGGTGATCCGGCCGTGGTGATCGCGGGCGATCAGGCAAGCCCGGAGGATGTGGAACGCATCCGCCAGAGCCTCGGCCTCGACCGGCCCTTCCTGGTCCAGTTCGGAAGCTGGGTCTGGCGCATCCTGCATGGTGATCTCGGCACCTCGATCTTCACCAATCTGCCGGTCTCGGCGATGATCGGGCAGCGTCTCGGACCGACGCTGTCGCTGATGATCGTCACGCTGCTGCTCACGATCGTGGTGGCGGTGCCGCTCGGCGTGGTGGCGGCGTGGAAGGCCGGCAGCCTGATCGACCGCGTCATCATGGGCTTTGCCGTGTTCGGCTTCTCGCTGCCGGTCTTCGTGGTCGGCTACATGCTCGCCTACATTTTCGCGCTCGAGCTCGAATGGCTCCCGGTGCAGGGCTACACGCCGCTGACCCAGGGTTTCTGGCCGTGGCTGGAAAACCTGATCCTGCCGGCGATCGCGCTCGGCTGTGTCTACATCGCGCTGGTCGCACGCATCACGCGCGCCGCCATGCTCGAAGTCCTGCAGCAGGATTATATCCGCACCGCCAAGGCCAAGGGCCTGGGGCAGGGCGGCATCCTGTTCATTCACGCGCTGAAGAACGCTGCGGTGCCGATCGTGACCGTGATCGGGATCGGCATCGCGCTGCTGATCGGCGGCGCGGTCGTCACCGAAAGCGTGTTCGCGATTCCCGGCCTCGGCCGGCTCACGATCGATGCGATCCTGCGCCGCGACTATCCCGTCATCCAGGGCATCGTGCTGCTGTTCAGCTTCGTCTACGTCCTCGTCAATCTGATGATCGACGTCACCTATACGCTCGTTGACCCGAGGATCCGCTATTGACCGACACCACCGTCAATCCGCAATCGCTTCCGGCCGGCCTCGTCCTTGCGCCGCAGCTGCCGGACATCCTCCGGCCGGTCAAGATCCGGCGCGGCTTCATCGGCCTGTTGCGCGGCCATCCGACGGTCGCGATCGGCGGTGCGCTGCTGCTGAGCCTGGTGCTGATCGCGATCTTCGCGCCCTATCTCGGAACCGTCGATCCGACCGCGCTTGCGCCGGCAAAACGTACGCGCGCGCCGTCGGCCGATTTCTGGTTCGGCACCGATGTGCTCGGCCGCGACATCTATTCGCGCGTGCTGTTTGGCGCCCGGGTCTCGCTGACGGTCGGCCTGTCGGTCGCGATCTTCGCGTCCGCCGCCGGTCTCGCCATCGGCATCGTCTCCGGCTTCATCCGCTGGGCCGATGGCATTTTGATGCGCTTCATGGACGGCCTGATGTCGATCCCGCCGATCCTGCTGGCGATCGCGCTGATGGCGTTGACGCGCGGCAGCGTCGGCAACGTCATCCTCGCGATCACCATCGCCGAGATTCCGCGCGTCTCGCGCCTCGTCCGCAGCGTCGTGCTGTCGCTGCGCGAGCAGCCTTATGTGGACGCGGCGGTCGCCTGCGGCACACGCACGCCGATGATCATCATCCGCCACATCCTGCCCAACACGCTCGCGCCGATGCTGGTGCAGGCGACCTATATCTGCGCCAGCGCCATGATCACGGAGGCGATCCTGTCCTTCATCGGCGCCGGCACGCCGCCCACCATTCCCTCCTGGGGCAACATCATGGCCGAGGGCCGCGCGCTGTGGCAGGTCAAGCCCTACATCGTGTTCTTCCCTGCGGTGTTCCTGTCCGTCACCGTGCTCGCGGTGAACCTGCTCGGCGACGGCCTTCGCGATGCGCTCGATCCGCGCATGGCCAAGAGCCTGTGATAGTGCGGGGCTGATCAGATGGCATTGCTCGAAGTCGAGAACCTCCAGACCCATTTCCGCACCCCCGGTGGCATCAACCGCGCGGTCGACGGTGTGTCCTTCCACGTCAACGAGGGCGAGACGCTCGCCATCGTCGGCGAATCCGGCTGCGGCAAGTCGGTGACCTCGATGTCGCTGATGCGGCTGGTCCCGGAGCCGCCGGGCCGGATCGCCGGCAGCATCCGCTTTGCCGGCAAGGATCTCCTGAAGCTGTCCGATCGCGAGATGCGCGCGATCCGCGGCAACGACATCTCGATGATCTTCCAGGAGCCGATGACCAGCCTCAATCCGGTGCTGACCGTCGGCCGCCAGATCCGCGAGACCTTGATGATCCATCAGGGCCTCGACAAGCAGGCCGCCGAGGCGCACGCGATCGAGATGCTGACGCTGGTCGGCATTCCCGAGCCGAAGCGGCGCGTGCGCGAATATCCGCACCAGCTCTCCGGCGGCATGCGCCAGCGCGTGATGATCGCCATCGCGCTCGCCTGCAATCCGAAGCTCCTGATCGCGGACGAACCGACCACGGCGCTCGACGTGACCATCCAGGCGCAGATCCTCAAGCTGATGCTGGACCTCAAGCACCGGGTGGGCGCCGCCATCATCCTGATCACCCACGATCTCGGCGTCGTCGCCGAGATCGCCGAGCGCGTCATGGTCATGTACGCCGGCCGCAAGGTCGAGGAAGCGCCGGTTGCGGAACTGTTCCGCTCGCCGCGTCATCCCTATACGCAAGGTCTGCTCGGCGCGGTGCCGAAGCTCGGTTCCTCGCTTGCGGGCACGGCGACGCGGCTCTCCGAGATTCCCGGGCAGGTGCCCGATCTGCGCAAGCCGATCACCGGCTGCGTCTTTGCCGGGCGCTGCGCGCTCGCCACCGATCTCTGCCGCCAACATGCGCCGGGGCTGGAGGAGAAGGGCCCGCGCCACATCGCGGCCTGTCACTACGCTGCCAAGGGAGCGATCGCGGCATGAGTCCTCCGCTGCTCCAGGTCAACGACCTCAAGAAGCATTTTCCGATCAACAAGGGCCTGTTCGGGCGACAAACCGAATTCGTCTATGCAGTCGACGGCGTGTCGTTCGAGATCGCGCGCGGCGAGACCTTGTCGCTGGTCGGCGAATCCGGCTGCGGCAAATCGACGGTCGGCCGCGCCATCCTGCGGCTGTTCGAGATCACTTCGGGCCAGGTCATCCTCGACGGCCAGAGGATCGACGACGCGCATCCGAGCACGATGCGCCAGATGCGCCGCCGTGTGCAGGTCGTGTTCCAGGACCCGTTCTCCAGCCTCAACCCGCGCATGCGCGTGCGCGACATCCTGGCTGAGCCGATCCGCAATTTCGGCCTCGCCAAATCCAAGGAGGATCTCGAGGTTCGCGTCACGGAGCTGATGGACACCGTACGCTTGCCGCGCGAGGCACTGAACCGCCGGCCGCACGAATTCTCCGGCGGCCAGCGCCAGCGCATCGGCATCGCGCGCGCGCTCGCCGCCGAGCCCGAGCTGATCGTGTGCGACGAGGCGGTCTCGGCGCTCGACGTCTCGGTCAAGGCGCAGGTCGTCAATCTGCTGCAGGACCTTCAGCAGAAATTCGGCCTCGCGCTGCTGTTCATCAGCCATGACCTCGCCATCGTCGAGCACATGACCCACCGCGTCGCGGTGATGTATCTCGGCAAGATCGTCGAGGTGGCGCCGCGCCGCGAGATCTTTGCCGCGCCGAGGCATCCCTACACCAAGGCGCTGCTCTCGGCGGTGCCGCTGCCCGAGCCCGGCGCCCAGCGCAATCCGATCATCCTCGGCGGCGACGTGCCGAGCCCGATCAATCCGCCGAAGGGATGCCGCTTCCACACCCGCTGCCCGTTCGTGTTCGACCGCTGCCGGACCGAGGAGCCGACGCTCCGCGCGGCCGGAGACGAGCAGTGGGTGGCGTGCCACCTCGATGCATTGCCGGCGGGGTGAGGCCCCGCGCCGCCGCTAGCTGATCGCAGTCAAGGCACGGCGGATGGAAGCAAAAATGTCGCCGATCTGTTCCTCGGTGATGATCAGGGGCGGCGAGATCAGCAGCGTGTCGCCGCTGCCGCGGATCAGGATGCCGTCCTCGTAGCAGCGATTGGCGCATTCGCTGCCGCGCGCGCCCGGTGTGCCCTCGCGCGGTTTCAGGTCGATTGCGGCGAGCAGCCCGATGTTGCGGATGTCGATGACATAAGGGAGGTCGCGCAAGCCGTGCGCATGGCTCTCCCACACCGGCGCGAGGCGGCGCGCCCGCTCGAACAGGCCGAGATCCTGATACACGTCGAGCGCGGCAAGGCCGGCCGCGCAGGCCAGCGGATGCGCCGAATAGGTGTAGCCGTGGAACAGCTCGATGGTGTTGTCCGGCCCCTGCATCAGCGCGTCATAGACCTTGCCGCTGACGATGACGCCGCCCATCGGCACGGCGGCATTGGTCATGCCCTTGGCGCAGGTGATGAGGTCAGGTGTCACGCCGAAGGCGTTGGCGCCGAACGCCGCGCCGAGGCGACCGAAGCCGGTGATGACCTCGTCGAAGATCAGGAGAATGCCGTGCTGGTCGCAGATCTGGCGCAGCCGCTCGAGATAGCCGACCGGTGGCGGCAGCACGCCGCCGGAGCCGGTGACAGGCTCGACGATGACGGCGGCGATGGTCGAGGGATCGTGGATTTGTAGCAGCTTTGAGAGCTCATCGGCGAGATGCGCGCCCCATTGCGGCTGGCCGCGCGAGAACGCGGCATGCTCGGGATCATGGGTGTGCGGGAGGTGGTCGACCTCCGGCAGCAGCGGGCCGAAATCCCTGCGGTGGCGGACGATGCCGCTGACCGAGAGGCCGCCCCAGCCCATGCCGTGATAGGCTTTTGCGCGCGAGATGAAACGGATGCGGCTGGCTTCGCCGCGGGCGCGGTGATAGCCGCGCGCGATCTTCAGGGCGGTATCGACCGATTCCGAGCCGGAATTGGTGAAGAAGACGTGGTCGAGGCCGGCGGGCGCGATCTCGGTGATGCGGCGGGCGAGCTCGAAGGCGGCCGGATGGCTCATCTGGAACGAGGAGACGAAGTCGAGCTTCGCAGCCTGGGCCTGGATCGCCTCGACGATGCGTCTTTGCGCATGTCCCGCGTTCACGCACCACAGCCCCGCCATGCCGTCGAGAATCCGCCGGTTGTCGTCGGTGAGGTAGTGCATGCCTTCGGCGCCGACGAAGATGCGCGGCTTCGACTTGAATTGCCGGTTCGGCGTCATCGGCAGCCAGAACGGCTCCATGGCCTCGCGGGTGAGGGGGCTGTTGGAAGCGAAGGCATTCATGGTCATGGCAACTCTTGCAAACGTCAGGAGGCTTTGGATGGCGTGTTGGAATTGGCGGGGCTGCGCTTGAGCTTTGCTGCGCCTTCGAGATGCCGGCGCAGTAGCGCAGCTGCGGCCTCGTTCTGGCCGGCTTCGAGCTGGTCGAGGATGGCGAGGTGCTCGCGGCAGTTCACGATCACGCGCTCATGGCCGAAGGTCCAGTCGTAGTTGCCGAAGCGCCGCAGCCGGTTCTGCTGTTGAACCGCGACCAGCAGATAGCGGTTGCCCGATGCAGCGGCGAGGCCTTCGTGAAAGGCCGCGTTCATCTCGTAGAGCGCGATGCTGGCGGTATCGCTCCACGGCATCGCCAGCATCTCCTGATGACGGCGGCGCATCTCGGCCGCCCAGGCCGGATCGAGCTTGAATCCCGGTTCGAGCAGAGCGGCCGGCTCGATCAGCAGACGGTATCGGTAACTCTCGTCGCGCGCCTGCGTATCGGCGAGCGTCGGCTGGAAGCGCCAGCCATGGCCGGGCTTGCGCTGGACCGCGGCGACCTCGGCAAGCTTGCTGAGCACGCGCTGCACGATCGGCCGCGTCGCATCGTAGCGCTGCATCAGGTCGCGCTCGGACACTTCCTCCGGCAGCCGGCCGGCGCGGCGGTCGCGCGCGATGGCGAGGAACAGCCGATCGGTATCGTCGGGACTGGGCTTCGGCGGCGCCTTGTGCGCGGCGGGAGCGGCCTCGGCAACGAAATAGCCGCGGCTGGCACCGGCATGCACGAGCTTGCGCCGCGCCAGCAGCTTCAGCGCAGCGCGCACCGGCGTGCGCGAGACATGGAGGCGCTCGGCGAGCGCGACTTCGGCAAGGCGCGTGCCCGGCGCGAGCCCTTCGCTCCGGATCAGGTCCATGATCCCGGCCGACAGTTCCCGCTGCAGACGGCTTGGCGACGCTTTTTCCACGGCAGATTTCGCGGTCGAAGATTTTTGTTTCATGTCATCACAAAATACATTAGGCTTCCTAGGAAAGCAAAAGGAACTTCAAGAAGGAATTTGGCGTCCCATGGTCGAGCCCTTTCCCCTGATCGAAATCTCCGGTTCTCCGCGCGAGCGTGGCCGTCAGTACGGGCAGAAGGCGGCGGGCCGCATCAAGAAGGGGACGACGCACTACTTCGCGCAGTTGAAGGAGCTCTCGCTCGATGCGAAGGGCGTGTCCGAGCTGGTGCGGGACTATCTGCCCGTCATCGAGGGCTTCGAGCCGACCTATATCGAGGAGATGCGCGGTATCGCCGAGGGCGCCGACGTCCCGTTCGAGGATGTCGTCTTGCTCAACGCCCGCACGGAGATCCTCAAGCTTGCCAATCCAAAGATCCGCGCGCGCCTGAAGACGCCCGACGAGCCCGATGGCTGCACCGGCGTCGTCGTGATGCCGCAGGCGACCGGCAACGGTCGCCTGATCCATGCCCAGAACTGGGACTGGAAGCGCGAGTGCGCGGAGACCGCGGTGGTGCTGAAGGTGCGTCGCGATGACGGTCCTGATCTCATGACCTTCACCGAGGCCGGCGCCCTCGGTCGCTGTGGCTTCAACGCGGTCGGCATCGCGATCACCGCGAACTATCTCCAAAGTGACCGTGACTATCGCCAGGTCGGCGTGCCGCTGGCACTGATCCGCCGCAAGGTGCTGGAGCAGGAGCATGTCGCGCTTGCCATGCGTGCGGTCTATTGCACGCAGAAATCCGCGGCCAACAACATGATCGTCAGCCATCGCGAGGGCGTGGCGATCGATTTCGAATGTGCGCCGGATGAGACCTTTCAGGTGCATCCGCAGAACGGCCTGCTGGTGCACGCCAATCACTTCGTGAGCCCGGTTGCGCTCGGCAAGCTCAAGGATGCCGGCATCCAGGATACGCCTGACAGTCTCTACCGCGACATTCGCGTTCGCGATCTGCTTCAGCCGCACATCGGCAGCATCACCTTCGACAACGTCAAGAATGCGCTGTTCGACGAGTTTGCCTATCCCTGGTCGGTGTGCCGCCCGCCGCGCCGCAATCTCAGCAACAATCTCAGCGCCACCGTGGCGATGATCCTGATGGAGCCGGCGAGCGGTTTGATGCAGGCGGCGCCGCTGCCGGCGCTCAATCGCGAGTTCACCACTTACCGGCTCGAGATCGACGAGATCGGGCGGGCCGCGTACGAGCGGTCTGCCGCCGCGGGGGCTGCGTGATGCGGCGGCGTCGGCCATCGCCGGCATGGGCGGTCGGTCTGGCCGCGCTCGCCCTGTGGGCCATGCTGGGAAAGGCCGGCGCCGAGACATTGTTGCGGACGCGGCTCAATGCCGACATCCGCTCCACCGATCCCGGCACCAATCGCGACGCCAACACCGATGGCGTGATCGCGCATGTGGTGGAGGGGCTGGTCGCCTTCCGTGACGACACGTCGATCGGCCCGATGCTGGCCGAGAGCTGGACCGTCTCGAACGAAGGCAAGACCTACACGTTCCGCCTGCGCCAGGGCGTCAAGTTCCACAATGGCGCCACCATGACCGCGGATGACGTGGTCTGGTCGCTGAAACGCTGGCTCGATCCGGCGACGCAATGGCGTTGCCTCTCCGAATTCAGCGCCACCGGCATCGCGCGGATCGAGAAGATCGAGGCGCTGGATCCGCTCACCGTCGCCATTGCGCTTGATCAGCCGAGCGCCTTGTTCCTGCCGACGCTGGCGCGGCCCGATTGCGGCCAGACCGCGATCATTCACCGCGACTCCGTCGGCGCCGACGACAAGTGGATCGCCCCTGTTGGCACCGGCCCGTTCAAGCTCGGCGAGTGGAAGCGGGGACAATATGTCGATGTCATCCGCTTCGACGGCTATGCCTCGCGCAGCGAGCCCCGCACCGGCTACACCGGCGCCAAGGACGCCAAGGTCGATCGCGTCCGCTTCAACGTGATCCCCGATAGTTCCGCGGCGAAGGCGGGACTGCTCAGCGGCTCGCTCGACGTCATCATGAGCCTGTCGATCCCCGATCTCGAAGAACTCAAATCGCGTCCCGAGGTGCAGCTCAGCATCACGCCCGCGCTCGGCCTCACCGGCATCCTGTTCCAGACCAAGGACCCGCTGCTGAAGGACGTGCGCATCCGTCGCGCCATTGCGCTGTCGATCGACACCGCGCAGATCGTCGATGCCGTGATGATGGGCACCGCGCGCCCCAACAATTCTGCGCTGCCGCTCGGCGGCCCCTTCTACAGCGAGGCACAGTCGCACGGCTACACGCAGAACATTGCGGAAGCCAAGAAGCTGCTGCTGGAGGCCGGCTACCGCGGCCAGTCGATCAAGATGATCACCAACAAGCGCTACAGCTTCGTGTTCGATTCCTCCGTTCTGGTGCAGGCGATGGCGCAGACCGTTGGGATCAATATCGAGCTGGAGGTGATGGACTGGGCGGCGCAGCTCGACCGCTACAACCGTGGCGACTACCAGTCGATGGCCTTTACCTATTCGGCGCGGCTCGATCCCTCCCTAAGCTTCGAGATGCTGACCGGACCGAAGGCGACGCAGCCGCGCAAGGTCTGGGACAATCCGGAGGCGCAGGACATGCTGCGCCAGTCGATGATGATCGACGCCGCCGCCAAGCGGCAGGCGCTGTTCGACGAGATGCACAAGCGCTTCATCGCCGACGTGCCGATGATCGTGCTGTTCAATGGCGCCGAGCTGACGGCGCTGCGCAAGGGCATCAAGGGCTATGCCGGTTGGCTTTATCCGCAGCCGCGGTTCTGGGGCGTCACGGTCGAGTAGGGCGGCGCCATGTTGAGTTACCTCGCCAGACGATTGGCAATGACGATCCCGACGCTGCTGCTCGTCGCCGTCGGCGTCTTTGCGCTGGTCCGGCTCATTCCCGGCGATCCGGTTCAGGTGATGCTCGGCGATGCCGCCGATCCCGCGCAGGCGGCGCAGCTCCGCGCCCAGCTGGGGCTCGACCAGCCGATCCCGGTCCAGTTCATGCACTGGATCGCCAGGCTTGCCGCCGGCGATTTCGGCCACTCCATCACCAACAACCTGGCGGTGCTGCCGCTGATCCTGGACCGCTTCCAGGTCAGCGCCGTCATCGTGCTGGTGGCGGTCGCGGCGGCGGCCTCGATCGCCGTTCCGGCCGGCCTCGTCGCCGCCTGGAAGCAGAACAGCCTGCTCGACCTCTCCGTCGTCGGCGGCGCCACGCTGCTGCTGTCGATCCCGAGCTTCTGGCTCGGCCTGCTGCTGCTACTGCTGTTCGGCCTCAAGCTGAAATGGCTGCCGGTGATCGGCTATGTGCCGTTCGCAGAAAGCTTCTGGCAGGCGGCGACCTTCATCGTGCTGCCGATCGCGACGCTGACCATGGTCGAGATCGGCGTCCTCACCCGCATGGCACGCGCCGCCTCGATCGAGGTGCTCAGGCTCGAATATGTCACTCACGCCCGCGCCAAGGGCGTGCCGGAATGGCGCGTGCTCGCCCGCCACGTGCTGCCGAACGCCTTCGCGCCGACCTGGACGCTGATCGGCCTCGTGCTTGGCCATCTCCTCGGCGGCATTGCCGTGATCGAGACCGTGTTCACGCTGCCGGGGCTCGGCCGGCTGCTCGTGGATTCGATCTTCGCGCGCGACTATCCCGTGGTGCAGGGCTGCCTGCTGTTTACGGCGGTGATCTACGTGGTGGTCAATCTGATCGTCGATCTCTGCTATCCCTTGTTCGATCCGAGGGTGACGGTGGCATGAGGATGCGCGCCAACACCGCGATCGGCGGCACCTTGATCGCGCTGCTGCTCGGCGCGGCGCTCACAGGCGCGTTCTGGACGCCGTTCGACCCGCTGCGGATCAATCTGCGCGCGCGCCTGCAGGCGCCGTCGCCGCTGCATTGGTTCGGGACGGATGAATTCGGCCGCGACGTGCTCAGCCGCATCATGGTCGGGGCCGGTGCGAGCGTCGTGATTGCCCTGATCACGGTGCTGCTGGCTGTGACCGCCGGCATGGTGATCGGCTGCGCGGCCGGTTACATCCGCGGTTGGGCCGATCGCATCATCATGGCGGTCAATGATGCACTTCTGGCGTTTCCCGGCATCCTGCTGGCTTTGGCGGTGATGATCGTGGTGGGCGCCAACAAGGCCGGACTGATCCTGGCGCTTGGGCTTGCCTACATCCCCTCGGTGGTTCGCGTCGTGCGCGGCACCGTGCTGTCGATCCGCGAGAAGGAATATGTCGAGGCCTCGCGCGTCATCGGCAATTCGGAAGCCTATTCGATGTTCCGCCACGTGATGCCGAACGCGATTGCGCCCGTTGCGGTGCTCGCGACCAGCATGTTCGGCTGGGTGCTGCTTGCCGAGAGCGCGTTGAGTTTCCTCGGCCTCGGCGTGCCGCCGCCGGCTCCGACCTGGGGCAACATGCTGGCGGCGAGCCGTCCGTTCATGGAGACCGCGGCCTGGCTCTCGATCGCGCCGGGCCTCTGCATCGCGCTGACGCTGCTCGGCATCAATCTGCTCGGCGATTCCTTGCGCGATCGCCTCGATCCCAGGATGGCGCACGGATGACGCTGCTGTCGGTCGAAAATCTGCGCATCGAGGTCGCCACCAGCAAGGCGGCGATCGTCGAAGGTGTTTCCTTCGCCGTCGAGCGCGGCGAGTTCCTGGCCGTCGTCGGCGAATCCGGCAGCGGCAAGACCGCCGCGGCACGCGCGGTGCTCGGCCTGCTGCCGCCAGGGCTGCGCAAGGCCGGCGGCCGCATCGTGCTCGACGGCGTCGATCTCGCGAACGTCTCGGCGCGGCGGATGCGGACGCTGCGCGGGCCTGTCGTCGGCATGGTGTTCCAGGAGCCAATGGTTTCGCTCAATCCCGCCATCAGCGTCGGAGCTCAGATGGCGGAGGGGCTCGGCTTGCACGAGCGGCTTGGCAGGCGCGAGATCCGGCGCCGCTGTCTCGACATGCTCGCGCGCGTGCAGATCCGCGATCCCGAGCGGACGTTCGATGCCTATCCGCACGAATTCTCCGGCGGCATGCGCCAGCGCATCATGCTGGCCTCGGTGATGCTGCTGAAGCCGAAGCTGCTGATCGCGGACGAGCCGACCACGGCGCTCGATACCCTGACCCAGCGCGAGGTGCTCGACCTCATGGTCGGGCTGGCCCGCGACCACGGCACGTCGGTGATGCTGATCACCCACAATCTCGGCCTCGTCTCGCGCTATGCGCAGCGCGCGCTGGTGCTGCGTCAAGGCAGGATGGTCGAAACCGGCACGAGCCGGCAGATCCTGTTCTCGCCGCGCGAGGCCTATACCAAACGGCTCGTCGAGGCCCTGCCGCGCCGGGGCGCCACCTCGAAAGCGCGAGAGGGCGGTGAGCCTCTCGTCAGCGTGCGCGGCCTCAAAGTCGGGTTTGCCGGACGGCAGCGGCTGTTCCGCCGCGATACCGGCGTCTCCGCCGTCAATGGTGTCGATCTCGACATCGCTGCGGGAGAGACCGTTGCCGTGGTCGGCGGCAGCGGCTCCGGCAAGACCACGCTCGGCCGCGCCATGCTGCGGCTGATCCCGACCTCGGGCGGCGAGATCAGGTTCCGGGGCAGGGACGTGACGGCGACGATCGATCGCGACTTCCGTCTGGCTTCGCAGCTCGTGTTCCAGGATCCGTACTCTTCGCTCGATCCGCGCATGCGCGTCGGCGAGATCGTCGCCGAGCCCTTGCGTCATGTGCCGCAACTCACGACAGCCGAGCGCGACAGGCGCGTCGAGGCGATGCTCGACGAGGTCGGGCTTGCCGGTCTCGGCAAGCGCTGGCCGCATGAATTGTCTGGCGGCCAGCGGCAGCGCATCGCGATTGCGCGCGCCATCGTGCGCGAGCCGGCTTTCGTGGTTGCCGACGAGCCGGTCTCCGCGCTCGACATGACCATCCAGGCGCAGGTGCTGAAACTGTTCGAGCGGCTGCAGGCGCAATACGGTTTTGCCTGCCTGTTCATCAGCCATGATCTCGCCGCGGTCGAGCAGGTCGCCGATCGCGTCGTGGTGATGCAGGGCGGCAAGATCGTCGAGCAGGGCTCGCGTGACGACATCTTTGATCGCCCCCGGCATGACTACACCAAGGCGCTGCTCGCGGCCGCGCCCGTCCTGGACTTCGCCGGTGCGACGGCGGAGCGTGCCTCGGGTTAATCAGGATCTTGCGTATGAGACGGTTTGTCGTTGCGTTGTGCCTGATGCTTGCGCCGTTATCCGCGGCCCAGGCCGAGAGTGTCCTGCGCAGCATGGTCACCACCGACATCCGCGGCCTGATGCCGGGCAACAGCCCTGATGACAACACCGGCCTCGTGCTGCAGCAGATCTACGAAGGCCTCGTCGCCTGGCGCGGCGACGGCACCGTCGCCCCGATGCTGGCGAAGGGCATCGAGACTTCTGCGGATGGCCGCACCTACACCTTTACGCTGCGCGAGGGCGTGACGTTCCACAACGGCGCGCCGCTGACCTCGCGGGAGGTGGCGTGGACCTGGGAGCGCTTCCTCGATCCGAAATCCGGCTGGCCATGCCGGACCAATTTCGACGGCACGCGCAAGATCAAGATTGTCGAGATCACCGCGCCATCGCCGGAGCAGGTCGTCTTCCGGCTCGCAGAGCCGAGCGGCGCGTTCCTCAGCACGATGGCGCGGGCCGATTGCGACGGCACCGGCATCGCGCATCCGGACTCGGTCGGTGCGGACGGGACGTGGCAGAAGGCGATCGGCACCGGCCCGTTTAGGCTTGCCGAATGGCGCCGCGGCCAGTTCATCGAGCTCGCGCGCAACGAGGCCTATGCAGCGCGCAGCGAGCCGGCTGACGGTCTCACCGGCGCCAAGCCGCCCAAGGTCGATCGCATCAAACTGTCGATCGTGCCCGATCCGGCGGCGGCGAAGGCGGCGATCCAGTCCGGCAATCTCGACCTCTGGCCGTCAGCCGATCCGAAATTCGCGGGTGAGCTGAAGTCCGCTGGCCTCGTGATCGCATCGGCACCGGTCGCCTCGCTGAATGCCATCGTGATGCAGACCAACGATCCGCTCTTGAAAGACAAGCGCATCCGCGAGGCCATTGCGGCCTCGCTCGACTATCCCGGCATGAGCGACAGTCTCACCGACGGCTACGCCAAGCCGAGCACCTCGCTGGTGCCGCTGTCGAGCCGCTATTATGGCGCGGTGGAGCAGGCCGGGCAAAACCTCGACATTGCGCGCGCAAAGAAGCTGCTGATTGAGGCGGGCTACAAGGGCGAGCCGATCAAGATCACCACCAATTCGCGCTTTCCGGTCATGAACGACGTCGCCGTGATGGCGCAGGCGATGGCGCAGCAGGCGGGCCTTAACCTCACGGTCGAGGTCGTCGAGTTCGCGGCCCAGCTCAGCCGCTACAACAAGGGCGACTACCAGCTCATGGTCTGGAACTACACGCCCTATCTCGATCCCGCTTTCGGCCTCGACCGCTTCATCGGCGACAAGGCCGCGCAGCCGGATCGCGTCTGGGGCAATCGCGATGCGATCGAGCTGCTGGCTAAGCTGATGGAAACGCCCGCGCCGGAGGCGCGCCAGCCGCTGTTCGATGCGCTCCACAGACTGTTCGTCGACGATGCGCCGATGATCGTGTGGAGCTCCGGCGTCAATGTGTCGGCGGTCTCGCCCAAAGTGCGCGGTTATGCGCCGTGGGCCGGCCGCAAACCCCGTTTCTGGAACGTCGAGGTTGTCAGATGATCTCCCTTGCGCAGCGCAGGCAACATGCCTGGCCGGACGGCGCCCGCTGCGTCGTCGGCCTCACGCTCGATTTCGACGGCACCTCGCTCGAACGCGGCCGCGGCCAGCTGCCGCTCGGAGCGCGCTCGCACGGACGCTATTCCGCCAAATGCGGCATCCCGCGCTTCGTCGACATGTTTTCGCGGCACAACGTGCCCTGGACCTTCTATGTCTCCGGCTATGATGCCGAGAAGAGCCCGGACCTCGTCCGCAACATCTCGCGCTCGGGCATCGAGATCGGCTCGCACGGATATTTTCACGAGGGCGTCGATCCTGGAGATGCCGAGCCGGAGCTCCTGGAACGGACGCACCGGCTGCTCACCGAGATCACCGGCATCGCGCCGCGGGGATGGCGCTCGCCGTCCGGACACAAGACGGCGCGCACGCTGCGCAAGCTCCGCGAGCTCGGCTATGTCTACGATTCCAGCGACAAGGATTTCGACCTGCCATATCTCGCCCGCTACGACGGCGAGGAGCGCAGCGATTATGTCTGCCTGCCC
Organism: Bradyrhizobium sp. CCBAU 45389; assembly: GCF_028128625.1. Classification (NCBI taxonomy): domain Bacteria; kingdom Pseudomonadati; phylum Pseudomonadota; class Alphaproteobacteria; order Hyphomicrobiales; family Nitrobacteraceae; genus Bradyrhizobium; species Bradyrhizobium sp. CCBAU 45389. Next base: position 674,221 of record NZ_LBIY01000002.1, on the reverse strand, counting down.
AACAACACCTCGAGCCTCGACGATTTCCCGTTCTACCGCGTCAGCTATACGCCGCCGTCGGAAGTGCTGACGCATTGGGAGCAGGAGTTCGACGCGATCTACGCCGAGGGCGGTTACTACAACCTGACCTTCCACCCGCGCGTCGGCTATGGCTCCGGCTCGCCCGCGCGCGTCGCGGCGGTCGAAGGGCTCATCAAACATGCCAAGCGCCACGAGGGCGTGCGCTTCGTCAGCATGCTCGAGCTCGCCGAATGGTGCCTGAAGCGTCCGACCGATTGGCGGCGGGACTGGAGCGGACAATGACGAAGCCGATCATTCCCGTCGTCGTCACCGTCAATCTCCAGGGCAAGACGGTGGAGCTGGCGCAAGCTCACGAGGACGCGCTGTTCGGCCGCGCTTCCTACGGAAAATACGCCTATGCGGTTGGCTGCGAACGGCTGTTCGGACTGCTCGATCGCCACGGCATCAAATCTACCGTGTTCGTGCCGGGTGCTGAAGCAGAAGCCAATCCCGCCTATGTCGCCGCGCTCGCCGGCCGCGGTCATGAGATCGCCGCGCATGGCTGGGCGATGGAAGAGATGGACGCGGCTGGCGTCGACGAGCGGGCGCTGCTGGAGCGCACGCATGCCACGCTGTCGCGGATCGTCGGCCGTGCGCCGCGCGGTTTCCGGGCCCCACACGGCCGACTGACGGAACGTACCCTCGGCCATCTCGCCGATCTCGGCTATCGCTATGATTCGAGCTTCCAGGATGACGACCATCCGTACCGGCTTGATGCCGATGGCGGCCGCGGCATGGTCGAGGTGCCGCATGCGGAGATCCTGATCGACGCGACGCTCTACGCCCAACGCCAGACCCATGATCGCGTCATCAAGATGTGGCGCGAGGAGATCGATGCGATGCATCGCGAGCGCTGCCTGATCACGCTGACGCTGCATCCGCGCAGCGACTACGGCAGCGCGCGGGCGAGCCGCGTCGCCGCGCTCGACGGCCTGCTGAGCTGGCTGCGCGGTCTCGATGGTGTCGCGTTCCTGACCTGCGAAGACGTCGCCGTCCAGACGCTCGCCTGACCGCGGGCGCATCCCCGCGAAGAGCTCGCCGCCGGTAGGGGGCGCCCAGCCCGCCGGGCGCGCTTGTGCCGTTTATCGGAATAAGCGGCAAATCGCCGCGCGATGCATCATTCCGGCCGATGGATGCCATCAGGAAAATGCCCAATCGGGCCGGAAAGCCATGTGCTAACAGAACGCAATCGCGTTTCGGCAAGATAGTTCTGCCGGGGCGAGGCCAGGGGCGGCACGTCCCGGCTTTACAAAAGAAGAACATCAACCTCAGGGGTGGAAATGGAACGAGAGGTCCTGTTGTCGGGGGATGGCGCCAGACCGAATCTGGCCTTCGCCGCGATCGTCGATGCACGGAACGGCATGGCTCGGACGGCGCGCGGTCGGGTGCCGCGGCGGCTCGCGGCATTCGCAGCAGCCGGCCTGCTGGCGCTCTCGGCCCTCGCGACACAGGCAACCCCTGTTACGGCCGGCCAGACCTGGAATGCCTACACCTACAATTCCGTCGCCACGGTCACGGCCGCCAAGGGCCTCGCCGAGCTGTTCGACGAGATCGGCAAGCGCACCAATGGCGAGCTGAAGATCAAGCTGCACCTCGGCGGTACGCTGCAGATCAAGGCGACCGACATCACCCAGGCCGTCGCCGACAACATCGTCCAGATGGGAGATGACGCGTTCTTCCTCGGCAGCGTGCCGGTCGGCGCGGTCGTGCGCCTGCCGATGCTGGTGCACGATCCCGTCGAATACCAGAAGGTCTCGGCCATCCTCGCGCCGGCGCTGAGCGAGGCCTACGCCAAGCGCGGCATCGTCGTGGTCGGCCAGTACGTGTTTCCGGAGCAGGTGATCTGGTCGCGCAAGGAGCTCAAGTCGCTCAAGGACATCCAGGGCCAGAAGATCAGGGTGATCTCGCCGGATCAAGGCGAGTTCATCAAGAAGATGGGCGGCTCGCCGGTGACGCTGGGCACGGCGGAAGTCCCGGCGGCGATCGACCGCGGCGTCGTCGACGGCGCGATCACCGCTAGCTCAGGCTACGGCTATGTCTGGCGCGACCTGTTCAAGTACAATTACCGGCTGAACCTCGGCTATGTCTCCTCGCTGCTGCTGGTGAACAAGAAGGCGTGGGACCGGCTGTCGCCCTCCGTGCAGACCGTCGTGCAGGACACCATCCGCGAGGTCGCCGACAAGACGACCAGGGCGATGGCGGCCGAGGATCAGGATCTCACCCAGAAGCTTGCCGCGCAAATGACCGCGACCAGTCCGTCGCCCGCGGAAGTCGAGGAGGCCGGCCAGAAGATCAGGCCCTATTACGCCGAGTGGGCGAAAGCGCAGGGACCCGAGGCGGCCGAACTGCTGGATCAGGTCCGCAAGGCTCTGGGACGCTGAACCGCATGCTGTCATCTCCTCAAACGCAGCACCTCGACGCCGGGCACGCCGTCGAGGCCGGACCTTCGCAACCTGCCGAAGGATGGATCGAGCGCCTGTGCCGCTGGCTCTGCGAGCTCGCCATCATGTCCATGATGGTCATGGTCGCGGCCGAAGTCCTCCTGAGAAACCTCTTCGGCGTCTCGCTCCAGTCGGCCGACGAGCTCGGCGGCTATCTGCTCGTCGCCGTCTCGTTCCTGAGCCTGTCGACCTGCTTCGTCAGCGGTGCCTTCCACAAGGTGGAGTTCATCGACGGCCGGCTCGGCGAACGCGGGCATGCCCTGCGCAAGCTGATCTTCGACGCGATCGCGCTCGCCTTCTGCCTGCTGCTGCTCTGGCAGCTGGTCCGTCTGGTGCTGCGCAGCTTTGACGGCGGCGATTTCGCCGCGACCATTCTCGGCACGCCCTTGTGGATTCCGCAACTGACCATGCCGCTCGGCACCGCCGCTCTTTGCTATTCGCTGATCAGGGCGCTTCGAGCCGACATTCGCTGGTTCGCTGCCGCAAACCGCAGGAAGGCTGGCCAATGAGCGCGGGTCTTCAACTCATCATCGCCTTCGCCGTCTTCCTGTCGCTGCTCGGCCTCGGCATGCAGGTGCCTTTCGCCATTGCGGTGCCGGCCGTGGTCTATTTGTTCATGCAGAACGGCTTCGATGCCTTCAACGGGCTCGGCCTCGTCAGCTGGGGCAGCATGGACAGCTTTACGCTGACCGCCATCCCGCTCTTCATCCTGCTCGCCGAAATTCTGCAAAAGAGCGGCTTAAGCTTTCGGATCTATCGCGGGCTGTCGGTCCTGGTCGCGCGCATTCCCGGCGGCCTGTTGCAGACCAATATCGCGGGATGCGCGGTGTTCGCCGCCATCAGCGGCTCCAGCATCGCGACCGCCGCCTCGATCGGCAGCGTCGCGCTGCCGCAGCTTGGCCAGCGCAAATATGATCGCCGGCTCTCGGCCGGTTCGCTCGCGGCCGGCGGCACGCTCGGAATCCTGTTCCCGCCGAGCATCGCCATGATCGTCTACGGCACCTTCAGCGAGACCTCGGTCGCAAAACTGTTCATGGCCGGCGTGATCCCGGGATTGATCCTGACCGCGATGTTCATGGCCTACATCGCCGTCTACACCACCATGAGGCCGAGCGCGGCGCCCACGGAAATACTGACGCGCAGCGTTGCCGGGATCATGGGCGCGCTGGTCGACGTGCTGCCATTCGCGATCCTGATCGCGTTCATTCTCGGCAGCATCTATTCGGGGCTCGCCACGCCGACCGAGGCGGCGGCGATCGGATGCCTGTTCGGCATCACGATATCCGTCATCTGGGGCGATCTGACCTGGCCGAATTTCGTCGCCGCCATGCACCGCACGGTCGAGGTCGTCGGCAACATCCTGTTCATCGTCTACGCCGCCTTCCTGTTCTCCTACGCCATCAGCTATGCCGGCGTCGGCGACGACGTCACCGCCTTCGTGGTCGGTCTGCACCTCAGCAAGGTCGAGTTCTTCATCGCCGTCTTCGTGCTCTACACGGTTCTCGGCTGTCTGGTCGAGAGCCTCGGCATGATCGTGATCACGGTGCCGCTGCTCTATCCGGTCCTCGTCCAGTACGGCGTCGATCCGATCTGGTTCGGCGTCATGCTGGTGATGTTCATCGAGCTTGGCCAGATATCGCCGCCGATCGGCATCAATCTCTTCGTCATCCAGAGCATCTGGGACGGCAAGCTCAGCGAAGTCGTGATGGGAACCGTTCCGTTCCACCTGATCATGCTGGTCCTGCTGTTCATGCTCGCGATCTGGCCGGAGATCGCCTTGTTCCTGCCGACGCGCATGGGCTGAAAAGAACCTCTCGTCGGTGAAGCTTGCGCGCGCGGCGCCTCGCCGCGTGATGCTTTGCTTCGCCTATGAAATCGACCGCGACATCATCACGCCGGCTGATGGTCAGTATCAAAATTTGGCCAATTCTCCGACGCGTGGCGATCGACGAATAATGACGCTGACGGATCGGACTCATTCGATCCCACGCGCATCAAAGTGAGCCGACAAGAACTCATGCAGCTTCAACAGGCGATCAATTTCGACGACATCAGAACACTCGCGCGCAAGCGCCTGCCGCGGATCGCTTTCGACTTCATCGACGGCGGGGTCGACGGCGAGGCGGGGCTCGCGCGCAACCGCGTTGCGTTCGATCGCTACAAGCTGCTGCCGCGCTATCTGGTCGACGTCGAGAAACGCCGCCAGACGGTGAACCTGTTCGGCCACGATTATGCCAGTCCGTTCGGTATCTCGCCGATGGGCATCGCCGGCTTTTTCCGCCCCGGCGCGGATCTGATGCTCGCGCGCGCGGCGGCGCGTTTCGAGATTCCCTACATCATGTCGAGTGCGAGCTGCGATTCCATCGAGGCGGCGATGGCGCTGGCACCGAAGACGACCTGGTTCCAGATCTACGGCACGCGCGATCCGCACATCACGCTCGACCTGGTGCGCCGCGCCAAGGCGCTGGGCGTGCGGGTGCTGCTGATGACGATCGATACGCCCGTGATGGGCAAGCGCGAGCGTAATTTGCGCAACGGCTTCCGCCGGCCGATGAAGATGACGCCGTCGGTGATCCTGCAGGGACTGAGCCGGCCGGGCTGGACCTGGCGCTATCTCACCGAGGGCGGGATTCCCATGATGGAGAACTGGCGGCCCTATGCGGCGGAGGGCGCCAGCGCCAATGCGGTCGCCGATCTCTACGGCGAGCAGACGCCGGCGCCGGCGCAGACATGGTCGATCCTCGAACAGGTGCGCAAGGCCTGGGATGGTCCGCTGGTGGTCAAGGGCGTGATGCATCCGGCCGACGCGCTGAAGTGCCTCGAGCTCGGCGCAAGCGGCGTGATGGTCTCGAACCATGGCGGGCGGCAGCTCGACAGCGCACCGGGCTCGATCGACATGCTGCCCGCGATCGCCGATGCGGTCGGCGGCCGCATGGAGATCCTGATCGACAGCGGCTTCCGCCGCGGCAGCGACGTTGCGAAAGCGCTGTGCCTCGGTGCCAGGGCCGCATTCTTCGGCCGTCCCGCGATGTTCGGCGTTGCCGCGGCCGGCGAGACCGGAGCCTGCAAGGTCATCGATATCATGCGCCAGGAGATCAGCCTGCTGATGGGACAGCTCGGCTGGATCGATGTCGGCAAGGCGGGGCCGGACAGCCTGATCGATCTGCTGGATCCCCGCATGGGACGAAACTAGCGGCGGTGAATGCCGAGGCGGCTTCAAGGACGAGAGGAACGACGTGACCAAACGCATGCACCTGATCGGCTTCTACATGCACAGCCCGATCAACCATACGGCGCTGAGCTGGGCCGACCCCGAGGACGATCGCGTGGAGGGCATGCGGCTGTTCGAGCACTGGAAGCGCCTTGCCCGGACGCTCGAGCGCGGCCGGTTCGATGCCGCGTTCTTCGCCGATACGCCCGGCGGCATGGAGCGCTACAAGGACAGCTTTGAGGACTATGTCCGCTACGGCGTCACCTGGCCCTGCCACGATCCGATGGCCTTGCTGGGCGTGATGCTGGCGGAGACGAAGCATCTCGGCCTTGCGGTCACGCTCTCGACGGCGGGGACGCATCCCTATCACACCGTGCGCCGGCTCTCGACGCTGGATTATATCAGCGGCGGCCGCGTCGGCTGGAACATCGTGTCAGGCCATCTGCGCGGGGAGCATCGCGCGCTCGGCCTCGACCAGATCGAGCACGACAAGCGCTACGACCAGGCCGACGAGTACATGGAGATCTGTCACGCGCTGTGGAACGGCGTGCAGCCCGGCGCGGTTCTTGCGAACAGGCAAACCGGCGAGTTCGCCGATCCGGCCAAGGTCGCCGTGGTCGACTTCACCGGTGCGCACTATCGCTGCCACACCGTTCCGCCGACCTTGCCGTCGGCGCAGGGCCGGCCCGTGCTGTTTCAGGCGGGCTCATCGGGCCGCGGCCAGGAATTCGCGCTGAAGCACAGCGACGTCGTCTTCTCGATCCAGGCGCGGGTGGAGGCGATGAAGGCTTTCGTCGACAAGCTGGCAGACTCCTCGACATCGCAGGGGCGGGCCGAGCCGCCGAAAGTGGTGTTCGGCATTCAATGCGTGCTCGGCGGCACCGAAGCCGAGGCAAAACGCCGCCAGGCCGAGCTCTTCGAGCGCATCCCGCTCGATGCCGCGCTCAGCCGGATGTCCGGCACGCTCGGCATCGACTTCAGCAGGATCGATCTCGACACGCCGCTGGCTGCCAATACCACCGACGCCTCGCGCGGCATGCTGATGGCGCTGGCGAACATGACCGGCGACGGCAACGCGACCGCGCGCGACGCGGCGCGCGTGTTCGGGGCGACCGCCGGCATGCCGCAACTGGTCGGCACGCCGGAGCAGGTCGCCGATCAGCTCGAGCACCTCTGGCGCACGAGCGGCTGTCACGGCTTCAACGTCACGCCGACCACCAACATCAGGAGCATCGAGAACTTCGTCGACGAAGTCGTTCCGCTGCTGCAGGCCAAGGGGATCTTCCGGACCGACTATGACGGCGAGACCCTGCGCGACAATTTCATGAACTGAGGAGGCGGTCGCGTGCTCTCCGCCGCGACCGGTGCTTTCGAGATGCCGAACCAGTCTACACCACGCATTCCCACGCTTCGCGCGCCCGCCGGCGCCTGCGACACCCACATGCACATCTACAGCAAGGCGTATCCAGCCTCGTCGAAAGCTTGGCTGTTCCCGCCCGACTTCAGCGTCGAGGATTATCGCAAGGTGCAGGCCCGGCTTGGGCTGGAGCGCACGATCATCGTCCAGCCCGTGACATACGGTTTCGACAATCGCTGCACGCTGGACTCGGTTGCCGCGTTCGGCCCCGGCGCGCGGGCGGTCGTGACTGTCCCGACTGGCGTCACCGACAGCGAACTCGACCGGCTCTGGCAAGCCGGCGCGCGGGGCCTGCGCTACCATCAGATGCGGGGCAGCGTCACCGAATGGTCCGATGTGCCCGTCATGGCGGAGCGCATCCGCGGCACCGGCTGGCATCTGCAGATTCAATTCGACGGACTGGAATTCCCCGAGCACGAGGCGCTGATCGCGCGTTTGCCGTGCACCTTGGTGATCGACCATATGGGCCGCTACGCCCGCCCGCTCGCGGTGGAGCATCCCGCGGTGCAGTCGCTGCTGCGTCTGGCTGCGCGCGACAACGTCTACCTCAAGCTGTCGGGCGCCTATCACATCGCCCACGGCAGCGGCCCCGGCTACAGCGAGGTCGCGCCGATCGCGCAGGCCCTCGTCCGGCAGGGGACGGACCGCCTGCTGTGGGGATCGGACTGGCCGCATCCGACAGAGACGGCGGAGACCATGCCCGATGACGCCGACCTCCTGGATCTGCTGCTGGCCTGGGCGCCCGAGGCTGCGGCCCGCCAGGCCATCCTCTCCGATAATCCCGCCCGTCTCTATGGATTCGTCTAGCCGATATGCCCCGTGCCACCCCGCCATCCGCTCGACCGGCGCCTGATCGACGCGATCAGGGCGGATGCAATGCGCTATCATCAGATATAATGATGATGCGCCGGGCGGACCGTTTCATTGACCTGATGGGAGGGCCTGCTCGGCCCGATTCAACTCATTGGGCTAGGTGGAACATGCTCTCCAGGGTGACGCTGGACCAACTCCAGATGCTGATCGCCGTCGCGGACTGCGGCAACTTCTCGGCGGCTGCGCGCAAGGTCAATCGTGTCCAGTCGGCGGTCAGCCAATCGATCCAATCGCTCGAGGATGCACTCGAGCTGAAACTATTCGACCGCTCGAGCAAGCTGCCCCGGCTGACGGAGGCCGGCGAGGCGATCGTCCATGACGCCCGCCGGATCGTCAGCAGCACCGATGCGCTGCGTGCGCGCGCCAAGAACATGGCGACCGTGGCCGAGCCCGAGATCAGTCTCTCGATCGAGCAGGTCTTTCCGAGCACCGTGCTGATCGAAAGCCTGCGCGCATTCCGGGAGCGTTTCCCGCTGGTCTCGGTGAATTTGCTCGCCGAAGGCCTTGGCGCGCCCGAGCAGTCGCTGTTCGAAGGCAATGCCCGGCTGGCGATCTACTCGACTGCGCTCGACGGCATGCCGGGCTTTCAGATGGAATTTCTCGGCGACGTGCCGATCTCGCTGGTGGCCTCGTCCCGGCACCCGCTGGCGGCGATCGAGGGATTGATCCCGCAGGCCGCGCTGGAAGAGCACATCCAGCTCACCATGGTGGACCGCACCAAGCGCTACCGCGGGGTGGTGATGGGAACCCATACCTGGAGCTTCATCGACCAGTTCAGCCGCCTCGATTTCGTTCGCAACGGCTTCGGCTGGTGCGCGATGCCGACCCACCTCGCGCAAGGCTATCTCGATTCCGGCGAGCTCGTGGAATTGAAGCTCGCCGCGCATAACGGCGAGCCGCTGCGGTTTCCGCTCTATGCCGTGCACAAGATCGAGCAGCCGCCCGGGCCGGCCGCGCAATGGCTGCTGACCGAGATCAAGCGTCGCTTTTCCGAATGGATCGCCGCAACCGTCGATCGCCAATCGCTGCGGCGGGGAATCCAGATCCGCGTGACCACGGTGTGATGGCCAATCAGGCTGAACGGAGTCGTCGATGAAATCACCGATCGAGAGTGGAGACCCCCGTGTCGAGCTGGAGGGCTTTCGGCGCAGTCTTGCCGAATTCGCAACTGGCGTCACGGTCATCTCGACATCGGCGGGCGGCGAGCGCTTCGGTCTCACATCGAACTCGTTCACCTCGGTCTCGCTCAATCCTCCGCTGGTGCTGTGGTCGATCCGCCGCGAGAGCAAGAGCTTTGCTGCCTTCGCGGCGTGCTCCCACTTCGCCGTGAACGTTCTTGCCGAAGACCAGATCGAGCTGTCGCAGCGGTTTGCACGGTCGGGGCCGGACAAGTTCAGGGACCTCGATTGTGACGCGGGCGAGGGCGCTGCGCCGCTGCTTGCGGGCGTCGCGGCCTCGTTCGAATGCGTCTGCCGCCAGACCCTCGACGGCGGCGACCATCTCATCCTGATCGGCGAGGTCGTGCGCTACCATCGCCACGACCGGCGGCCGCTGCTGTTCGTCAAGGGCGGCTATGCGGTCTCAGCCGAGCATCCCGACATGCGCGCCTTCACCGGTGGCGGAAGCGCCAACCGGTCCGACGGCGGCGAGGAGCGGGTGCTGTCCAATCTGATGATCCGCGCCTACAGCAGCATCGCCTCGCGACTGGAGCAGGGACGGCAGACGGAAGGGCTCGGCCTTACGCTGATGCAGGCCCGGCTGCTGCGCGCTGCGGCGACGTCACCCGATCGCACGCTCGATGCGTTGATGCCGGAGCTGTTCCTCGATTTCGGCGCGAGCCGCAGTCTTCTTGAATCGGTCGTGTCGCTGGGGCTTGTGGCGGTCGATGATCACGGCCGCATTCGTTTGACTGCGCAAGGCGAGGGGCGTCTCCGCGCGATCGTGGCCCATGCGCGTGCCAACGAAGCGATCCTGTTCCAGGGCATCCCGGACAGCGATCTTGCGACGGTGAGGCGCGTCCTCAACACGATGGTTGCGACGCAGCTCAGCGCCGTGGAGCCGACGCCCGTCCTATGATCCGCGCGCGGATCGTGCGCTAGCGCTTCTCACCTGGAAAGGACATCACAGTGCAATCGGTCGTCTACACACGAATTCCCCGCCTCGATCCGGCCCTGATCGAACGCGCCAGCCGCATCAACGTCGCCGATCTGCATGAGGGACTGGGCGCAGTGGTCGGGCGGCAATGCCTCATGCAGCCGCAGATGCGCGCGCTGTTTCCGGCGGCCCGGATCTGCGGCCAGGCCATCACCTCGTTCAATTTCCCCGGTGACAATCTCATGCTGCATGCGGCTTTCCGGGTCGCAGCGCCCGGCGACATTCTCGTGCTGACCAATGGCGGCTCGCCGCAGGGCGCGTTGTGGGGCGAGATCGCGAGCTACTACAGCCGGATCAGGAAGCTCGGCGGCGCCGTGATCGACGGCGCGATGCGGGACTCGGCCCAGATCACCGAGATGGCCTTTCCGGTGTTCGCCTCCTGTATCTCGGTGTCCTATCCCGGCAAGCGTGGCCCGGGCGCGGTCAATGTTCCCGTGGTCGTCTCGGGCGTGACCGTCAATCCCGGCGACCTGATCGTCGGTGACGCCGATGGCGTCATGGCGATCCCGCCGGCGCATGTCGAGGCCGCCGTAGGCAATGCCGAGGCGCGGATGGCCAAGGAAGCGGAGATCAAGCGGCGGCTCGACGAAGGCCAGACGCTTTACGACGTCGCGGGGATGAAGAGCTTGTTCGAGACTGCCGGCATCGTCGAGATCGACGCTATCTGGAGCGATCCGCGCTGACGTCACGGCATGCGGGATTTGGCCAGCACGCAGTGAATGCCCTTGTTGCCGTCGACCAGTTGCGTGACGCGGAGGTCGGCGGCGATCGAGCAGAGCGTGTAGGCATCCTGCGCGCTGAGGCCGCTTTTCTCCCGGATCAGCGCGATCATGTCGCGCAGCGCCGCCTTGGCGGCATCGTCGAGATCCTCGTCGAATCCCATGGTGATCCAGTCGGACGCCGTCTCCGCGCGGGGCGCGGTGAGACGGAGATCGCGGCGGACATGGAATTCGAAGGTGCCTGTCAGCGCCGCCTCGATCGCGGTCAGGCAGACCTCGCCATCGCCCTGTAGCGCGTGGCCGTCGCCGGCGGAGAACAGCGCGCTCGGCACGAAGACGGGAAAATACAGCGTGCTGCCGGCACCCAGCTCCTTGTTGTCCATGTTGCCGCCGAACGCGCGCGGCTCCTTCGAGGACAGCCGGCCCCAGGCTGGCGGCGGCGCGACGCCGAAATTGCCGAAGAAGGGGGCTAGCGGCAGCTCCTGACCCCAGGGAAGCTTTGCGACGTTGCGCGCGCGGTCCAGCGGAATGTGGATGCGGCGGAACTCTGGGAAATCCTCGGGCAGGGTGCCGAGCGTCGGCACCTGAAGATTCCAGCCCCAATCGCAGCGCAGCTCGATATTCAGGACACGCACTTCGAGCACGTCGCCGGGCTCAGCGCCCTCAATGTGGATCGGCCCGGTGAGAAGGTGCGGGCCCGGGCCGCGGAAGGCGCTTGCCAGCACCTCCGCATGTCCGGGTACGGTATCAAAGCCGAGTGAGGGATCGGGCAGATCGTCCGGCTCGCCCGACAGCGTCTCGATGGTGACCCGGTCTCCGGATGCGATCCGGAGCACCGGCTTCAGTCGTCCATCCCAGAGTCCCCACTGGACGTTTCCGGGTGTGGAGCGCAGGACGTGGTCCATGCCGCTACCTGCCTGCGCTGCTCGCAACGATCGAGGAGGGCGAGGTCGCGAACTTGCTGAGCCCAAGATAGACGAGGCCCGCCACGCCAATTCCGAACAGCCAGCTCAGATCGGCGCCGCCCAGGAAGTTGATCGAGATCGGCCCCTGCAGCGCGCCGACGAGGCCGTCCTCCACCAGCCATCCAGCGACGAGGCCGGCGAAGAAGGCGATCATGCCGGCCCAGTTGATGTCGCCATAGGCGCTGGTCTCCGGCGAGCGATAGAGCTCGGCGACGTCGATCTGGCCCTTGCGCTTGATGAAGAAGTCGGCGAGCACCACGCCGGCCCACGGGCTCATCCACAACAGCAGGCTGATCATCCAGTTGTCGAACGCCTTCGCAAAGGACGGCGCGAAGATGAAGTAGAGCGTGACCAGGTAGCCGGCGACGCCGACGATGACGGTGAGCCAGAAGCGCGAGAATTTCAGCCCCGCGCTCAGCGCCGCCAGCGTCGCCGAATAGACGTTGAGGATGTTGGTGGCGATCGGGCCGTGCAGCACCATCAGCAGAACGAGGATGCTGACCGGCCCGCCAAACACCGCGCTGACCATTTTTGCAGGATCGGTGTCCAGCGTCGTCGAGGCGATGGTCGCGCCGAGGATGCCGAGCCAGACCGTCGGCACGAACATGCCGATATAGCTGTACCAGAACACGGATTTCGACGGCACACTTCTCGGCACGAAGCGCGAATAGTCGGAGGCCCAGGTGACCCAGGAGATGCCCCAGCCGACGCCGATCGCGGTCATCAGCAAGGTCAGCATCGCCATATGCGCGCCCGGCGGCAGCGAGGTGGTGAGGCTCCAGTTGACGACGCCGGGGCGCGTCCAGGCCAGCACGCTCATCAGCACCATGATGGCGATGGTCGGCGGCACCGTGTACTTCTCGAAGGTGCGGATCGCGTAGAAGCCGTAGATGCCGATCAGCACCTGCGCCGCCATCACCAGCGTGATGACGACGATCTCGATCAGCCAGGTGTCGGGCACGCCGAACTGGCCGAGGATGCCCATCGAGACCTTCACCGGGAAATAGGTGTTCACCCCGATCCAGCCCAGCGTCATCAGGAACATCAGGATGCTGGGCAAATAGGCGCCGCGGACGCCGAAGGCGGACCGGCTCAGCACCATCTGGTTCACGCCGGTCTTGTGTCCCATCACCGTGAAGGTCGCGAAAATCGCGCAGCCCACGATGTTGCCGAGCACGATGACCGCGATCGTCTCCATCAGGCCGAGCTTGAGGATGATGCCGAGCGCGCCGAGCGCCCAGTTGACCGGCGCGATGTTGGCGCCGGCCCAGATCCACATCTGCTGCGGTCCGGTGGAGTCCCGGTCCGCATCGGGAATTGGCTCGATGCTGTGAATATCAGCGCGAAGTTCGGAATCCGTCATGACATCCCCCAATACGAAGCACGCTTCGCATCATCGCAGCATAAATCGTGCCATTGGTTGCGAAGCGGCCGGGCAGGGCGTGCGCCGATGCCGGTGCAGCGTGGCTCGCGCCGGATTGCTGTTGCGTTTTCAAGCGCAGCCGGCTCGCCGCGGCAGCTCCCACGTGTCGGCGAGACGCGGTGGACGTTGCACGGCCAGGCAGCGGTACGATGATAAATTGAGCAGCCCAACTCAAAAGCGCAGCAACTGCGGCTAATCGAATAGGGCAGCGGAACTGTCGCGACTTGGGTTGCCGGCCACGATGCGCTGCATCATCTCGATGAAGAGCGCCTGTTCCCGCTCGCTGAGATCGCCGAGCGTCGCACGATGCGCCCGCCGTGCCGCGCCCTCGATCTTGACCAGCAGCGCGGCGCCGGTCGGCGTCAGGCGGCACAACCGCGCGCGGCGATCGTCCTTGTTGACCGCGCGCTCGACCAGGTTCCGTGCGGCGAGCCGCTTCAAGGCACCGGTCGTCGTTGTGCGATCCAGGGCGATATCGGCCGCCAAAGTGGTCTGATCGGCGGTTTCGCGCACCGCCAGCGCCGAGAGCAGGCTGTATTGCAGCGGCGTGACCTCGAATTCGCCGCAGGCGTCCTGAAACAGCGCGACGTGAATCTGGTGCAGCCGCCGGATCAGATAGCCGGGGCGTTGCGACAATGGCCAGGGGCGGTGCTTGCCCCCGCTGCGACTTTTCCTGGCTTGCCGCAATGCACGCTCTCCCAACCCAAAACCCTGCCGCGCTTAGCTCGATTCGAGCGCGGCTGCCACCGCCTGATCATGGCATGATGCTTGCTTTTGTCAAAATACGAAGCATACTTCGTATTCAAATGCGAAGCATGCTTCTTAATTCGAGGGCGGTGCAACCGCCTGCGCGAGATCAAGGAGAGCGCCATGTCCGTTACTGCCAGCTTCGACCTTCTGCTGCGCGGCGGTCGCGTGATCTGCCCCGCATCGGGCGTGGACGGCATCAAGGACGTCGCTATCCGCGGCGGCAAGATCGCGGCGGTTGCGGCGGACATCCTGCCGACCAGCGCGAAGGAGGTCGTCGACGTCGGCGGCAAGCTAGTGCTGCCCGGGCTGATCGACACCCACGCCCATGTCTATCAATATGTCTCGGGCCGGTTCGGCATGAACCCCGACATGGTCGGCGTGCAGTCGGGCGTGACGACGCTGGTCGACCAGGGCGGCCCGTCCTGCATGACGCTGCCGGGCTTTCGTCATTTCATTGCCGAGCCCTCAGCCTCGCGCGTCTACGCTTTCCTCTCCGCCTATCTCGTCGGCGGCCTCGAGGGACATTTCTATCCGCAGCTCTACAGCCCCGACGGCGTCGACGTCGACGCCACCGTGAAGTCGGCGACGGCCAATCTCGACATCGTGCGCGGCATCAAGGCTCATGCCGAGATCGGCGGCTTTGCGCGCTGGGGCATCCGCGTCATCGAGATGGCGGCGGAGATCGGCAAGCGCGCCGACCTGCCGGTCTATGTGCATTTCGGCCAGCTCTGGGGCCTGCCCGAGAGCGGCGCCAATGGCGAGGATGCCGACACCATTCTCACCCGCGTGATCCCGCTCTTGCGCGAGGGCGACATTCTCGCCCATCCCTTCACGCGCCACCCCGGCGGTTTCGTCAATCGTGAGGGCGAGGTGCACCCGGTAATCCAGGCCGCGCTCGACCGCGGCCTGAAGGTCGATGTCGGCCACGGCAGCCATTTCTCCTACCGGCTCGCCAAGAAGGCGATCGCCGCCGGCATCATTCCGACCACGCTGGGCGCCGACATCCACGGCTACAACACCCACGTGCCCGCGCCGGCGGGAACGCCCGACCAGCACGAGGACGAGGAGAACCATCCGTTTGCAGGGCAGGCCAAGTTCAGCTTGGTGCAGGCGATGAGCTCGATGATGGCGCTCGGCCTGTCGCTGGAGCAGGTGGTGCCGATGGTCACCTCCAATCCGGCAAAAATGCTCGGCCGCAGCGGGGAGATCGGCGCGCTCAAGGTCGGCATGGATGCCGACGTCTCTGTGCTCGCCGAGAAGAACGGCCGCTTCGTCCTGAAGGACAATGAGAAGAACGAAGTGATCGCCGAGCGTCTGCTGCAGCCGGCCTTCTGCCTGCGCGCCGGCACGCGCTTCGACGCGGTCGCGCCGATCCTGCCGCAAGCCGTCGCGGCGTAAGGCCCGGCGGTGAAGGAGGGCGCGGAGTTGCGCAACGAGCGGGAATTTCCTTCGGGCCAATCCGGGCAGGGGGTGGGCGCACGGCTGCCGCGGAAGGAGGACGACCGCCTGATGCGCGGCCGCGGCCGTTATGTCGGCGACGTCAGGCTCGCCGGCCTTCAGGACGTTGCCTTCGTGCGCAGCCCGGTGGCGCATGCACGCATCCGCGGCATCCACGTGCCTGAACGTCATCGCGGTCGTGTGTTCACGGCGGCGGATCTCGTCGGCATCAAGCCGATCCGCGCGGTGTCTGGACTACCGGGCTTCAAGATCTCGGAGCAGCCGGTGCTGGCGACCGGCAAGGTGCGGCAGGTCGGCGAGCTCGTCGCGATGTGCCTCGCGCCGACGCGGGCCGAGGCGGAGGACGTTGCGGCCTCCGTGACGCTCGATCTGGAGGAGCTGCCGGCGATCACCGACATGCTGAAGGCGCGCGAGCCTGATACGGCGCTGGTGCACGAGCACTGGGGCGACAACGTCTTCCTCGAAACCAACTATGAGGTCGACATTTCCGCCGCGCTCGATGCGCCGATCAAGGTGACGCGCGAGATCTCGACCGCGCGGCAATGCATGTCGCCGCTGGAAGGCCGCGGCGTGGTCGCGACCTTCGATTCCCGGCTCGACCAGCTGACGCTGCATTCGGCGGCGCAGATGCCGCACATCACCCGCAGCGGCCTTGCCGAGTGCCTCGGCATGGAGGAGGGCCAGATCCGCGTCATCTCGCCCGATGTCGGCGGCGGGTTCGGCCACAAGGGCATTCTGCTGCCCGAAGAGGTCTGCCTGTCCTGGCTGACGATGCGCTGCGGCCATCCCGTGCGCTGGCTCGAGGACCGCCGCGAGCATCTCGTCGCCAGCTCCAATTGCCGCGAGCACCACTACAAGATCACGGTCTATGCCGACCGCGACGGCAGCTTGCGCGGCATCGACTGCGAAGCGACCGTGGATTCCGGCGCCTACTCGTCCTATCCGTTCTCGGCCTGCTTGGAGGCCGCGCAGGTCGCGAGCATTTTGCCGGGCCCCTACAAGATGCCGGCCTATCGCTGCCGCACCTTCTCGGTCGCCACCAATAAATGCCCGATCCTGCCTTATCGCGGCGTCGCGCGCACCGGTGTCTGCTTCGCGCTGGAATTGATGCTCGACCTCGTGGCGGCCGAAGCCGGCCTCGAACCCGGCGAGGTGCGGCTGCGCAATCTGGTGCGCCCCGAACAGATGCCGTTCGACAACATCACGAAGAAGCACTTCGACAGCGGCGATTATCCGGAAGCGATGCGCCGCGCGCTTGCTGCGATCGACATCGACGCGATCCGCGCCAAGCAAGAGCAAGGCGGGACCGACGGCCGCCGCATCGGCGTCGGCGTCTCCATCTATTGCGAGCAGGCCGCGCATGGCACCTCGGTCTATTCCGGCTGGGGCATTCCGATGGTACCGGGCCACGAGCAGGCCTCGGCGCGGCTGACGCCGGACGGCGGCCTCGAGCTGCGTGTCGGCGTGCATTCGCACGGGCAGGGCATGGAGACCACGCTCGCCCAGGTCGCGCACGAAATTCTCGGCGTCGATGTCGCAAAGATCCGCATCATCCTCGGCGACACCGCGATGACGCCCTATTCGACCGGCACGTGGGGCTCGCGCTCGATGGTGATGGCCGGCGGTGCGGTCGCGACCGCCTGCCGCGAGCTCGGCGAACGCGCCCGGCGCATCGGCGCCAAGCTGTTGCAGCACGATCCGGCTTCGGTGGTGTTGCAGAACGGCGAGGTGCGCGGTATCAACGGCAGCGTCAGCCTGAAGGCGATCGCCCACACCTGGTATCGCCGTCCGCAGGACCTGCCGGCTGACGTCGATCCCGGCGGGCTGGAGGTCACGCAGGGCTACAAGCCCGTGCGCGACAGCGGCACCTTCAGCTATGCCGCCCATGCCGCCGTGATCGCCGTCGATCCTGATCTCGGCGAGGTGGAAATCCTCGACTACGTGATCGTCGAGGACGGCGGCGTTCTCGTAAATCCGCTGGTCGTCGACGGCCAGATCTATGGTGGCCTCGCGCAGGGCATCGGCACCGCGCTCTACGAGGAAATGCCGTTCGACACCTCCGGCCAGCCGCTGGCGACGACGCTCGCCGACTATCTGCTGCCGGGCCCGACCGAGGTTCCGGCCGCCCGCCTCGATCACATGGAGACGCCGTCGCCCTATACGCAGTTCGGCGTGAAGGGTATCGGCGAGGGCGGTGCGATCGCCCCGCCCGCCGCGATAGCCAACGCCGTCAACGATGCCTTGCGCCCGCTCGGCGTCGAGCTGATGCAGTCGCCGATCACGCCGCACCGGATCGTCGCGGCGGTGCTGGCCGCGCGCGCGACGAAAAGGAGCGCGGCATGAAACCGGCGCCCTTCGCTTACGAACGCCCGCGCGATCTCGATGCCGCGCTGTCGATGCTGGCCGCAAGCCACGGATCGGCAAAGATTATCGCCGGCGGCCAGTCGCTCGGTCCGATGCTCAATCTGCGGCTGGTGCAGCCGGAGCTGATCGTCGACATCTCCGGCCTTGCCGAGCTCAAGCGCGCCGAGATTTCCGGCGGCGAGCTCGTGCTCGGCGCCTTGGTCACCCATGCCGACATCGAGGACGGCCGCACGGCCGACGTGACCCGCGGCGCGATGCGTTCTGTTGCGGCGAACATTGCCTATCGCGCGGTGCGCAACCGCGGCACCATCGGCGGCTCGCTCAGCCACGCTGATCCCGCTGCGGACTGGATCTCGGCCTTGGCAGCGCTAGGCGCGCGGGTGACGCTGCGCAGCCTGGCCGGCGCGCGATCCATGGTTGTCGAAGCGTTTGTCGTGGGTGCGCTGGAATCCGCGCTCCATGCCGGCGAGATCGTCGAAGCGGTCCATGTGCCGACGCGCGCGACGTCGGCGCATTGGGGCTACGCCAAGAGCTGCCGCAAGACCGGTGAGTTCGCCCATGCCATCGGTGCGGCGCTGGTCGATCCCACGGCTGCGACTGCTCGCGTCGTGATCGGTGCAATCGATACCGCGCCGATCGTCCTGACCGATGCGGCCGAGCTGTTCGGCGGCCGGATCGCGGCCGACTACAAGCAGCGTTTTGACGTCCGTGTCGCCGACGCTCTTCTGACGAAAGCCGGCATCGACGACGCCGCGCAGCGCCACATCCATGTCAGCGTGTTGAAGCGCGCCGTCCAGGAGGCCGCGGCATGACCACGATCGCGCTTCAGGTCAATCGCCGCGCCGTGGAGCTGTCTGCCGAGCCGCGCACAAGCCTGGCCGACTTCGTCCGCGACAAGCTCGATCTCACCGGCACACATCTCGGCTGCGAGCACGGTGTCTGCGGCGCCTGCACCGTGCTGCTCGACGGCGTGCCGGCGCGCTCCTGCATCACCTATGCGGTGGCCTGCGCGGGCGCCGATGTCACCACGATCGAAGGCCTCGACGAGGACGAGATCACGACCGAGCTGCGCGCCGCCTTCACCCGCGAGCATGCGCTGCAGTGTGGCTATTGCACGCCCGGCATGCTGGTCTCGGCGCGCGACCTCGTGCTGCGCCTGCCCGACGCCGACGAGCGCCGCATCCGCGTCGGCCTCAGCGGCAATCTCTGCCGCTGCACCGGCTATGTCGGCATCGTGCGTGCCGTGCAGTCCGTGATCGCGGCAAGGCGCGGGCGCAACGTCGCGCCGCTGGCCGATGGCGGCCGGACCAGTCTCGGCCCTGCGGGATCGGGGCGCGCTGCACCCGGCGGAAGCGAGTTGCGGCCTGCGCAGCAGGCGCCGGCCCCGGCCTCGGAGAGTGCCGCACCGGGCAGCATCCCCGACTTCATTCCGGCAACCGTACTCGACCAGCGCTTCACGCTGCTGCACGCGCCGGCAAAGGTGTTCGCGATGTTCGACGACATCGCAGGCATCGCGGCCTGCCTTCCCGGCGTATCGCTGAAATCACCGCCGAGGGCGGAGCGGGTGGAAGGGGTGATCCGCGTCAGGCTCGGGCCGATCGCCGCGGCGTTTGAGGGCGCCGCCCGCGTCGAGCGCGATCCCGCAACACTCTCGGGGCGCATCGTCGGCATCGGCACCGACCCGCGCAGTCATTCGGCGACGCAAGGCGAGATCCGTTACCGTCTGCTGCCGCTCGAAGACGGCGCGGCGACCGCCGTCGAACTGTCGATCGGCTACACGCTCACGGGAATGCTCGCCCAGGTCGGTCGTCCTGGCCTGGTGCGCGATCTCGCCAGGCGTCTGGTCACGGACTTCGCCGCCAATCTCGACCGCCACATGTCCGGAGCGCCGTCGCGGCCGGGGACGCCGGCGGAGCTCAGCTTCTGGTCGATTGCATCGGGCGTTCTGCGCGCACGGATCGCCCGCATGCTCGGCCGCCGGAGCGGGGCGGGGTGATCGGTGCTTGCGCATCGGGAAGTGACGAAGCCTGGACTGCCATAACAATCAACAGCGTGGGATTTGGAGAGACAACATGACACGAACACTCGGACTAGTCAGGACAATCGCGCTGACGACGGCCTTGTTCGGCGGCGCCGCAGGGGCGCAGACCATCAAGATCGGCGTCAACGAGCCGCTCACCGGCGCGTTCGCTGCGTCAGGCACTTACGTCGTCAACGGCGCCAAGATCGCCGCCGACGAGATCAACGCCAAGGGCGGCATCCTCGGCAAGAAGATCGAGCTCGTCATCGAGGACAACAAGAGCAACCCGACGGAAGCGGCCGCCGTCGCCGAAAAGCTCATAACCAGCGACAAGGTGCCGGTGCTGATGGGCGCCTGGGGCTCGAGCCTGACGCTCGCGGTGATGCCGAAGCTGATGGAATACGAGACACCGATGGTGGTGGAGACCTCGTCTTCCGGCAAGATCACGACGACGGGTAACCCCTTCATCTTCCGTATCTCGCCGCCCTCGGCGGTCGAGGCGGCCGCGTTCAAGGGCATTGTCGACAAGCTCGCGCTGAAGAAGGTGGACTTCCTCGTCATCAACAACGACTGGGGCCGCGGCACCGCCGAGGATTTCAGCAAGATGATGAAGGACAAGGGTATCACCATCGGCCTGGTCGAGACCATGGACCAGGGCGCGCAGGACATGAGCGCGCAGCTCTCCAAGATCAAGAGCTCGGATTCCGAGACGGTGATCGTCACGACCGCGGTCGACCAGCTCACGCTGATCTTCAAGCAGGCCGCCGCGCTGGGCTTGAAGAAGCGGATCATCACCACCGGCGGCTCGCAGAACCCGGACCAGATCATCGCCCAGGCGGGCGCCGCGGCCAACGGCACCATGCATCTGACGACGTTCCTGCCCTGGTTCCCGGACAAGACGCCGAACCCGGAAGCGACCAACTATTTCATCACGGAATGGAAGAAGCGCGGCTTCGAGTTCGCCGGCTGCACCGAGAGTTTTCGCGGTTATGACGGCATCCGCACGGCGGCTGCGGCGATCGAGAAAGCGGGCAAGGCCGAACCCGCGGCGATCAAGGCGGCGCTCTGGAACATCAACATCAAGGGGCTGAACGGCGACATCGTGTTCCGCAAGTCCGGCCCCGAGGGCAAGGAGAGCGGGCAGAGCCAGCCGAACGTCTATCTCATCGAGATCAACGACGGCAAGGTCGAGATGAAGACGCTCTAAACCATTGGAGGGGCGAGGGCGGCATATCGCCGCTCTCGCCGCACTACGTAGGCCTATCGCAGATGAAGAAGAACGTGGCGGGCATCTTGCCTGCGGCCCATCCTTCGAGACGCCCGCCTACGGCGGGCCCTCAGGATGAGGTCGCGTTCTGCGGCGAGATATCAGACCCTCATGGTGAGGAGCCCGCCAAAGCGGGCGTCTCGAACCATGCAGGCCGAGGTCATCCGTCACCCTCCTACAGTCATATGCGATAGCCCAAACTTACTACGAGTCATTCGGAAACAACCTTGAGCGAATTCCTCCAGCATCTGGTCAACATGCTCGTGCTCGGCGGCACCTATGCGCTGCTGGGCATCGGGCTGACCTTGATCTTCGGCATCATGAACGTCGTGAATTTTACGCACGGCGTGCTCTACACGTTCGGTGCCTACATCATGTTCATCGTGGTGCAGCAGCTCGGGCTGAACTTCTTCCTTGCGCTGCCCGTGGCGGTGCTGGCGGGATGGCTGCTGGGTGCGGCGATCGAGCTGACATTGCTGCGACCGCTGCGCGGCTCCGACATCGATACGACCATGCTGGTCATGATCGGCGCCTGGATCGCGATGCAGTCGGGCACGCTATGGATCTGGGGCGGCGTCGCCAAATCGGTGGCAACGCCGTTTCCGGAGGCGCCGCTGGTGCTCGGGCCGGTGTCGGTGTCCTGGCTGCGCCTGTTCGTGCTCGCTGCGGCGGCAATGTTGATCCTGGTGACGTATCTTCTGATCAACAGGACCAGCCTCGGCCGCGCGATGCGCGCGACCTTCCAGGACCACGACACGGCCTCGCTGATGGGCGTCAATGTCGACATGATCTACACCTCGACCTTCGCGATCGGCTCCAGCCTGGCCGCCGCCGCCGGCGCGCTGCTCGGGCCGGTCTATGTGATCTTCCCGCAGATGGGCGATCTCGCCGCGGTGAAGGCCTTCGCCATCGTCATCCTCGGCGGTCTCGGCAACATCACGGGCGCGGTGATCGGCGGCTTCATCCTGGCGCTCGCCGAAGAGCTCGGCGCCGGCTACGTCTCGTCGGGCTACCGCGACGCCATGGGCTTTCTGATCATCATCGCGGTTCTCATCTTCAAGCCGACCGGCCTGTTCGCGCGCGCGGAGCGCGTCGGATGAGGGCGATCATCACCATTCTCGCCGTCGCCGCGCTCGCCTCGGTGCCGCTTTGGCTGCGCGATCCTTACCTCCTCAACGCGCTGATCACGACCGGCATCTTCGTCATCGGCGCAATGAGCCTCAATCTGCTGCTCGGCTTCACCGGCCAGCTCAGCCTCGGCCACATCGCCTTCTTCGGCATCGGCGCCTATGTCAGCGCGCTGACATCGCTCGGCTTCGACATCGGCCTGCCCGGAGGTTTCCGTCTGGTCCACGCGCCGTGGCCGCCCATCGTCGGCTTCGTGCTCGCGATCCTGGTCGCCGGATTGTGCGGCTATTTCGTCGGACTGCTCTCGTTCCGTGTCCGCGGCGCCTATTTCGTCATTGTCACGATCTCCTTTGCCGAGGTCGTGCGGCTGGTCGCGCTGAACTGGGTCGAGCTGACGCAGGGACCGCTGGCGCTGACCAATATTCCCTCCATCGCACTGCCATTGCCGGGCATTGGTGAGCTGACGCTGCGGACCAAGATGCAGAACTACTACCTCGTTCTGGTCGTCGCGCTCATCGCCTATCTCCTGATCGCGCGGCTCGTTCATTCCCATTTCGGCCGTTCCATGCGCGGATTGATGGAAAATGAAACGCTCGCCGTCTCCGTCGGCATCGATGTGACCAGGACGCTGACGATCGCAGCGGTGATCTCGGCCGCCATCGCGGGGGCGGCCGGCAGCCTCTATGCGCATTACATCCGGATCATCGATCCCGAAGTGTTCGCCTTCATCAACACCGTCACCATGGTGATCATGGTCATCAGCGGCGGCAAGGGCTCGCTCGCGGGGCCCGTCGTCGGCGGCCTGATCTTCGGGCTGCTGCCGGTGGCGCTGCGTCCGGTGATGGCACCGGAAGCGCAATGGATCGCGTATGGCGGCGTGTTGATGGCCATCCTGTTCGTGCTGCCGCGCGGCATCGTGCCCTCGCTGGCGCAGCGATTGACAAGGCGCAGGAGTGACACGACGGCGCTGGCGCCGGTCGCTCTCACTGAGACCGGTGCCAAGGAGCCGGCGTGATGACCGCACGCAGCATTGCCATGACCATCGATCAGGTTGCCGTCCGCTTCGGCGGGCTGGTCGCGATCTCCGACATGAGCTTTACGGTCGGGGAGGGCGAGATCGTCAGCCTGATCGGCCCGAACGGCGCCGGCAAGACCACCGCCTTCAACGTCATGACCGGCTTCCTGACGCCGAGCGCGGGCCGCGTCACCTATCAGGGCACGACGCTCACCGGATTGAAGCCGCACGAGATCGCCGATCTCGGCCTGATCCGCACCTTCCAGCGCACCAGCGTGTTTCCCAATGATACCGTCTACGACAACCTCCTGATCGGCCTGCATCGTCAGGGCCGGGTCCGGCTGCTCGACGCCATCCTCGGTCTGCCGGGTGCGCGTGCCTCGGAGCGCCGCTTACGGCAGCGCGCGAGCGAGCTGCTCGAATGGGTCGGCCTCGAACGCCGCGCGCACGATGCGGCCGGCTCGCTCTCCTATGGCGAGCAGCGCCTCGTCGGCGTCGCGCTGGCGCTCGCGGCGGAGCCGTCAATGCTGCTGCTGGACGAGCCCGTCTCCGGCATGAACGCCTCGGAAACGCACCGCTTCGTCGAGCTGATCCGCAGCATTCGCGACCGCGGCATCACGATTTTGCTGGTCGAGCACGACATGCCCATGGTGATGACGGTCTCGGACCGCATCGTGGTGCTCAACTATGGCCGTATCATCGCGGAAGGCACGCCTGATGTGATCCGCAACGATCCGGCCGTGATCGAAGCCTATCTCGGACATGGAGCGGGACGTGCTTGAGATCCGCGACATGGTCTGCGGCTATGGCGGCGTCACCGCGCTGCGCGGCATCTCGCTCGACGTGAAGGCCGGGCAGCTGGTCGCCCTGATCGGCGCCAATGGCGCCGGCAAGAGCACGACGCTACGCGCGATTTCCGGCCTGGTGCCGCCGCGCTCCGGGCAGATGAAGTTCGAGGGCATCGACATCACCGGGGCGCGGCCGCCGCGCGTGCTGGCCAGCGGCATTGCGCATTGTCCGGAAGGGCGGCGCGTGTTCCCGCATATGAGCGTCGAGGAGAATCTCGACATGGGGGCATACCTTCGTCGTGGTTCGGGCGAGATCGCGGCTGATCGCGATCGCATCTACACGGAATTCCCGCGGCTCGCCGAGCGGCGGCGGCAGGCCGCGGGCACGCTGTCCGGCGGCGAGCAGCAGATGCTGGCGATCGGCCGCGCGCTGATGTCGCGGCCGCGGCTGATCATGTTCGACGAGCCCTCGCTCGGCCTTGCGCCCAACATCGTCGAGCGCACCTTTGCGATCATCCGCGGCATCCGCGATGCCGGCACCACGGTGCTGCTGGTGGAGCAGAACGCGTTTGCCGCGCTCGAGATGTGCGACCACGCCTATCTGCTCGAGAACGGCCGCATCGTACTGTCCGGTGCCGGCGCCGAGCTGATCGAGAACGAGCATGTGCGGAAAGCCTATCTCGGTGGATGATGCGGCCGGGTGGATTGCCGTCTGCGATCTCGACCGGCTGAAGCGCGAGGCGATCGTCCGCGTTCCCGGGTGCGACCTGCTCGTGATCTGGAACGAGGGCGATGTTGTCGTTTGCGAACGTGCGTGCCCGCACGAACAGGCGGATCTTGCCTTGGGGCGGGTGACGGCGGGGCGGCTGCATTGCCCGCGTCATGCGGCATCGTTCGATTTGCGCGACGGAGCGATCACCGCGGGATGGCCAAGCCCGCCGTTACGGCTCCATCCGGTGCGGATCACGAGCGGGCAAATCTGGATTGAGGCGGAGCAGCGGCAACCGGGGCGATGATGGCATCATGCTCCTGTTTTGCCCGACGGGTCAAAGCCACGCGTGGCGTGAATTCACCTTTGGAAACAAGGGCGTTCTACTGTGCATGGGGTTGTTTTCGAACTTTTTTAATCCAGCAGCCGCCGCGCGGCCTCCACCAGCACGCCGTCCGGCCGCCGCAGCGCCTCGAGAATGGTGAAGTGATCGGCGCCCTCGACCGCAATGAGCTTGCCCGGCGCTCCCGCCGCCGCGCGCTTCTCGTGGAAGTCGATTGAATCGCACACCAGCGCCGGCAGCTCGCCGCTGCCGTAGGCAATGTCGAGGCGCTTTGGCGTCACCGGCAGGCGCAAGGGCGAAAGCGTCGCGATCTCCTCGTCCGTCAGCTTCAGCGCGGTGTTGAGCCCGGTATCGCGGATCGGTGCGAGATCGTAGACGCCCGAGAGCGCGAGCCCGGCATGGACGCGCGGATGGTTCAGCGCCATCGCGACGAGATGGGCACCAGCCGACCAGCCCGACAGGATGACCGGCCCGGTGACGCCATAGGATGCGCCGTGCGCCGCGAGCCAGTCGAGCGCACGGGGGATCTCGGCGACGATGTCGGTCAGGGACACCTCAGGCGCCAGCGAATAGCCGGGAATGGCAACCGACCAGCCATGTGCGGCGGCGCCTTCGACCAGCATGGCGAACAGCTCGCGCGAATTGCGCTGCCAATAGCCGCCATGTACGAACACCAGGCAAGGCGCATCGGGCTTTGCGGCCGGGTAGAGATCGATCTTGTTGTTCGCCCGCTCGCCGTAAGGCAAATCGAGATGGGATTTTAGCGTGCCCCGCAGCTTGGCCGAAGCTTCATTGCGTTCGGCAATCAGCGCCGGGCTGTTCTTGACGGCCGCGTTGTTGTCATAGGCGGCGCTGCGTTCCGCCTGGGACAACTCGGCCCATTTGCTGCGGGGATCGAGTGGCCGATGCGTCGAGCTTGTGGTGTTGACCATGGAATCTCCGGGCGGCCTATCGTGGCTGTGATCGGCGTCGCGCTCTCCTGTCTGCCACGAATCCCGCGCGAATAGAACGTCGCTCGCGCTCAGGCGAGGAATGCGCCGCTCGCGGGACTCCGCTCAGCAGGCGGTCGATGGGCTTGTTCGCGGCGACAGGATAGCCGACGGAAACTGACGCGAGAAGGCACGCGTCTTCGGCTGAACCCGCGATCCGTCGATCACCTCGAGCCGGCCGCAGCGATTCAGCGTGTGCAGTTTCCGGCCGGGCCATAGCGGTCCGGGCTTCAGCGAATGGCGGACGATCTGTTTGAACGTCGTCGGCGATAGCTCGATAATTTCCGCCAGCGCCAGCCCTGCGCCGTAGCCTTCGGCGCAGTCCTGCACCGGGCGCCACAGTTTGCCATCGATGGTGACAAAATTCCCGGCGGGTCGCGCGCTGGCGCGATCGATCATAACAGGGTTGCTGGCGTGCGGCAGCCAGGGACCGAGCAGGTGCTCGGCGTAATAGATCGCGAGCGAATCCGAATAGCCGCCGCTGCCGTCGCGCCAGGCGCCGAACAGATAATAGAGGCCGTTGTGCTGCGTGATCGTCGCATCGGCGAGCTCGAGGCCTGCCAGCAGCGTCGCGTGCCGCTCCCACTTGTCCGGAAACCGGACGCATTTGTAGAGCGCGACGTCGCCGGCAAGCGAGCTCTCCGGAATCATCCACAACTCGCCATCGTCCTCGATCAGGAACGGGTAGGACAGATGCCAGGGCTCTTCCAGCACCGGCACGACCTCGCCGATCGGGCCGGTGTCGCCGAACTCGATCGCCGAGATAATTCCCTTGCCGACGCGGTGATCGAGATCCTCGAAGAAGACGAATGTCCGTCCGCGCCAGGTGACGGGGAAGGGGTCGGCGTAAAAGTGGTTTCCGGGATCGCCGAGCACAGTCCAGCCCGGCCCTGAGAGATCCCCCGTCTGCCAGACGCCAGCATTGTCGTTGAAGCGCCACCCGATGTGCCAGTGTGGGGCGTAGCAGCAGAGGCGATAGATCTCCTTGGCGATCGACACGGCAAGCCCGCGCGCGACATAGCCAGCGGGTCCGCGCTGGCTCGTCGTCGCGGCGGGATACGCAAGCTGCGGCACGATCCGCGGCCGTCCCGATGCGATCGCCGCCACCATGGTCAGGGTTCGCGCCATGACCGTTTCGAGCGCGCCGCTGAGGCCGGCCGCAATCTCTCCGGACGGGTGGCCGCGATCGACGACCGTGCCGTCGACCTCGTTGACGATCTCGATCACCGGCAGGTCGCCGGCGAGGATGGCGGCGAGCGCGGCGTTCTCGCCTGCGGCTCCATTGAACCGCGGGCGGAGATACAGCCGGGCAGGGCAGTTTGGGTCCCGCGCAGCGCTGGTGAAATCGACGATCACGTCGGCGGTGCCGGTGCGCGTCTGCGTTCGTTCCGGAATGATCTTCAGCTTGTCGGCGCCGCCCGCTTTGCCTTTGTGCAGCACAAGACGTTCGAGTTCGAACAGCATGTCGAGACCTGCCGGTCGCGGCTCTGCCGTTGCGGCCCATGCGATTTGAACCGGCACGTCGCGCCCGTCGATCGACAGCGTTTGGCGGTCCATCCACCGCCGCGCATGTTCAATTTCACAGCGAAACTCGATGATCATGTCGAGCCCATCTATTCCAACCTGTCAGGTCAAATGACTTGGCCGAGAATTCGAACGTATTCCTCCACCATGGCGTCTACCGAATAGCGCGACCTCAGGCCTTTGGCGTTTTGTCGCAGCTCATCGCGCAAGGGGTGGTCGGTCAGGAGTTTCGAGACCGCTGCCGACAGCTTCGCATGATCGGATGCATCGACGAACAGCGCCGTCGGTTTTCCCTCGAACGACAGCACCTCGCGCAGCACGGGAAGATCGGTGACGACGGAGGGAACGCCGGCGTTCGCTGCCTCGACCGCGGCGAGGCCGAAGGTCTCGGCCTGGGTCGGGAACACGAAGATGTCGAGGCAGGCGAGAAAGTCCGCCATCAGGCGCGGGGTGATTTCGCCGAGCAGATGCAGCCTGTCCGACACCTTCAATTCATCCGCAAGCTGCCTCAGTCGAGTTTCGTCCGCGCCCTGGCCGGCCAGTGCAAGGTGCCAGGACGGCTGGTCCGGCAACAGACGAATCGCCGCATCGAGCCGCTTGTGCGGGTGCAGCCGCGCGGCGCAACCGAGCAGGGTGCAGTCGTGCGGCAGATCGAATTTCGCTCGTGCGGCTTCCTTCGACAGCGTGAGAGCCTTGTCGTCGAAACCGTGCGGGACATGCACCATGCGCGCGCGATAGGCCGCGGGGTAGCGCGAATATTCGCGCTGCATGTCCTGCGAGTTGAGGGTGATGCGATCGAAGAAGCCGAGACTGCCCATGACGATGTCGGCGGTACGGACCGGCCAGCTCATCGACAGCGCGGACGAGACCTGATTGGCGACGACAGGCGCGCGGCAGACGAGGCGAGATACGCCCGCGCCGATGACGTTGCCGAAATGCTGGAACGTCAGGACAGCGTCGGGCCTGGTGGTCCTGATATGACGACCGAGCGTCCACAGCATCCGCAGCAGCGCCAGCGGATTTCCCGGCCGGCTCGCCGCGCAATAGAGCGTATCCGGCGGCTCGTCGAACGATTCCGACTTGCGGAAGAAGAACAGGTGGGTGACGCGGTAGCCGCGCGCGGAGAGGCCGGCACCGAGCAGCCTGGAGATCTCCTGCGCACCCGCGTTCTCGGCCTGGGTCTGGACGAGGAGCACGTGCGGCATGGTTGCGCCGCTGTCTGGTCTTGCGAGGACTGCTGCTGTGGACGGCAGCTTCGGTGCATCGCCCAGTTCTGCGCCTGGTTGGTAGTGGAGCACTGATCCCGACCCGCTAATGAAACGTTCACCTTCTTAACCCCGTACCTATCATGCGGGCATCGCGCGGACATCGACTAGCAACAAACGGAGTTAATGCGCGCACCGTCGGAACAGCGCTGATCACACGGGAATTCCGCGGGTTTCGGCACAGCGTGAGGCGAGCACGTTAACCAATTGGTGACGGTCGCGCGAGCGGCGGGTAACCGCCGATTAACCATAGATATTTACGGTGGAGCAGGCGACCGAACAGTGTTCGCCAGTTGAATCCGAGTAAAGTCCATGACGTTCGGTCGCCGCGCAGACCCGACAAGTTCCGGATCGACCGCTGTCGCCGCGTCGTGGCAGACCCGGACTGCGTCGACCGATAAGCCTCGCGGAACGGCCGCGCGCCTTGGCGGCGTGCTCACCGCCTCGGGTGCGTTCACCTTCCTTCGCGACAATGCTCGCCGTATCCTGACGCTGGCGCTTGCGATCTTCGCCCTCGGCGTCGTCGTTCTCCTGGTGATCCCGGTTCGATTTGCCGCAACCGCGCTGGTCGTCGTCGATCCCCGCGAGCAGCGTGTGACCACGGACCAGGACGTTCTGCCCGGCATCGGGCAGGACAGCGCCGCGCTGCAGAGCCTCGTCGAAGTGGCGAAGTCCGACGGCTTTCTCAAGCCGCTGATCGAGCAGCTCAAGATTCGCGACGACGAGGACATTTCCGGAGGGCACACCGACCCTGCGCGCCTGCTCGAGCGATTCCGCAACCGTCTCGATATTTCCCGGCGCGGGCTCACCTATGTCATCGCGATCCGCTTCACCTCGAACCGATCGGAGCGGGCGGCCTATTATGCCAATGCGATCGCCGAGGCGTTCGTGGCCAGCCAGACCCGCATCCGCACCGAGGCGACCGATGAGGCCGCCGACTGGCTGAGCGGCCGGCTCAAGACACTGAACGACCGGTTGAAGGCATCGGAAGACGCCGTCGCTGCGTTCAAGCTCGAGCACAGGATCGTCAACGCCGGCAAGGATTCCACGACGCAGCAATTGCGCGTGACCGAGCTGTCGCAGCAGGTCGCGGCGGCGCGCGCCCGGACCGAAGAAGCAAAAGCCCGTTACGAGCAGGCGCAGCGCGACGTGAAGGCCAATGTCGAGGCCCCCGCCAGGCAGGATCTCCTGAGCGCGCTACGCGCGCAGCGATCGGCCCTCAACGACCAGATTGCGCAGAAGCGCGCGGTGCTCGGCGATCGCCATCCTGACCTGGTGATGTCGTACGGCCAGTTGAACGATCTCAACAGGCAGATCGAGGTCGAGCGGTCCAAGGGCATCGACACCGCAAAATCGGAATACGAGTCCCAGCGCGACCAGCAGAAGGCGCTTGAGAGCCAGATGAAGGCGGCTGAATCGCAGCTGCTGGTCGACGGTCAGGCCCTGGTGAAGCTCCAGGAGCTGCAGCGCGACGCCGAGGCCAACAGGAACATCTACGAGCAATTCCTCTCGCGCTCCAAGACGACGAACGAGCAGCGTCTTCTGCAGAGCTCCCAGACCAAAGTGGCCTCGCCAGCCATTCCGCCGCTGCGCTCGACCCTTCCGCCGCTGCCTCTATTGCTCGCCGCTCTCGCGATCGGCTCGCTGCTGACGTCGACGGCGGTCGTTGCCGCGACCGGGCGCGGATCCGACAAGGCGGCTGAGGAGAATCCTGCGCCAGATCCGGCGCCGCGCCAGCCCGCGGCATGGCCGCGCCCGCCGGTATGGGCCCGCATTCCCGACCTGTTGCCTGGCGATACGCCGAGGAACATCTGGCAAGGTCCGGTATCCACGACGGGCGAGCCCGATCTCGGTCCGCATCTGCGTCCGGTGCTCGACAAGCTGGAGAAGACGCCGGGAGCCCGGGGCAAGGTCGCCCTCGTGTTGTCGGTCGGCAAGCGTGCCGGCGGCAACACCGTTGCGCGATCGCTGAACCGGTGGGCGGTGAACAGGGGGAAGCTGGGCGTCCTGATCCGCGTCGAACCGGATCTTGGCGGTGCAGAGGCTGGGCTTGCCAAGGGGCAGGCAGAGGGCGTGACAATCGCGAACTTCCGCAGCGTCAGTGCACTTCTGGGCGCGAGCAATCGGCCGGAGTCGTTACCCGCGGACGATATTCGTTCCGAGTTCGATCTGATCGTCGTCCATGCGACCTCGCTGGCCTTGCAGCCGGAGGCGGCGGCGCTGGCCGCGCATGCCGATCTCGTCATTCTGGTCGCGCGCGAAGATGCGGTCGATGCAGCCGCCATGCGCCGGGCAACTGCCGCGCTCTCCCGCTTTGGTGGCGTGCCGACCGGGATCGTCGTCAATCACGTGCCGGCCGATTCCGCGTCGGTGCAGCGTCGCGGCGAAGTGCTGGGCCTCGCCGGTTGACCGGCGCCTACTCGCCGGGCTCGGTAGCGCGGACCGCATAGGCGCGGCGCTTCCATGCCGAGAAGCGCAAGAGCGCGAGGATCGAAGGATCCACGCCGGTTCGCCGCCGGCAGAGGATGTTGAGGGCGATGGTCGCGAGCGCCAGCGATACGGTCGCCGAGATCGCGGCGCCAAGCACGCCGAGCCAGGGGATCAGGACGAGGAATCCGACCAGCCGCAGCGCGACGTTCGCGGCGACGACCGGGACATAGATGCGTTCGTGGCCGGTCAGCTGCAGGATCGCAGCAGATGGACCGCCCGCGGCCTGGAAAGCCGTTCCAATCGCGAGCACGATCAGGACCCAGTGCTGCGCAGCGAAGTGAGGCCCGAACAGGTTGAGAAGGTGTGGGCCGCCGACCCAGATCAGGAGCAGTCCGCCGACCACGCAAAGCGCGGTCACCTCTGCCATGAGCTGCAACGTTCGCTCGAACTCCCGGTGGTTCTTGCTGAAGTACAGCGAAGGAAGCCGGCGCGCGCCGAAACTGTACAAGGCAGCCGACAGCATCGCGAAGATGTTGGCGAGCCGCGAGGCGGCGAAATAGATTCCGGCGGTCGCCGGATCGAGCATCCAGTAGACCAGGATGACGTCGAAATACTGATTTGCCGCCTCCAGGATCGACGCGATCCAGAAATGAAGTGCGCTCGATCTCCAGCGCGACGTCTCGGAACGCGCAGCCGTGCCGCGGAAATCCGGCAGCGCTTGTGCAACCGCAACGATCTGCGTCACCAGACCAATCGACATCGCGATCGTTATCACGGCGATCAGTTCGGCAGGATCGAGCTGTCGATGGCTGAACAAGACGGCGAGCAGAAACAGGACGACGCCGACCCGCCAGAAGAATTCCCGGTTTCCTTCCCCCATGAGAATGCTGACCAGCGAGCGTGCGACCTGGCTGCCGAGCATCAATCCCGCGCTCACGGCGGTGTAGGCGGACACAGCGAGGATCAGCAGCCATCCATCGCCTCTCATACTCGCCACGATAGCGATGGCGCCGATCGCGATCAGCATCGCGACGGACGAGATCTTCAGGCTCGATAGCAACACGCCCTTGGTCAGATCGGACCGGTCTTGCACCCGGTACTCGTTCAGGAAGCGCACCAGGAGCGACTCCTGCCCGACGAGTCCCGCGACCGCCGCGATCTGGGCGACCGAAAGCCAGGTCGCAAAGATGCCGAACCCATCCGGCGACATCGTTCGTGCCGCGAGCGAGAACAACGCAAACGCAAGCGCGCCGCTACCAACCTTGAGGAGGATGGTCCCGACGACACCGCGCGTTACGTCACGCCGCAGAAACTGGACAATGGATGCGATCATCGAAGATACGGGGCGTCCCCCCAATATGCCCGTTGCGAAAGTGATGACAGCCTAGCATGCCGGAAAATCGCGAGTGTTAATGCACGGCTTGCGGATTCCTCGCATCCGCCGCCGGTGTGGGCCGCTGCATCACCGTGAAACATCTGCGTCCCTCTTGTCCCAGATAGAGCAGAGACCCGCTGCAATCGAAAAGCGACGTGGTGCCGCGTCACCGCTCGACGACTGCTGATTTGACGGAAAACGGTCATGTGTTGAACCGTGACAGGACTGAAGGCCGGGTTTTGTTGATCTCCCGAGCAAAGGGCGTGCCGGGACGGATCATCCCCGTGGTCCGTTAACCTCGATCTCTGGAAATGATCGCGTTCGGCCCTGCGATGCGACATCAGGCGGGATAATTGCACGTGGAACCACCGTTAACCGTGGGAGCCTTGACCATGACGGCCGATAGCACCGTGACCGAGCAGAATGCTGCGACGATCGCTGCGGATATCGCCATCGTCGGCGGCGGCCTTGCGGGATCGCTCGCGGCGTCCGTCCTCGCGCGGGCAGGGCATCGCGTCGCTCTGGTCGACAAGCGCGCGGTCCCTCAGGACGAGTTTCGGGTCGAGAAGATCGGTGGCCATCAGCTGGAGATGTTCCGCAGGCTCGGCTTCATCGATGGTCTGGCGAGCGCCGGTTGCCCCTATGACCGCGTGCTCAATGTCAGGGAAGGCAAGGTGGTCGATGTCACCGTCGGCCGGGCTTACGGGCTTCCCTATGCCGATCTCGTCGCCATGGCGCGCAGCCAGCTACCTGATCCCTCAAGTCTGATCGTCGACGAGGTCGCCGCGATCACCTCCAGCAACGACACCCAGCATCTCGAGCTCGCTTCCGGACGGCGCATCGATGCGCGGCTTGTCGTTCTGGCCACGGGCATGGCCGGAGCGCTCGGTTACAAGCTCGGCATCAAGCGGCGCGTGCTGGCGGAGCGCCATTCGGTCTCGTTCGGCTTCACGATTGCCCGCCGCGATGGCGCGCCGTTCGATTTCGAAGCGCTGACCTGCTACGGCGAGCGCACAGCGGATGGCGTCGATTATCTCAGCCTGTTTCCGGTGCGGGCCGGCCTGCGGGCAAATCTCTTCATGTTCCGCGATCCGACCGATCCTGTCATGCGTGACCTGCGTCGGGACACGGAAGCCACCCTGTTGCGGTTGCTGCCGGGATTGCAGTCCTTCCTCGGCGACTTCCGCGTCACGGATCGGGTGCAGAATTGGGTGATGGATCTGTCCGTCGTCGAAGGACATCTTCAGCCGGGAATCGTGGTCATCGGCGATGCCTACCAGACCAACTGTCCGGCGGCCGGCACGGGCGTCGCCCGCCTGCTGGTCGACGTCGAGCGTCTTTGCACCGAATATGCACCGCGCTGGCTCGCAACCGCGGGCATGGGCACGGAGAAGATATCGCAGTTCTATTCCGATCCCGACAAGATCGCGGCGGACCAGCAGTCGCTGAAGATGGCGCGCTTCCGACAGGCACTGACGTCCCGTAGCGACATCAGCTGGGACGTGCGGCGGCGGCTGCACTTCCTGCGGCGCAGTATCACCCATCGGGTCGATCAGATGCAGCCAGGCTGGCTCGCGCAAGTTCGAAGTGCGTTGCGCGCCTGAGTGCGCGCCCGCCTCGCACCGGTCAGCGCGTGGTGGTCGTGCTGCGGGTCGGCATGAGCCTGAACTCCGACATTCGCTTGGCGGCCAGCTTGAGCCAGGGGGCCTGCTTCAGTGCGAACAGCGATATGGCGCCCACAGTGCTCCCGGTCTGGGTGACGGTCCACATCGGCGAAGGCTGCCCGCCGAACAGCTTCTTGTACGGCTCATCGCCGATGGTGAAGTCGAGCATCTGATCTCCGCGCTCGATGCAATCCCGCGCCACCTGCTCGAACATCAGTGCGCCCAGCGACTGGCTCTTGTAGCCGGCAATGTCGAAGGCGCTCATGATGACGAGATAGCTGTCGCCGTGGTGCAATCCGAGCACGGCGGCGATCACCTCGCCGTCCATCTTCATGGCATAGAGCCGCACAAAGGAGCCGAGGCCGCGAACCGCGACGTCGGAATAGAAGTCATAATACTCGGGTCGCTGAAGCAGGTCTCCGTCGCCTTGCGACTGGAAGCGCGGGCCGCGGAATTTCCTCATCACGTCCAGCGCGTCGAGGATCGAGGCGCTGTCATCGCAGCATGAGAAGCTCAGCGCGCCTTTCTTCTGGAGCTGACGATATTTCTTGGCGAGCTCCTTCTGGTAGGAGCGATCCATCGCGCTGGCCCGCCATTGCTCGAATGGGGCGACGAGAACCGTCGCATAGGCATTGCTGTCCATCGCAACCCGGCGGGGCGTGCCCAGGAGGTTCTCGATCGGAAGCCGCCCGTCCGGCAGCTTGGTCATCCGGAGCAGGTCGAAGGGGCGGACGAGATGCCGGATCTCCGCGCATGCGTCCGCATCTCCGAGCAGTTCGGCAAACACCTGCGGGCTGCAAACCGGCGCCAGATAGTCGGAGACGCGCAGGTCGGCGAATTCGACGGTTCGTATCGGACCGCGGCGGACCCGTAGTAGAGGCAGCACCATCGCGAGGGCGCCGCTCGCGCGATGGCGAGCGACGACGACCAGCGGGGTCGCCCCGGCATGGGATGCGAGCCTGGTATAGAGGCAATGCAACCAGAGCGGATGCTGGAACGCAGTCGCGGCCGAGCCGTCGAACAGCTCTGCATATTCCGGAGAGAGAAAGTCGAATGCCGGCTCGATGGCAATATCGAACGTATTGCTAGACGTCGTCATGCGTAACCAGGAAAATCATGTCACTCGGGAATGGTCGATCGAGCCTGAACCGAGGTTTTATAGCAGGGGAGCGACGATCGAGATACCGACGCAGTATGATTTGCATTAATGCATCGGGCCTGGCTCGTATGGTTACCGAATTCTTAACGTTTCGCGGTCGCCGGGTTCGGGCCTGCAGGTCAACCTGCGCTAGCAAATAATTAACCGCGTTTAAGGAAGGTCGGCTCATGGCCAGCCTACAGACCGATGCGGACTCCGGGGTACCCGAGAGCGCGATCTGGAAGACGCGCAGCGTTGGCATCGAGAAGATTGCCAGGGCCGCAATCCGCTGGTCGATCACCGTCAATGTCGTTGCCTCGATGGGCACTCTCAACACCGGGCTGTTGCCGGCGGAGTTGACTTATCTGCAGCAGGCCATCGCGATCCTGATGTGGGGCGTCTTGATCTATGCGAGCGCATTCGTGCGGCCGCGCCTGCGTTTGCAGTTCAACCCCGATTTGATCGTGCTGCTCGCATTTTACAGCTTCGCCGTCATCTCCGTGTTCTGGTCCAGCCTGAACGTCGCCGCGCTGATGAAGAGTGCGGCGCTTGCGATGACGACCTTTGGCGCCTTCTGCCTCGTCACGCGCATCGACATCGACGAGATCATAGGAGCTACGGCCCTTGGACTTTTCGTCCTGGTCGCCGCGTCGGCCTTCTTTGCGGTCGCTGTTCCCGACATCGGGATCGACCACAGCTGGATGCACAATGGCCAATGGCAGGGCATCTATGAATCGAAGCAGACGCTTGGTTTCGTCGGCGCCTATCTGATGTTCTTTTCCTGCTACCTGAAGATGAGGGGGCAGGGCTGGCCGGTGTTCCTCGCGACATTCCTTCTGGCGTCGACATGCGTGCTTGCCTCGGAATCGCGAGGCGCCGGCGCTGTCGCCCTGGCCGCCTGCGCACTGCTCGTGACCTCGATGTGGTCGGTGACCTGCATGAGGCTCTATGCGGTCCTGCCGATCGTCATGTGCATATTGGCCGGCTTCCTGTTCCTCTACTTTTACACGACGGGATATGACGCCATCCATATCGGCGATGCGAGCATCGACTTCACCGAGCGGACCTTCATCTGGCACTACGCGATAAGCCATTTTGACGATGCCCCGCTGCTCGGCTTCGGGATCAACGGCTTCTGGACGATCCCGTCGATCTACGATTATTTCGAGCAGAACCACAGCTGGGTGCTGGACAACTATCACAGCGGCTACATCGCCATCCTGATCGAGACGGGATTCCTGGGGTATGTGCTGTTCGCAGGAAGCGTCCTTTTGTTCTCGAACAAGATGCTTCATCTCATTTCCGCCCGGTCGATCGATCGGTCGCACTGCGCCCTCATCATCGGATTTGTCGTCCTGAGCTTCCAGACCAATTTCACGGAGACGACGTTCCTTCGCTCGACGATGTTCACGTCGGTGCTGCTGGTCGGGCTTTTCCTTGCGACGTGCAGGCCGGTACGACCGACAGATTTCTAGTCTTTGGAATGGAAGCAGATGACCGTCAGCCGTGCTCGTTGGCCGAAGAGTCTCAACCTTGCGGCGGGTTTCTTCTTCCTCGCGGCGCTCTGCTCGCCATCCCTCGCCGCCGCGCAGGCGGCTTCCCAAGGCCTGCCGAAATTGGGGCGCGGCATCAACATTCTCGGCTATGACGGGATCTGGGAAGGCGGTCAGAATGCGCCGTTCCGCCTGGACAATCTGACGACCATCAAGAAGGCCGGGTTCTCACACGTCAGGATCAATTTCTTCGGCTTCAAGTTCATGGGGCAGGGGAATGTTCTGGACGAGATCGTCCTGAGGCGGCTCGATGCCGTCATCGAGGAGGTGCTCGCGCGCAACCTCATTCCCGTTCTCGACGAGCACGATACCCATGTCTGCCAGAGCGACGTGGCTGGATGCGCGGAGAAGCTGAAGGCATTCTGGCGGCAGATCGCCGAGCGCTATACCGGAAAGTATCCGAAGCTTGTCTTCGAGGTCTTGAACGAGCCGGGCGGACAGATGACGTCGGCCGAGTGGAATTCGCTGCTCGACGAATGCCTCGGCATCATCCGTCGCACCAACCCCGCGCGGCCGGTCGTTGCCGCCGTTCTCAACACCGATGACAATCCCGTCGACGATCTGGCCTTGCCGGCCGACGACCGGAATCTCATCGTCACGTTTCACTATTACGCGCCCTTGCGGTTCACGCATCAGGGTGCGCCGTGGTCTTCGACGTTTTCGCGGATCGGTCCGCTGGATTGGGGCTCACAGGACGACGAAGCGCGGGCTGCGGCCGACTTCAAGAAGATGAGCCTCTGGGCGGAGAAAGAGAAGCGTCCGATTTACCTCGGCGAGTTCGGCGTGTACGAGCGCGCGCCCTCCGACGGTCGCACGAGATACCTGTCGTATGTCGCGAGAAGCGCCGACAGGCTGGGCTGGTCATGGGCCTATTGGCAGTTCGACCATGATTTCGCAGCCTTCGACAGCGCACGCCAGGCCTGGAAGCCGGACATCCTGCGGGCGCTGATCCCGCCCTCGCGCTAACTAAAGAGACA
The DNA here is from genome assembly GCF_028128625.1 of Bradyrhizobium sp. CCBAU 45389. Taxonomy (NCBI): domain Bacteria; kingdom Pseudomonadati; phylum Pseudomonadota; class Alphaproteobacteria; order Hyphomicrobiales; family Nitrobacteraceae; genus Bradyrhizobium; species Bradyrhizobium sp. CCBAU 45389. Next base: position 636,201 of record NZ_LBIY01000002.1, on the reverse strand, counting down.
TGCTGGCCCGCGGCTCGTCGCGGCGCGGATCGACGGCGGCTCGCGCCGGGAGGGATCGCGGTGAGACTCCCGGGCTGGGCGGTCAAACCTCGAAAGTCCCAAGTCGGAAGATCGCCGCGTTCGCGTAGGGCGAGGGTTGTATGACCGTGAAGACCGCGTCCGGAAACGCCTTCCAGACGGCGAGATCACTTCGTGTAATTGCGACAAGACCGTAGTGCGACCGGTGTTCGCCGGGTTCGCTTGGTTCGCCGACATCGGAAAACCGCAACCGCAAAATGCCGTCTTCCGGCAAGGAGAGTGATGGCCGACTTGTCGCGAGAGGCAAGAGTTCTTGGTTGATTGCGGCTCTCTCTGGTGCAAGGGGTCCTGACGGCGGGCCGGCGTCATCCGGCGTGGCACGAGCTTCGGGCGCAGGATCGGCTGCGCCTGCCGCTGTGCCGGCTGGTTCATCCGGTAATGATGTTGGTTCAATAACCGGCTGAAAATCCGGCCCGACGCCTCGCAGCATAGTTTGCGCGGAGGTTCGGCCATCGCCAAATGCGCCGTTGCGTCCCGAAGAGTCATCGGCCGTGCCGGTCGCGGCAGCAGGTACCGACTTCGTCCGCAACGCCGCCAGCGCGCCCCAGTCGAAGTGCTCGGGATAATCGGCTTGCGCGTCGTTTATGAAGGCAGGCCAGGGGGTGTGCGGGCTGTCGTTCATTGCATCCGTCGTGATCGCACTTTACGCTCGCTCGATTATTCTGGATGTAACTTGCCGCCATCGTTCAGCTAATGCGGCCGCAGAAGGTATGGCCAATCCTTTCAATTTGCTAGTCCCCGGTAACGTCGAAGGACAGGCTGGAAAGTGCGCGGCTCAAGCCGCCAAAGCCGTCCGACGGGGCCGGCGATCGCGTTTTGTCACGGCACGTAAATAACGTAAAGAATGGACCGGGCATTTTAATTCGTTTCGGAAGTTTGATCACCTTTACGCTCGGCTCCCTGCGTCAACCCCGAGAAGGCGCAGGCCTTTGCAGCGTCGTTGCTTCGTGTTTGACTAGGCATCGCCGTATAGGCATGGAAGCGCATTTTTAAATGGGAGATCACATTGATGAAGTACATCTCGCATTGGAAAATTTCGCCAAGCTCGATCGATGCAGCGATCAAGAAATTCCTGGAAACCGGCGGAGCTCCGCCCGAAGGCGTCAAGATGCTTGGGCGTTGGCATGGAATGAACGGCGAAGGTTTCGCCATTTCGGAAAGCAACGATCCCAAGGCCATGTACCAGTGGTACGCACAGTGGGCGAACGTGATGGAGCTCACGGTCACTCCCTGCGTCGAGGACGCGGAAGCGGGCCCAATTCTGGCAGGGATGGCGCAACGCTGATCGCTGGCTCGGGCGAGCAATCGTAAGCTGCGTGCGGAGGGGCGCCGATGGCCCCGAGATCGGCGCCTCATTTCTGCGGCTGCGATCGTCCGGGACGTTTCTCATGTTGCAGCAACAGGCAACAGACGCTTGTGGGCTGGCTAAATCGCGTCGAGACGGCGCGGCGTAGGGTCAATAGCGGCCACCGTCGCTTTTCTGTTGAGCGATCCATTGCGACAACGTTTTCGGTCTGGGTGCCAATGCTGCTGCCGTCCGGTTGGTTCGCAAAGATGATGCGGTCGGTTTGGCCCCGGTGCTTCGTTCCGGTTGCCGGTTTGAGCCGGGTTTCGCCGGCGTAGCCGCGACTGCTGCGGCGGCCTCCCTCTCGAGTCGCAGTTGCTTCAAGCGGGCCATCTTGCTGCGCTCGGCTTCCAGTTCGGTGCTGTCGGACAGCAGTTTCCTGTGCTGAGGACTCTCTGGTGCGACCGCGACGGCAATGACGGACATTTCACCAAGGGCCTTGCAGGCCTCGAGCCGGTGCAGTCCGTCGACCAGTACGAACTGATCATCTTCGGGGCGAACGGAAATGGGAACTTGCTGTCCGATCTCCAGGATGCTTTCCGCGATCTTTCGAACCAGTTCGGGGTCGAGCGTCTTTCTGCTCTTGGACGGAACGCGAATTTTGTCGATCGACAAGCTTTCCGCCTTGGACATAGCTTCTGCTCCGGCACTTTCGACCGCTCGCCGTGCAGCGAGGGAGTGCAGCTATCCTAGGAGCGTGCGGGCGCGTGAGGCAACCGGTTTCCACGCGCCTCGTGCATGGCGCACAGAGAGAGGGATCGCGCCTCGAGGCAGGCGTGCCGACCGTGGCCGAAGATTCTTGTCGACGTGCGTTACGCTTCAGCAATCCGGGACCGGAGGCGCCAGCGGCCGTCTGAACGGTAAGCCGTAAAAAACCGTCTGGTCCGGTTTAATCCCGTTGGCGGGCGCGATTAACTGGAACTCCCGTCGAAGCCAGGACTGGCGGCATTTTGAGCCGGCGCTTTTCGTGGAAAATGCCGTCCAGGGCAAGTTAATAGTTAAACGAAAGTAGCTGCCTGGCGTATGGACGGGCGCACAAATTTGCGGCAGATTGCTCGTAAATAGTTAAGGGATCGTTAACTGCACGCGTCGGCATCACCTATTACCATGATCGGCGCGGGCGGAAGGCAATCCCCCACCAAGAAGTCTTAATCGTCGGAATCTTTTCACAACAGGTCATTTTGCGACGTGTCGCGGTGTGCGGGGGCAGGCACGAAGCGGGCAGGGGTAGGAGACAGAGTTTTCGGAGTTATTTCGCGTTAATTGAATGCCATTGAGCGGATTTTGAGAGGCGGCAACTGCTCCTGGCTGCAAGCGTCAGATCGAATTGCATCGGACGCGCGATGATTTTCGTGGAGTGATTTCGAATCTGCGCTTTTGCGCCCCTCCTGCGTCGGCAATGACGCAAGGGAGTAGAGCGTTGGGTCGCATAAATTTTGATCGGCACGAATTATCCGCAAGCAGTCCGGCAACGCCAGCGCGAGACTGGTCTGATCTCGAAACGAGACTCCGCGATCTCGCCCGGCTTTCTCCGCAATTTGCCGCATCCGCCGAGCTGCAGGTCATGCTCGCGCACGACCCGCACGAGGATTTCGCGCCGATCCGGACAGGCAAAAGCCCGGGATCAATATCCATTCATCAGCGAGCCTAGTCGAACTCCAGTCGAGTCGATCTGGCATGCAGAGTTTTTGAGTTCGAGGAAAGCAACATGGCTACTCAGACCACAGGCGGCGGCACTACAATTTCCTTTGGAAATACCCCGCAGGCAGTCGATGATACGTTCACCTTTTCGGCGACCAATGTCGGCATTCTAAGCATAAGCGTTCTCGCGAACGATCTCGGAGGAAATGCAAAGGTCCTCTGGTCAGTTGATAATGCCACAAGTGCCAACGCCAACACGTCGCCAACCGCAAACTACGCGCCGGCGGACCTGCTCACGCAGGATACAGCTTACGCAAGTGCTGCTCTGGGAGACGCGCAGAGCACCGATACCAGCAAGCTCGGCGCAAGGATCTGGATCAATGCGAATGGCACGGTCGGTTACGATTCAACGAGTCTCTCTGCTCAGCTTCAGGCTCTTGGCGCGAGCGATGCGCTTACCGACTCCTTCACGTATGCCATTCGCCTCGGTAATGGAACGCTGAGCTGGGCAACCGCGAAAATTATCTTCACTGGTGTGAACGATGCGGCCACGATCACGGGTACATCCGCTGGCACTGTGATTGAAGCGGGCGGGGTCAACAACGGCAATGCAGGTTCGCCAAATGCGTCCGGCACGCTGACGGTCAACGATGTCGACAGCGGCCAGGCCGTATTCCAGCCGGTCGCGCCTGCCGGTCTCGCCGGCACGTACGGCAATTTTACCTTCAACAGCAATACGGGCGCGTGGACTTATGTGCTCGACAATACAAGGAGCACGACCCAAGAGCTGATCGCCAATCAGGTCGTGCACGACACGCTGACGGTCAAATCCGCCGATGGCACCGCGACCCAGATGATCGACGTCACGGTGACCGGTTCGAATGACAACGCCACGATCACCGGCACAGCAACAGGCGCTGTGACGGAAGCGGGCGGAGTCAACAACGGCAATGCAGGTTCGCCAAATGCGTCCGGCACGCTGACGGTCAACGATGTCGACAGCGGCCAGGCCGTATTCCAGCCGGTCGCGCCAGCCGGTCTCGCCGGCACGTACGGCAATTTTACCTTCAACAGCAATACGGGTGCGTGGACTTATGTGCTCGACAATACAAGGAGCACGACCCAAGAGCTGATCGCCAATCAGGTCGTGCACGACACGCTGACGGTCAAATCCGCCGATGGCACCGCGACCCAGATGATCGACGTCACGGTGACCGGTTCGAATGACAACGCCATGATCACCGGCACAGCAACAGGCGCTGTGACGGAAGCGGGCGGAGCCAACAACGGCAATGCAGGTTCGCCAAATGCGTCCGGCACGCTGACGGTCAACGATGTCGACAGCGGCCAGGCCGTATTCCAGCCGGTCGCGCCTGCCGCTCTCGCCGGCACGTACGGCAATTTTACCTTCAACAGCAATACGGGCGCGTGGACCTATGTGCTCGACAATACAAGGAGCACGACCCAAGAGCTGATCGCCAATCAGGTCGTGCACGACACGCTGACGGTCAAATCCGCCGATGGCACTGCCACCCAGGTGATTGACGTCACGGTGACGGGCAGCAACGATTCGCCGGTTGTGGTGGTTGGCGGCAACAGCGGTTCGGTCACGGAGGCCGGCAACCAGGACGACGGGACGATCGTGGCCGGGACCGCGTCTGCGACCGGGACGCTGACGTCGATGGATGTCGACGCCGGCGCGACGGCGACGTGGAGCGGATCTGCGGCCGGAAGCTATGGCTCGTTTGCGATCGGGGCGGACGGGAGCTGGACCTACACGCTGGACAACACGCCCGGCAGCGCGGCGGACCAGCTCGCCGAGGGCGACGTAAAGACGGAGACGTTTACGGCGACGGTGACGGACGACCAGGGCGCGACCGCGACGGCAACCGTGACGATCACGGTGACGGGCAGCAACGATGCGCCAGCCGTCACGAGTTCGGCGCAGAGCGGCTCGGTCAAGGAAGACACGACGCTGATGGCGACGGGGCAGGTGACGTCGAGCGACGTCGACCATGGAGCGACGGCGGCCTACAGTGGCGACGCGACGGGTGTGTATGGCAGCTTTGCGGTCAACGCGGCGACAGGTGTGTGGACCTACACGCTGGACAACGCCAACCACCAGGATCTGGCGGCTGGCGAGAGCCACACTGAAACCTTCACGGTCACCGTGACGGACGACAAGGGCGCGACAGCGACCCAGGACGTCGTGATCACGATCACCGGCACCAACGACAACCCGACGGTGAGCGCGGGTGCACAGAGCGTGCAGCTGGCGGAGGCCGGCGTCGGCACGGCGGGCACGGCGTCGGCGACCATTACGCTGACCAAGGCCGATCCGGACACCGGCGATGCGGCGGCCTATGACAACACCGCAATGATCGGCAATGGCTGGGCGACCGGCGATGGCGGCGCGACCTACACCAAGACCGGGACCTATGGCACGGCGACACTGACCACCGCGACCGGCGTGGTGAGCTATGCCCTCGACAACAACGATACCGACAGCAATGCCCTGGCGCAGGGTGCGAGCGTGTCGGACAACTTCACCGTCTTCGTCAAGGACGGCAGCACCGGCACCGCCTCGACCGCGGTGAACTTTGCCATCACCGGCACCAACGACAACCCGACGGTGAGCGCGGGTGCACAGAGCGTGCCGCTGGTGGAGGCCGGCGTCGGCACGACAGGCACGGCGAATGCGTCGATCGCGCTGACCAAGGGGGACTTCGATACGGGCGATGCGGCGAGCTATGACGGCGCGGCGCTGACCTCCGACGGCTGGGCGACCGGCGATGGCGGGGCGACCTACACCAAGACCGGAACCTACGGCACGGCGACACTGACCACGGCCAGCGGCGTGGTGAGCTACGCGCTCGACAACAGCGACACCGACACCAATGCCCTGGCGGGCGGCGCCAGCGTGTCGGACGACTTCACCGTCTTCGTCAAGGACGGCAGCACCGGCACCGCCTCGACCGCGGTGAGCTTCGCCATCACCGGCAGCAACGACAATCCGACGGTGAGCGCGGGCGCGCAGAGCGTGCCGCTGGTGGAAGCGGGCGTCGGCACGGCGGGCACGGCGTCGGCGACCATTACGCTGACCAAGGCCGATCCGGACACCGGCGATGCGGCGGCCTATGACAACACCGCAATGACTGGCAATGGCTGGTCGACCAGCAATGGCGGGGTGACCTACACCAAGACCGGGACCTACGGCACGGCGACGCTGACCACCGCGACCGGCGTGGTGAGCTATGCGCTCGACAACAACGACACCGACACCAATGCCCTGGCGCAGGGTGCGAGCGTGTCGGACAACTTCACCGTCTTCGTCAAGGACGGCAGCACCGGCACCGCCTCGACGGCGGTGAGCTTCGCCATCACCGGCAGCAACGACAGCCCCCCCCCCCCCCCCCCCCCCCCCCCCCCCCCCCCCCCCCCCCCCCCCCCCCCCCCCCCCCCCCCCCCCCCCCCCCCCCCCCCCCCCCCCCCCCCCCCCCCCCCCCCCCCCCCCCCCCCCCCCCCCCCCCCCCCCCCCCCCCCCCCCCCCCCCCCCCCCCCCCCCCCCCCCCCCCCCCCCCCCCCCCCCCCCCCCCCCCCCCCCCCCCCCCCCCCCCCCCCCCCCCCCCCCCCCCCCCCCCCCCACCAATGCCCTGGCGCAGGGTGCGAGCGTGTCGGACAACTTCACCGCCTTCGTCAAGGACGGCAGCACCGGCACGGCATCGACGGCGGTGAACTTCGCCATCACCGGCACCAACGACAACCCGACGGTGACGGCAGGCGCACAGAGCGTGCAGCTGGTGGAGGCCGGCGTCGGCACGGCGGGCACGGCGAATGCGTCGATCGCGCTGACCAAGGGGGACTTCGATACCGGCGATGCGGCGAGCTATGACGGCGCGGCGCTGACCTCCGACGGCTGGGCGACCGGCGATGGCGGGGCGACCTACACCAAGACCGGGACCTACGGCACGGCAACACTGACCACGGCCAGCGGCGTGGTGAGCTACGCGCTCGACAACAACGATACCGACGGCAATGCCCTGGCGCAGGGTGCGAGCGTGTCGGACAACTTCACTGTCTTCGTCAAGGACGGCAGCACCGGCACCGCCTCGACCGCGGTGAACTTCGCCATCACCGGCAGCAACGACAATCCGACGGTGAGCGCGGGTGCACAGAGCGTGCCGCTGGTGGAAGCGGGCGTCGGCACGACGGGGACGGCGAATGCGTCGATCGCGCTGACCAAGGCGGATGCGGACACCGGCGATGCGGCGAGCTATGATGGCGCGGCGCTGACCTCCGACGGCTGGGCGACCGGCGATGGCGGGGCGACCTACACCAAGACCGGGACCTACGGCACGGCAACACTGACCACGGCCAGCGGCGTGGTGAGCTACGCCCTCGACAACAACGATACCGACACCAATGCCCTGGCGGGCGGTGCGAGCGTGTCGGACGACTTCACTGTCTTCGTCAAGGACGGCAGCACCGGCACGGCCTCGACGGCGGTGAGCTTCGCC
>NZ_LBIY01000002.1:627145-627363 GCF_028128625.1 Bradyrhizobium sp. CCBAU 45389 | reverse complement strand
CGAATGCGTCGATCGCGCTGACCAAGGGGGACTTCGATACCGGCGATGCGGCGAGCTATGATGGTTCGGCGCTGACCTCCGATGGCTGGGCGACCAGCGATGCCGGCGCGACCTACACCAAGACCGGGACCTACGGCACGGCGACGCTGACCACCGCCAGCGGCGTGGTGAGCTATGCCCTGAGCGACGGGGCCAGCGCGACCAATGCCCTGGCGGGC
>NZ_LBIY01000002.1:626514-626991 GCF_028128625.1 Bradyrhizobium sp. CCBAU 45389 | reverse complement strand
CTTCGTCAAGGACGGCAGCACCGGCACGGCCTCGACGGCGGTCAACTTTGCCATCACCGGCAGCAACGACAACCCGACGGTGAGCGCGGGTGCGCAGAGCGTGCCGCTGGTGGAGGCGGGCGTCGGCACGACGGGCGCGGCGAATGCATCGATCACGCTGACGAAGGGGGACTTCGATACGGGCGATGCGGCGAGCTATGATGGCGCGGCGCTGACCTCCGATGGCTGGGCGACCAGCGATGGCGGGGTGACCTACACCAAGACCGGAACGTATGGCACGGCGACGCTGACCACCGCGACCGGCGTGGTGAGCTATGCGCTCGACAACAACGATACCGACAGCAATGCCCTGGCGCAGGGTGCGAGCGTGTCGGACGACTTCAGCGTCTTCGTCAAGGATGGCAGCACCGGCACCGCCTCGACGGCGGTCAACTTTGCCATCACCGGCAGCAACGACAACCCGACGGTGAGCGCGGG